>NZ_JBYMUW010000001.1:0-600187 GCF_057814995.1 Caballeronia sp. SL1002 | reverse complement strand
TTCGCGTTGCCTACGGGAGAAGCATGTAATTCGGAGCAAGCCTCGTTCCCCGTTCCCGTCTGCGCTTTCAAAGGAAATCGCGTCGACGCAAGCGGGTAGCGGTGCAAGCGGCGATGGCAGCGAGCTTCGGCCGGTCCTGCGATGAGCCGGTCTGCGCAGACGCCCGGTTCTGATGCTCGCGCGGTGAATAGTCCGAAAGAAGAAGCCCGCAGCAAAGCGGGCGTAGACGCGACAAGGATCGTAGCAGGCTCCCCTGCGCGTTGCCCCGCATGTCGAGTGATCGCTGAGCGGCTTATTGACGCTCGCTTAGCCTCTATCCAGGGCTCCCATTGAATTCGGCGAGATTGGGCGAAGGCTTGGACGCTAACGACGAGGGGTTTCAGGTTCTACGATCTTTTAAGCCATTCAATGACGCCGCATAATTCAAACGACATGCAGATCACTCGTCTTTTTCGCGCCGTAGGGATAAGAACCATCAAGGCGGTGTCGAGGATGGGCGCGGCGAGGGTGCGGCTCGCACGGGCGCAATCGTGTTGGCTGCCCAATCCTGGTTGGCTAAAATACGTCTTGCAACTCTACGAAGCATGGGGCTGCGTTCGCGAAGCGATTTCGACACCCGTTGAAGGGTGGAACTTTACGGGGGAGAATGGCATAAGGCAGCCGCTAATGGCCGCCTTCCTCTAGGGAGAAAGCCATGAAAGTCTCAATTACCAACCAAGGCGAAACTACGCTCCGCGTTGTTGTCGATAAGGACGCGAATAACAATGAAACGCTGGAGCCCGGCGAAATTCTCGCGCTCGAGTCGCAGGCCGCCGGCACTATCGAACTGCACGAGCTGGGAGGGGAGGTGGACGAGGCGCCGGCAGGCGGTTAAACCCGCAGGCGCGACCCCCGCGTATCCTCATTGACTCGCATTCGAGTCCGTCGGAATCCTGCATGAACCATCCAGAAGGCTACGCGGCCAAGCTGCTCGACCCGCGATGAATACAAGCGAGGCGGCGCATTATGCCGGCGCTGTCGTTGCCGGGTTCCGAAAGATCGATGTGGCTGGCAGACAAAACCGCTCTCAAGCTTCTCGGCGCTTCCGGGCTGTTCTTCGCAGGCTTGCCGTATTGCCATTAAGCGAGGCCGTGGCGGTCATTTGTTCCCAAGCGATTTTTTGTTGTTGCCTCATTCCCCCTCTATTCTGGCATCGCTTACGCCCGCGCAGTGCCGTCGTCGCACTTGTCGTCTGATCGGGCTATGTTCACCGCCGGCGAGCGCTTCTTGGGTGCGCTCTCCTATGATTCAGATTCGCAAGCTTAGGGCTAGCGACGGCTCGAGCATGACCGTGCTCCTCTTAACAGTTGATGGGACGGCTGATACCGGCTTTTCCCTATTGGTCGCTTGGCGACACCAACGCTCAATGCCCGTTCATCACGGCGCTGATGGCTACGTTCGCCACTGCGGGTCAGTCGCCGTAAAACGTGAAAATGCGGCTACATTCGCGCCATACACTTACCCGAGTATCACCTGGCGACGCTGTTCTGATTCTTAGTGTGGGGCGAGACGTTAGATTTGGTGCCGCTGATCGAAATAGCGCCATCGTAGGTAGCTCGGTAGCGGTGCGCTTCCGGAGGGAGGCGCCGGAGGGACCAGCGCTCTGACACCCTGCCTAGCGCGGGACCCGCGCGGCATTATGATCAGGTGCATATGGCCAGAAATGGCCGGTCTGCCCCGGATCACTGACCATGTACCCCGCAAACTTCCCGCGAGCCGGCGTCTCAACAGGACGGCGAATTACAGATTGGGCGTTGGCTGGCACTCTGTCTGAAACCAGTAATCAACGACCCGCTGCGCCGCTTGTATGTCGTCCGGGTAGTACGGATCATCGGAAAACGGCGGCGGCTTATAGCCATCCCGCCGCAGCGCACGTAATTCGCTTTGATGTTGAGCCATTGTCGGACTCGCATTCGCCCCTAGGGCCGCGAGGCCGCGGCATTCTGCGTCACTGAGATTCCTTCCCGGTGGTGCCATGCTGCTAGCGACGCATCCCAAAAGCGGCGGAATCAAGAGTAGCGGCAGGTTTTTCGAAATCTCGGTCGAGGTGGTCCTCCAGAAAGCAGTCTCTCGAACGCACGCGTGCGTGACATGGTTCGACTGTCTCGCGCTATCGCATACGTCTGTCTAGTGCCTCAAGACCAAGCCGGATCGCCGACGAAGCAGGTCGATCATAAGAGGCGCCGGACCCGGCAGACGTCTCTCCGCGACCGGCTAGGGCAAGCGCATAAGGCATATCGCACGCGATCCCGGTCGCCGTTGCGCCAGCGCTAAGATCGGCATTCCAACATCAGCGGCGCGGGGTATGCAACTTGCGGCTCGACCTACGCGAACAAGCTTGTCCGCGCGGTAGCCCATTCCTTTCGATGGAGGAACCACTATGAAGCGTTCACTGCTGTTGGGCGTGGTGCAAATTGCGATCGCAACAGCGGTAGCCATCGCAACGGGGGGTTGTAAGCAGTCTGACGACGCAGGGAAAGCCGGCATCGGCTCAATGAAAACTGGCGACGCTACAGATAGCGCCCTCGGATCTTCGTCGACTGCTCCCATCTCGCCGTCGGCGGCCTCGGGCTCATCGCCGGCGAGCCAATGAAGCGACGCAGCTCAGGTAGGACGGATCGATGACGATCGGCGCGGCGCACATCGCGACGAACTGCAAGGTGACGGCGCCTTTTGTCTGCCCGCGGCCAAATTCATCCCGCGCAGCACAAAAGCCGAATAAAACCGCGGTCGGGTAAAAGCGCCCGTCGCAGAGCAGCCAGCGACCCCGGCCGACCAGTCGCTCAGCGAGGAAGAGTGTTTGGAATCCATTAGAGCTTTGGCCATAATGGCTAGAACTCAAAGCGGCGACTGCGCATCGACAATCAACGATTTAGCGCATATGCGATCACAAGTCGCCACGATCAGGCGATTGCCGCGCGCCCCCCCGCCGATATGAGCACGTACTGCTTGCCCGTCTTTGGCGACAGAAAGCGCCCGATTTCCTGCTTTCCGTCATTCCCGATGCCTCGCAGTGCCATGCGAAAATCGTCTCGACGAGCAACCCGTGAACACCAGGTGATAAAAGGCACTGACGCCGCGTAAGCCGAGCCACCCTGAAAGCGCGCGCTTGTGCCGAGCCAACAAGCGAGAGGTACTGCCCAGCGGATCAGCGCCTTTACCGCTTCGAGGCGGCGGGAAGTGCTCGCCCTCTACGCATGTGACCTTGAATCCCGACGCGGTGTCACCTTCCCTTCACGACTTTGTAATCCCGATGTCTTAACGGTCTCGCCTGGCTTATGCTGGTTCTCGCTTGAAAAGTGGCTTCAAGGTCGATGCAATACGCGTTCCCGCATAACAACGGAGGAGACATGTTCGCCCCGGTCAACGGTTTCGTGTATAGGTTCGAGCTCAGCGCTGGAGGGACACTGGTATTACGATTTGACGGATTTCGGCCCGGTTGGAAACAGGTCTGGTTTAACGTCGAGACCAAGCAGTTCCAATCGCATCTTCCGCCTCATCTCTCGGTCGAACTGCTCCGATCGCGTTGATCCGCGGCCTCTCTCTGGGACCAGCGTTTAAATCGCGGGGCTCGGAAATCGGCCAGGGGACTTAACCGCTCGCGCGGTAGACCCTCCGTTTGAGGCATGTGGTTTTTCGAAGGGACTCGGCTTGGTTTCCTATGTTGATGAGGCGATCCGCCTCGATACTTGACAGGAGCCGAGCCATGACGACAACTACCGAAGTTATCAGCCCGTTACGCCAGCGCATGATGGATGACATGCGCACGCGTCGCCCCGCGCCAGGCGCGACTTCACGGTTATTGATCCCGCGTTTGAAAGTAGCGCTCGAGTAATACCGTCGCACTAGCGCCATGAAGAACCACCGAGAGGACAATTGCCGCCAAGACGATCGGTCCGATCTGTGATGCAACCGGTTTCCCGGCTTGCTCAAGACAAAAAAGGAGGTAATAGAATGCGCCGACGCCGCGAAGTCCGAGCCACGCGGACAAAAGTCGCTGGTGCCAACCGAATGAAGAACCGATAAGCGACAGCGTTGTCCCGATTGGTCGCGCAACAATGAACAGAAAAAGGACCGGCCAAATAACGGTCCAACGCAGCATATCCTGCCAATGCGCCGAGACGACGCCTCCGATAAGCAACATTAGTCCCAATTCGATAAACCGCTCCATTTCAACCGAAAAGCCCATCATCGACTCGGCCATGTAGGCGTGTGCAAGTTGCGGATCTTTCGCGGCTTTTTCGCGCTCACCACGTTCGACGTCTCTCAATGCCTCGCTCGGCGCTTGCTCACCGGTCGCCTTCATCTCCTGCCGTCGCACCGCGACGCCGGCGACGAACACTGCAACGAACGCATATCCGTCGACAATGAGCGTCGCTCCATAGGCGAGGGCGACCAGCCCGAGCGCCAGAAAGCCTTCCAAGCCCAGCGCGTGGTCGTATCGGGTGCGCAGCTTTGTGATCAGAGCGACGACACCGGTGCCAAAGCCCCATCCAATAACGGAAGAACTTGCAAGTCCCCACAGGATCGCAAGAGAAAAAGTCCAAGGATTATCGCTGCCCAGGCTATGAACGCCGCACAGCGCGAGAGCGACAAAGACCATTGGCGAGGCAGCGCCGTCGTTGAGTCCTCCCTCCGATGACAAGGCGAAACGCAACGGTTCATCGTCGCCCGCCTGTTCCACACGCAGTTCGTTGGCCAGCACCGGATCGGTGGGCGCGAGCACAGAGGCGAGGAGGAGTGCCGGACCGGCTGCGAGGCCAAGTCCCCAGCGCGCAGCCACGAACGTGAGCGCTATCGTGATAAGCATCGCTGGACCGGCAAGCCGCAGCGTTAATTTCCACAGCGGGTTGGTGAGTTCGATTCTCAGGTACATGCCAATCGCGAAAAGCGACACGACAAGGCCGGATTCGGTGAGAATCCGCAGGAGGTGGGCGTCTCTCTCGACATTGGGGGCAAGCAACCCCGTGCAGGCCGGCCCCAGAACGAAGCCAACTGCGAGGTACACCATTGCGCCGGTCATGGGCAGGCGCTCGACGATTTTTCGCGCTACCGCCATCAACACGAGTAGCGCGCCAACGATAAGGAACCAAACCGCTTCAATGGTCACGGCAGCTTCTTCCGGTCTTTAGCATTTATCGGAACGGTACGCCACTTCGATGTTTCGCCTCTTCGCGGGCCCCGTCGAACCGGTGCGCTTCGACCTTCCATGACTGGGGAGCGCTCCAATGGACAACATCTGCGGATGCGGAGCGGGTCTCGGGAGACCCGCTAACAGCGGGGTGACAGCCTAAAGCGTGCTCGGTTGTCGAGCAATATCGTCAGGAAGTCACCCACAGCCACGAGCATGTTTTCGCCCGTGAACCGGCGCGACGAGGTTCGGCCGTGGCATGCAAATCGGTATGTGAATGGCGTCTCTGACGTTGCCTGTGATGAGCGCTTAACGCTGCACGACCAAGTCGGTGGACCCAAATGTGTGAGTAGTGTAACGAAATCTGGATCTTTGTCAGGCGAAAAGCCGTTGTTGTAGCACGCTGCTGCATTGCTTCCCTGTCGCGGTATAGAACCACAATTGCACGAGAACTGCCATCAGGATGAGAGTGCACCCGAGGCCCTGCACCCCCATGAGACAGGGGCAGGGTGCGAGCAACTTTCGAGTATGAAGGGAAGCGATTCATCACTCGGCGCATGACAACTCTTCAACAGTAGCTTACTTCGTACCAATCTACAATTAACAACGCCGGTGTACAAGCGTGTACAGCGACTTGCGGCGTTGCAGAGGTGGCGGCTCTCGTTGATAACACGGAAACCTCTCGCCCGCGAAGAGGGGGGACGTAGCTATTGCGGGGTCCATCTGACCTCGGACGGCTGTAGAAGGATGCCGCCTCACGAAGCATCCGCCGTTTCTCGGCCTCAACGTAGATGGACGTGGTTTGCAGCGAAGCCTGGCCAAGAATCTTTTGCACAACGTCGAGCGGCACTTCCTCGGCCGCAGCGTGCGTGCCAAGGCTATGGCGACACGAGTCCGTTGACGTGCCTGCCAGCAACTTGCTTTCGTCTGTTGTGAGCAAGGGTCCCGCCATTGCGCCTTGGAAGTCCTCGCCGCGGTCTCTCCAGTGGGCAGCCAACGCCTCGAGACGAAGTCCATCGACGCGCCGTTGCGGTTGTAGAGCAGCATCGTGGAATTCGTCGGGAGTCACGAGGTAGACTATCTCGAACACTGCCGGCGCTAGGCGCTATCGGCGGTTAGGGCGCCTGGGCCGGCACGGGTGCCGGTGTCGCGCCGCCCCCGCAGGTATCGACGCCGTCGAGACCCTGCGCGCGTTTTCTCGCCTCGAGCCGCGCCTGCGCCAACTGAAGGTGGCGCGGGTAATAGTAGTCGTTCTTCCACGGACGATAGCCGACGCTCTCTAGTTCGCGCAGTTCGCAGTGGGCGCGTTCGCGCGTGGTCGGCTGCCGCACGGCCTGCTGTGCATGCGCGCTGGGTGAAGCGAAAGCGGCGATGGCGATCAGTGAGCCGCAAAAATATTGACGAACGAGAAACCCGTGCGAAATCATCACCTTGCTCCGGCGTTGACGAACGATACGGTGCGCAGTGGAGTAATCATTAGGCCGAGCGTCGGCCGTGCGGCCGCTTGAATATGAACGGCACGACGAGCCCTGCACCGAACGCGAGATAGACCGCTGCAATGTGCGCGACCGGCAAGTGGTGTTCAAAGCCGGGCGTGAAGCGCTTGGGCACCACGATGTAGTCTCCCGCCGCAGCCGCCAGCGTCGTCGCCGCCGCGAGCGCGACGCGGCGCGTTCGCTCTTTGCGCGGTCCACGGCTGGGGCTGATCGTGCGCCGGGCGGCCGCGACGCCGAGCGCGTTGCCCGCCGCCCAGCCTATCGACATCATCTGATGGATGGCGAGTCCCGTGAGCAGATGCCTCGGCTTCGGATGCGCCGTCTGGTTCGCTTCTTGCGGCCACAGCCAGTGACTCACGGCGCTTACCGGAGCCGCCGCGCGCTTGCCATGCAGCCGCGCGCAGATGCGGAGCGCCGCCGTCGACAGCAATCCGGCGGATATGCCGGGCAAGAGGATGTCTTTCGTCGCGTCGATACCCAATGCCATGGTCATCTTCCTCACGGGTTCTACCGGGCTGCTCGGCTCGCGCATCGCGGCGGCGCTGCTCGCGCGGGGACACTCGGTGATCTGTTGCGCGCGGCGTGCGCCGCCGGCTCGCGATGCGTCGCCTCGCTGCCGCTTCGTCGCGCTCGATCTCGCGCGTATCGACGACCCAGCAACGTTGATGCCGCTTCTGGACGGCGTCGACGTGGTCGTGAACGCGGTCGGCGTCTTCAGCGACCGTTCCGGCTACGACTTCCAGCGCCTGCACGCAGATGCGCCCATCCTCCTCTTCGGGGCCGCGGTGCGCGCGGGCGTGCGCCGCATCGTGCAGATCTCGGCGCTCGGGGCCGATTCGCACGCGCAAAGCGCCTACCACCTCACGAAGCGCGCGGCCGACGACGCCTTGCGCGCCTGCCCGTATCGTCGCTGATCGTGCAGCCTTCGCTCGTCTTCTCGCCGGAGGGAAGCAGCACGAAGTTCTTCACCGCCTGGGCGACGCTGCCCCTCGTGCCGCTGCCGGGCGGCGGTGCGCAGCGGGTGCAGCCGGTGCATGTCGATGATGTCGTCGAACTGGTGACGAGAGGCGCGCTGGCGGCAGAAGCGCCGTCGAACGAGTCGGTGGCGGCCGTCGGCCCCGAGCCGATGACGATGCGAGCCTACCTCGGCGTCCTCGCGCGCCTGGCAGGCGCCGCCCCGCCGACGTTTCTTCCGATACCGATGCCGCTCGTTACACTGGCCGCGCGCATCGGCGAACGGCTGCCGGGCGCGTTCGTCAGCAGCGATGCGCTCGACATGCTGGAGCGCGGCAACACCGCGCCGGACGACGGCATGCGCCGCTGGCTCGGCAGGCCGCCTACCTCGCTGTCGCGATTACCCGCGCTGCCACGCGGCTTCGGCATGGAGGCGAAGCTCGCGTGGACCGTGCCGTTGCTCGTCGGCTCGATTGCGGCGGTATGGATCTGGACGGCCATCGTGTCCGCGTGGCTTTACCCTCGCGACGCGAGCCTGGACCTGCTCGCACGCGTCGGCGCGCCGCCCGGCACGCGCGTGTTCCTGCTGTATTCCGCTGCGGCGTGCGACCTGCTGCTTGGCGCGCTCTCGCTTGCGTGGCCCGCGCGTCTCGGTCCGCGTACGCGCCTGTGGCAAGGCCAGATTGCGCTGATCGTCTTCTATTCGCTGCTCATCACCTGCCGCTTGCCGGAGTACTGGCTGCATCCGTATGGCCCGCTGTCGAAGAATTTGCCGATGCTCGCCGCCCTCGTTCTTCTGATTCAACTCGATAAAAAGAGCCGACCGTGACCTATCTCGTCATCAAGTGGCTGCATGTGCTTTCATCGACGATTCTCTTCGGCACGGGCATCGGCTCCGCGTTTTATCTGCTGAGCGCGACGCTCGGCCGCGATGCGCGCACCGTCGCCCGCATCAGCCGGCTGGTGGTGCTCGCCGACTGGCTCTTCACGACCCCGACCGCTATCGTTCAGCCGCTCACAGGCATCGCGATGCTGCATCTCGCGGGGTTCCCAGTGCGAACGCCCTGGCTCGCATGGTCCATCGGGCTCTATGTCTTCGCCATTGGGTGCTGGGTGCCCGTCGTGTTGATACAGATGCACCTCGCGGCGGAAGCGCGCGCCTGCGCGGCGGCGGGCGCCATACTTTCGCAGCGTTACTGGCGCCTGATGACGGCGTGGACGGTGCTCGGGGCGCTGGCGTTCGTCGCGTTTGTCGGCATTTTCTGGCTGATGGTGACGAAGTCAGTCTGAAGCGCCGGTCCGCGAGGGCATCGCGCGTGTGGTGTTGCGCTCGACGCGCGAGCCGCGTCATCGGGGCGGCAAGACCGACTCGACTCGCGATCAGGTACGCCAGGATCTCGCTCAATATCGATGCGCGGGCTACAACCGGCGCTACTTCGACTGGCGTTTGCAATGTTTGGACGGGCTCGCGGACCGCGCCCGCGTCCTGGCATCGGGAGCTTAGGAGGTTCTCGCGCGGCGTCGACGTCGGTCGGGTAGCCGCTTTCATCCGCGATCGCGATCAACGCGCAGACGAGCGCAAAAAACGTCAAAGCCGATCAACTCATGCGAATGCTCCGTTACATTCATTCAACCGGCGAACATGGAGCATTCGCCATGCCATCGCGCAGCTTGCGCAGGCACGCCAGATGCACAGCTTCACGCACAGCCCGAAAACAACGTGCGCGCCGATGCCTGGGCCGGGCGGCATCGACAGCCGGCTGACCGGCAACCGGCCCGCGGTCCTGCCGAAGAAGGGGTATCGCGTCGTATTCGGCGAGACGCTGTATATCCAGGAGGTCAACGACTCGAAGGCATCGCATGTTTTTTTCGGTTCGAGCGCGTAGGGGATGCTTGATCGCAGGAAAGCCAAGTCTGTCCGCAACGAATGAACCTTTGACTGAAAGGAGAAAACCGTGGGCTTGTTCAAACGTCATCGTGAACAAGGCGGTGGAACGACCGGCCTTTACGTGTCCGAGTTCGAGCAGTTTCTGAACCGGCTGAAAGAGGACCATCCGAACATGGACCGCAACCAGGTTCTCGGACGCGCACTGCTGTGGGACAAGCTGCCCCGGCTGCCGGACTCGCCCGGCGCGGCGGGCAAAGAAGGCAAGCTGCGGCAGCCTTCGTACGTGTATTACAGCGACAACGATTAGCGGTTGGCGCAGCTAGCGCGACCGTCGTACGACGCTGCGCGCACTGCCGCCCCGTTTAGACCGCATCCAGCGATCGACGCGCAAAGTCGTTAAAATGAACGGCTGAGGAGAAATCCGACAAGACAACATCCCCATTGTCGCGTCAGATCGCCGGTGCAAAGCCGGTTGAGGTCGTCTCCGTCGACTATGAACCCTCGCAGCGCGTATCGCATTCCGAGGACGAGCAGTTCAGCAAGCCCGCCATCCCGGAACACTGGATCCACGGGCGGGAGGCCGCGCAGGCCGCGCTTGCGCAGATGAATCGAACGGCTTAGCAGGACCATACGGGCACATTAAATGCGCTTGCCCGTACACTCTCGAGCGATGTTGCAGGTGTCGAAGTGCAATCCCCACCGTTCAGCCTGACCGATTGGCATCGTTTCCTTTTTGGGAACGCGTCGTGGCATTTTCTTATAGAAGTGCTGGTTCGAACCGGCGCGACCTACGTGCTGCTCGTCATCGCGATGCGTCTCCTCGGACGACGCGTCGCCGCGCAGTACACGCTGTTTGAAATATCGATTGTCGTTACGCTCGCCGCCGCCATCGGCGTCCCGCTCCAGGCGGCGAATCGCGGCATGCTGCCGCCGTTCTTGATCGCGCTGGTTGCCGTCGTGCTCCAGCGTGTCATTGCGCGCGCGGGCATTACGCATCGGCGCGTGGAAACGATGGTATCGACCGATGTCACCCTGCTCGCGCGTGAAGGCCGGCTCGAACATCCGGAACTCGCGCGCGCCGCCATGCCGCGAGAGAAAGTGTTCGAAGCCATGCGTCTTGCCGGCTGGCAACATCTCGGCCAGATCAGCCGCCTGTACATGGAGCCTTCGGGCGCGTTCTCGATCATCCCTGCACGCCCCGCGCGGCCAGGCCTGTCGGTGCTGCCCGCCTTCGACGAGGAGCTGCGGGACGAAGCCCGCGTCGATGGCTGGCATGCGTGCGTGGATTGCGGCAACACGGTGAAGACCGGCCGCACCGAAGGCCTCAACTGCGATAACTGCGGATCGCGCGACTGGACCTACGCCGTCACTGAAGTGGAGCGCTAATGCCATTCATCGAGCGACTTCTCATTGGCGACGGACCGTGGGCCTTTCTCGTCGAAGTCATTCCCCGCGCCGTGGTCATGTACCTGATGCTGCTGATTGCGATGCGCATGATGGGCAAGCGCGTGGCCGCACAGTTGAGCATCAGCGAACTCGCCGTCATTCTGATGCTGGGCGCGGCCATCGGCGTGCCTATTCAGGTGTCCTCGCAGGGCGTATTGCCTGCCGCCGTCGTGCTGTTGACAGTCGTGGCGCTGCAGCGCCTGACGTCGAAAGCCGGGCTGCGCTGGCGCAAGCTCGAAGTCCTGCAACAAGGCGACGTCCGCATGCTCGTGAAGGACGGCCGCATGCTGCTCGATCAACTCAGGGCGAGCCAGATCTCGCGCGAAATGCTGGCCTCCCAGTTGCGTGCGGCGAACGTCGCGCATCTCGGCCAGTTGCGGCGCGTGTATCTGGAAGCGTCCGGGTCGATGAGCATCGTCTGGAGAAAGACGCCCCGTCCCGGCCTGACCGTGCGGCCAGACATGGAGCGAGGACTGCTCGATGCAATCGGCGCGGACGGTTATTTCTCGTGCTGGAGTTGCGGCGTGACGCTCGCGTCGCGCGAACGTCCGGGCGAACCGTGCGAGGCGTGCGGTTCGCACCGCTGGGAGTCCGCCGTGCGCGTGCCCGTGGAGCGGAGTACCGCGACCGCCGTCGATACCGACGACACCGACGATACGGATACCGATACGGAGGGAGCCAAAACGTAGCGTCTGCCTCTGCCGGTCATATTGCTTACACATGTGAAAATCACGCCGTTCGAACCCGGCCGTATGGTTATCGACGGGCTTGAAAGATACTGCCGCTCGGCCGACGCAAATCGACGAGCCACGCGGGCATAATCACAGGCGAAACAACATTCCAAGTGCAGAGGGTAGGCACCACTTACTCTCCTCGGTTTATAGGCGGTCGAGAAGTGAGCGCCACTTCATTAGCGGTTGGACCGTATGCCTGAGGTCGGGTCGTGGATGTCCCGCAACTGCGCGCCTCCGTGGTCGCGAAGGCAACGTAGCCACGTATTTGAGGGCCACTATGCCGCTACGTCTTCGCTTGACGAAAAACATCCGCGAGGGCTTCAAGACTAAAAGGCTTGGCGAGGCACGAATCGCACCCTGCCTCACGCGCACGCTGCTCTTCTTGTGCCACAGGGCGGCCCGTAACTGCAATCACCGGAATGGCGGCGTACGCGGGCAAACCTCTTAGCTTGTCAACAAGCCAATAACCATCGAAGTCCGGCAGGTTCACGTCGGTAATAACCAGATCGAAGCCTTGCTGGCTTGCCGCCTCAAGGGCGTCCGATGCGTTGCCCGCCGGCGTCACGGCCGCTTCGTAGATCGCAAACAGGTCCGACATCGCGGCGAGCGACTCCGGCGTATCCTCGACCAAAAGAATCTTCTTGCCCCGAAAGACGGACAAGTCGGCGGGTCGGTCGCCCGCATGGCGTTGGATAGATGACGCATCAGCGGGCAGCCACACGACAAAGGATGCGCCCTTACCAAGCCCGCCCGAGTGTGCCTCAACGCGACCGCCATGCAACTTCGCAAGCTCGCGTACAAGCGAAAGACCGATCCCCAGGCCGCCCTTACGTACGTGGTGTGCCACCGTCGGCGCTTGCTGGAACATGTTGAAAATTGAGCCAATGACGTCCGCCGCGATGCCATCGCCCGTATCCGTTACGTCGAGCCGCGCCTGTCCCGCCTCCAGCATGAGCCGCACCGTTACACGGCCGCCCCGAGGCGTGAACTTCAAAGCATTGCTGACCAAGTTCCAAATGATTTGTTCGACGCGCACTGCGTCGCCCCGAATCAGGACCGGCGTGTCGGACAGTTCGAGCCGCAAGTCAATCCCAGCCTGGCTCGCATCCTTCTGTAACGTCTCGGCAATCGAGCGGACAATTGCGCTGACGTCCGTCGGAGCGAAACGTAGCGACAGTTTTCCCGTGTTGACCCGCGAGAAATCCAGCAGATCGTCGATAATCTGTGCCTGGGTACTCACCGACTTCTGAATCGCGTCAGTAATTTCTTGAACCCGGCCAATGTGCCGCGTTTCAGGAAGACGGATCAGCATTTCCGCTTTCATGTGGATCAGGTTCAGCGGGTTTTTGAGTTCATGCGACAGAACCGCAATAAATTCGTCTTTCATCCGGCTGAGCTTCTCGACTTCCGTGTATTCTGCCCGCTCTTTCTCCAACGCCTGCTGCTGCTTGCTCTCGGCGAGTTTGCGACGCGTCGCATCTTGCACGAATTTCGCAAATCCTGAGAATCCCGGCACGTCGATGCGACTGAGATACCCGCTGCAGTAAACGCGTTCGCCGTTCCCTCTGATGTGCCAGCGCTCGTCCTCAGCTCGACCCGTTACGCGCGCCTGTCGGCGCTCATAAGCGGGCACGCCGGCGGCCAGGTCCTCGGGCGTAAAAATAGCGTCGAGCGGCTGACTCAGCATTTGACCGGATTTCAGCCCGAAGATTCGACCGGCGCCCGCGTTCCAGTTGACGACCATGCCGTCGTTATCAAGCACGATGATCGCGAAGTCATGCGTCGCCTGGGCCGCCAGCTTCAGCTTTTCAACGCCTTCGCGTGCCTCCTCTTGGGCGGCTTTTTGTTCTGTAATGTCAATGAGCGCAAGCACCGCCCCGTCAATCCGGTCGTCGTCGGTGCGATAGGGAAGTACGCGCGCGAGGAAACTTCGCCCGTCCGTGCTCGCCACTTCGCGCTCCGTCTTTTTAAGCTGTTCGAACGCAACACGCAAATCGTCGATCATCCCCGGATAGTCCAAGTTGTGCGTGAGATGCTGGAGCGGCCGGCCCCGGTCACCAGGAAGGATATTAAACAGCGTGTCGGCGGGCGCGGTGTAGCGCTTGATATTTAGCATCCGGTCAACGAAGACGGTGGCGACGCCGACCAGTGAAATGAGGTTTTGGAGATCATCGCTGACCCGTGCCGATTCTTGAACCTTGGTCATCAACTCGGAATTGACCGTCACCAGCTCCTCGTTAAGCGATTGAAGTTCCTCTCGGCTCGCTTCGAGTTCTTCGGTCGCCGAGCGCATCTCCTCGTTCATCGCCTGCAGTTCTTCGTTGGACGCTCTGAGCTCCTCCGTCGAATTCCGTGCATATTCCACCGAGTTGCGCAGACGGTCCTCGCTACCCGCTAGCGCACGCTTCAGTGAACCGACCGAATCCTCACCACCTTCGACCGGTTCTTCCTGCACGTCGGGAAGCGGACTTACGGGATCGCAGATCACCCAAAGCAGATTTTCCTCCCGAGCAGGATCGCGGTAGGGCCGTATCGATAGGTCGACCAAAATCGACCCCGAGGCGGACTCAAACGGCACAGCTGGTTGGTCGTCGCGCCGTCCTTTTTTCAGGCACTCATCGATTGCCTTTCGGACTGTTCCCTGGACATCCGCGCGTATCACGTCAAATAGGTTGTGAACACGGGTGCGGCGCGCATCTTGGGTGAGACCATTGGCGTTGGCAGATCGATGGATGATCTCTCCATCAGCGCGCATGATGATGAGGGGCGGCCCGAACATGTCCAGCGCGTTGGAATGGGTGCCCGACGCGGCTGCGGTCGGATTCGTGCCGCCCCCTATCGAAAAGAAAGTCTGGCCAGCGGTCGTCGTTGGTACTGGCGCGACGGGAAATGCCGACAATCCGCTTCTGATCGATTGTGGAAGCGCCCGGTAGATTTTCCAATGTTTATCGACCGGCTCGAAAAGCTCGGACGCGAAATCGGCGGATTCGGCGCTTCCCAGGAACATGTACCCTCCGGGGCGCAACGCAAAATGGAAAGTCTCAAGTACACGGGTCTGCGCGCGCCGGTCCAAATAAATGAGCACGTTTCGGCTTGAAACTAAATCGACGCGGGAAAACGGCGGATCGCGCAGGATGTTGTGAGCGGCAAAGACAACCGTATCACGCACCGACTTGATAATCCCGTAGCGGCTTCCGTCCTGATAAAAATACTGGGAGAGGCGCGGCGCTGGGACGTCGTTGGCAATGGCGCCAGGATAGCTGGCGCTCCGCGCGATCGCGATGGCGCGTTCATCGATGTCGGTCGCATATACAGTCACTCGAGGCCGATTCGGCAATTTGCGCGCGGCCTCCCTAAGGATAATCGCAATCGAGAAAGCTTCTTCTCCAGTCGAGCACGCGGGCACCCACGCGCGAATTTCTTCGCGTCCCTGCAGGTTTTTTCTGAGCTCCGCAATAAGCGCCTTTTCCAGCGCTTCGAACGCTGCGGGGTCGCGGAAAAAATTTGTGACGCCGATCAGCATGTCAGCCAGTAATTTTGGCGTCTCATCCGGATGAGCATCCAGAAAGTCGCGATAGGCGGCACTGCCTGTCAACCCGTTGACCTGCAATCGCCGCTCGATCCGGCGTAGCACGGTGCCCCGCTTGTAGCTGGCAAAATCGTGATGTGTGCGTTGCCGTAACAGGTCGAGCACCTGGTCAACCGCGTCCTGCTCCGTCGCGGGCACCTCGTTTCCGTCGGCCGATCCGTCGTCGGACGGCGACGGCAGATCAATGTTGGCCGCGCTTCGGACCAGCGCCAGCAGCCTTGGGACGATCTCGACGGCTGGCAGCACCAGGTCGACGTCTCCGGTCGCGATTGCGCTGCGTGGCATTTCGCCGTACTCGGCCTCTTCAGGCCGTTGCACGATTGTCATGCCACCCAGCTCTCGCACACGCGCAATACCCACCGAGCCGTCGGAGCCTGACCCGGATAGGATTACGGACACGGCGCGGGAGCCGTGCGCCTGCGCTAGACTGCGAAAAAAGACGTCGATGGTCGTTGGTGGCAGTCTGGGTAGGTCCGGATCGGTCACGCGAAGATACCCGTCGACCATCGACAGCTGTTTGCCCGGCGGGATGACATAAACGTTGTCCTTCTCCAGCGGCACTGGCGCGGTCACCTGACTCACTCGCAGTCCGGTGACATTTTGGATCACATCGTGTGCGTGACTCGTATGGTTAGGCGAGAGGTGCAACACAACGACAAATGCGACTCCGGGCGCCGGCGGCACTGTTTTGAACAGGCTCAAAAGCGCTTGGATCCCGCCTGCGGACGCCCCGATACCGACAACCGTAAAGTCGGGGCCATCGTGCCGTGCGCTTTTGCCGCTAGCCTTCTCTACCATTTCTGCTCCGCTCCGGTATTCGATCTGGTTTGGGTGGGAGATCTTGGATCGTGTCGAACTCCACACCCAAATTAAGTTAGTGGCCGATGATCATGCAAGAATGTGCGACTACCATACCCGACGAACGCGTCCGTCGTTCGCTTAAAATCACTCTAAAAGATTCAGCCGTCGGCGGCGCGATCGGTGTCGTCCAAGCCGGCGGCGCTGCCATTGACCTGACTCAGTAGGCACTCGACCGTCGCGAGCAGATCGCGAGGCTCGCATGGCTTTTCGAACACCGCACAAAACAACTCCGGATATCGTCGTCCGATTGAAGCCTGTGCCGCGCTGAGCAATACGATTGGTGTTTCCTTCAGAACCGTATCTGTTTTGACCGCGCGCGCGAACTCCAGCCCTGTCATAACGGGCATCATAAAGTCCGTTACGACAAGCGACGCTTTGGACTTTTTAAGCAGGCTCAGCCCATCTGCACCGTCGCTTGCTGTTTTGACGAGATGGCCTGCCTCGGAAAGCAGGAAGGCAAGTGCCTCGGCAATGAGTGCCTCATCGTCAACGACCAGGATAGTCGCCATGCCTAGTCGCTTCCATTTATCGGTGCGGTAGTCTCACCGTTGCTTGGCGCAAGATGCGGTGGTTGCGCTTGTGCCGTTGGACCGATAACGAAAAGCCCGCCCGATGCGATGGTTACATCGTGCACCCGCGAATCGAACTCAGAGTCGCGTGACTTCACGATGGCGAGCGTCCGCTGTAGTTTGCCAGCTGACTCCATGTGACGGAGCACCACAATATTGTCGGCAATGCTCGTCAGTTCAGAGACGCGAGAAACGGCCCGCGTTTGTATCAGTTCACGCGATTCCCAGGTTGCAACTGTAGTTGCACCGGCGTCGCGCAGCTGGTTAGTGAGGGCGGTAAGAAACTCTACCAGGCGGCCGCGATCGACCGCAGCCCGCTCGAATCCACCCATACCGTCAATGAAAACCCGAAGCGATCCGGTTCCGCGGACGCATTTCAAGAGGGTGTGCCCTAGTTCATCGAGCAGGTTTTCCTTGATCGGGCGCCACACCATGATAAGCGCGCCGGAAGCGACAAGCGAATCGAGCGGTATCGAAAGCGATCGCGCTTTCGATACCAGTCTCTTCGGTGACTCATAGAAACCTAAGAGTACGGACGGCATCTCAACCGTCGACTGCGCAACGAAGTTAAGACCGGACGTCGTCTTACCGCTGCCAGGCGGGCCAAAAAGAAGCGTTGAAGAACCCCTCGTAAATCCTCCAAAGAGCACTCGATCGAAACCGTGGATACCGCTCGCAACACGCTCCTCCCGCGGAAACGCATCAATATCGTGGCTTTCATACAACGACTCAAGCCGAGGGTAGACCTTGAGTCCTTCGCAGTCGATGTCGTACTGATGCAACCCACCGAGGGAGTAACTTCCGCGTGTCTTGATGACCCTGAGACGTCGCACAGTTCGAGTTATCGCCAGTTCTTCTTTCAGCACCAACACACCGTCTACCATGGTGTGTTCGAAGCTGCCTTCCTCGTCTCCGACGCTGTTAAGGTACAGAACGGTGAAGCCTGCGATGACGGCATGCGCTTGCAATTCCGCCATGAATACCCGCAGATCTACGTCCGAATCTGTCTTGCCGGAAGCGATCAGCAAACCGTCAAGCACTAAAAGGGACGAACGATGCTTCGATAGCTCTCTCCGAATTGCTTGCACAAACGCCGGGAGCCCTCCTTCGCGAAGGGTCTTGAACAGACTCAAAAACATCAGGTCCGTCCCTATTCGCGATTCATCAAAGAATCCAAAATTGCGCAACGACTGAAAGAGGCGTTCATGTGATTCAGCGAGCAGAGTGACGTAAAGAACTCTTCCACCGCGGCGAGCTTCCGCAAACCCTACCTGGTTTGCAAAGATCGTTTTGCCAGCGCCGGGACTGCCTTGGACGATGTAAGTTGCACCACGAATGAACCCTCCGGATAAAACTTCATCCAGGCCGGGCACTGCAGTACTAAGGCGTTCCACAGATTTCATAGCAACACCAAAGGAATCGAGCACGGATTTTCGCAGGCAACGACGCGCGGCCCTGGAATTAATCCGAGCCCGCCTGAATTCTTCCCCACGCACAGCCTGTTTCCGCCCCGATTTCGACAGCTGGATCCAGGCGGGGGCTTTCAGTCCGCTCCAGGAGCGATGGCTGGACCAGAAGAGGCTGCGCAATCGCTATGCCGTCCCTCCGGCGGTTATTTCTCAGGGCGGCCACCGCTTGCCAGATTGCCTGACGGCGGATGCCCGCGAGCGAGTAAAGCGCATCGGATCGGCCAGCACTTGCAGGTCCTGGCGAGCAAGTTGCGCCCGGTTCGCCAGATCGTTGACGTCCGCGAACGGTCGCACCGCGCGTGCTGACTCGATACGCGCGGCGGATGCATCACGCATCCCGCGAACGAGCGAGCCGCACCGGTGCCATCGAGCCGTCGCCTTCGAGCGTCGAATCCCAGTTGCTACTAGCGACGTCAATCGGCAGCACGCGCACTTTGTGGCGCTTCGCACTACCCGCCGACCTGCTGCGCACCCGTATCGAATACGACCTGCCCGAAGACCAGAAGGACTGCCCGTGCTGCAAGGGCGCGATGCACCGGATGAGCGAACAGACCTGTGAGCAATTGCATATCGAGGTCAAGGCACCGGGACTGCAGCATGTGCGGCTTCAAATATCGTGCCGCCATTGCGAGCGCCACGCCGAACATACGCCGGTTGTGATCGCTCCCATGCCGACGCAGCCGCTGCCAGGAAGCAACGCGAGCCCGGCAATGATCGCTACGGTAATGACGGCCAAATATGCCGACGGCACACCGCTGTATCGCATGGAGGAGGCGCTGACCCGCTCGAACCTTGCGGTCAGTCGCGGTACGCTGGCAGATTGGGTTATCCGTCCCGCCGATCTGCACCTGTCCCGTCTGTATGAAGCGATGCGCAGAACACTGCTCGCGCAGTCCCTGCTTCATGGCGACGAGACGACGGTGCAGGTGCTAAAGGAAGACGGCAGGACTGCGCAGAGCAAGTCGTACATGTGGGTTTATCGCAGCGCCGAAGACAGTACCGAACCGGTCGTGCTGTTCGAATATCAGCGAGGACGCGGGCAGCATCGCTCGCTCTTAAGGAAATCGTATTCGGCCAACGTATAGACAAAAAGAATATTCGGACTCTAACGAACGTTCTACGCGGCGATGAATGGAAGCATGTTCGGTTCTCTCGCGCCGAAGCCGTACCCTGGCACCTTTCGACTGTCGCTTATTCCCGTACCTGCTGGAACCGACAAAGCAATGACTGAGCGGCAACTCAGCGACCAGAGACCAGAGACCAGCAGCAGATCCCAAGGCGCCCGCGTATGGCCGCTCCGGGTCGGGTAGCGAATTCGCCTCGTGGTCGCAGCGCTTCGGTCGGCGCTCGAACTGCGAGCTTCGGAAACCGGCCAGGTGCCGTCGTGAGTTGCACCAACTGAACGACATACAACTGGCGCATTGACCCCTCATAGCGGTTACCCGCACAAGGTGGTCCGAGCGTTAATTAGCTCGGGCGCGCGTCGGCGATCGCCGCAAGAAGCACCTTGATGGGTGCGGGCTTGGTGAGAAAGGAATCGAACAAGCCGCGGGGGCGCATTTCCGGCGCAAGCCCCGTCAGCGCAACAAGGGAGACCCGCACACCATGCGCGCGGCGTATGCAGCTCGCGACTTCCTCGCCGCTCATGTCGGGTAAGCCGATATCAAGCACCACGACTTCCGGACGGAATTCATCAACTAGCCGCAGCGCCGACGCCCCGTCTACCGCTACCGCCGTAACGTGCCCTTCGCCTTCAAGCAGGACTGCCAGGCCTTGAGCTGCGTCCGCGTTATCGTCCGCTATCAATACACGGCGGCGGGCGGACATCACAATGTTAGGGGCAGGCAGCGACGTCGCCGCCGGACCGGTCGACAACGGCAGTCGCACTACAAAAGCACTGCCCAAGCCCGGTCCCTCGCTGGCCACAGTAACCGTGCCGCCGTGCAGCTCGGTCAGGGCGCGGACCAGCGCCAGGCCAATACCAAGGCCGCCTTGCGACTGCCCTCGACCGGCCGGCGCCTGACCAAACATTTCGAAGACGCGCGCGAGGTCGGCCGGCGCTATGCCAATGCCGTTGTCGCTCACCCCTATGACGGCATACTCGCCTTCGTGCGTGGCGGTCAGCCGCACCCACCCGCCATGTGGCGTATAGCGAAGCGCATTGTTCAGCAGGTTCTGCACTATTTGCGCGATCCGTACCGGATCGGCATCGAGGATCAGCGGCTCCCCAGTCACATTCACTTTGAGCGTATGGGTGGGTCCGTTGACAGAGAAACGCGCACGTATGCCGGCAACGGCATCGTCAAGAATGGACTGGAGGTTGACCGGTGCACGCCTGACTTCGATCTTCCCCTTCGCGATGCGTGACACCTCAAGGAGATCATCGGTCAGGCGGGTCGCTTTGGTCAGTTGACGGTTGAGCACATCGAGTCGACTCATGATCGGCTCGCGCGGGTGGTCGTCGGGCGCGTCCTTGTTTGCCCCCTGGGCGTCACGCCTCAGCAGCTCGACTGCAGCTTGCATTGCAGCGAATGGGTCGCGAAGTTCGTGGGCAAGTGTCGCAAGAAATTCGTCCTTTCTGCGGTCGGCGACTCGCAGCGCGCGCTCGGCAGCGTCCTTCGCCTGAAGCGCGCTTTCCGCGCGTCGAGCAGCTCCCTTTCATATTTGTGCCGGTCACTTACCATCATGACCGCAAATTCGTCGAACTGCTCCTCCGGCCCGCCGACGCGAGCTATGTTGACCAACACGGGGACAGCCGTCCCGTCGCCGCGCAGCATCTCCAGCTTCACTTCCGCCACGGACCGCTGCAAGCTCAGCAATGGTGCCAAATGGGTCTGGAGAAAGATCTTGCCACCAACCGTGATGAGATCCTGAAGCCTTTTATGTCCCACCAGCGACGCCGCGGGACGATCGAGCCACCGACACAACGTCGCGTTCGCACGCAGTAACAGTCCGCCAGGCGCCGTGGTGAAGAGCCCGCACGGCGCGGTATCGTATGCCGCACTGAACTCCGGCAGATGCGCGCGCGTGTCACGCATGAAGGTGCTCGAGCTCCCGAAGGAACGCGTCCATCGCATCCACGCTGGCGCTCGGCGCGCTTAAATGGGGACAATGCCCGATGTTGTCGACTATGGCTAGCTTACTGCTGCGGATTGAACGGTGCATGTACTCGCCGACGCTAATCGGCGCGAGCAGATCGTCGTCTGACTGGATGATCAAGGTGGGCGTGCTTACAGAGAGGAG
Organism: Caballeronia sp. SL1002; assembly: GCF_057814995.1. NCBI lineage: Bacteria > Pseudomonadati > Pseudomonadota > Betaproteobacteria > Burkholderiales > Burkholderiaceae > Caballeronia > Caballeronia sp. SL1002. The sequence goes on along the minus strand of NZ_JBYMUW010000001.1, from coordinate 578,768 downwards.
CTCCTTGCGATGGTCGGCGAGGAAAGTGACGCGCGCAAAGTGCCTGGCGATGTCGGGATCGGTACGGCAGAAGCTGTTGGTAAGTTCGACCCCAAGTTCGGGTTTGCCAGGCGCGCCCATAATGGAAGGCGCCATCGTGCTCGACCAGCCTAGGAAATTGTTTTCCAATGTATCTAGCAAACCGTCAATATCGGCCCGGGCGAAACCGCCCGTATAGTCGCCATCGTTAATGAACGATGGCGAAGGGCCGACCATGATATTGGCAGCAAACCGGCTGGGCTCTTGAAGGGCGGCAAGCATACCGATCGTTGCGCTCACCGAATGCCCAACAAAAATTACCGGTCCCGTGGCGGCAGCGTCAAGGATCTCAAGTACGTCGGCGGCATAACCGTGCAGCGAAGAGTACTTGTCGTAGTCGTAACAGGAGAGATCCGAGGAACCACTGCCGACGAGGTCGAACAGCACTGTCCGATAACGAGCTTCGAACTGGGGGGCAACATACCGCCACATCGACTGGTCGCAGCCGAACCCGTGGGAGAAGACCATGGTCGCGGGTCCGTCGCCCGTGGCCCGTACGTGATTCCGTTTAATGACGTCCAAGTTGATTTCCGCAGAGTCAGGAAGGATATATGTTCAGATCAGAACGCGCCCACGGCTACATCTCGGTTTGTCGCAATTTGCGACGACTAAGCTTGCACCACGGAGAGAGTTCCGGCGGCCCGCGCTGCGCCTAGCGTTATGGTGCCGATGCCTACAGGCGGGAGCGCTACAATAGCCGGTCGATGGAAGCTAGAGCAAGCGAATCCATGCTGAGCACAGTATTCAGAGCGGCGCAGCTGCTCGAAAATTGCTTTCATGGAAAGACCGCGCCGCGCTCGGACCGAATTTCCGAGTTCGGCCAAGAGGCGGTGTTTCCAAATACTCGGTTATTGAATCGGCCGCCTTTGTTGCTTCCCGGATTGCAGATCCATATTGCGCAGTATATTTGATTCGGTTGCACTCCAGAAAAGCTATGCAGGAACTTCCCAAAGAACTGTCCAGTGTGGCCTTACGGATAAAAGCGGGCGAGATGCTTTTGGCGGGTAAAAGCCCGGATCAAACTGCCTCGGAACTTGGGATCTCGGTCCAGACGGCCAGGCGATACCGGTCAATGCTCGAGGAAGGTGGCCTCGAACGCTTAAAGCTAATGGGCGTCGGTGGGAGAAAGTCGTCTCTTGACGCACATGCTCGGGTATGGCTCTCCAGGGCATTGCGATCATCCGCAACCAATTTTGGGTTTGAAAGCGACCGCTGGACGGACGGGCGCTTTCTGACAGTGATCGAGCGTAAATTTCATCGCCGATACTCCCGAGTCTACGTGCGGCGACTCATAATTGAACTGGGTTTCGCCGACGTGCTCAAGGCGCGGCAGAAGTCGGCACCCGGAACCGTCACAGGGGCTATCGACCTAGCGCAGCTCATTAGTGAAGCGCTCCAGGCTTCGCCGCGTTCCTATGGGTTGAACGCAGATAGGTGGACGAACGAGCGCCTTCGAATGGTGGTCGGGCAACGATGCGGCAAGGCTTATTCGCGCAACTATGTCTGGAAAGTTGCGACAGACCTCGGCTTGGGACACCTGCTGAGCAAAACGCGAAAATGATTTCACTGGCATGAAGCGGCCAGGAAGAGTCAATCGCCGAGCCTGCGCGGACGCCCGCTGCCTGGCGCAATTCGGTCATTGGGTGATAAACAGGCATCACCGCAAGGCCTACTATGTGCTCCGGATGGAGTGACCGAGTGCGCAGCGTCGTGGCGACGCTAACTCGATCACGCCGCAGTTCAGTCTCCAGCCAAACACACTCTACACAACAGAAAGAACCGCAGGATCTCCAGAGCGCAAGACGTTGTCGATCGTGCTCCGCGTGATGACCCAGACATCGCCCTTTCTTGCCAGTTCGACATCGTAGCGGTTCTTCATCAGATAGTGACGAGTATGATCGCCCCGTGGTACATGCTGGGCTTCTACAAGTGCATCGAGGCGGGCCGTGTCCCCGGCGATGGTGACCCGCGGGTTTGTGACGGAGTGCGTCGTATCCAGAGTCGCGAGAGATACCGTGAGGGCCTCGACGATAACGTCTCTGCCCTCGATGACCGGATAGTCGAACCCGGCTTTAGCAGCGGCCTGGCGAAAGTCCGATACGGCGTTTTCTGCGAGTGAGGAGGATAGAAGGTTCCTGTCGCGACGGTCAATACCCGCGGCGAACTGGTAGAGGGCATCGACAACCGCAAGCTTGTCTGCGGCTTCGTTGGTGAGTGATGTTGACATGGTCATAAGTGTTGTCCTTCCTATTCCAGAAGTTTGCGAAGCGAAGCCATCGCGGCATCAGCGCCCAGGCAAGCAGCAATGGCTGTATTCCGTGCTCGCTATTCGAGATTCGCGTCGATTCGCTCGATAAGACCATCGGTGTTGCGCCTGATCTTGAGAGTCCCGATCTCGTGCCCAAAGTCGCCTGTGAAATCCACGCGAGCGACGGCAGTGAAGTCGTCCAGTTGCTCCAGGGACAGAAGCTTGCTGGCGGTTTTGTAGCCAACGAAAAATTGCCTGAGGTAGAGGCGAATACCTTCGGCACCAACAAAGGCATCGCCAACGGAAACGTCGTCGATAACTGCATCGGCTGTGAAAAGGGTCGCCACGCCCTCGACGTCGAAGGAATTGGCGGTCTGGATAAATGTAGCAACGAGTTTCTCCATGGCCTGCTCCTCAAACGTCTACGATGGTGGTGTCTGCGATTGTCTTGGCAAAACCGCTGCCGAACAGCATCGCGGGCGTCTGGAAGCCCGGGCGGGCCTCGCCGGCCAAAACGCGCCGGCCGGCTTCGGCCGCAGCAGTTGCCGTGAATGTGTAGCCGTTGACCGTATCGAGAACCGAGCGGAAGATCCTGCCGTCGGAATCAGTTACCTCAACGACCGCCTGGTACCGATTGGCCAGTCGTTCCTCCACGCTCGGTCCGTCTGGCAGTGCAGAGAGATCACCTCGTGGAAATCCATCGCCCGTCACGTGGACGAACGTCTCAATGTTTCGCACGTTCGTCGATCGCCAGATCGTGATGAGATCGGGGAGTGTCACCTGAAAACAGTCGACGGCACCCTTTCCGAAGTCGAACCCTCGGATGGCTCCTGCAGGCCGGGGGACCAGCTTCCCGTCGGCCCGCACCAGAGTTTCGACGGTGACGCTCCCCATGGCGCTGACGGCCGAGCCTCGTGACAGACCGCCCGAGACGTGCATCGCCACCTTGATGCTCGAGGGATTGTTCGTTCTCGCAACAGCATTCTCGGCAAGGCACCCGAGCATTGCGACACTGCCGCCGCTGCCGGGCAGAAGCATGACGTCAGCAGTTCTGGCCTCTGCATCGAGCACTTCGGCCAGACGATATCCGTCGAGTTCCGCGGCGACGTCGAGATAGTGCACGCCGTTGCAGATGCTAGCCGTCATCAGGACATTGGCGGTCCTGGAAAATGGCCCCGCGCAGTTGAGGAGGACACCGACGTCAAAGAGTGATCGGTCAATCACAGAAGAGTCTTCGAGCGCGAAGACCCGATACTCCACCCCGAGCCTCGCAGCAAGCGGTACGAGCGTCGCTTCATTGCGTCCTGCGAGGATTATCGACGTACCTGCTGCTGAGGCATGTTCTGCCGCCATGCGACCGGTATATCCCGTCGCGCCGTAAATCATGAGCTTCTTCATATCAGTGCTGCCATTCCTTATAGACAAATTCGAGGCTGTAGCCGTCGGGGTCGCGCACCTGAGCGGCGTAATAGCGCGGGTCATAGTGACGCTGCGGCCCGGGCGGATGGATTTCGGTGGCACCTACGGACATCGCCGCTGAGAAAGCCGCATCGACTTCGCGCTTGCCAGCGGCGATGAAACCGACGTGTGCGGCGCGACCTTCGACCGTACCTTCGCGCAACCAGAAGAACACGCGCCCGTTCGCACCAAAACCTTTGAGATCAGGGTGGCCGGCGGGGCCTTGGCTGCCGTCGTAGTCGATCGCATGTACGATGCCGAGCGGTGCGAGCGCCTTCTCGTAGAAAGCGATCGAGCGATTGATATCGCTGACGGATATGAAGACGTGGTCGAGCATGATGATTTCTCCCCGATTCAGATGATGTAACCGCCCGCCACTTCGATGTTCTGGGCATTGATCCAGCGGCTCTCGTCGGATAGCAGGCTTGCGATGACGCCGCCAATGTCTTCGGGCTCGCCCACCCGCCCGAGCGCCGTCTGGCCCGCAAGAATGGCCTCGAATTCATCGTTCAATCCGCCGCCCAGCTCTGTGCGGATCGCTCCCGGCGCAATCGAGTTCGCTCTGATGCGCCGCTCCCCGAATTCCTTGGCCATGTAGCGAGTCAGAACCTGCAGTCCGCCCTTGAACGCGGCATAGGGCGCGACGCCTGCGGTGGCGACGCGGCTGGTCGCACTGGTGACGTTGACGACGTGGCCGCCGTCCTCGATCAGCGGCAGAAGTGCCTGGGTCAGAAAGAACGGTCCCCTGAGATGCACGTTGAACAGCCCATCGAACTGGTCTTCGGTCACGTCGGTGATTGGAGCGTAGAGGCCGTGCCCGGCGTTGTTCACGAGGAAGTCGAAGGTCTGCCTGCCCCAGATGGCATTAATCCGTGCGGAGACCGCTTCGCGAAACTCGGGAAACGAGCTGCTGTTGCCGACGTCGAGCTTCAGGGCAACCGACGCCCCGCCGATCCCGGCGATTGCTTTCACAACCTGTGTCGCCTGTTCCGGATTGCTGTTGTAGGTGACGACCACACCCATTCCACGCCTGGCGCATTCGAGTGCGGTGCTGGCACCAATGCCACGACTACTTCCGGTCACAATGACAATCTTCACTGGGTCTCTCCCGTCTGTCTGGTGAGAGTGAAGATACGACCATCGAGCACCGCGCACTCACCCGATCCTCCTCGAAACTTGCCTATTTCTGCTGTTGGATTGCATGCCCGGATGGCCTCTGCTAGCGTGGGGCCATGGAAAAGCAACTACAGGAATTAAGAGCACTAACGTCCCGGGCTGAAAACAGGCGCACCGAGACGGGTATTCCGCGTGTCGCCATGGTCCAGGGAGAAATCCCCGAGCACCTGCTCGCTGCCGTCTACGAGCCTATGGTGAACCTGATCCTGACGGGATCGAAGACGATGACGGTCGGTGACCGGACCTTTCACTATGATCCGGCGACCTACTTCGTCATGTCCGTGGATCTACCCGCGGTTGGTACCGTCCATCCGACCGCGACCGGCGAACCGTATCTTGCAGTCAGCCTGACGCTCGATCCCACCATCGTCGCGGCGCTCATCCGCGATCTGCCGGTGCAGGTCTGCAGGACGCTGTTCGACTCTGGATTTTCAGTCGCACCGGTCAATGATGAACTGCTCGACGCCTGGATTCGGATGCTCCGGTTGATGGAGCGGCCGGACGAGATCGCGGTGCTTGCTCCCTCGTACGAGCGCGAGATTCTGTTTCGGGTGCTTCAGGGGCCGCTCGGCTGGATGCTGCGAGATATCGCATCGCCGGACACGGCGCTTTCGCGTATCGGCGTTGCGATTAACTGGATACGACGCAACTTCACCGAACAGATAAGGGTTGATGCCCTGGCCGAGATGGCGGCGTTGAGCGTTTCGGCATTTCATCGCCATTTCAAGGCGGTAACGGCATTGAGTCCGTTGCAGTATCAGAAGCGTATTCGGTTGTTGCACGCGCGGTCACAACTGATCTCCGGTCAGGGCAGCGCGACATCGATCGCCTTCAGCGTCGGCTACGAAAGTCCAAACCAGTTCAGCCGGGAATATGCGCGTCTGTTCGGCCTGCCGCCCTCTAGAGATCTTGCGAAAGCCGCGCAGGAACTCCAGGGTGATTAGCAAACGCACACGAAAAATATACCTTGGCGGTCTTCGTCCAGGTATCGAAGATTATTGACGCGCTCCAGGCGGACGACTGGACATCGACAAGTTGAGGGTCATTCGAGGTTCTCAGCCGATCGAATCACAGATCGTTGAGCCAACCGGAATGTTTGAGTTGAGCGTCCGGTATGTTGTTGTCAAGGGACGCTGGCAGGCTGGCCGCAATTGGCTGCTGAGGGTCGACTGCTGCCACCCGCCTTGCACCACCGTTTGAGGAGGGCGACGAGCTGACGTTGGAGTCATTCAAGCCCGGGCGACCTAACTCAAAAGACGAAGGCTTGTTACGCTCAGGTTGCGCGACGCGGGCACGGTGAGAGTCATTCACTCTCGATGCCCGCGCCGCGATGAAGCTCATGCGAGGGAGGGCTTACGCCGACCTTATGCCACACGAAACTGACCAACAGCGCTTGCCAGTTCGTTGGCCTGCGTTTGCAATGCCGAAGCTGCGGCCGCCGACTGCTCAACTAGCGCCGCGTTTTGCTGCACCATCTCGTCCAGTTGCGACACCGCACGGTTGATCTCCTGTATGCCGCGCGTCTGTTCGTCAGCCGCGTTGGTGATCTCGCCGATGATCGTCGTGACGCTAGATACTCGGCCAACGATGTCGTTCATCGTTTCACCCGCTTGCTGTACCAGCGACGCGCCGGCTGAGACGCTCGCAACGCTCGAGCCGATCAGTTCTTTGATTTCCTTGGCTGCCTGCGCGCTACGCTGAGCGAGCGTGCGCACCTCACCGGCCACCACGGCGAATCCGCGGCCGTCCTCGCCCGCGCGTGCCGCCTCGACTGCAGCGTTGAGCGCAAGAATGTTGGTCTGGAACGCAATCCCCTCGATGACGCCAATAATGTCGCTGATCTTCCCGGATGCGCCTTCGATTTCCTGCATCGTTGAGACGACGTCGGCAACGACGGAGCCGCCACGGGATGCCGCGCTCGCTGCGGTCGTCGCCGTTTGATCGGCTTGGCGAGCTGCGCTGGCCGACTGTGTCACCGTGGACGTGATTTCTTCCATTGAAGCGGCTGTCTCCTGCAAGCTTGCTGCAGCCGATTCAGTCCGACGCGACAAATCGTGATTCCCCGAGGCGATCTCGCTGGCGGCATGGCGAACGGATTCACTGGTGTCGCGGATCTGCACCATCACGCTGTTGATCTTGCCGACGAACGCATTGAAAGAACGGGCGATCTGCGCGACCTCATCATCGCCGGTCGCGGGCAACCGCTGCGTGAGATCTCCGCTCCCCGAGCCGATGCCCTCCATGGCGTCTCGCACCTTTGCGAGTCCTCTGAAGGCCGCGCCAGTGACGGCACTAATGATGGCGGCGGCGATCGCGGCGATCACCGCAAGGGAGGCGATCGATGCAGTCAGCAGCGAACACATACCGGCTGTCGCTTCCGACTTGTCGAGCGCAACGAGAGTCAGCCAGTTCGTTCCTGGCACCGCGCGAGTACGCACCAGCTTCGTCGCACCGCCGACCGTCGCCTCAATGGCGGTCGAATGTTGACCGGAAGCTGCCTTGATTGCGTCCGCCGTCAGTTCGTTGGCGACATCCGTCAGGGGTTTGAGCGTCAGTTTCGCATCAGCGGCCGCAACGATATGATCACTGTAGTCGACCAGCATGCCGAAGCTTGCGGGCGTCGGGTGGATCGACTTAATGTTCGCGACGACGCTATCCATCGCCACGTCGCCCGATACGACGCCTTTCACTGCGCCGTCGCGGACGATTGGCGCAGCAAAGGCGACCACGAGCTTACCGGTGCCGACGTCTACGTAGGGCGGCGTCACCACCGGCTTACCGGCCTCTACCGCCTGTTTGTACCAAGGTCGTCCTGTTGGGTCGTAGTCGGAAGGAATGCCGGTCGAATCCGAAAACTTCGCTGTTTTGTCGGCGTAGCCGACATAAACATTCGTGAAGCCGCCTGCGGATGCCACTTGTTTGAGAAAGGGTACAGGATCAGAACTTAGCGCTGCGTCTTCGACCGAGACGATCATCTGCGTTTTCGATGTGATCCATTCCTCGATACCCGCCTCGTGGCCGGTAAGGACCGCCGTGAGGCTGCTTTCGATGGAATCGCTGTTGTAGCGATGAGCAACGCTGTAATTGACGCCCGTATTGACGGCAAGACCGCCAACGACAATAGCGAGAGAAGCAGCAAGGACGCGACTGCGAATCGAAGAGAACATGTGAGCCGTGGAAAGATCAGGAATGGCTCAGTTAACGGCACGTCGGGCGCGCTCTTGACCCTACGCGGGTCAAGAACCGCAAGGCGCGAAAAATCCTGCACGCCGCTGCGGTCCTACGATGTCTGGCATCATCTGCGTCGGCAACGCTCAATGCGACTTAATCTTGCCATCAGCGATGGCCTTCGCAAGTTCGTCGGCAAGAGCCGCCTGCACCGACGCGTGTGTTTCTCGCACGGCCTCGGCGTCCTTCGTAAGCTCGGGAAGATCATGGACCAGAGATGCGATCTCTGCATCCCGTGCGGCCGCCAACTGCGCCAGATTCTCAGGCCGCAATGCGCGTTCGAGGAGTCCTGCGTCAATGCCGAAATGCTTGCTGATAGCGTCGCAAGCATGTACGAGCGCGAACGACACTTGTTTTTCCTCGTCCAAGCCTTTGCTCTTAGGGCAGAAATAGCCGGCGTACAAAACGTCGCCGACTATCTCCGTTGCCACCCAGTCTGTGAGGTCTTCCTCGAACGCTCGCGAGTCGCTGCTGGCTGAGGCGAACATGCGCACAGCGTCCGCCGTCGGTACTTCTCGCGAATAGATTTCGACGCGGCCGCCGCCGGCCTGCGCGTCCACCCATAACAAGGCTCTATCACCGTCCGACATGTTTGCCCTCTCTTGTCACCATCAGAAAAGTTCCTTCTGGGCGAGCGCAAGGCCTATCGCTTCGTTCTGTTCCGCCGTCAAGTTTCTAGCTTCGACGCGCTCTCGTCGATGAAAATCATCGTTCCGTAGACGTCTGCCAACATCCTTGCTCTTGGGCAGACAGCGAAGTCATCCGTCGCCGCCTGCCGCGACTGCCAGTAGTTGATGGCGTTTTCAATATCAGTGATCGAGTACTCGTTCATGCCGCTACCTGCCGTTGCTCTGCCAGGTGCGGATGATATTCCTCTTCGTCGCGTCTTGTTGCTGAGGCGTCGACGAATCCATCGTATTCCTCGGTGCATTCGCCAGCTAGTGCAACGGCCCGATCTTTGAACGCCGCACACCGCCGCGCGCCGTTGCCGTCGAGCACCTCGAAGTTATCAGTTACGAGTGGCGGCGACGGCTTAAACGCCGCCAGCCTCGCTGGACGCACAAGGGGCCAACAGCGTGGGCGGCACCGCTCCTAGTGCTTTACTTCGTCTTCCAACTCGATGGCCAGTTCCGCGGCCAACGCTGCCTGCACGGCTACGTGCCTCTCATGCAATGCTTTGGCACCGACCATAAATTTCGGATGGTCCCTCAGGAAAGAAGCTAGTCCGGCGTCTCGCGCAGGCTCTCAAGTTCGGCGCGCATCTCGAACTCCCCGAACCGCTCATACATCTTGACGAGCTGCCTTCCATCGCCCGCGCGGACGTTAATAGATGCCGCTAATTTGCCAAGGATCGTCGCCGCTTTCCGCTGCACGGCGAAGTGGGTCATCTGAGTGCCGACTCTTGACTTGATGATCTCTTCGACGGCCCGCCTTTTCATACTCGTGAGCACGCGCGCTCGTTCCATGTATGCGGCGGTTGTGTCCTGCGTGTGTTGCGTCGAATCTAGTCGGAAAAGCTTTAACCACAACGTTGCCGGTCGTCGGGGGCCCCGATGCCGAGCCTACCGGTGCATAACGGCATTCCCGGGCTGGTTTTTAGTACTTCTTGCACCATTGCCCTGACGCCAAAGCCTATCCAATGCCGCCCGAGGTCAAGCTTCCGTGCCAGATCGAGGCGCAGGCCGTCTCAGAGCGGCACCTTCGACGAGTCTTTTAATTGTGGTTGCATCACTAGTTGGTCGAGCACGGTCTTACCGGTCTTGCCGGGTGTCCCAGACACGAAGGATGGCTATTGCAATAGGTTCGTCCGCGTAGGCTGGCAGGACTTCGTAGTGAAGTTCGTAGCGTCCAGCGAGGCACACCCACCGATGCACTTCGCGCGCCGGGGGGCCATCGTAGCCGTCTAGTTCCTCCCCGATACGTTGAAAACGGTCCTGCCCCAGGCGCTCTGCCGCGTCGAGCAGCGCATTGACGACCTCGCGCGCGATGGCAGCGTCGTTGTATTTCTTCACATGCGCCGCGATCGTGCTCAAATCGGACATCGCTTTGCTGGTCTGGAGGACTTTGACGCTCACGCCTTCGGTACCGGCAGTTCGTTGTCCGCGCCCAGGCTATTTGCCCATGCACGAGCTTCGTCCATCGAGACCAGACGGCCCGCGGTGACGTCATCCAGACCTTCCTGAATCAAGCGTCGCTTCTCTGCCTCGCGAGTAAGGAACTGGACCAGCGCCTTCTTGATGATCCACTGGCGGGGCCGCTCAAGACGCTCGGACAACGCATCTACTTCCTGAGCAAGTTCGACGGGCACCTGTGCCGTCAACGTCCTGGTCTCTGCCACCATGCTTACTCTCCGTCGATGGTTCAATAGGAATTATTGTAGATCAATAATAGGCCTATTGTTACGCATGCGGTTTTGGCGGGTCCCAAGGTTCGTCCAGAGACGTCCGGCCGCATCGTCAGGTAGCTCGCCGGCGCGTTCCGACGTTCGGCGGCCGCCAACGCCGACTTTCCGCGACGTTCCATGCCTGATACTTCGTATTATCAGGCATGGTTTTAATGGGTAAAAATGGGGGGCAGGGCATCTAAGTTCCGTCCAGACGGGCCTCCAGACAACGAAAAGAAGCCGCTCACATGGCCAACAGACCACAGACCGTCACCGAAAGCCGAGCCGCGTATGCGCGCAATCACTTCGCGGCGCTGCGGGCGTACGTGCAGGGCATCCCCGCGTCGACGGTTGCGCGGCCGTACTTTTCTGAAGACGATCGATGCGGATTCGGGATTCGGGCATCTTGGTAGGGTGCCAAGCGAGCAGATCAGCCGGATGGGGCTCTCGTGAATGAACTGGCGACGAACGCTTGGAAGTATGGCGCGAAGTTCGTCTGAGTTGGCTTGTTCCGGTTGATGCCGGCCGGTACTGCCTGTCCGTCGCTGACGGCGGTAGGGGGCTGCCTGCCGATTTTAATGTCGATGCCTTGTCTGGCCTCGGCAACAAAGTCATTACGTCGCTGGTACGAAGTCTCGGCGGCACCGTTTGCCACGAATCTCATGCGCAGACAGGGGGCACACGAATTCTGGTGGCCTTTTCGCCGAACTGCGCGACGTAGCGTCAACCGAGTGCTGATATGTGCCTGTCGAAGGCGGTTTTTCCGGGCTGCACGGGAGATGCGGCGTGCGCAGTCGGCGATCAGTCGAACTTCAACGCGTCGAGGTAACGCACCGCGACCTGCCGCGCGGCTACCAGCGCCGCGCGGCCGGTGGCGATCGCCTGGTCGCTCTCTTCGTAACGATCCAGACCGCTCATCCAGTAGGCCCAGACCCAGCCGCCGCTCGTTGAAGGAAAAAGCCGGATGGTGACGGCTTGACCCCGGTATTCGAGATTCATCTCGTTCTCTCGTCGGTTTTCGGTTTTGAACATCTACGCCTGATGACCGCCGTCATCGCGCGTACTGATTGACTACGATGCTGCGTGCGCCCCAGCGCCGTTCGTCGATGCTGAAGCGCATCACGCGTCCGGCGCGAATGTCGCGCTTTAACCGGTCGATGCCATCGGCGTCGCTGCAACGGTATTCGCCCGTGTCGATCCGGCACGGCTCGCCCGCGAGACAGTCCGCGCGGATGTGCACGAGCTGCGCGATGACCGCCCGCGCGGAGCACACGAAAACGGCCCGTTGGTCCCGGCTCGCGAAAGCCTGTTGATCGTCGCGTTCCGGAAAACTCACGCAGCAGGCCGCGCGCACACCGGCGCACTGCCCTGAACGTCGTTCGTTGCGTTGCGCAAATCGAGCGCGGTCAGCAAGCGATACAGCGTCACGCGCGAGATGCCGAGTTCCTGCGCGGCATCGCCGAGGCGGCCGCGATGACGCAGGAGCGCCAGCTCGATCGCCTGACGTTCGGCTGCTTCGCGGGCCTGCGCCAGCGAAACCGGCGCGACTTCCACGTATTCGCCGAGTTCGAGATCGCGTGCGGTGATCTGCCGGCTTTCGGACATCACGATGGCCCGACGCACGCGATTGATCAGTTCGCGCACGTTGCCGGGCCAACCGTAGTTATGGATCGCGGCGATCGCGTCCGGCGCAAAACCGCGCAAACGGCGGCTCGCGTCCTTCTTGAATCGATCGAGCATGTGCTTCGCGAGCAGCTCGATGTCCTTGCCGCGTGCGCGCAGCGGCGGTTCGTCGATTTGCAGCACGCACAGACGGTGATACAGGTCGGCACGAAAGCGCCCTTCGATCATCGCGGTCTGCATATCGACGTGCGTCGCGGAAATAATGCGCACATCCACCGGCGTGGAACCGTGTCCGCCGAGACGCTCGACCTTGCGTTCCTGCAAAAAGCGCAGCAGGCTCGCCTGGCTTTCGAGCGGCAGATCGCCGATTTCATCGAGGAACAGCGTGCCGCCGTTCGCCGCTTCCACCCGGCCGATCTTGCGCTGGTTCGCGCCCGTAAATGCGCCGCGTTCGTAGCCGAACAACTCGGATTGCAAAAGATGCGCGGGAATCGCGCCGCAATTGATCGCGACGAACGGCTGCTCGCGGCGCACCGAACGCTCGTGGATCGCCACGGCCGTCAGTTCTTTACCCGTACCCGATTCGCCGGAGATAAACACGGGCGCGTCCGTCATCGCCACTTTGCGAATGGAGCGGAACAGCGCGAGCATCGCGTCGCACGAGCCGATCATTTCGCCCTCGGCAATTGCGCCCTCGACGTGGACTTCGCCTGCGCCGGCCGGATCGTTCAACGCGACCATGCCGTACGCGTGACCGACTGAATCGGCAATACGATCGTTCGATGCCGGCAAGGTCACATAATCCGAGCAGTAATTGCGCAGCACGCGCCTGACCGCCGGCTCCGAAACCAGATCCGGCATGGCGAGCCCGACCCAGCCAATTCGTGTCGACGAAAATAGCTGCTGTAAATCCGGGTGATCGAGTTCGTCCAGGCAGGCGGCGAAATCGACCAGTCCCGCGCAGGCCTGGATGTCGGATCGCGGGCTTTTGAGCCGCTTGCCCGGCGTTACTGATTCAATCGTCCAGCCGCGTTCGAGTAATTGTTCCCGCAATGGAGCGGGCATTTCGCGGCCTACGAAGTAAAGTGTTCTGATATTCCCCGGCATGGCTTTTCTCTCGTCGTTTTATTATTCGAGTTCAGTATGGGGGTTTACCATCGTTACGCGCAAAGAACGCAAACGTTTAGCGACCTGAAATATTTTTAGCTCGGATTCTTCATTTGATTTAAAACATTGCAGGATTTCTTGCCGGGCGGCAATCATCCCATCATTTCGCTGAGTAAGTTTTGCGGATATCAATCGACGTCAGGCGACAGTCGTCCGCCATACCGGAGTGTTCTCATAGCAATGCTTGCAACCCTCCTCGGTGGTGCTATCATTGATAGCATATCAATCGGGGATTTTTCAATGGCAAATCTACTAGTGCGCAACGTGGACGAGAGCTTGGCTCAGAGTCTACGCGAGCGGGCCGCGGCACACGGTCGTAGCGCCGAGGCAGAACATCGCGAGATCTTGGCAAGCGCGCTTCGCAAGCCGACGAAGAAGAGCTTCGCGGAAGTGCTGATGACTGTTCCTGACGTCGGCGTGGACTCGGATTTTGGACGCGTCGATGACGGTGAGGTGACGCGTGTATTTGATTGACACCAACGTTATCAGCGAGGTGCGGAAGTGGGATCGCTCAAATGAGGGCGTGCGAGCGTTCTTCCGCGGGGCGTTGCGAGATGGGAGCGACCTGTATATGTCGGTCGTCACCGTATCGGAACTTCGGCGTGGGGTTGAGTTAATCCGCCACCGCGGCGACATCGCGCAAGCAACGAATCTCGAAGCATGGCTTACTACGTGACAAATGCACCCGCTGCGGCACCCAAAGACGCTACATCGGCAGACCAGTCGCCGAGAAAACGTAGTCGGAATCAAAGTGGAATAGGAAGACAGAGTTACCCAATGATGAGATTAAACGTTGCAATGTTGGTTTGCGGGGGTGCGGCTAAAATCTTGGACTGTTATGCCGCAATTCTAAGACCCTCCCGGTATTCGAGGGGCTGAGAGAGCCGAGCGAACCTCATCCGCATAAAGAAGCTGCTGCATGATGACCGTCCTGCCCAGCGCGGATCTGGACGATGTGCTGCTTTCCGCGCGACGTCCATCGGGCGAGCGCACATGTGCCGCTTTCACGCATCGCTTGGTAAAGAAGCTGATAAGGCTTTCCGCCGCGCTTATCCGGCGCGAGATAGTAAGCCTTGTCCAGATAGATCAGGTCGATCGCCTCGTTGGGCATAAAGGAAACAATGTCAGCTCGCGATTACGACAATGAACGCGACTAGCAAGCGGTCTGATCGCAGCACACTGGTCGCGGATGCGAGAGCGCCAAACCAGGGCCGTCATGCCGGGTTGTTTTTGCTCATTTGATAGACACCTTGACACCGAATGGGCAAATTGCCATAATGGGCATATGGCCATACCCATTTGGAGACTGTGATGCCCGCGATTCGATCCTCGCCTAACAAGTCCACGCCAAGCGGCGCACGCGATTCGCGACTGGCCGCGTTTATTCAACTCGACCCGATAGCGCAAAGCCGCGAGATCCGGCTAGGCCTGGAGCCGAACATCATCGGTCTTGTTGCTTCTGAGGTCTTGAACACCAGCATCCAGTCCTTGCTTGCAAGCCTGCGTATTCCGTCGAGCACTGTGACGCGGAAACTTGCCGCTGGCGACCGCCTGAGTAGTGGAGAGTCTGATCGCGTGTCGAGAGTCATCCTGATCCATGCACACGCGGCTGACGTATTTGAAAGCGGTGAGCTTGCTGCAAAATGGATGCAGACTCCCCACGCGGAATTGGGCGGCGAAAGTCCCGTCTCGATGCTAGACACGCAGGCCGGGTACGATGAAGTTCAGAGAATCCTCCAGCGGATTGAGTTCGGCGTCGGTGTATGAGGCTCTTCCGTTTAGCCAAGAATAAGCCCGGAAAATATCACGCTGACGATCTGAGCGGCAATGGCGCTGCAATAGCCGGCGGACGCTGGAATCCGGCCGGAATGCCCGCCCTGGACACAAGTCTAAATGCGGCAACGGCGGTCCTTGAAGTGCGTGTGCATGCGTCGGGCATCCCTCCGGCTGGAAACCTCTTTCTCGTGGAGCTAGAAATCCCCGATCACCTGGTCGACAAAGGCTATGAACCAGTTCTGCCCGCAGACTGGACCACGTTGCCAATACCTGCGTCGACCGTTGACGTCGGCCGCCATTGGCTTATGGAGGGAACGTCGGTCGCGATGAAAGTCCCTTCTGTAGTGTGTCCGGCTGACTGGAACCTGATCCTCAACCCTCTTCACAGCGACTACGGCGAACTGAAAGTCATTCGTCAAGAGGCGTTTGGGCTCGATCCGCGACTGTTTTGCTGAACGCATTGGAAAACACGACGATGGGAAATACAACGATTTTGCTCCGCGCTTAAACAGAAAAGCGCTATGGACAACCGCGACGCTTACGCCCGACTCGTCAAGGAGCTAGGACACCTTTTGGTTGGCCATATCGAGCGGCATCACCCAGAGGCTTCGCGGTTTGCAAGGTTGACGCCAAATTGACGGTCGATTCATATGGTCGACGGCATTGCGTCTATTCAAGGCTCGGGCTTTCTCTTCTTCCTAATGCGCCCGTCTTCCCCTACGCCTAGCGTCTGAGCCATTCTTCGGTTCGATGTGAAGATGTCAGGCAGAACCGCCCGCTTACTACTTAGGAACAAAATACCACCGGCCATTATGCAGCCGGTCACAATCGGCGGAAGTGCACCTCACAAGATAAAGTCCAACGTGTTTCGACGTCGAATATCAATTATTCGCAGATCGAGGTTTTCATAGCGAGTCGCTCCCGTGACTGTCATATAGTCGCCCGGCGTCTCCTGGATCCGTCGTTCGACCGCATCTGTGAATTGGTAAAGCTCGCGTAGGTTGTCCTCCCGCCAAACACGAGTGTCCGACTCCAACTCCTCCACAGCAAACACATAGATTGCTTGGAATAGAAGAAAGAAAAACGATAACTGTTTGAAAGATATTGGGCTACCAGCGGTGTCCGCTAACGGTAACGTGACAGGTTCATGTTTGGTTTCCATTAGTCTTTTCTCGATAGGTTGGCAAGTGCAATGCTTGTATAAACTGTGAACGACAAAACAGCTAAGGTGAGCCCGACAAATACCCGGAGCAGGACCGATATCTGTGCTGGCCAATACGACGGGCTGATGTCGCCATAACCGACGGTAGTCATCGTAACGCTGCTAAAATAGAGCGCGTCGATTATTTTAGAAGCTTGATGGTTGTCTTTGAGCCAACAAGACGGCATCAGATAGTATAGCGTCGCGAAATTAAGTAACAATTCAAAATAGCTTCTGAACGCAAGTTTCAGCCGGTCGCCCGGGCTGAGTTCGCTTTTTGCCCTTTCGCCATTGAGTTTCGCCGCGGCATCGTTCAGAAAGGCAACGAAGATCTCGACGGCACGCGATGTTATTATAAAATATCCAAAACAAACGAGAATAATGTAGTTTACCCATTTACGATCGGCATCAAGAAACCAATCGCGTTGATAAAATTCCGAAGTTAGAAAAAAGCGCAAGAGCGATCAAAGATTAGAATAGGTTATATCGTTTTATGCCGGTTGTTAGCGCGGCGGCCCCGCCATCGGCCAGCAACCTGCGCTTTGTAAGCTCAGCCATCTTGAGCGTCGGCGATAACGGCCACAACAAGCCACAAATAATTTTTTTCATATCATCCGTGATTGCTTTGTTGGGTTGGCTTGTGTTCCCGCGTTGCGCACTGCTGAAATCTACACGTGCGTGGGCCGATTTGGAAAGGTGTAAGCTCTAACTGCGTGCTAGCCCTCCGCCGGCTTGCTAAGCCGCGAACGCGGCCGCGAGCTCGGTTGATATCGATTGGGAAAGCATGTCGCCCCCGGCACGAAGCTAGCAACGGAATCCTGAGACTGATGGACTGGCTCCGAGCTACTAGCTCAGTGAAAGTTCCGGCTCGACGTGGCCAAATTTCCAAGGAGCGCCGTCATGTCGACGAGTCGATTCGCGACAAGGTGCTTTACCTCGCCTTCCTTCTGCCAGACGCCGTAGACGCCTAGCAGCGAAGCACCGAGCGCCTCTTTCCTGAATTTCTCAACGAGAGATGGCCAGACGATGACGTTGATTTGGCCCGACTCATCTTCGAGCGTGATGAACAGCACGCCGTTTGCGGTTCCCGGTCGTTGCCTTACTGTCACGATGCCGCAGGCGCGCGCCAGACGCCCGTTGGGATAGGTCGCGAGCTTCGCGGCGTTGTAGATCTTCTTCGCATCGAGCCGTTCGCGCAGCAACGAAAGCGGATGCCGGTTGAGTGTCAGGCCGGTCGAACGATAGTCGCCGACAATTTCTTCTCCCTCACTCGGCGCGGCCAGCATGGGCGTCTCCTCTTCACGTGCCGTCGCGCGCAGCAGATCACGATCCGGCACGGCTGCCACCGCTTGCCAGAGCGCTTGACGGCGGTTGCCCGCGAGCGAGTAAAGCGCATTGGCGTCTGCGAGCACTTGCAGGTCGTGCCGATCAAGCTGCGCCCGGTTCGCCAGATCGTTGACGTCGGCGAACTGTCGCACCGCGCGTGCTGATTCGATGCGCGCGGCTGACTCGTCACGCATTCCGCGAACGAGCGAAAGGCCGAGCCGCACGGGCGCCATCGAGCCGTCGCCTTCGAGCGCCGAATCCCAGTTGCTGATGGTGACGTCAATCGGCAGGACGCGAACCTTGTGGCGCTTTGCGTCCTGGACCAGTTGCGAGGTGAGTAGAAGCCCATCGGCTGGCTGTTCAGCATCGCGCACAGGAACGCGGCCGGTTCATGGCACTTGAGCCAACTGCTTGCATAGACGAGCAGGGCAAAGCTTGCCGAATGGCTTTCCGGAAAGCCGTACTCCGCGAACCCCTTTATCTGCTCAAAAATCCCGTCTGCAAACGCCTTCTCATAGCCGCGTTCGGTCATGCCATTGACGATGCGGTCGTAGTACTGTTGCAGACCACCCTTGCGCTTCCAGGCGGCCATGGCTCTTCGAAGTTGGTCCGCTTCACCCGGTGTGAATCCGGCCGCGAGAATCGCGACTTGCATCACCTGCTCCGGGAAGATGGGTACGCCGAGCGTTCGCCCGAGCGCGACTTTGAGGGCATCGCTGGGATAAGTGACTGTCTCGAATCCCTGCCGACGGCGCAAATATGGATGCACGGCCCCGCCTTGAATCGGACCTGGCCTTACGAGCGCGACCTCGATCACGAGGTCATAAAACGTCCTTGGCTGAAGCCGCGGCAGCATGCTCATTTGCGCGCGCGATTCGATCTGGAAGACGCCGACGGTGTCGCACGGCAAATCATCTCGTAGGTGGCCGGATCCTCGGGCGGTATGTCCTGCATCTCAACCCGCTCGCCGCGCTGCTGCGACACGAGATCGAGCGTGCGGCGGATTGCCGACAGCATGCCGAGCGCAAGGACGTCGATCTTCAAAAGACCGAGTGCCTCCAAGTCGTCCTTATCCCACTGGATGACCGTCCGATCGACCATCGACGCGTTCTCGATGGGCACGAGCCGGGAGAGCTTGCCGCGCGCGATCACAAAGCCGCCCGTGTGTTGGGAGAGGTGACGCGGGAAGCCGAGCAGCTGAGAGGCGAGCGTGGCCCACTGCTGAATCATCGGCGCTTCCGGATCGAGTCCGGATTCAACGAAGCGATTCAGAAGGTCCGCGCTCGAATCGAACCAGTGGTGTGCTTTCGCGACCTTGTCGACGATCGCCGGGTCAATGCCCAACGCCTTGCCTGAATCGCGCAACGCGCTTTTCGGGCGATAGGTGGTGACGGCGGCCGCGAGGGCAGCCCGGGTGCGTGTGTACTTGCGATAAATGTACTGGATGACTTCTTCGCGGCGCTGGTGCTCGAAATCCACGTCGATATCAGGCGGCTCGGCCCGCTCTTTTGAAATGAACCGCTCAAACAGCATGCTGCTTCTTGCGGGATCGACCTCCGTCACGCCCAAGCAATAGCAGACGGCTGAATTCGCCGCAGACCCGCGCCCCTGACACAAGATTCCTTCGTTGCGAGCGAAGCGCACAAGGTCGTAGACCGTCAGAAAGTACGGCTCGTATTTGAGATCCGCGATCAATGCCAGTTCGTGCTCGATTTGCTTTTGTACTGCGTGCGGAATTCCGGCTGGAAAGCGCCGGTGCGCGCCGATATAGGTTTCTTGGCGAAGATAGTTTGTCGGTGTCACGCCGGGTGGCACCAGTTCGTCGGGATACTCGTATCGAAGTTCATCCAGACGGAACGTGCAACGGTTGGCGACGTTCAGCGTCTCCGAAAGTGCGCGCTCAGGGTAGAGATTCGCGAGTCGCAGCTTCGATCTCAGATGCTGCTCAGCATTCTGCGCGAGTTCAAACCCGCATTCAGCAATCGATCGATTCAAGCGGATCGCCGTGAGCGAGTCCTGTAGCGGTTTTCGCGAGCGCACGTGCATTGTCACCGCGCCAGTGGCCACGACCGGCACCTGATGCTTATCCGCGACGTACTCAACAATCCCACGATGGATATCGTCCATCGCGCGTGCGTGCAACGTGAGCGCCACCCAGCAACGGTCTTCAAAGGTTGAGGCAAGCCACTCCACCTGAGCATCGAGCCGTGCTTCATTCGCGGGAAATTCGGGCGACAGAATCGCGAGGCAGTCAGGCAGACCACGCAGGTGCGAGTAGGGAGCGTCCGGTCGCGCCAAGTCATTGGGCGTGAGGAGGTATGTGCCTTTCGATGTTCGCGTGCGCGCGAGCGTGATCAATTCGCTCAGGTTGCCATATCCGTCCCGGTTCTGTGCCAATGCGGTGAAGGCAAGGGCAGGGGTGCCGTCCGGATTCGTCACCTCAAAGTGCGCTCCAACGATCAACCGAATATTGGCTTCCTTTGCCGCGACGTGCGCGCGTACGACGCCGGCGAGCGAGCACTCGTCCGTGATTGCGACCGCGAAGTATCCGAGCCGTTCGGCGCGCTCGATCAGATCCTCTGCGTGCGATGCGCCGCGCAGGAACGTGAAGTTGGAAAAGCACTGCAACTCGGCATAGCCGGGCAGGCCGATAGGAACGGACGACATGGTCTTATCCGAACAACCCGTGCAGGAACCATCGCGGGTCCTCTTCGTCCCGGCTGCCGACGCGTTCTCGGTAAATCCAGTAGCAGGTACGGTCGTCTGCCTCGGCGACGAAATAGTCACGCGTTACGAGTTCGCCATCCCACCAGCCACCTTCGACGCGTTCGCCCGGCGACACCGTGCGCAGCGGGCTGCCGTAGAACGGCCGATGCTGGCGCGTCATCAGTTGGACGGGCGTCTCCAGCAGCCACGACGGCCGCGGCCGATCTCCCGGCAAAGCGCACCCTTTCGCGTCGCTGGTCACCGTCACCCAGTTCGCAATCACTTCTGGTCGGTGGTCGGCGATCGGCGCGGCGCGCAATACGTTCTCGGGGCCGAGCCGGGCGAATAACAGCTCCATCAACCGGTTGTGGTCTTCGGCATTGCCTCCGGGTTCAGGAAAGAGCGTGTCGGACGGGGGAGCCGCCGCCTCCACGTCGTTGACTTCGAGCCGTAACGCGATGACAGCGGCGACCAGTTCGATCCTGCCAAGGCGCTCTTTGAGCAGCCGGGTCAGGTGTTCTTCGTGCCATGTCGGCTCAGCAAGCGCGATCTCGATCGCGGTCGGCGGCAGCGCCGCGCGACCACGTTCGTGTTCGAGTTGTACAGTGAAACGACGACAGCCTCGAAAAATGCAGCATGCGCGTGGCAGCAAAGCGTTGCTATTGCCGATGCCGCGAGCCGACGCGGAGGCAATGGCGTTGCAGTTCCGATTGTCATTTGAAGCGATTCGCAACCAACGCGGCAGCCGAGCCCACGCCATTTGCATGGCGCAATCCGTTCTCTTGACAAGCTTTCTAACGCAGAAGGGGCACGGTCTACTTGACCTTCGGGCCATCCGAAAGGTTGAAGCGGACGTGCTTGCGGAACTGGACCGCAACGGCGCTGGCAACGGGTGGAACTTCCCAGACCAGCTTCTTCAGCCCCTACTCGATGTCGTCAACGAACACGACCGGCAGTTGAGAGAAGTGCGTTTCGGCGCAATTGTGGACGCACTTGAGCGGCTCGACCGGTTGATCGGAACGATGAAGAAAACGAGTTAGTTCATCGTGTAAGCGGGCCGAAGAAACTCAGGATCTCGGGCAAGCCAAAGGCGGGATTTCGGCGCCTTCGCTTCAATAAGCTTCGCTTTCTGCCGCGCCGACGGCCTTTTCATTTCGATGACGTACAGCTCGAAGTGGAGGAATAGGTGCTGCAACGCAGGGTAATTTGCGACCGCGTTGCTCACTTCCAAAGCATGCCGCAGGTGTTTCGACGATGCGTCAAACCCGTAGCGTATGGTATCTTTTCCCACTCAGCTTTCGCCGTCACGCGGTCGATCGACAGCATCGCGAGTTGCAGCGCATTGCCGGCCGCAATTAATTTTTTCGTGTGCGAATCCATCTCGGGGGTAACGGCTCCTTTCCTGAAAACTTGAATCAGCGCCGTTGCCATGGATCGGGGGGCGGGCGGCTGGCAGCGCGTATCTCCTCGTCGGGGTCATCGTCGCGTGGCCATTCCCACGCTTGCGAAACCCAGTCGGGGAAGGTTTCGCACGTCGCGAATTCGAATTCGCCCGGATTCTCGAAAATGTCCGGGAACGTTTCTTTGAGTATTTGCTGCATGTAGGCAACATGCTCAAGCAGCATCGGAGTCCAACGCTTATACCGTCTGTCCTAGCCCGCCAAAACAGTCTCGGTCGTTAGATCCAAGACGATCCGGTGGCTCACAGAGGGTTCGCTCGCCCACAAGGACTCCCAGCGCCCAACTGCATAACGTGCCGTCATTTCGCGCCTCGTTGTTACGACCGGCTCGACGGCGGCCGTCGAGCCGGAGCGCTCACCGAAGGATTTCGGCGAGCGCCTCATCAACCTCGCGGACGCCTTCGCGATCAACAAAGAATCCGACCGAACCACCGACAACGTCATGAGAGCGGATGTGGATCGCCTTTTTCTTCCCCGTACCTGTGACCGACACCGGGTTGCCGCGTTTTTGAAATTCGACCGCGTTGAAGTTGATCGGGTATTGCAGCAGCTTCGGTCCGGTCTGAACGACGAGTGTTATGCGGTCGAGACGGATCCCTTCAACCCCCGCTCTACGATTCGGTCGAGCAGTAGATCGAGGGCTGATTCAAGCGGCGAGTGATATGCGTGCGCCAGGTCGTCTTGCAGAAACTGGGTGACTGCAGAGACCGTATGCGTCGGCTCTGCGGTGAGCACAACACGGTATCGCGTGACGCGCGGCTCTCGAGTCGGTTCCGGATAAATGATGTCTTTGAAGCTGCCTTTGTAGACCACGCCAACCCTCGACGTTGCGCGCCGAATTGATTTTCGACGCACGGCCCAGTCTATTGAGCGCGAGAACAAGTCAAGTCAGCGGGGAGGGTAGGCATCGAGGTCGCATTTCGACCCGATTCGGCCCGTGGGATTTCTCCTAAGCGGACGTTCAAGCGCTTGGGTGGCAAGCGCGGCGACGCCGCGCATACCCCACGTATCGCCTAGCTCCACAGCGCGACAAACATTTGGCGCGCCCTCGGATTTTCACGATTTCGTTGCACGCGCATCAATTGCCCGCGATTCAGATGTTTGCGCCGACCGGCCGGTTGCTGCCGAAGGTCGCCCCCTGCTTACCCGTCGAGCCTTAATTTGCTGGAGGCGGCTCGAGCCAATGTTTATTTCATTTTCTAACCATTTCTTCATAGCCATGTAACACAACTTACATAGAATTCGCGCGTGTCAAATGCCGTCGGATCGATCCGGCCTATAACGAGGAGAAGTTGTGAAACATGCAGGGTTGCGCAGAGGTATGCTCTCGATGCTGGCAAGCATCGGCGTAATGGCAGGATTGTCTGCCTGCGGTAGCAGCAGCAATGGTTCGGACGCCGGTCCGAAGGTCAGCGGTCAGGTGCTCGGCAGCTATATCCAAGGTGCGGCGGTCTGCCTGGACGTAAACAACAACGGCAAGTGCGACCAGGGCGAGCCTGTCGCGCGCTCGGATGCCCAAGGCAAGTTCTCGATCGCCGATACGAGCAATGGGTCTTGGAAGTATGTTGTTGCCGATCTGAAAGGTGCAACGGAGAATGACGCATCGGGCAAAAACATGGGCACGGTGTTCAACAGCACGGCTACGTTCCGTTCGCCGCGTGGCGTCAGTTCCCTTAGCGCGATCACCACGCAGCTTTCACAACTGATGGACAGCGGCCTGTCGCAGGCGGATGCTCAAACGCAACTGGCGACCAAGATCGGCACGACGTCGGATGCCCTGCTGGGCGACTTCAACACCAACGGCAACGCCGTAGTGAAGGCCGTGAGCGACCAGTACATTGCAACCGTCGCATCGAGCAAGGCGATCAGGCACGTCTGGGTCATCGTGCTCGAGAACAAGGCCGCGGAATCGACGTACGGCACGACGAACCCTGATTCGAACCAGGACCCGTACCTGAAATCGCTGATGCCGCAGGGCACGTACCTCGCGAACTACTATGGCACCGGACACGTTTCGCTGGACAATTACATATCGATGGTGTCGGGTCAGCCATCGACACACGACACCGAATCGGACTGCTTCGCGATTTGGTCTGATATCGTCGATGCCGGAAACGACTCGGCGAACCCCAAGGTTCTCAAGGCAGGCACGGACGTAAACGGCCACCAGAGCGGCGGCTGCGTGTTCCCGGCTCGTGTGCAGCATTTGGGCAACCAGATGGAACAAGCCAAGCTCACGTGGCGCAGCTACAACGAGGACATGGGCAACAACCTGAACCGTGACGGCACGAAGACCTGTTCGTTCCCGCGCCGTACCGCGCAGCTTGCGGGCACCGACCCGACGAAGGCTGTCGACGGCACGCAGGCCGCGCAGGCTCCTTCGGCTTCGGGTGACGTGGAGGGCGATGAGTACGCAACGCGTCACAATCCGTTCCCGTATTTCCATTCGACCATCGATGATCTGGCAAACTGCGACGCGCGCGTGGTCAACCTGCAAGCCAACCTGGCAACGGATCTTCAGTCGATCGACACTACACCGAACTTCTCCTTCATCACGCCAAACCTGTGTAACGATGGTCATGATGGTGACGGTACGGGTACTGCGGGTAAGGGCTGCGCAAACGGTCAGCCTGGTGGTTTGACTTCGATCGACGCGTTCCTGAAGAAGACGATCCCGGTGATCCAGGCTTCGCCCGCCTACAAGCAGGACGGCCTGATCATCATCACCACGGATGAAGGCGTCGTGACCGGACTTACGCCGACAACGCAAGTCAGTGCTGATGGCAAGACGCTCTCCTTGCTGGAGCCGGAGATGGGCAATCAGTGCCCTGGCTGCAACCAGCAAACGGGCCCGAACGTGGCGCGTCCGGAACAGGTCACGTTGACCACGTACCCGGTGGCCCAAGCAGGCCTGCTCGGTATTAACCCGGCGACGCTGCCTGCATCCGTGCAGAGCGTGTCGATTTCGTTGAACTACCTCGGAGTCGGTGGCGATCAGATTGGTACGCTTCTGCTGTCGCCGTTCATCAAGGGCGGTCACGTGGATAACACCGGCTACAACCACTACGCGCTGCTGCATTCGCTCGAAGACAACTTCGGCATGGGCTCGTATCTTGGCTACGCCGATGATGCATCGCTCAAGCCGATCTTCACGTCGAGCAACATTGACAACCGCTAATCCCTAGCGATCTCAATAGAACTCTGTTGTCGTTTGCCCGGTTCTCTGTTCGAACCGGGCTGTTTTCTTGATGAGTCATGCGCCAATATCCTTCAAGGGCTGTTCTCGCGACGGCCCTTTGCATTTCCCTTCTGTCCGCATGCGGCAAACATGCGCTGGACGCTCAAGCGACATCTCCGGTTAGAGCGGGTGCTACTGATCTGGTAGCTATCGGCAAGGCGGCGTTCTTCGATCCGTCGCTGTCGGCTTCCGGCAAGCAGTCATGTGCGTCCTGTCACAGCCCCACGAATGCCTACGGGCCACCGAATGGTCTGGCTGTCCAGTTAGGTGGTCCAAACATGGATCGAGGCGGACTGCGCTCGGTACCGTCGCTGCGCTATCTGCGTTCTGTGCCTTACTGGACGTTCACGCAGGCAAATAGCCTGAAAGAGCGCCTGGAGGACGGCGACAATCAGCCCATTGGCGGATACACCTGGGATGGGCGCTACAATACCCCTGCAGAGCAGGCTGCATTTCCCCTGCTCAATCCGGATGAAATGGCAAACGCTAATGCGGATGACGTGGCGAAGAAGCTGAGCAAAAGCACCTACGCACAGCAGTTACGGGAAGCATTCGGCCAGGACGTTTTCTCGCGACCGGCAGAAGCGCTGGCAGACCTCGGAAAGGTATTGCAGGCATTCCAGTTTAATGATCCGTCGTTCGCGCCGTACTCCAGCAAGTTCGACCGCGTGCTCGACGGCAAGGACAAACTCACGCCACAGGAAGCGCACGGATTGACGCTGTTCAGCGACCCGGACCAGGGCAACTGCGCAAGCTGCCATCTGATCAACAAAGGCGCTCATGGCTCGCATCCGGCATTGACGGATTACAACTTCCAGACGCTGGGCGTGCCACGCAACAAGGACATTCCGGCCAACCGCGATCCGAATTTCTTCGACATGGGATTATGTGGGCCGCTGCGTGAAGACCAGGCGAAGCAACAGAAATGGTTCTGTGGAATGTTCCGTACGCCTACGCTTCGCAACGTCGCCACGCGAGGTGTGTTCTTCCACAATGGTATGTTCCATACGCTTGAAGATTCGATGCGCTTCTATGTTGAGCGCGACACGAACCCGGCGAAGTGGTATCCGAAAGACGCGCACGGGCACGTCGTGAAGTTCGACGATCTGCCGAAGAGTCTGCGCAGTAACGTGGATGTCAAGACGGCGCCGCTGACGAATCACGTGGGCGGCAAACCGGTCTGGTCGGGCTCGGATATCCGCGATGTGGTGGCGTTCCTGAATACCCTGACCGACGCGGACGCACAGGCAGTGCCTCGCTAACGTCGTGCAGAAAAAGAAAAGCCCGATTAGTCTTAACCGGGCTTTTCTTGTGTTAAGGGCCTGATACTACTGCGTCATAGAGTTACGGAGTCAATGCAGCAAATCGGGCCTCTCTGTAATCGACTGGATCGGTGTACCTCGCGAAATTGAAAAGGCCATCGAGCATTTTCAGCCGATTGTTGACGGTTCTACTTGCGTGCGTGAACGTCGCATTTTGGCCGAACCCGGTCCGACATCGACCTGGCGCGGTGACCCGCGACTGATCGGTCCGCGTCGGGCAGACGTCGACCCTCTACCGCCGTTCATCACGGCGAGCCAGCACTGGCGATTACGGCTTACTTCGGTCATTCCCACGATGCTTCGGTGCGGTGTTGACCGCAGATTGAAAAAGATCCTGCAAACAATGGACCAAACCGGTAATCTGCGCGATAAATGCCTCTAGCAATTCACGAGGAATTCCAGTTCTGAACCTGCGCGCCATGACCAAGGCTAGAGAAGAATGCCATCGCAAAGCCGCCGTGCGCGCCATAGTCTGTGCCGCGCTCGTTGTTGCCAGCGCGTCGGCACACGCGCAGGAATTTTCGGTTCTTGCCGGCGCGCTCAAGAGCAGCAGCAACAACACATATTCCTGGGAAGGGACCTATCGCGAGGGGCTCGGCCGCTACGCCGCGTGGAGTTTCTCGTGGCTGAATGAAGGCCATATTCCCGATCATCACCGCGACGGCCAGGCCGTGCAGTTCTGGGGACGGCTGCCGCTCTGGAACAACCGGCTGGAATTGTCGGCGGGCGCGGGGCCGTATCGCTGGTTCGACACCAAGCAGGCGCAACTGGGTGGCGACTATTCGAACACGCACGGCTGGGGCGGCCTGTTTTCGCTGCGCGGCGCGTACTACTTCGACAACCGCTGGCTCGCGGAGGTGAAGCTCAATCGCGTGCAGGCGAACGGCGGTCCGGATACGACCACGCTGCTTCTCGGCATCGGCTATCAGCTCGACGCGCCCGACGGCCTGGGGCCGCGCGCGCGGCCGCCGTCGCGCACGACGAACGTCACGAGTAACGAAGTCACAGTGATGCTAGGCACGACGATCCTGAACAGCCCGGATTCGGAATCGAATCTCGCGGAAAGCATCGAGTATCGGCGCGGGTTGTGGCACTACGTCGATTTCACCGCCTCGTACCTGCATGAAGGCGGCCAAGTGCAGTCGCGCCGCGATGGCGTCGCCGCGCAGCTCTGGGCGACGCGCGCCTTCGTCGACGACAGGCTCACGTTAGGCGTCGGCATCGGCCCGTATCTGTCGATCACACAAAACGACGATTTGCCGCAAAACCGCACCGGCGACGGACGCTTTTCTGGTCTCGTCTCGGTATCGGCGAGCTACCGGTTCACGGACTGCTGGCTCGCGCGCGTCACGTGGAATCGCATGGTCACGCGCTACGACCGCGACGCGGACATCATCGAGGCGGGCGTCGGCGTGCGTTTCTAGGGCTAGAACAGCTCTTTCCGACTGCTGATGTCCGGCCCATCGCAGACGACACTGAGAACCAGTCGACCGCAATCGATGGCGGTCAGTTATGCAGTTGAACATCAGGAGGCGGCTAACCGATGCCCTACAGCCGCCTGACGGTCTCCGACCGAACGGCGACGACCGTCGCATGTTGGCCAAGAGCGTGTCAAAACACGTAGTCGCTGGGAATTGACGAAACCTGTCCCGGCGCGGATCGCCGCTTGTCGACTGCGGCAAGCCGAACGTCAAATCACAGCCGCGCACGTCACTAACGCTCAACAAGCCCGCGCGGGCTTCACGCCCGCATCGCCTTCATAACCGCTTCTGAACCGAGCAGCTTGATCACGCGCTTCATGTTGTACGCCAGCACGTGCAAGCTCATCTCCGTGCTCACCCGCCCGATGGTCCGTGTCAGGAAATGAGTGGCGCCCATCCATGCCTTGATCGTGCCGAACGGGTGCTCGACATCTTGTCCTGTAGTCGCTCTGTTCTGGCCTTCGCGATTGCAGGCTCCTGACGATCCGCTGTATCCATTGCTTCGAGATAGCGGGCGATACTTGATTCGATGTCGCGCATGCGTCGTTCGAGCTTGGCGCTCCTGAAGTTGCGGTCGCGATGGTTCACCGCCTTGAACTTGCTGCCGTCTATCGCAACGAACGCTTCGGCGAACAGGTCAAGACGCTGGCACAGCATGACGAACTGACGACAGACGCTGCGGATTGCTTTGCCGTTGTCTTTACGGAACCGCGCAATGGTTTTGAAGTCCGGTGCCAGGCGGCCGGTCAGCCACATCAGTTCGACGTTGCGCTGGGCCTCGCGTTCAAGGCGACGGCTAGATTGAATACGGTTCAGGTAACCGTAGATATAGATCTTGAGCATCACCTCGGGGTGGTACGAGGGCCGACCAGTCAACGCTGGTTCGACACCTTCAAACCCGAGCTTCTGAAGATCAAGTTCATCTACAAAAACATCGACTACGCGCACGGGATTGGTGTCCGTCACGTAGTCGTCAAGTGCTTCGGGGAGGAGAAAAGCTTTGCGTACGACTGTTGCCTTGAACGAACCGCTTCATCTCGCTCACCCTCCGCTATCGGATGAACCATTTTAACGCGGCAAAATGGCGTTTTGACACAATCTGGGCCGAACGCGGACGTGATCGTCTCATGTTGAACTGACGTCGATCGTCTGCCGCAAGCGAGTGGCTGTACGGTGACTCGACAAGCCAAGCAGGTTGCTAACTTGTTCGTTGGTCTTTCCCGTATTGAGGTGCCGGCGAGCATAGGTGTTACGCAGCAATCGTGGACTTTCGTCGGCGGCCGAGATATCGGCGCTGTGAAGCGCCGCTCGGACGCAGATTCCCAGCGTGTCAGGCTTCATCGGTTTCCCGCCAGCGGTCGCTTGAAAAAGCCAGTTGGTCGGACATTGCATTTCTTGCCGGGCGCTGTGAAACGCGCGCAGTGTTGCTCCTGCGAAGTCGTCGATCGGAACCCTGCGCGCAATGCGCGGCCCATGCTTTTGCACGTATATGGTCGGGCGGTCGTCGCCGACATCGAGGTCATCGACCTGCGCGGTCCGGAGTTCGGCCGCCGTAATGCCTGACGCCAGAAAGAGGGCGACGATCGCGGCGTTTCGCAACGCCTTGAACGACTCGTACTCGGTCGCGCGCAACGAGTCCTGCAGACGCAAGTCGTCGGCCTCGGACAGATACACCGGTATTGGTTCATCCTCCGGCCAGCTTTCTCGCACCAGCATCTGCTCGGCGGGATTGTCCTTCCGCAGATTTAGCGCGATCAAATGTCGCGTGAGTCGATCGATCAACTTGAGGTAGCGCAGACGGGTCGTCGTTCCAGTCGCCCAGTCTCGTCCCGACGTTGCGAAGAAACCCTCGACGTGGTCTGCACCGAAGGTGGCCACGGTCAACCGGTGGGCGATCAAGTAATCGTTGAAACGGGAAAACATTGCGCAGTGCTGGATCACCGACTGATCTGAAAATGCGCGCCGATCGGCACCCGTTGCTTCGACGCGTTGCCATTGGAGGTAGGCATCCTCGGGGGATGTAAGCCAGATGTCCAAACTATTGAAATTCGATATACTGAAATCGCGCATTCCCAATCCCCACGAAGCTACCGCTTCGCCAAACCAGTCACCAAAGAGAGGGTGCCTTCAGACACCCACGTGGTCGTTATCGCATCAAGACATTCAGCCGGACCGCCAAAAATAAGCTTGGTCGAAGCGGAAATCATCAGGTTCACACTCGCGCCGAAGTCTTCGATCACATATCCTCCGGCGCAAAGCGCAGGCTGCCCGACCGCCGACGGCTTCCGCGAAACGCGCTCAATCAAGGGTTCGGCGCTCGACCGATACCCGAATACTGGTTTTCCAAGCGCGACGGCAAAACCGATTTCGAAAGCGGTCCCGCTGTCGGGTTCACCTGGACCACGAAAGTCATTGATGTTTGCCATGACGAGATCGGCCGACCGGATCGCCTCGACGTTAGCGCGGTAGATCCAATGAGCCGCGTCTTCGCGCTGGAGCGAAGCGGGCACGTCACCATCAAGCGGATAGAGACCAACGAAACCGCGTTCTCGGCAGAGTTGCTTCAAATGCTCGCCGTGCTCACGCGCGTCCGTGCGGAACACGTCGAAGCCTGCCAGATAGATTCGCGGCTCACGTGCGGCGTGCTCGATGGGCAGGGGCGAGGGCGCGAGCTTTCCCTCCCGCACGCGTTTTTTTATCCGCGCGACCTGGCGCCGCGCCGCGAGTACGCTCTCTCCAAGCCGTGCCGCGACTTCCTCAATCGAATACCCACGGTCGAGTTGCTCTAATAGTTTCGCCTGTGATTGAGTCGGCCGCCGCATCTGCTTTTCGAGTCCTTTTCGGTTAAATGCCCCTTCGACAGGCAAGGAACAACTTCATTGTGCCGGGGAAATGCGTGTGTCAAGGCCAGCGGTCACCTAACCTACCCACTCCCGGGCGCGAGATGTTAGAGCGGCAGCTCACCTTGCGAGAGCGCGAGGTTAAGCGCTTCGTTTTGCTCCGGCGACAGGCCCCGGGCATCGACGCTTCCCGCGCCTTCGAAAATCAGCTTCCCGTACACATTTGCGAGAACACGCGCACGAGGACAGAGCGCTGCGTCCTCGCCTGCCTGTTGCCGTGCGCGCCAATAGTTGATTGCTTCCTCGACTTGGTGGATTTCGTAGCGACTCATGTTCTTGCCTTTGGGGATCTCGCGGCTCTCTCGCCGGGCGCCTCGCGGATCAGCTTGTGCAGCTTCGCGCGGCTGAGCTCGGGATCGTGCCATTTGTCATCGATCGCCATTTGCACCACTTCGTCCGAGCAGACGACGAGCATGGATATTTCTCCGATTCCGAAAAGTCGGCTGGGTTCGTTTGGGAACGGCGAATCTCCAAAGCGCCTGTAAATTCGCACCTTCAGCCGGACGGCCGGCACTGCCAGATGCTGTTCGACAAACTCCCAAAACAGGGCCGCTGCGGTCCGCCGGTTTTTCGGGGTGTCGCCAGCTCGCGCGATGAAGTTCGCGATCGTTTCCTCGAACGCCTTTTGAAAATTCCGTCCCTCGTTGAAGGCGACCTCTACCTCTCTGGTGTGCGGACTCGGCAGTGGGTCTTGGGACTCAGCCGTGTCGAATAACGTGACTGTTTCAGTTTTATCTTGTTTCATATCCGGCGGCGAATTCGAATGCTAATCCTCGCTTACCGCGAGTGGTAGCCCAATGCTAACTGGACATCCGCAGAGTCAAGGCGGTCGGCGCAATGAACGCTGTCGCGACTGTCAGTAACGGCGTTGTTTCGCCGCGACGTCTAGCGAACAACGGAAAAGTCTGATCACGGGCGGCGAAAGCGACAAATCAGCCGCGTGCCAGAAGCTTCAGAATCCGGTCGTCGTGCCTGACGTGGAGTGCTTCAACAATCCGTACGGCGTTAGCGGCGGGGTGGGCCGGGTTAAGCAAAAAGTTGTGGGCGAAAGGGACGACCGCGCTCGGTACCTTCAGCAAAGTGCTCGTTTCTCCCTGCAGCCATTCCGTGCCTGCGCCGCGCGACCAGTCGGGATTTTGCCGCCAGTCCGCCGGGACATCAGCGTCCATAATCTCAGCGACGGTAACCTCCTCGTCTATCTGAACGCGCAACAGCTGGTAGCCATCAGGCAACTGGCCGATGCTGGCGATCTCCATGTGTACAAGAATTTCAAGCAGCGCCAATGCCGGGTGTTCCGCCAGGTAGATGATGGGCCGTCCCGCGAAATGCCAGCGCCCCGGCGCGCGGAGGCCGCCTGTCCCTTTGAGATCAGCGTTGTTGCTGATTCGCCAAAGGACCATCAGGCGAAATAGCCTTCGTCGATCTGGACAAGAGCTTCTTCCACGAGACGTGCCCCGTGCTCGCTGCTAGCCATATCGAGTGCCGATTTTCCGGCAAGGCGCACTTGAGCGGCCCTGAGCCAGGCCATCGCCTTGCCCGGGTCACCGAAAGTCGATTCGGCTTGAGCGAGGATCTTTGCGAGCCGGATCGCCTTGTCGGACTCGTCAGTCGATAACCGCTCGTGGTGCTGGCGCCGATGCGTCAGCGTGCGGCGCGGGATGATGAAGGAGAGTTCGTCCCCCTTCAGGCCGCGCGCTGACAGCCGGTCGATCACGGCAACGTCCACGCGGGCATTCGCTATCTCCGCAAGGTCTGCACCGGACTGAACCCTGGCGTTGAGCAGTTGCTCCAGGACATTGAACTCCGCCCTCCGCGGATCGTTCGAGCCAGTTGGTTTAAACGGAACAATTGTCATTGGAGCCTCCGTCGGCAATTTGCCCACAGATTATAGGCGTTCTGCCGGATCTTGGCTGATGGATCGCCCTCGTCGAGCTCCAACGGACGCCGAGCCCCACGTGCCTTGCTAGCGCGTCCACCGGCGGTCGCGGGACTCAGAACTCGGCGCAGCGGCGTCTCGCACGCTTCGCATGCGTGGAGCCTTCCCATGCGCGTTCGCGCCAGTGCCCATCGCGCCGTCCCTCTCACCAAATTTGACCGCCCTCTTCCGTGAGATTTCATAAATTAGGGCCAGTGTCCGCAAATGAAGGGTCGGATAGTCCTTACTATCCGTCCCTTCGCTTGATCAGCGAGTAGGCGCTGCGCGGGGCTCAGTTCGGCTACGAATTAAACCGGCCTGCATTGCGTCGCGCGTCTGACGCGACCGTCGGTCAGGCCGCGAAGTGTGTCGTAATCAAGCCGACTACGATTGGATGGCGCGTAGAGCTTGCGACGGGGTTGCTCGTTGCCAACGACGACGACCTGGCTCCCACACGGATCTAGATGTCATCACGGGACCCCCTCCACGCATCTTCGCTCGGCAGCTTAGTAAGGTGCCCGTACTCGGCTTCTATCCGCCGGAACGTATCGAGTTGTGCTGCTGTTTTCTTTTGCTTTTCATGTAGGTCGCCACCGTTGCTGGATGCTAGTCCGCCGGTTTATCGGCAAACGGAGGCTGCGACTTTAGTTGACGACTGGTCGAATGCTACGCTCAGAGCGAACACGAACGCCTAAGAGATTATTTCGGAGGCGTTCGCGCTGGTTGAGAAACACGATCCGGCCGACAGGTCTCTCATCCTTGTTCCCACCGGCTTTGGCAAGATGTTCGAAGAGGCGGAACAGACGAAGGAGTTCGACCGCTAACGTCCGCGACAATGGCGGCTTACACGGACTTAGCGGGACGCGGATGCCGTTATCGGCTTCCGCCGAAATTGCGGTAAATCGGGTTCGACGTCGGCATGGGGTGCGGGTCGCCTACGGTCGCGACATCTTGCGTCCGGGCGGCGGCGCCATCGTGAAGCGCACTTTCACTTCCGTCCACCCGGTCTGTTTCCTGGCGCAGAGCAACCAACTTTTGACTCGCGCCTGCGTCCGGCGATCCGTTGCTCGAGCGGAAACGCTCGCGATAGTCGGCGGGATTGATCTGCAGGCGTCGCTGGAAGATGCGCCGGAAACCTTCGGTATTGTCGAAGCCGCAGCGGCGCGCAATGTCGCGCAGCGGCAGGGCGGTGGCTTCGAGATAGTGACGCGCGGCGTCGATACGCGCGTTTGTTCAACCATGTTGCCGTTTCTCTCGCTTCACGCGCTCGCAACTCAACGGGGCGATGGATTGCGCCCTGAACTTCTAGCCTTATTTGAACGCCATGCAACATCAGATACCAGTCTCTTTGCCATCATCGAACCTGTCGAAACAGAGCCCCTTTCCTCGCCCACGGGGTCGCCCGCGGCCCCAACGCTCTGGTCCGTGGATGCCGGTGGCAGGAAGCTCGCTTTTTGCGACGCGGGCGTCGAGCCGCTCTGGATCCCTGTGTTGTTCGAGCCTCCCGCGCTGTTCGAGTCTGAGGAACCCGAGCCACCGCCGCATGCTGCAAGTACGGCGACGGTCAAGGCTGTTGCAGCGGAAAGGCGGATGGACGGCAATGCAGCGGACGACTGTTTCAAACCAAGCCTCGTTAAGTTCGTTGGACGCCTGAGGTGGCGTTCTGATCGTTTCTCGTATTCACCGACCCGTCGCTAGCGAGTGGATCGTTGACGAAACCAGTGTTGCGTGAGAAGGGTCTGGTCAAGGCAGCGAAGCCGCGCCTACTACGCCGGCGCGCTATGAACCGCTGCAAGTCGGGCACGCCTGCCCGGACCGGCAGGAGCATATTGAGCAGGAAGCTGGTTCTTGCGCGGCCGAAAGACGCGGCATTTCGGGCGTCTTTCGGCTGGACGAAAAAGAATGCTGGGTCGACAGGGTTACGCGTCGATCCCCGCTGGGAAATCGGTAACGCTTGTTTTAAACCTACCGGCGATATATGATATGTATATCATTACACGGAGGTGTCGCAATGAGCAGAATCTTGGTTGACCTACCGGATTCACAGGTCGATGACTTGGCTGCGATTGTGGAAGCAGAGCAACGTCCGCGCGCGGCAGTGATTCGTGACGCCATCGAGGCCTACATTGCACAACGCAAACGCACCCTTGGCACGGACGTGTTCGGCCTGTGGAAAACCAAAAAGGTCGATGGTCTGACGTACCAGCAGGAGCTTCGCTCCGAATGGTGAAAGCGCTGTTTGACACGAATATCCTCATCGACTATCTCGGCGGCATAAGCGCCGCGAAGAAGGAGTTGGGGCGGTATGAATACCGTGCCATCAGCACGATCACGTGGATGGAGGTCCTTGTAGGCGCGTCTTCCGAGGACGAGGGATCGATTCGGGGGTGGCTAGGCACGTTCGACGTTATTACGCTTGACAGTGCCATAGCCAATCGGGCGGTCGAAATCCGCAAAGCAAGGCGGATTCGTCTTCCTGACGCGGTCACTTGGGCAACGGCGCAGGTACATTCGATGTTGCTCGTTTCGCGCAATACGAAGGACTTTCCGGCGGACGAACCGGGTATTCGCGTCCCATACAAAGTGTTGGAAAGCACTATCCGGGCGTTAAGCTAGAGAATTGGCTGAGCGACTGATCAACGAAGGGAGTCACCGTGGCAGGAAACAAACCATGTTCAGCCTGACCCCAGCACTCGCTCTGGCGATGATGTGGTGGCGAAGCGCCCCCCGAAGCGATAGGAGCTCACATCCGCAAATCGTACGGGCTACAGACGGACGTATAGGCCACGATCGTCGCGCGACCGGACTTGTTCCCGCCGCGAAGTTCCGCGTTCGGCCAACTTGTGGCGTTCATGACCATCCTTAAATGGTCATTCGAGCGGCTGCTTCCCTTAATCAACGGACCTCAAACGCTCAAGTCAGAGCGGACGCCGACGCTGTCTATCCGTGAGGTACTTCTACGTCCCCAGGTTCTTAACGAGCAATCGGAAAAAAACGAGCCCCATGTGCAACCATGAGACTCGGGAAATCGGCGCACCACAATCGAAGGAGGAGTTGCAATCGCTCGCCCGCGCCGCGGCCTGGGACCAGGCCCACCTGTACCCTTTCCGTTAAGCAGGCATTACTTCGTGCCGACGGTTTGCAGCGCGGTCCACTTGCCGCCGGATACCTTGTAGACCGTCACGCCGCCGTATTTCAGATCGCCGCGATCGTCGTAGGCGAGTTCGTTGGTGGTCACGCCCTTCATCTGCGTAGCCTTCAGCACCGGCAGATAGACCTTAGGTTCGACCGAATCGGCCTTCTTCATCGCGTTCAACACTGCCGTGGTGCCGTCATACGCGTACGGCGAATAAAGTTCGACCGGGTTGCCGAAACGCTTCGTGTAACGGTCCACATACGCCTTGCCGCCCGGCATCTTGTCGAGCGGACTGCCACCCGAAGATGCCAGCGCGCCCTCCGCCGCCGGACCTGCGATCTTCAGCAGTTCGTCCGAGTGAATCATGTCCGGTCCAATCAGCGTGCTCTTGATGGCCAGTGAACGCATTTGCTTGAGGAACGGCGCGGCTTGCGTATCCGCGCCGCCGTAGAAAATCGCGTCGGCGTCCGACTGTTTGATGTGGGTCAAAATCGCGCGGAAGTCGACCGCTTTGTCGTTGGTGAATTCTTGCGCCACCACCGTGCCGCCCGCCGCTTTCACGGCCTTCGCGAATTCTTCGGCCACGCCCTGGCCGTAGGCGGTGCGGTCGTCGACAATCGCGAAGCGCTTGAACTTCAGATCCTTCACCGCGTAGGTGCCGAGCACGCCGCCTTGTTGCGAATCCGACGTGACGAGGCGGAACGTAGTCGCGAAACCTTGAGCCGTGTAGGCCGGCGCGGTGGCCGTCGCGAGTTCCGGAATGCCGGCCTTGGCGTAGATCGGCGCGGCCGGAATGCTGGTGCCTGAGTTGAAGTGGCCAATCACGGCGGCCACCCCGTCGTCGACCAGTTTCTGCGCGACGGTCGTGCCGGTGCGCGGATCGGCCTGGTCGTCGGCGGCGTCGAGCACGAAGTGCACGGGCTTGCCGCCGATCACCGGCTTGGTCGCGTTGAAATCTTCAATCGCCAGCGTTACACCGCTGCGGAAGTCCTCGCCGTAATGCGCTTGGCCGCCGGTCAGCGGTGCGGCGAAACCGATCTTCACATCCTGCGCCTGCACGAATGCGCTCACGCTGGTCGAACCGAGCGCGGCAGCGGCCGCGGCCAGCGCGATGTATTTCAAGTCCATGCGCATCTGATGCTCCTCTTTTCTCGTGGAATGGCGCGAGACGTCCCCCGCCGCGTGGAGTCCACGCAGCGTCCGTCCCGCTGTTGCAGTCACTTCTTCTTGCTCTTCAGACGCGCGGCGCTTCTTAGACCGCGCCGCTTGCATCGACGCGCGCTCAGGTCATATGCGGATAACCGTATTGGGTGGCGGGTACGTAGGTTTCCTTGATCGTGCGCGGCGAGACCCAGCGCAACAGGTTCAGCGCGGAACCGGCCTTGTCGTTGGTGCCGCTGCGACGCGCGCCGCCGAACGGTTGCTGACCGACCACCGCGCCGGTCGGCTTGTCGTTGATATAGAAGTTGCCCGCAGCGAAACGCAGTGCGGTCGC
This sequence comes from Caballeronia sp. SL1002, assembly GCF_057814995.1. Lineage (NCBI taxonomy): Bacteria > Pseudomonadati > Pseudomonadota > Betaproteobacteria > Burkholderiales > Burkholderiaceae > Caballeronia > Caballeronia sp. SL1002. Next base: position 541,451 of record NZ_JBYMUW010000001.1, on the reverse strand, counting down.
CGCCTCGACCAACGCCGCGCGATCCTGCGCGAAGACCGCGCCGGTGAGTGCGTACGGCGACGTCTCATCGACCAGTTTAAGCACCTCGAGCCATTGGGCATCGGGATAGACGTAGACGGACAAAACCGGCCCGAAGATTTCTTCGCGCATCGTGACGAACTGCGGATCGTCGACTTCGATCACGGTCGGGTGCACGAAATAGCCGGTACGATCGTCCGCGCCGCCGCCCGCCACGATCGACGCGCCTCCACTTTGCCGCGCTTGCGCGATATAGCCGGTGATCCGTTCGTGCGGTCGATCACCGCGCCCATGAAGTTGCCTAGATCGGCGACGTCGCCCATCTTGATGGAGGCGATTTCGTCGGCAAGGCGCGCTTTGACGGCGGGCCACAGCGACGCAGGCACGTAAGCGCGAGACGCAGCGCTGCACTTCTGCCCTTGATATTCGAATGCGCCACGCAGCAGCGCGATGCTGAGCGCGGTCACATCAGCCGACGGGTGCGCCAGCACGAAGTCCTTGCCTCCGGTTTCGCCAACCAGCCGCGGATAACTGCGATAGGTCGGCAGACGCTCGGCGGTAGCGCGCCACAGGGAATCGAACACCGCTGTCGATCCGGTGAAATGCAGCCCGGCAAACGCCTTCGAACCCAACACCACCGACGACACCGTCTGCGCCTCGCCCGGCACGAAATTGATGACACCTGGCGGCAGGCCGGCGGCTTCTAGCAACTGGAACACGAAGTAATTGCTGAGCGCAGCGGTGGCAGCAGGCTTCCACAGCACGCTGTTGCCCATCAACGCCGGCGCGCAAGCCAAATTGCCGCCGATCGCCGTGAAGTTGAACGGCGTGACGGCGTACACGAAGCCCTCCAGCGGACGATACTCGAGCGCGTTGCGCATGCCGGCCGGCGACATCGGCTGGTTCTGCTGAAAGTCGAGAGCGAACGCGACGTTCCAGCGCAGGAAGTCGATCAGTTCGCACGCGGAGTCGATCTCGGCCTGATAGGTGGTTTTGCTTTGGCCAAGCATGGTGGCCGCGTTAAGCTTGGCACGCCACGGGCCGGCCAGCAGATCGGCGGCCTTCAGGAACACCGCGGCGCGGTCTTCGAACGACCACTGCGACCAGTCGCGTTGCGCATCGGCGGCGGCCTTTACGGCGGCGGCGACATTCTCGCTGCTCGCCTGATCCAAGTGCGCCAGCGTGTGCGCGTGATCGTGCGGGCATACCACAGCTTGCGTCGCACCGCTGGTCAACCGTTTGCCGCCTGCCACCACGGGAATCCTGACCACCTCGGCGGACTGCTGTTCAAGTGCGCGCACCACCGGGTGAATACGCTAAGATCGGTTCGTTTCTTGGTGCTTCGAGCATGACGGTGCAAACCTTTGCTGACGGCTTATTGGATTCAAGTTATAAGGAAGTTATCCACTGGCACGTGGATTGGATCCAATCTTAGCAGCCCGCAATTTTGGCGACAACCTTTTTTCGTCGGTCGGCGTACGGCCGGCTTTTGCTCATGACGACAGTGCAGGCGAAGGCAGATCAGCGTTCGCTGCCGCAATCCATTCGGGATCAACTGCGCGATGAAATTCTGCGGGGCACGCTCCCGCCGGGCACGCAACTGCGCCAGGAAAACCTGGCGGAGCGTTTCGGCGCGAGCCGGATTCCAGTGCGCGAGGCGCTGCGACAACTCGAAGCGGAAGGTTTGGGTGAGCTATCAGCTCAACCGCGGTGCAGTGGTGATCGCGATGTCGACCAGGGAAATCTGCGAAAACTGCTCGACATCCGCGCCGCATTGGAGAGTTACACGGCGAAACTGGCTGTGCCGAACATGTTGGCGGCCGACATTGAGTTGATGAAGCGCATTCTGGCTTCGTACGAGATGGCCACGACCCCGGCCGAGTGGGCCGAGTGCAACCGTCAGTTCCATCTGGCGCTGTGCGCGCCGTCGAACAACGAGCGGCTCAGGAACATGATCGAAGAGTATTGCTTGAGCACGACGAATCGTTACCCGCACCTACGCATGTCGCTCGACACGCAGAAAGACGACGTGCAGCGCGACCATTATCAGATAGTCGACGCCTGCAAACGGCGCGCTGTCGACGAAGTCGTCACCCTGCTTGAACAGCACATTCTCGAAACCAAGCGGGAAGTCCTGGCCGCAGCGCGCGTGGCATAGTGGAGCTCGGTCTCGATGAACTCCGGTAGTACGACGGCAGAGCCGGCCTGGCACGGGAAGCCACGCAGGGAAATATGGAAGGATCAACTTCTGTGCGCGGTGCATGAAAGCTGCTCTGAAAAAAGCTGCAGCGAAGGGACCTCAAGCCGCTAGCAACTCGGCAAAGTGGCGGCTGCTTTTATCGTCCAGAGTTTCCGCTACTACTCAGAATGATTCAGGTACCTATAGGCATTTTCGACGCATGGCATTCTTGCGCACCCATGTAACAAAGACCGCGCTCGATCTGTCGAATATCTGAAGTCGAGTATCCGATGGCGTGCTCCTCTCTATTCCGACCATAGGCACCGCAGCTTCGGTGATGGCGTTCAAGCACACGCGATGATCACATATGCGATCACTTCACTCGTAAGACGGGTTTTGGCGAGTAACGGGATCATCGGAAAACACCAAGCGCAGGCGTTTTCGAGAACAACATGTTCCTCGCGCCTTCGGGGACGTGGAACTTCAGGCCACAGACACAAAATTGGATGGTGATGGACGACGGGCGCTCTGACGCGTCCGCCATAGCGGAGTGTTCTCATAGCAATGCTTGCAACCCCGCTCGGTGGTGCTATCATTGATAGCATATCAATCGGGGATTTTCAATGGCAAACCTACTAGTGCGCAACGTGGACGAGAGCTTGGCTCAGAGTCTACGCGAGCGGGCCGCGGCACACGGTCGTAGCGCCGAGGCAGAACATCGCGAGATCTTGGCAAGCGCGCTTCGCAAGCCGACGAAGAAGAGCTTCGCGGAAGTGCTGATGACTGTTCCTGACGTCGGCGTGGACTCGGATTTTGGACGCGTCGATGACGGTGAGGTGACGCGTGTATTTGATTGACACGAACGTTATCAGCGAGGTGCGGAAGCGGAATCGCTCAAATGAGGGCGTGCGAGCGTTCTTCCGCGGGGCGTTGCGAGATGGGAGCGACCTGTATATGTCGGTCGTCACCGTATCGGAACTTCGGCGTGGGGTTGAGTTAATCCGCCACCGCGGCGACATCGCGCAAGCGACGAATCTCGAAGCATGGCTTACTACGGTATTGGTTGAATATGCTCAAAACATTCTTGCGGTAGACGCGGAGATCGGGCAGCTATGGGGAAGGCTTCGCGTGCCGCATCCCGAGCATACTTTGGACAAGTTGATTGCGGCCACGGCCTTGATTCACGATCTCACTGTCGTTACGAGCAGTGTCAAGGATTTCGCGGGAACAGGAGTCCGTCTACTAAATCCATTCGTTAAAGAGTAACCAAAATAACAAACGCGCTTCGTCTCTCGCATTGACGAGCGTTGCCACGGCGTCGGCAGCGGCCGAGCAAGTGCCGCTTGTATTGGAGACAAGTTTGCATTCGGCCACGCCTCAGTTAGTGAGCCTCATGGACGCAGCGAAGTGCAGGTATGCAGGCACGCTCCAGCCGTCCGGGCGGTCCATCATCATCACGAAAAAGACCTGTGACGATGGAATCGTTTCGCCAGTGTCGCTCGTGGTGCCGCTTCGGAATTTGTAACACCGAGCCGGGGTACGGTGCCGGGGCGGTTGTGATGGCGCACCCGTCGAAGTAGCGACAACTCGGAAAACAGGCAGAAGGATATGAAACTGTTTCTTGATGACGAGAGAGGTGGCTCCGTTCGTCCGGACAGTTTTTTCGATTTTTAAGTGGAACGCTGGGCGGTCACGCTGCCGTTTTCATCGCGGGCAGCATCGCGAAGTAAGGTTCATCCGGGGTCTTGTCCGACAGACTTGAATGAGGCCGTTGCTGGTTGTACCACGTCAGGTAGTTAGCGATGGACTTGCGTGCCTGGCCGACGGACTCATAGGCTTTCAAATATATTCCTTCGTACTTTACGCTGCGCCACAGTCGTTCGATAAAAACGTTGTCCCGCCAGCTTCCCTTGCCATCCATCGACAAAGCGATTCCGCGCGAGAGGACCGCGTCGGTGAAGACCGTACTGGTGAATTGGCTGCCTTGATCGGTCCCGATCTCAGGCAATCCATATTTTGCGAATGCTTCTTCGAGCGCTGCTACCGCATGCTCAGCCTCCATCGTGATCGCGACCCCGTGCGCTAAAAACACGGCGGCTGGCCCAATCGATCACAGCAGTGAGATGGACGAAGCCATGTGGAGTTGCACCTGGAGCATCCGTTTGCCGGTGCGCGCATTGATGCGGCTGCTCAAGCGAGAGGGCATAGTGGTCGGACGCAAACAACTGCCAGCGTGCGCTCGCCACGTACCGCCGCCAGTGCCACCTTCGCCTTGAACGCCGCTGAATGCGTGCGCCAAATTCTCTTCGTCATCGTCTGGTTTCCTTTGTAGGCATTATGCCTATCTCAGAACCCAGCGATTCCACCTAACCGACTGTCCAGATTTCCGGGGCCACCTCTCGGAAAAGCGGCCCGGCCGAAAAGGCGGTATACGCGTTACATGTAACGCGTATAATCTGTTACACTAACTAGGGGGAAAGCCATGCCAGCCACACTTTCCGAACGCGTGCGAGCGCATCGTCAGGGACTTCGGGATGCGGGTCTGCGTCCGATTCAGATATGGGTGCCCGATACGCGCCGCGCAGGGTTCGCAGAGGAATGCGCCCGTCAGTCACGCGTCGTCAGCGAGAGTAAGTCAGAAACCAAGGTGCTCGATTTCATCGAACAGGCCGCTGACCTGGACGATTGGCAATGAAGCGGGGAAGCATCGTTACTGTCGCTATCCAAGGCGATTTCGGCAAAGGACGACCGGCGCTAGTTGTGCAATCGGACTTGTTCGTTGGTCATCCGAGTGTTTCGGTTCTATTGGTGTCCAGCGAGATTGTTGATGCACCGTTAATTCGCATTGAGATACAGCCGACCCAGCGAAACGGCCTGCGCGATCCATCGCAAATCCTAGCCGACAAGATTTTCACAGTGAAGCGCGAAAAAGTAGGCAGCGTTATCGGCCAGATCGAGGACGAGGCGATGGTCGCAGTCAACCGTGCGATGCTCGTTTTCTTGGGCCTCGCCTAACCATCGGAAAAGCGCTCTAACAGATCGGAAAAGGGCATACGATTCATTCCAGCTGTCTATTCGCCATCTGGCAATTCACTGCCTCGGACCGATCGTCGCGCTAAAGCCGATTTCATCCGGCAGCATGTGAGGCACGGGTGGACCGAGGGCGACGCTATTGCACGATATGAATTGTGGTTGGTGCAGGCAATCGACACGAACCCCAACCTGGTCGGCAACTCGCATCAGGAGCTGGGCGACGCGGTAATTACGAACGCTCGAAACTCATGCCGTTCGCAAGACTAGGAAAAGCTTGCTGTATCCGCACGCTACCGCTACTTGACTTTTAAGCGCACGAACAGGGTGCGTGCGGCCCCCAAAAAAGAAAATTGCTCGTGAAAAAGGTGTCGCAAAAAAAGCGGCGAGGGGCCCAAAAGCGCGGGGGCGCTCTCTAGGTCCGAATACATTTTCAAACTTGAGTGCTATGCCAGTTTCAAAAAAGCGCAAGAAGTCTTCGTTGAGCAACGGCTCTGAACAACCCCGCAACGCAAAGGCGCTTTTGCTGGCGATGCCGCGCGGTGACGCTGACCATCTCGTGCTTCAAGTCCGAGTAGGGCTTGAAGCAATACGACATGGACAGGCCGATGCGAAGGCTGCGCTGAACATGGATTCGACCATTCTGTTAACGATGGCGTTTACCGAAGACGGATATGGCGTGTTGCCGATGACACTTTTAGTCAACTCGAGTTGGGAAATCGCTGAGTTGATCCGGCGCGGCATTCAAGCTGATGAGTGGTCAGTCCCAGATGTGTTGATTGACGATTTGACGACGATCGTCAACGAGTATGACCGGCTGGTACACGGCGTTCCGCTGCAAGCCGTAATGAAGGCGACGCGACGTGTGGACAAGCTTGTTACGAAGAACCCTCCACGCGACAGCGAGGCATCTTTGCATCAAACTGTCTAGGACTTCAACGGGTACCATTAGGACGGCGAGCGGCTCGTGATTCGTGAAGTGGTGGAGGGTCGCGCCGAAGGTAGTGAAACGTGCGCAGTCAACCTCGTTCAGCAAATCATCGCCCCTTTACCGTTGTTCTCGCTAGTTTCGCACGCGGTGGTGCACGCTGTTTGCGGGGAATCCACAGACCGGCCTCGCCCATCCAGCGCCGCACGGTTTCTTTCGCGAGCATCACGCCATGACACTCGGCGAGCTTCTCGCACGCCAGCGTCGGCCCAAAATCGGCATCGCGTTCGCGCACCAGCGTCATCGCCCGCACCCGCAGATCCACGGGCAGTTCGCGATTGCTCGGTTGCCCGCGTCGCGCCGGAGCGAGCCCGGCCGGCCCCGCAGCCTCGTAGCGCCGCACCAGCCGGCTCACCTGACGTTCACACAGTTGCAGCCGTTCAGCCGCCAGTACGATCGTCAGGCGATGCTGCATGACCGCCTCGGTGATCTTCACGCGCTCGAGTTCGTGCATGTTGATCGTGATGAATCCACGTCCGTTGGCCTGGCTCCGGGCTGGCTGTGGTGCCGCGGCTTACGCTACAGCAGCCAGTCCGGCGCTGGAAACCAGACATTTCTAATGAGCCAGAACCGGACATTACTAAAAGCTCTGACACTCACCGAGGTTATAAATTTTCGTTATGTTCAATATTTCTCCGGGTACGATGAGCCTTACCCATATCGATGAACTACTCATTGCTTTCATCCTGCCACTCACGCTTCCGAGTCGGGCTTGCTGCGTGGATGAGCTGTGCTGGCATCAGGCTCGACGTCCGGGTCCTTGTGGTCGCGCTCCGGTTCGTAGGGCCCGCGCTCGGGGTGATCCCTTCCCTTCGGGACGAGCGTCGCGTCCATGCTGCCATGTTCCTTCTGTTCGATTGTTCCGTCGGGCTTTTCTACGACGTCGCCGGCGCCCAGTGCTTCCCGGCGTTTGTCGGCTCGCTCGACCGGATCGGATGGTTCGGGTTTCATGGCGCACTCCAGTTGGTTGACGCCGTTCTGACCAGCAACCGTGATGCCACCGACCATTAATCTCGTTGCAGCTTTCGATAGTGATTTAAATGGCGAATTGCCTTTGTCGCTTCGCCCAACTCTTCGTGGATCCGCGCGGCGTTGAAATGGGCGTCGGCGAAGTCATCGGACAGCGCAATGCATGCCTGGTATGCGTCGAGAGCTTCGCGCAGGCTGCCCGCGTCTTCCAAGGCTACGCCGAGACTGAAGTGTAGAACAGGGTCATCCTAACGGTATTCGAGTGCCGATCCATAGACGTCGATCGCTTCGTCGTACCTTTCCGCGTCCATCAGAATGCACCCGAGATTCAATGAGGCGTCCGTGTAATCCGGTGCCTGAGCGAGTGCTGCACGGTATGCGCTTTCGGCGGCCGCCGGATCGTCCTCTTCCAAGCGCTGGCCTTCGGCGAAGAAATCAACGGCCGCATTCTGCGCCCGCCGTGTGCGGGCAGGAGACGGGTCGTCCAACGAAGCGACCGATCCGCAATCTGGCTTGGGCTCAAAATCGATGAGCAGTTGGCCAGATTCAGCGTCCCACTGGCGGCTGTGCTGATCGCGCACCGCAATGTTGTTACCGATCGCCGAATCCGGAGACTCGTGAGCGCACCGTCTTTCGTCCAGCTCCGGCGCAGATGGGTCAGGGCGCGCACAATCTTGTGCGGTGAGACGCCGGCCGCCCGCAACGAGTTGGCCGTACGCAGCATCACGACGTCCTGAAAATTGAAGCGGCGCTCGCGTCGAACGCCTTGTTGAGGCGAGACAAATCCCGCTTTAATCAGCCGCTCGACGACGCTTCGGGAGACCCCAAGCATCCGCTGAACTTGCCGCAGGCTATAACCATCTCTCTTACGCATCGTCACTTCTTCGTTGCGGTACGGCGGTTTTGGAGTCGGCACTGCTTCCGGCGCGGCCGCGGCTTTGCGCACACCTTTACGAGTCTTGGCGGCTGGCGTGACGACCTCCGGCTCTTTCGGCTTTGCAGCGGCCGCACGGGCCGGTTTTTCTTTGACGGCGGCAAGCGGCCGTTTTTGAAGGCTCGCTCGGAGCGCTTCGACCAAATCAATGACGGCGCCACCGGTCTGCTGCACTTCCGGTGCGGCGACAATCTTCTTTCCTGCAATCTTCTGGTCGATCGCGGCGAGGATCCGTTCCTTTTCCTCGTCGGAAAAGGCGGACGGGTCGTATCCGTCGACGCGGTATTGATTGATTAATTGCTGCGCGAGTTGGAGTTCGGTTTCCTGGATCTCGGGATGCTCGATATCGAGTGCGGCCTGTGAGCGAACCTCATCCGCATAAAGAAGCTGCTGCATGATGATGCCGTCCTGCCCAGCGCGGATCTGGACGATGTGCTGCTTTCCGCGCGACGTCCATCGGGCGAGCGCACATGTGCCGCTTTCACGCATCGCTTGGTAAAGAAGCTGATAAGGCTTTCCGCCGCGCTTATCCGGCGCGAGATAGTAAGCCTTGTCCAGATAAATCGGGTCGATCGCCTCGTTGGGCATAAAGGAAACAATGTCTACGGTGTGGCTCGCGCTTGCTTCCAGCGCTTCAAGCTCCGACGGTTCGAAAATCACGTACTTGTCTTTCTCAAACTCGTAGCCCTTCACCATATCCGCGCGCTCGACCACCTTGCCGTCGGCGGGGCAGACATATTGCTGTTTGAGCCTCGTCCCACACCCTTAATGCATCAAGTTGAAGCCGACGCCCGACTTACTATCTTGTGCTGAGAACAGCTTAATACGGACAGACACAAGGCCGAAACTCAGTGTGGGCGCTGCCAGCGAACGGGGAGCCATGTGGTCTCCTTCGGTAGATGGGCCGCCGATGTTGACCAAGACGGCAAGGGTCTGAAAAGGCAGCAAAAAATTGGCCACTATGTCGATTTACGATAGACCGAACTTTCGGAGGCTTTTGATGTGCACGAGCTACGAGTCGCCGTCCGCTCCGCGCTTCGAGGCGTTCAGCTTGTTTTTTCCGCGCCGACCTTCGATTATCCGCGTGAGGTCTACAAGGACTATCAGGCGCCGATCGTGCGACGGTCGGATAGCGTCTACAGGACCGATCCCGCGATGTTTGGAATAGTGCCGCGCGCACACATCCCCGAGGGCGTAAAAATCTTTGACACGATGAATTGTCGCGTCGAGACAGCCGGGAGCAAGCGAAGCTTCCGGCCCGCGTGGACGCGCCTGCAACTCTGTCTGAATGGGGCAGAGCGGTTCTATGAACCGAACTATGAAAGCGGGAAGGCGGTGCGCTGGCGCATCGGCCTTGGCCTGTTTCCCGCTGACCAGACGCATGCCGAACCGTTTCCGTTGCCACCGCGCACCGCGAAGGCGGGCGGCAGAAACGCAAAGGCCAAACCTGCGAAGGGCACTGACACCGCCGCACCAGAGGCGCAGGCGGCATTGCTCGCGGACGGTTAAAACGCCAAAGACGAAAGCCCCGACTGATGGACTCAGGCCGGGGCTTCGCGTGGGCACTGCGTGATGCGGTCTACGATTCGGCTACTTCGACTTTCGCTACTTCGACTTCACTACTTCGACTTCACTACTTCGACTTCGCTACTTCGAGCTCGGTACTGCGGACTTCGATACTTCGTTCGGTACTTCGACCTCGGTACTGTGGACTTCCATACTGCGTTACGTCCAGACAACCCGATACAACGGTCTTGCATGAAAAACGCCGCACTTCTCCGGTACTCCGAGGCTACTTCGAAACACACTGCGATCGGTAGAGAGTGACGTTAAGCCGGTAGCTCTGGGTGTCGCGTTTTGCCTTTTCATCCGGTGCGGTGCCTTGCACCATAAGAACGAGTGTAATGCAGTGAGCGGGGCGGCAATTGCCCGATCAGGCCGCAAATCGGGGGCTTTTCCACGACGCTGAGCGGGGCCGCGTGACCTTAAGATTCGGTCCGGTCTCTCTGGTTTGCGCGTACTCTCCGGCGTGCGGACCGCTTCGAACCGGCTCATTGGGCCGGTTTTTCTTCGCCCGGTGGTTGGGCTGGGCGCGGGTGCCGGGGCTGTGCGGCGCGGGTATTGGGGCGGTGTGGCGCGGATATTGAGGCTCTGCACAAAAGGCGGATCGCGCGTGGAAGGCTGAACCGGTTGCATGGGCGGGCTAACCGGGCTAACATGTTTCAGCTAGTCCACCAGGAGCAGTGATGCAAACGGTCAACATTCACGACGCCAAAACCAACTTCTCGAAGTTGGTCGAGCAAGCGGCTGCCGGCGAGGAAATCATCATCGCGAGGGCGGGCACGCCGATGGCGCGGCTCGTGCCGCTGCAAAAGGAAAAGCGCAAAGTTCACTTTGGGTTGTTAAAAGGGCAGATCACGGTGAAGCCCGGCTTCTACGAGCTGATGAGCGACGACGAAATCGCACCGTTCGAAGGATCGGCCGATGCGCCTGCTGCTTGATTCGCACGTCTACCTGTGGGCGCTGATGGACGACCCCAAACTCACCCGGCCGATGCGCAATCTGATGAGCAACGCCGATGAGATTTTCGTGAGCGCGGCGACCATTTGGGAGTTCTCCATCAAGATTGCGCTGGGCAACCTCGATGCGCAGATAAGTGACTTGGTCACCGGCATTGAGGGCTTGGGCGCGCGCGAGCTGCCGATCACCGCGCTTCACGCCTCCCAAGTTCGACATTTGCCGCCGCTGCACAAAGATCCGTTCGACCGTTTGTTGGTCGGCCAGGCGGTCCACGAGCAAATGAATTTGCTGACTGCCGATAGCGTGTTGCGCGTCTATAGTCCGCTCGTCACCGTCGTCTAACGCCTCGCGGCGGCACGCGCGCGTGCCGCAGTGCGACGGGCGTACTTTCCGATGGTTGCTCGCGCGTCAGGATTGGCATGTTGATGTCCACCCAGAATTGACCCACCGGGGGTGCGGACAAAATCTTGGACTACCTGGAGGTAGTCCATGTACTCGTACGAAGACCGCGTTCAAGCGGTTCGGCTTTATTTGAAGTTGGGAAAGCGCATCAAGGCGACCATCAGGCAGTTGGGTTACCCGACAAAGAATTCCTTGAAGGCGTGGCATCGTGAATACGAACAGTGTCATGATTTACGAACTGGCTATGTTCGTGCGGCGCCGAGGTATTCGGCCGAACAGAAGCAGGCTGCCGTCGATCATTACCTGAGCCATGACCGTTGTGCCGCTGCAACCTTGAGGGCTTTGGGCTTTCCGAGTCGCGGGACGCTTGCAGCCTGGATTAACGAACTGTGCCCCGAAATCGGAAAACGCCTTGTCGGCAGAGTAGCTGGCAGCGTTCCGAAATCGCTGGCGGTGAAACGGGCGGCAGTCATTGAATTGTGCGCCAGAGAAGAAAGCGCACGCGTGGTTGCCCAGAAAACAGGCGTGAGCAGGCCGATGCTGTACAACTGGAAGAACCAGCTACTCGGCCGAGAGGTTCCAGCATCCATGAAACGCAAGAAGAAGCCAGCACCGGACCATGGGCGTCCGGAAATGGAACGACAGGTTGAATCGCTTCGACTCGACATCCGGAAGTTGCAGCTCGAGCACGACATCCTCAAGAAGGCGAACGAACTGGTAAAAAAAGGAACGGGCATCGACCCGCAGCTCCTGAGCAACCGGGAGAAGACGATGCTGGTTGATGCCCTAAAACAAACCTATCCGTTGCCAGAGCTGTTATCCGTCCTGAGGCTTGCACGCAGTTCCTACTTCTATCACCGTGCACGTATGCTTGTCGCTGACAGGCATGCTGGCGCGCGTCGCGTCATCGCAGACATCTTCGAATGCAATCACCGCTGCTACGGCTATCGTCGAATCCGCGCGGCATTGAGCAGACAGCAGGTCTTCATTTCGGAAAAGGTCGTGCGACGTTTGATGCGACAGGAGGGGCTGGCTGCTGCCACGACCAGACGACGTCGCTACGCCTCCTATCGTGGAGAAATAAGCCCCGCGCCGGAGAATCTCATCAATCGTGATTTCCATGCAGCCGCCCCGAATCAGAAATGGCTCACCGATATTACCGAATTCCAGCTCCCAGCCGGCAAGGTGTATCTGTCGCCGGTAATCGACTGCTTCGACGGTCTCGTTGTGAGTTGGTCAATCAGCACGCGACCAGATGCTGAACTCGTAAATACCATGCTGGATTCGGCCATCGAGTCGGTGGCCGATAGCGATGAGCGGCCAGTGGTCCACTCCGATCGCGGTGCGCACTACCGTTGGCCCGGATGGTTATCCCGGATGCGCGATGCCAGGCTGGTTCGCTCAATGTGTCCCGAGCCATAGAAAGCAGCCATAACCGGTCACAGGTCGTCGGCTCTCAAACTGTCGCCAATCCATCGACTGACCGTCAAATCGCCTTTCTGAGCGAGTGCTGTCCGAGGTTCATCGCACGCGCGCAACGCCTGATGCGCCGGTCAGCAAAACTTGGCGACCGAGCTTGACGTCTTGCCATGGCGCGACGACGGGAAAGGACAGCTTGAACCACGCTCTTGCGTCAGCTCGTTTTCTTGAGCTGATGTTCGACTTTTCTTCGAGATAATCGAGTCCGCGGTGCGGCTCACGGTCTAAACCGTCGCTCTTCGTACGTTTTCCGGACTTGTACGCTTTCGACGAACATCAGCCTAGAACGTCCATAGATCGCTCGCCGAGCTACGTTTTCTATCGGAGGCGTCGTCTCCGGCAATCCTGTACGCTATTTGCTTCTGTATGCTTTTGTCATACACTCGCCTAAAAACGTACAGGAGAGTTGCACGTGACCCTTTCGGATCGCCTCGCCAGTAGTGAACAGCGCGCGCTTACGCTGGCTTGCGAAGCGTTTTCAGATGCGACACACCTCTATCAGGCGACGCCCCTCAGTGCGTCAGGCAGGAAAGGGCAAACCAACGCGCAAATGTCGACGAAGGATGGCCCGGACGCGTGGATCCGATTCGACGTCGCAGGCTTGGCGCGGGGGGCATCGTCAACCGCATGCGCTCTCGCTCCACGCCTGAAGACAATCGCCCGATGATGCTGGTCACGCAGCATGTCACGCCGAAGCTGGCGGATGAGCTGATCGCCAAACGTAATTCAGTTCCTCGACACGGCGGCCAACGTCTTCCTCCAGGCGCCGGAGGCGACGATCATGATCGTCGGCCGCGGCAAACCAACACTGCAGCGACTGGACCAGACATCGCGTTCGACCACACCAAAAGGCATGCGCGTGACTTTTGCGCTCCTGACTCTGCCCGGTCTTGTGCATGAACCCTATCGCACAATTGCAGATTTCTCGGGCGTTGCCCTGAACACGGTGAACATGGCGATGGACGACCTGATGGATCGCGGTCTCGTGGTGGTCAAGGGCAAGAACAGAGTGATCGTCGACCGTCGCAGACTGGTTGACGACTGGGTGGGCCTCTATCCGACCCGGCTACGCCCCAAACTCAGCCCACAACGCTTTAAGAGTTGGGCGAAGGACAAGAATTGGTGGCTCAACGCGGAGGCGGTCGACCCTCAAGCCCGTCTTGGCGGCGAAGTGGCGGCAGACATCCTTACCCGGAATATAAAGCCCGCGACCGTGACGGTCTACGCACTAGGTGGGCTTGCGCCGAAACTGATGTCGAAAGCCATGCTGAGGCCAGACGAGCGTGGTGACGTTGAAGTGCTCGAGGCGTTCTGGCCCGTGGAGGCGGAAGACCGATGGGGCTTGCTCAATCGGGGAATCGTTCACCCTCTCCTCGTCTACGCGGATCTCATCATGTCGGGCGACGACCGGAATCGCGAAGTGGCCCAAGTGGTCTACGCAAGCTACATGGCGAAAACGAATGCTCAAAAGTCCCGCCGAACGTCCGGTCGAGCCGCTCACGATCGCCTTGCTTCGAGAGGTTAAAGACGCGTGCGCGCAACTCGGCACGCAATTCGTGCTCGCGGGCGCGACCGCGCGCGACATCCTCATGTGGCATCTTCACGACATTAAGGCCCCTGTCGCCACGCGTGATGTCGACGTGGCGGTCTGCGCGGTGAGTTGGGAGTTCCACGACATGCTGATCGGCCTGATATTGCAAACGCAGCTCTTTAGACGTCACCCAAAACAGCAGCAGAAACTCTTGTTCAAGCGCAGCCCGGACGACTACGAGATCGAGCTCGACGTTGTCCAACGTGGTTCCGTTCGGGCAAATCGAAGGGCCACCTGGTGAGATCCACTGGCCGCCGAACGGCGATATCGTGATGACGGTCCTTGGATTCCAGGAGGCGGTCGATACCGCAGAACCCGTGGACATTGGCGAGGAACTCGTGGTGCCCGTGGTGACGCTTTCCGCCTTCGTCCTGCTCAAGCTCTTCGCGTGGAAAGACCGTCGACTGCAGGAGAGCACCGACGCTGGAGACATCCTTTTCGTCCTGCGCAACTACTTCCAAGCTGGCAATATCGAACGGACCTTTGAGCAAGCTCTTGAGCTTCTGAAAGCGGTGGGTTCCGATCCGGCGCTGGCAGCCGCTGGGCTGCTCGGGCGCGACGTACGCAATCTTGCGTATCTAGAGACGCAGGCAGCGCTACAGGCGTTGCTCCAAGCGCCAGAGGACGCTGAAAGGCCGCGCGGACCTTAAGGCACGCGCCGCAACGCTGCTGGGCGGCTTCGTCGATGATTCCGACGCCCTCCTCGCAACCTTCACAAAAGAACTGTTGTCGATGGGCGACGCGAACGGGGGACGCCCAAACGAAGACCCTGAGGGGCCGGCATCCGGCGCCTGAACGCGCGGCGCGGACTGCGCTCGAACCCGGCCGCCCACTACGCTGTTGAGACCAGCGGAGGCGTTCTCTGATGGACTGCTATGAAGGGAGATTTATTTGCGCCGCTCGGGATGGTCGCTGACCGACCCCTATGCTCAGGTCGCAACTATGCGCAGATGGTCGGCCGCCGATGACGCCGCCTCAATCGTGGCGGAGCGTGGGCGGGTTGAACGCGTAAAGATCTGGACATAGTTTGTGTCTGAGGATGCAGTGGTGGTCCCACTTCTGGAGATCATCATGGGCATCGTTCGCCGTTCCCACCTTGCTCACATAGACCTTTTCCCCGACGGGCCGATCGGGCCATGCGTTGGTGCGTTCAAGCAGTACCTAAACCAACGCCGGTACGCTGCAAAGACGGTTGTTACCTATCTTCGCTGCATCATGCATTTCGCCCGATGGGCGCATTTCGCGCACCGTCGGCGGCAAAGGATCGACGAAGTGTTGATCGCTGAGTTTCTCGACAAGCATTTGCCGCAGTGCGAATGCCCCGGTCCGATCCGACGCGATCGGGGTGACCACAGTGCAGCGCTAGGACATCTGCTCGTAGTGTTGCGCGCGCAGGGCGTCATCGCGGTGCCCGCAAACCGCACGACACCGGCAGATGAGGAACTGCGCCGCTACGACGAGTACATGGATCACGTGCGCGGCCTGGCGCCTAAGACGCGGAGCATAGCTTTGCGCATCGTCGGACGGTTGCTGACGGCTCGTTTCGGCGAGGGTGCCGTAGACGTCGCCGCAATCAAACCCGAGCACGTTCGGCGTTTCTTTGCCGGTCAAGCGAAGCTCTACAGCAAACCGGCGAATGCTGGGCCGGTCGTGGCATCGCTTCGCGGCTACTTCCGCTATCGCGCCTCGCTTGGCGCTCTTGTCCACGGACTGATTGGCGCGGTGTCCTATCCTGCTAACTGGTCGCTCTCCTCGTTGCCCAAGTCGCTGACGGCGGAAGAGGTCGAGCGGTTGATCAGATCGCTCGGCCAACAGGGCCGCTCGATGAGACGAGCCGACGCCATCGTGCGATGTGCGCTCGACCTCGGACTGCGCAGCGGCGAGATCGCCCGTCTCAGCCTAGACGATATCGACTGGCAAGCCGGTACGCTCGTCTTGCGGCACACCAAGGGACGCCGCGAGGATATGTTGCCGCTACCTGCCACTACCGGCGAAGCCATAGCGGCCTACCTCGAGCAGGAGCGTCCCAAGACTTCCAATCGGGCCATCTTTGTCCGCCATATTGCGCCGCGCGACCAGCCTGCCGGCACCGATCTCGTCCGCAAGACGATCCGCCAAGCCTTCACCCGCGCCGGCCTTCCTTACACACGCTCGCATCTGCTGCGCCACACGATGGCGAACCGCTTGCTAGCCAGTGGCTCTTCGCTGAAGGAAGTCGCGGACGTCCTGCGTCACCGCTCGCTGAACACGACTCTGATCTATGCCAAGCTCGACAGTCGCAAGTTGATCGAGGTCGCGCTGCCATGGCCGAGGAGCGCAGCATGAGCACGCCGACCTCTATGCAAGCGCGCGTCGAACAGTTCCTAGTCGAGCGTCGCCAACTGGGATTCTCCGATGACGGCTACGTCCTGCGCAGCTTCGCGCGCCATGTCCACGCTGCCGGTCATCGCGGCGCCTTAACGGTGGAACTCATGGCCGCTTGGGCCCGAAGCGACCGCCGCGAGGGCAATGACCCACGGACCTGGGCGCGACGGCTGAAGAGGCTGCGCACGTTCCTGCGCTGGCTGCAGCAGTTCGAGCCACGCACCGAGGTACCCGACGATTCGATCTTCGGACGGTTGCCGCAGCGGCAAGCGCCCCACATCTTCAGCGAAGAAGAGATAGTCGACCTACTTGCTCGCTCGCGCCGACTTGGGCCTTCGCCGGCGCTCCGCGGCGCCGTCTACGAAACGCTGTTTGGATTGATCGCCGCCACGGGGCTGCGGATCGGCGAGGCGCTGGCGCTGTGCAACGACGATGTTGATCTCAAGGACGGGATGCTGACCATCCGTCGGACCAAGTTCGGCAAGTCGCGCCAGGTTCCTATGCACCAAAGCACCGTGGGTCGCTTGCGCCGGTATTGCTTGCAGCGCGACTTGACCGAGGGGACGCCGGCGGAAGATGGCCCATTCTTCATCGGCACCCGCGGTCGACGACGAGGTCTGCCACTCGGTGTGCGTCAAGTGCATCGCGTCTTCCGCGACCTAAGCCAGCAGCTAGGCTGGGCCAACCGCGGAGCGCACCATGCCCCACGCATTCATGACCTGCGGCATACCTTCGTCGTGCGCCGCATTGTGGAGTGGCAGGCCCACGGCGTAGACATTGATCAGGCCATGCTGTCGCTGTCGACCTACGTGGGACATACGATGGTTACCAACACCTACTGGTACCTCTCGGCGGTGACCGAGTTGATGGCGCTGGCCGCCGTACGTTTCGAGTCGTCTACGGCCAAGTGGGGGGTGCAAGATGCGTGAGACACTAACCCCTAAGCAGCCATCGTTCGCCGCGTTGGTCCAGACATTCTTTACGGAATACCTGGTCGCGCAGCGGGCGCTCAGTCCGCAGACAGTGGCCTGTTACCGCGATGCCTTGCTGCTGTTTCTGCACTTCGCCTGCCGTCAGCTCGGCAAAGAGCCGACCACGATGCGGCTGGCCGACATCCAACCCAATCTGATTCTGGCCTTCCTTGACTATCTTGAGCAGGATCGGAAGAACTCGGTTCGCAGCCGCAACTTGCGGCTCACCGCACTGCGCGCGTTCCTGAAGTTTGCCGGCCGCCGCGACGTGGCGTCGTTGCACTGCGTCGAGCGCGCACTGGCAGTGCCGATGAAGCGTTTCGAGCGGCCGATGCTGAACTACCTCACGCGTGCGGAGATGGTGGCCGTACTCAGCCAGCCGGGCGAGAGCTGGTCCTCGCGACGCGATCACTTGCTACTGACAATGCTCTACAACACGGGGGCGCGTGTTTCCGAGATTATCGGAGTACGGGTCGTCGATGTGGTCCTCGACGGTGCAGCGCGTGTGCACCTGCGCGGTAAAGGGCGCAAGCTTCGATCGATTCCCCTGTGGGACGCCACCGTCGCCGACATTCGCAGTTGGTTGCGATCGAATTCAGCGATGCGCGGCGAAGCCGCTTTGCTGCCCAACCGGGATGGGCAGGCGATGTCGCGCTCCAACGTCGCGCAACGCCTGGATCTTGCTGTGAGCCGCGCGAGTGTGGAACAACCCAGCCTTCTTAAGAAGCGCATCTCACCGCACATCTTGAGACATACAACCGCGATGCACCTGTTGCAGGCTGACGTTCCATTCAACGTAATCGCCTTGTGGCTCGGCCACGAGAGCCCGATGACAACCCATCGCTACGTTGAAGCCGACCTCGCGATGAAGGAGAAAGCGCTTGGTCAGCTGGAGGCGCCCGATGCCAAAATCCGCCGATATCAGGCACCGGACGCGTTGATTCGATTCCTGCGGACGCTGTAACTATGCGTAGGTTGTGCCAGCCCCAACCGCACCACTCAAGGGGCTGGCCTCGCTCGCGATGACCATCTGCGCATAGTTGCGACCTGAGCATAGGGGTCGCTATGCAAAGGTTTACATAGCGACCCAACCCGGCCGTTCGACCCTCGGTACGTCGAGCGTCTCTTGACTGAAGTGGAGCGGCCACTCGCCGGCAATTGCCTTCTACTTAGACCCGTTGGCAGTTTTAGGAAGCCGAGACCCAACTGCAACCATCGCCAACCTCTTCACGACCCGAAGTGGCCTGTCGCGATGGTGACGAAAGCGGACGTGAACGTTTGACATGAACGGCGACCAAGAGGCAGCCAAGCTGGCCTCTCAGGCGTCCGTTTGATGGAAGGGCTACGCGTCATAGGGGCCGGTCCGACAAGCTGCCCATGCTCGTATATATAAGCGCAATCCACATCGGCATTTGCTGCGTCGCTCAACGATGTGCGAGGTTCTCAGCTCGGTTGCGGCGACTGGTGCAGAAGGAGATGAGGGCCAAGAAAAACCCTGAGGTGCTGTTCACCGGTCATGATCCTCGCCTTCGGCTATCGTTTCTGGATTAACTTTGCGCAATGTGAACGGCGAGAATCATGTTGACCGGCCGTGCTGCTTGACCATATCGAGCGCAAGAGCTACTTGTTCAATTTCTCAGCCTCGCTCGGCTCCTCTCCAGGCGTGTAGCGCGGCGTGGGCTGTGGCAATAGAAAGAAGGTGACGCACAGCAGTGCAAGGGCGACTCCGATGCGGGACGCCGCGATCACGACGGGAACTGCAGCGATCTGGACCAGCGTCGCAAAGCCGTAGCGGCGCGTCATCTGCTGAAGGAAATCGGCGGCGAGCCGTTCGTCCATAAGCCGGCGGCCTAGCATTGCATAGAACCACTTTGCCATCCAGGCGCAGGCGGTCAGGGCAAGACCGGCAACCAGGGTCACTGACGCGACGGGTTCAAACCCGGTGCCGAGGTGGAAGCACCAGACGCGGATCGGATAAGGAATGACGACGATCGCCAACAGGAACAAGAGGTTGATCACGCCGAACCAGTGATCGCTCTTAGAATAAATGCGACCTGAATAATGGTGTTGCAGCCAGTAGGCCCCGATCACGACATAGCAGAGAACGAGCGCGAGATATTCGCGCCACTGCTCCGCCATGGCGCTAGCCAGGTCGCTGTAGCCATGCGGGCCCTCGGGAGATCCGGGAACTTTTATCTCGACGATCAGCAGGGTCAGCGCGATTGCGAAAACCGCATCGCTGAATCCTTCGAAGCGGTCAAGTCCGCGTTCGGCACCATGCGTTTCGGCGGCAGTAGGTTGGGTACGCGTATTACGCAGCATCATGTGAGTCCTTTCGCGCACGCCCGAGCCGCTCCTCGCGGCACAGCACGCACAATCTTTTTGGGACAATTTGAATTACATCCTGTCATGGTATTGTTGCAAAAGAAGCATCGAATTGTCCGCGACTAAGTAAGACCGCTTTTGGGCTGGCGAGAGACCCAGACGACCTCTCAAGTCCGCGCCTGACACTGATTGCCGCTTCCTTGAAGCCCCATGCGCGCAAAGGGCAGCAATGCGGCGATCCCAGAGTGCTTAGCGTAGGTCGCCGCGGGTCTTTCTGGAGATCCACGGAAAAAGTGCGTCGCCGCTTTCATGTCGGACGTATAGGCGCGGAACCACATCCATCATGTCATTACTCGTTACTTCTTCGGCGCTAAAACCCATCAGAGCGTTGGACAGCCAATGATGTCTCCCTAGGCGTCAAGTGCTTGGTGGATTCGCACATCAGGCGCCTCCCAGCCGTTTTGCATTTTGTCCAGCCTGGCGAGACCTCCAACTGCGCGTTTAACGCACTCCACTAAACAGTAGCGTAGCCGAGCTCAATATTGCTGCGCTTGATCATCTTGCAGGAACGACGGCACCTCCGCTTGACTCCCGCCCTCATTCTTTGCCATCGAAATGCAGCCGAGGCAACTTGTGATGGCAAGGAGATGAACCCCGAGCACCTAGCCGCTCGACGCGGCCCCGACCCACACGCGCGTAGAGGATCGTCAGGAAGACGTCGGCGAGCGTGAAGATCATGATCGCGGAACCGACAACTTGACCAAACAACTCATATGCGCACCACCGTAAGTGGATCGCCGCCAGAACGGCGTCGTGGAGAAAGTCGCAGCATCCCCTGTGCCGCACGTGTTCGATTACGAGAGTGAGTTTTCGATGTCACTCACACCTTCGCCGAGTTTGGCTACTGTTTCGACACGCGCATGGACAAACATGCGAAGCGCAGCGGCCCGTCGGCGTATGGCAGGAACGAGCACCATCCGTTCATCGCGAGTATTGGCATAAGCATAATGCTATGGCTCCCTCGAGGGACGCGCGCTTTTGCGTCGTGTAAGCCGTCATGAGATTCAAGTACGCGCCCCGGATGGATGATTCCCTAAAGGCCGCTTGTAAAAGTTGCAGCAGATCGGCAAGGAAACCATCCGGCGATGCTTGGACAACTCTTAAGCGGACGTCTACAGACCTGAACCGACAACGACACCAACCACCGCCAACGACCGCCAACGACCGCGCCACATGGACCGCAGCCGGTAGCTCCGGCCTGCGCGCGTGTCATTACATGCAACGTGCCGACGCGGGCACGCCAATAGCTGCGAGTCGAGGCACTTACCGTCAAAGTCAAGTCAACGACGCAAAACCAACAAATTAGGGTAGCTACAGACTTCCGGGTTCTAACTGCTCATAGCTGGTCGTGGTTGTGAGGCGACGGTCGGGATAAGGAAGGGGCACGACCTTACGTTCGGGATAGGCATCGCCAACCAGAGACCGACCGTCCCACAGGTGCGCCTGTGGGTTTGTCGACGTCATGAGCTGCCAGGCTGTTTCTGCGGCTCAGGCTTCCAGTCGCCTTCACAGGAGAAAGATATGAAAGCGGTTGTATATCGTGGCCCAAACCAGGTCGCCATAGAAGACGTGCCCGATCCGAGGATTGAGCGTCCAACCGACGCCATCGTCAGAATCACGAGTACCAACATCTGCGGGTCCGATTTGCACATGTACGAGGGACGAACGGACTTTGAGCCAGGCCGCGTCTTCGGTCACGAAAATCTGGGGGTGGTACAGGAAGTAGGCCCGGCCGTTGAGCGGATCAAACCCGGAGACTGGGTGTGCCTCCCGTTCAACATTAGCTGTGGCCATTGCGTCAACTGCGGGCGCGGCCTCACCGCGTTTTGCCTGAGCGCGAATCAGCCGGGAATCGCTGGCGGCGCTTTCGGATTCGCTGACATGGGTCCGTGGCCGGGCGGACAGGCCGAATATCTTCGGGTACCTTGGGCGGACTTCATGTCTTTAAAGCTGCCGCCGGACGCGGAGCAGAAGCAGACCGACTACGTCATGTGCGCGGACATCTTTCCGACCGGATGGCACGCGACCGAACTCGCCGGAATGAGGCCCGGCGACGCTGTGGTGATCTATGGCTCGGGACCAGTGGGTTTGATGGCCGCGCACTCGGCCATGATCAAGGGCGCGCGCAGCGTCATGGTGGTGGACTGCCATCCCGACCGGCTGAAGCTTGCCGAGTCGATCGGCGCAATCGCGATCGACTATTCGAAGGAGGATCCGGTGCAGCGGGTCATGGACCTGACGCACGGCTTGGGCGCGGACGTTGGTTGCGAGTGCGTCGGCTACCAGTGCCACGATCCGGCTCCGCATCGCCACGAGAACCCCAAACTGACGATGAACAATCTGGTGTCGTCGGTCAAGTTCACCGGCGGCATCGGAGTAGTCGGCGTGTTCGTTCCAGAGGACCCGGGTGCGCACGACGAACTGGCGAAGCAGGGAAAGATTGCCTTCGATTGGGGCAAATGCTGGTTCAAAGGCCAGCACATAGCCACCGGGCAATGCAACGTCAAGGCGTACAACCGGCAATTGCGCGATCTCATCGACGCGGGCCGCGCAAAGCCCTCGTTCATCGTTTCGCATGAGTTAAAGCTCGACGACGCGCCGGACGCCTATCGACACTTCGACGTGCGCGAGCACGGCTGGACCAAGGTGGTCTTGCACCCCTAAGTCTGGCGATGCGACGCGGCGATCTGGCGGCAAAAGCAGTTGCGCCAATCAGTCGTCCATGGAGACGCGAACCGGCCAATGGCATCTGCTGCGATGCAGCCCGTGGTGCAGTTACGCGAACGATGGACCCGCGCGCGTTGAGCGCAACGCAACGAACATATCTCACCGACCCCGCTGAGCAAATCAGCCCGGATGGTGGGACTTATCTTCGGAGCTCATGATGGCAAGCAACGTACCTATGCAACCGCGTGGAGTCTCGCAGCGCGGCCAGCCCACTTCTCGCATCTCCGCCGGCGGTTCGATGCAAGGCATGCGCTGGATCCCCGCTGCGCTCAGCGCTGCCTTCATTGTGTCCGGGCTCATGGGCCGAAAAAATGGCGTCGTGGCCCTGGCGCTGAGTGCGTGCGCCGGCATAGCCGTGGTGAATGCGGCATGCGCGGCGCCGCTTCATCGCGGCCGCGCCGATGATAACGACGACGCCCGAAACAGCGACGCCGAGCCGGAGGTGGAGCGCGCCATCACGATCGGCAAGACTGCGGACGAACTTCGTCAACGTTGGCTCGCCCCTCAAACGATCCCGCAAATCATGGAAGGCTTCGCGACGGTGCACGCGACCGGGCAGGGCCGCATGCGCTGGGAGGTAACGATGCCGCTCGGTCGCGCCTTCGAATGGAAATCCGAGACCGTCGAGAGGCCCGGCGGAGGCGTTGGGTGGCGCTCGCTACCTGACGCCGCCATTCCAAACGAGGGGTCCGTCCGCTTCGAGCCGGCCCCGAACGACCGCGGCACTGTGGTGACACTGCACATTCGGCTCGACCGGCCCGGCGGCATCCTCGGGGAAGGGCTGCTGAACCTCTTCGGACGCGCGCCGCTCAAGCTGGTCGCTGACGGAGCGCTGCGGCGCTTCAAGAGCCTCGTCGAAACGGGCGAGATTCCGACCACCGAGCGGCAGCCCGCTGCTCGCGAGAGCAAGCGCTAGGGAGAGCAACATGCGAGCACTGTACTGGAACGGCGTCAACGACCTGCGCGTCGGGACTGTGAAAGACCCGGAGATCGTCAACCCCCGCGACGCCATACTGCGCGTCAGTCTGTCGACGACCTGCGGCTCGGACCTGCACTTCATCGACGGCTACATTCCGACGATGAGGTCGGGCGACGTCATCGGTCACGAGTTCATGGGTGTAGTGGAGGAAATCGGCCCCGAGGTGAAGCGGATCGCGAAGGGCGACCGTGTCGTTGTTCCTTCATTCATTGTTTGCGGCCAATGCTGGTATTGCCAGCATTCCCTCTACTCGTTGTGCGACAACACGCACCCCACGCCCGAATTACAGGCGCCGCTGCTAGGCGGACAAACGACGGCAGGCATCTACGGCTACACCCATGCCTTTGGCGGCTATGCGGGCGCGCATGCGCAGTTCGTCCGGGTACCGTTCGCCGACAACGACTGCTTCAGGATTCCTGACGGAGTCGCGAACGAGACGGCGCTGTTCCTCTCGGACGCGGCGCCGACCGGCTACATGGGCGCCGATTTCTGCAACATCCAGCCGGGTGACACAGTCGCGGTTTGGGGCTGCGGCGGCGTAGGCCTGATGGCGCAGCAAAGCGCGCGTCTGATGGGTGCGGAGCGGGTGATCGCCATTGACCGCTTCCCCGAGCGGTTACGAATGGCGCGTGAGCACGCCGGCTCGGAAACGATCGACTACACCGAGGTCGACAGC
The DNA here is from genome assembly GCF_057814995.1 of Caballeronia sp. SL1002. Lineage (NCBI taxonomy): Bacteria > Pseudomonadati > Pseudomonadota > Betaproteobacteria > Burkholderiales > Burkholderiaceae > Caballeronia > Caballeronia sp. SL1002. The sequence continues at coordinate 517,239 of NZ_JBYMUW010000001.1, read as the reverse complement.
GTTCCGGATACGCTCAGGGAGATGACGGGTGGACGCGGCCCTGACTCGTGCATCGATGCCGTTGGGATGGAGGCGCACGGCACCGGGCCGCAGTATGCGTATGACCGCGTCAAGCAGGCCCTGCGCCTCGAGACAGACCGGGGCCAGGCGCTGCGTGAGGCCGTGATGGCGTGCCGCAAAGGCGGCACGCTGTCAGTGCTCGGCGTCTATGGGCTGATCGACAAGTTTCCGATGGGCGCCATCATGAACAAAGGCATGACCGTGCGCAGTGCGCAGCAGCATGGGCAAGCTTATATGGACCGTCTGCTCGCGCACGCACAAAAAGGCGAGCTGAACCCGGCCTACCTCGCCACTCACCGCTTTTCACTGGAAGAGGCGCCACGCGGCTACGACATGTTCAAGCACAAGACCGATGGCTGCGTGCGTGCCGTGTTCGCGCCGTGAGTTTGCCGTAGATCGCAAATGCCGCACCAGGAGATAAATCATGCCCCGATTGACAGCCGCGTCCGCTGTCGTAGCGATGACACTTCTAGCGCATGCATCGTTCGCGCAGGAGCAACCCAGTCCTTCGCCTGACCCGGCGCGACTGCAACAGGTCGCCAGCTTCGAGCACCAGGTCACCGGAGTAACCGTCTCGGCGGATGGGCGAATCTTCGTCAATTTCCCGCGTTGGACAGAAGATGCGCCGATCTCGGTTGCCGAAGTGACCCGCGACGGCCAGATCAAACCTTATCCGGACGAAGAGTGGAATGCCTGGCGCAACGAAAAGAAAAACCAGCTGTCCGCCACAGATCATTTTGTGTGCGTCCAGAGCGTCGTGGCCGATGCGCACGGCGGCCTTTGGGTGGTTGATCCAGCCGCGCCCGCCACAGCATCGATTGTGGCGGGCGGCCCCAAGCTGGTGAAAATCGACCTCAAGACGAACAAGGTTGCGCGGGTCATTCATTTCGACGAGACAGCGGCCCCGCAGGGAAGCTATCTGAATGATGTGCGGTTCTCGCCAGACGGTCAATATGCCTATCTGACCGATGCTGGGGTCAAGGGCGCGCTACTTGTTGTGAACCTGCAGACGGGCAAGGCCCGACGCGTGCTCAGCGGCCATCCGAGCACGCAGCCGGAAAAGGACGTGGTGGTCAAGACCGACGGACAGGCGTTGCGCCGACCCGATGGTCGTGGGGTCGAATTCGCCGCAGACAGCCTCGCGCTTTCCGCCGATGGTCGGACGCTCTATTGGAAAGCGCTGACCGGCCGCACGCTCTATCGAATCGCGACGAGCGCATTACAGGACCTGCGTCTGTCGGAGAAGGGCCTCGAGGGTCGTGTAGAGCGTGTCGCCCAGACCGAGCCAACGGACGGTCTTTGGATCGACAAGCGTGGGCGGCTCTATCTGAGTGCTATCGAGCAGGACGCAGTTAAGGTCCGGGACGGAAATCGCATCACTACTCTCATAGAGGACAAGGGGCTGCGCTGGCCAGATACGTTTTCGGAGGGACCCGATGGGACCATCTATGTCACCAACTCCCGCATCCAGGACATGAGCTGGTTCAAGCCCGAGAATGGCCCACGCCTTGAGACACATCTGTGGCGCATTGAAACGGCGCGCGCGCCACAGTGACTCGCAGGACGAGACTTGAGCGCCGCCTCCTTGAATCCAATGTACCTTGAAGTGGCAGTAAGCGATAGGCGCCGCCTGCACGGCGGTCTTTTCGGCAAGGGCCAGGGGATCCCGACTACTCGCTCCGGCCATCGTGTGGTCAACAAAGGTAGCTTCTGGCCAGACCCAGCCCGATCGCGAACGGCGAGAGTCAATCTTGAACGATGCCGTCATCGTCCAAAAGCAAAACCGGAAGTACAACCCGGACGGCTCGCTCACGCTGCATTTCCAAAGGCCCAAATGTCTTTGTGGAGGTCGTGACGAAAGTCTCTTATTGGCCGGTTTCCGAAGCTCGCGGTTCGAGCGCCGACCAAAGCGCTGCGACCGCGAGGCGAATTCGCTACCGGACCCAAAGCTGCCGTTGGGTCTTCTCCAAAGCGGCCGATCAACACGCGTCACCCAGCATCAGGGTGACGGATTTACACCGAATTCCTCGAACCAACTTGCGCTTGAGCGGTTTTTTGCGGCCACTCTTGATTGCACGTAGTAGCCTGTTAGCCGTGCTCTATTGTGAACTTCGCAATTGCGGACCAGTCACGATCACTGAAACCCGCGTCTACGGCGTCACGCATGCGGCCGTGAACGACATCAAGCATCGGCAGTTCGCGAGCCGCATCGGCGGCGGCCTCCTTGGCCAGACGAAGATCCTTGAGGCCAAGCGTTGCCTTGAAGCCGGGTTGATATTCATTCCGGATGATATTGCCGGAATAGGTCTGATAGGGGCGACTGCCGAACAGCGTACCCAGGATCAATTCGAAGAAGCGCGCTCGCGAAAGTCCGTTCGCCTCCGTTAGAACTACGGCTTCCGCCATTGCCTCAATCGCCATCGTGATCATCATGTTGCAGGCGATCTTGGCAGCTTGGGCCATGGGCGGCTCATCGCCCATGTTCCAAACCTGTTTGCTAATGACTTCCAGCGCCGGCTTCACTTTTTCCAGGGCAGCCGGCGCACCGGCAGCGAGGATGTTGAGTTCGCCCTTAGCGGCGACGTCCGGCCGCCCCAGCACTGGAGCCGCCACATAGGCGATACCTGCCTCGCGATGGATCGCCACTAGTTCCTGTGCGAACGCCACGGAGATTGTCGATGCCACGACATGCACCAGGCCCGACCGCACCTGAGACAGCAACTTCGCGTCAACCAGGATCTCGCGAATCGCCGAGTCGTCGGACAGCATCGTCAAGGCCATGTCGGCCTGCAACGCTTGCACAGGCGTATCCACCATGCGCACACCATCGACATGGCCGCCTGAACGATTCCAGGCTGTGACGGTATGACCGCCAGCAACCAGGTTGCGGGCGATTTCCCGGCCCATCGCCCCTAAACCAATGATTCCAATTTGCATAAGAGTGCCCTGCCAATAGGCATGGCGCCGTCCAACCGGTGCCTGCCGGGTTTCAATCAAAGTCGGTGCCGATGAAGGCCTGACACCATGCGTTAACGTCCTCGCGGAACGCGACCAGTTTGCAAACGGCGATGCCGCAGGCAAATGGTCCCAAGCACAGGTGGAAGGGCGGTTCTTCGGCCTGTTTGCCATCATTGCTATCGCGATCGACGCGTCGCTGGCCAGCTGCCTGTTCGTAGTCGCTGATCTAGTGCTTCGCCTTAGCCCAGCGCTCGCAGGGCCTCCGGGTTGCGAGCCCCCGCCACTGGGCAGTCGCCTCGCGCAGCGACCGCCTGGGCGAGGTGTTGAGACGCTCGGTGCGGGGGGCAGCATTTTTCCAGAAGGCCAAGATCTTTCTCCATTTTTGCGAGTGAGAGGCGCGAAGCGCCGATATGGAATTGACGCCGCTCAGAGCGGCGTGAGGCGCCAGCGTGCGGGCGCAAGGTCCGTGAAACCCGGAACGTCGGCCATGACCTCCTGGGCTTCCGGAGATCGGAAGGCCGTTTCGATCGCCGCGATGGTCCGAAAACGGCATTCACAAATCACAAGGGTGCCGGCATGCTCAACGGCGGGAAGAAAGCCGCGTTGCTCTCAAGGCCGTAGCGCTGCCATGCCTGCATCACCAGCGGCAAGTGACGCTCGATGTAGTAGCTCCGATTGAAACGGTCGCCTGGCGCACCCTCGTAGGTGACGTACACAGTCGGCAATGCAGGTGTGACATGAGAATTCCCCTTTGCAAATGTCTCCCGAGCTGTCCCGGCCCGGCAGCTGGATCCCCGATCAGGCTAGCCGCGAGGTCGTTTCGACATGGACGGAGCGAAGTTTCGCGCATTCACTATTGTTCGGCAATTCAATATAATGAACACTGTCCGTTCATTTTTGTGGGTGGTGAATATGGAGTGGAGCGATGTGCGGATCTTCCTTGCAATAGCGCGCACTGGAACATTGGGCGCGGCTGCGCGACTGCTGCATCTTAGCCATCCGACTATTGGACGACGGCTCCGCGCGCTGGAAGATGCCACCGGGCAAGTGCTGTTTCAGCGAACAGCCGAGGGTTTTGTGCTGACGGAGGAAGGCACCGCCATCCTGCCTCTCGCCGAGCAGATGGAAGACAGCGCGCTAACCATGGAGCGGCGGCTGGCCGGTGAACAACAACAGCTGGAAGGAAAGCTCCGGGTGTCATCGGCCGACTGGTTTGGCACCTATGTCCTGCCACCAATGATCGTGGAATACTCGCGCGAGTATCCGCATGTTGAGATCGAGGTCCTTACGGGAACGCGCCTGTTCAACCTCGCTCAGCGCGAAGAGTACGTTGCTTTTCGTATAGTTCCATTCGACGGGCCCGACATCGTGCAGAGACGGTTGACCCAGATGCGATATGGCGTCTACGTGGATCGCGCGAGCGCCGATCCGACGGAAGGTGACGGCACGGGGAACCGCTTAATCGCGATGGATACGTCCACGGGTAGCTTTCCTGATATCGAATGGCTAAAAAATCGTTTCCAAACGCTGGTGTCGTATTGCAGTCGAACAACCGTAATGTGCAAGCCCAGATGTGTGGCATCGGTTTGGGAATTGCTGTACTGCCGCGACCTGTCGGAGATCAGGTCGGGACCATTCGCAGGCTCGAACTGAATGAAGATCCACCGCATCGCGAGATGTGGATGGGCTATCACCGCGATCTCCGGCGGCTACGTCGTCTGCGCGCGTTCGTGGATCTCGTCGCAAACACCTGGCCAGTTAGTCGCACTTAGGTTCTCAGACGCTTCAGCATCGCCATGAGTCGCGGTGTTGGCCGCGTGTTTTTGCAAACGGCTCGGACAGCGACAGCTCCGTGCCGATCACGGTCCGATGCCGATCGCAAGCGGCTCTCGCCAGCGTTCGACTCGCGTCGGACCGTAGGCGACCCTGAGCCGCCGTCCAATTCGCGCGACTTGAGCGGCTCCTTCGGAAGTGCACCTGCCGTCCGCTCGTCGGATATGCCGAGCGAACGCTCTGCCGCGGTCAGTTCAACAACAGCGGAATTTAACGCTGAGACCGAGTCTCATGCAAACAGCCCGGTTTCATGGCGCTCCGACCCAATCCATCGCTCCTTCCGAACGCGCGTCAGACTTAATTTCCATGGGATCGTTTCCCCTCCAGCGAGTGAACGTCCCTGTGAGGCCGTCCGGACCCAGCAGTGCAACGCGCGCCGCCTCGCAAGCGCCTTCCTCCACCGTTTCGGTGCCCGCATATCCGTTGAAGTTCGTCCTGGTAAAGCCGGGGAGACGGCATTGACCTTGATACCTTCCGGCTCAAGTTCGACGACCATGGCGACCGTCAAAGCGTTGAGAGCCGTCTTGGACGCCGGGTAGATGGGGCGAAGATCGCGCGGTAGGGGAAGGCCGAGTTCGAGTTCGAGTTCGTCGTAAGCGACCCAACGCCCACTCCACACGTTAGCGATGCGGAGCCCGGCGTCTTGCGCAAGAGTGGCGGCATCGCCTGTACACAGCCAGCACGCCAAACACATTGATGTTCCACACCGCGCGCTTTCATCGAGGTCCACGTTGCTGGGGCGCGTCGTCTTCGCATATCCCTCAGCGGACTGACCGGCCTGCTTCGTCGTATTCGAAATGGCCGCGTTCTGGAAAAGCACGTCAAGGCGGCCGATTCCGTTTCGAATGCGCTCTGCCGCAGATGTGACCGAAGTTTGATCCGTCACTGCGAGTTGGAGCGCGACGGCACCCAGCCCGACTTCCGTGGCCGCAGCCTCGCCGCGTCCGAAGCTGCGACACCCGACGAGCACAGTCAAGCCGCGTGCCGCGAGACCCTTCGCAACCTGAAGACCGATTCCTTGATTCGCCCCGGTTACGACAGCAACGGGTTTGTCGTGCATAGCAATCTTCTAATGTAGTGCGCTCGCGCGCGTACAAGGCATCTTCAATCCGTGCCGCCTGGTCAGCGAACCTCGGCCGCCAACGCTTCGGCATCTGCGCCGGCCGGCACGCGCATGGGCGATGACGGGTCTGTCGCTGCGCGCCACACGGCCTCGGCGACATCCTGCGCGCGGGTGATCGGCAAGGAGGTATCCTGCAGTCCTGCGATAACTTTGCTGGCGAGATCAGCGTAGGCCTCATGGTCGAGACCATGCATCCGGGCGCGGGCGTTCTCGCCGAACCGGGTATCGGGCGCGCGGCCCGGCAACACCAGGCGCACCTGCACGCCAAACTGCTCCAGTTCCACCGCCATTGAGGCGGTAAATGCGTTCACCGCTGCCTTGCTCGCGCTGTACGCGGCAATTAGAGGTAGCGCCTTCAGCGTGACGCTCGACGTGACATTCACGACGACGCCGGCTTTGCGCTGCCGGAACTGGGGCAGCACGGCCTGCGTTACCGCGATCGTGCCAAAGGTGTTGGTCTCGAAGATGTCGCGTACCGTCTCCAGTGCGACTAGTTCCGCCGGCGAAGCCGCGCCGAAGCCAGCGTTGTTGACGAGCACGTCGATCGGGCCGGCCGCCTGAACCGCTTTGCTGATACTTTCTGAATCTGTGACGTCGAGCGCCAGCACGCGTAAGCGCTCTGAATGCGGCAGCAAATCGGTGCGGGGCGTGCGCATCGTCGCGACGACCTGCCAGTCGTGGGCCAAAAAATAGCGGGCGATCTCGAGGCCGAATCCGGACGAGCAGCCGGTGATCAATACGCTTTTCATGAAAACTCCTGTGTGAGGTGGTTTGCGTCTGCACGTACGATAGACCGCCACGGCCGTACTCACTACAATCGAAAATCCGAATTTCATTTGCAGGAGTCCGGCGATGACTGATCCGTTGGCTGAAGTCGTGACGCTGCTGCAGCCGGGCGCGCGGTTTTCCAAACTGGTTCTGGGCGCGGGCCCATGGCGCATTCGCCGCTCCGATAGCGGTCAGCCGCTCTACTGCGTAATCCTCGATGGCACGTGCCGCATGGCGATCGACGGACGCGAGCCCATCGAGCTCGTCTCGGGAGATTTTGTGCTGATTCCGGCGGCCTACGGCGTGGCGATGTCCAGCCTCGTGCCGCCACCGTCGGGTGTCGAAACGCTCGCGCCAATCGCGCTTGGCAACAATGAATTCCGAATCGGGGAGCCGGATGGCCCCGCCGATTTGCGAATGATGGTCGGCCATTGCAGCTTCGGTTCACCCGATGCTTCGCTGCTGGTCTCTTTGCTACCGCAAATCGTGCACGTCCGCGGCGTAGAACGGCTGGCCACTCTCGTGCAACTCGTACGAGACGAATCACGCGCGCTGCGGCCTGCGCGCGAAGTCGTGCTTTCACGACTGCTGGAAGTGCTGCTCATTGAGGCGCTGCGGTCCACGGCGGAAACGACTGCGTCGCCGGGACTGGTTCGCGGGTTGTCCGATGCCCGCCTCTCGGCCGCGATTCGCGTGATGCACGAACACCCTACGCGCGCGTGGACGGTTGCCGAACTCGCGAAGGAGGCGGCACTGTCGCGCTCAACCTTCTTTGAACGCTTCAACCGCGCGGTCGGGGTGGCGCCCATGGCGTACTTGCTCACCTGGCGCATGGCGCTCGCGAAGGACCTGCTACGCCGTAATGAAGGCGGCGTCACCGAGGTTGCACAGCGTGTTGGCTACAGCTCCGCCAGCACCTTCAGCGTCGCCTTCACGCGGCACGTTGGGCGGCCACCTTCTCAATACGCGCGCGAGGAGCAGGTGACCACCGAAGACACGTAAGCCATCGGAAGCTCGCTGTTTCCGGTGGCCGTAAGGCCAAGGAGCTCGGTGGTTCAAAGCCGATTCACCAGTGACGGCTGTTAGAGCAAAGCCATCCGAACGTCCGAGCGAGGGGATAAACGAGTGACGCTTCCTGGCCGGTTGCCGAAGTTCGCAGTTCGAATGCGGGGCATGCGCCGCGACCGCGGGGCGAGTTCGGTACGCGACCCACATCGGACAGCGAAAGTGAACGGAATAAGTGGCCGCTTCCAATGGCGGATTCAACCGGTCGATGCAACACCTAGAATCAGCGTGAGCAGCCGAGGTGTTGCAAATGAAGCAGCGACCGAGAATCTATTACTCTGAGACCCAGAAAGCGCTGATGTGGGATCGATGGCGCAAGGGCGATACGATTCATCAGATTGCCAAACTGTTCGATCGAGGCCATTCTTCGATTCAGGGAATACTATCGGAGACTGGCGGCATCCAGCCGCTGCCAAGACGCCGCGCGCCACGGGCATTGACGCTTGCGGAGCGCGAGGAGATCTCCCGCTCCGTGGTGTCCGGTTTATCGATTCGGTCGATCGCAGCCAGGCTGGGACGCGCTGCTTCCACGATAAGTCGCGAGTTGCAGCGCAACGGAGGCAGTCAAGGCTATCGAGCGAGCCAAGCCGATGCGATCGCCTGGGAGCGGGCACGTCGGCCGAAGGTATGCAAGCTGGTGCGAAACCAGACGCTGGCGCGAGTCGTGGCTGCAAAGCTTAAGCTGCAGTGGTCCCCTGAGCAGATTGCTGGTTGGCTAAAACATGCTTATGCGGTCAACAAGGAATATCTGGTGTCGCACGAGACAATCTATCGGAGCCTCTATATACAAGCCAGTGGTGCGTTGAAAAAGGAATTGCTCGAGCACCTGCGACACTCTCGAATCATGCGCCGGTCCCGTCACCACACAATGAAAACTGAGGGGCGCACGAACATTCGCGACGCCGTGTCGATCAGTGAACGTCCTGCTACGGCGGAAGATCGCGCCATACCCGGGCACTGGGAAGGTGACTTGATGTATGGCAACGCTACGAGTCAGATCGCAATTCTCGTCGAACGTCAAAGTCGATTCGTGATGCTGGTCAAAGTCGCCAGCAAGGATTCTGAGGCTGTGGTTGACGCGCTGATACGACACGCCAGCAAGTTACCTCGGGAACTATATAAGTCGCTGACGTGGGACAGGGGTTCGGAAATGGCCGATCACAACCGCTTTACTGTTGCTACCGACATCGAGGTCTATTTCTGTGTAGTGGTCTAATTTCCTCGGACAGGTCGATAGGAGGACAATCCTGAATCGACGAGGAAAAACAATAGATGACAAGAGGGCGCCGACAATTTGACGCCAGCTTCAAGCTGGAAGTGGTACGGATGGTACGAGACCAGGGGTTATCGGTCAGCGAGGTTTGCCGGTCGATGGACCTTGTTGAGACAGCCGTGCGGCGCTGGGTGGCCCAGTACGATGCGGAACGTGCTGGTGGCCCCGGCGAGGGCAAGCCGCTGACAGCGGAACAGCAGCGCATCCGGCAACTTGAAGCTGAGAACCGGCAATTGCGAGAGGGCAGCGCGCTGCTAAAAAAAGCGTCGGCCTTCTTTGCCCGGGAACTGAAGTGATTTACCGCGTGGTAACTCATTTGCAACAGGAGGCCGTATCGGTCAGTGACGCGTGCCGCGTTTTGCAGGTGAGCCGCTCTGGCTACTACGCACACCGGGGCGCAAAGCCGAGCACAAAGAGTCTGCAGGAACAGACCCACGTCAAGGCAGCGTTGGCGGCCAGCGGCGCGAGCTATGGCAGCCGGCGTGTGATGCATGCGCTACGGGAGCAAGGGCTACATATTGGTCGTTATCGGGTACGTACGCTGATGCGCGAAGCGGGCCTGCGCACGAGCTGGAAGCGCAAGTTCGTCTCGACGACCGACAGCAGGCATACGCTACCTGTGGCCGCGAACGTGCTCGACCGTCAGTTTGACGTGGCCGAGCCCAATCGCGCGTGGGTTTCAGACATCACGTATATCCGCACGGCACAGGGCTGGTTGTATCTCGCAGTCGTGTTGGAGCTGAACTCCCGCAAGGTGGTCGGCTGGTCGATGGCGCCGACCATGCCGGCCGGGCTGGTCATGTCGGCACTGACCATGGCGCTGCAGCAGCGTCGGCCAGCGCCGGGACTGGTTCTGCATTCGGACCGGGGCAGCCAGTATGCGAGTGACGAGTATCAGGCCTTGTTGAAGCAGCATCACGTGGTTTGCAGCATGAGCCGCAAAGGTAATTGTTGGGACAATTCAGTGATGGAGAGGTTCTTCCTGAACCTGAAAATGGAGCGCGTGTGGCAGCGTCAATACGCCAACCACGATGAGGCTCGGCGCGACATCACCCAGTACATCGTCGGTTTCTACAATGCAGTACGCTTGCATTCGACTTTGGGCTATCTGTCGCCCGCTGCCTACGAGGCGAAAACGACAGTGAAAAAACCTATTTGCCTGTCCGAAATAACTTGACCACCACACTGCGACCCACAGCATCCCTGGCAACGCGGTTCGAACGAAAACACGAATGGGCTTCTAGGGCAGTACTTCCCTAGGGGTACCGATCTATCTGCCTACTCACAAACCAAGCTCGACGCTGTAGCCAGGCGGCTCAACGAACGTCCTAGAAAAACACTTAACCTCGATACCCCAGCCGAGCGATTTAACCAAATCGTTGCATCGACCGGTTGAATCCGCCATGTACAACGGTCGTTCGATCTATTACTAATGGGCACCTTGGTCTGCTGCCGACATTTTCAACATCCGAGCGACCGGAGGTACGAGTGACGCTTCTTAGCCGGCAAACTCCGCTCGCCGCCCGTGGGTCAGTCAGACTTCAGTTTGCTCAGCCATCTCAAGCGCGTCGTCCACCTACCTCTGGGCACTCGGGAGGCGGCGAAGAGCTTAAACCCATGGAAGGCAAATTCCATTTCCCGCCGACGCTGCCAATGTTAAGGGCTTTGGTGCAGGGAGTGACTGGCTCGGAACCGAACGGCCACACGCTCTACGAAGTGCAGCTCGATTTCGAAGCGTGAAGGTCAGTCGTGAGACATCCGAGGCCGATGAGCGTCTTTTCGATGGCCACGTCCAGCGGCGTATGCGGCTCGTGCCCGAGCGTCTGCACAAGCCGCGCGTTATTTAGATGCACCGGCGTCGCCCATAGATAGCGCATTTCCTGAAGCTCCCTGAACGTTACATTGAACGGCGCGGCGAGCGCGAGCAGCCACCACGGAAAGCCGCCAACGGATGGCTCGTGCCCGGTGCGGTGCGCCACCACGCGACGAATCGCATCGACGAAGCGCGTGCCGTCTTCGTCCCAATGGCCGCCCATGTGGAAGCGTGCGAAAGCATCGAACGAATGGCGGTGCGCAAGCAGTTCGACCATAGTGCGCGCCACATCGGGCAGATACGCCCACTGATGCCCGATGCCGCGCGCCCCCGGATTGCTGGTCTTCGTGACCGGCTTTCCGGGCTTCACGAGTCCTTGCGCGAGCCAGTTATTGCCCGCTTTTGGCCCGAAAAAATCGCCCGCGCGCACAATCAGCACGCGCGTGCCTTCCATGCTCGCGTGTTGCAGGCGCGCTTCCATTTCCACGCGAATCGCGCCTTTTCTCGTGACGGGATGCTGCGGTGCGTCTTCGTCGATGAACGGAAACGCGTCCGGCCCGAAGTTGTAGACCGTACCCGGCAACACGATGGTCGCGCCCTGCGCCTTCGCCGCCGCGATGGTGTTGTCGATCATCGGCAGCACGAGTTCCGCCCAGCGCTTGTAGCCAGGCGGATTTACCGCGTGCACGGCCACGGACGCACCCCGCGCCGCGCGCATCACGTCGGCCGCGTTCATGGCATCGCCCTGAATCCATTCGATGCCGTCGCCTTTCGATGCCCCCGCGCCACGCCGCAGCCCGCGCACGCCCCAGCCGGCATCGCGCAGTTGCCGCGCGACTTCCCCGCCGATGCCGCCCGTCGCCCCGAGTACCAGAACCGTTTCGCCTTGCGCCATGTCACGCCCCGTAAGTTGTCGATGGAGCCATTCTCCGCGCTTCTCGAGCACATTAAAATTGGCGAACATCGCTGATCGGGGATACAAAAACGTATGGAAAACGACATTGGCTGGGAGCTTTACCGGACATTTCTCGCGGTGCTGCGCGAAGGGTCGCTGTCGGGTGCGGCGCGCGCGCTTGGCATCACGCAGCCGACGGTGGGGCGTCACGTCGAAGCGCTCGAACGGGCGCTTGCGGTGGGTCTCTTCACGCGCTCGCAGAACGGGCTTCAGCCAACCGACGTCGCGCTTGCGTTGCAGTCGCACGCCGAAGCAATGCAGAGCACGGCGGCATCGCTCAAGCGCGCCGCGAGCGGCCACGCGGGCGGCGATGGCGCGGGCGTGCAGGGTGTCGTGCGCGTATCCGCGAGCGAAGTGGTCGGCGTCGAGGTGCTCCCGCCGGTCATAGCGGCGCTGCGCGAGCGGCATCCACGATTAATTGTCGAACTCGTACTGTCGAACCGCGTGCAGGACCTGCTGAGGCGCGAAGTGGATATCGCCGTGCGCATGGTGCGTCCGCGCCAGACGCAACTCGTCGCGCGGCGCGTCGGCGTGATCGACGTCGGGCTTCATGCACGGCCCGACTATCTCGATCGTCACGGCACGCCGCGGAGCATGGCGGCGCTCGCCGAACACGCGGTCATCGGCTACGACCAGCCCAACGCGTTCATTCGCGATGTGAGCCGCACGTTGCCGGGTTTTCGTCACGCGACGTTTTCAATGCGCGCCGATAGCGATCTCGCGCAACTGGCGCTGGTCCGCGCGGGCGCGGGCATCGGCGGATGTCACGTCGCCATTGCGCGCCGCGATGGCCTTGTACGCGTGCTGTCGAAGGCGTTCGCGCTCCAACTCGAAACCTGGGTGACGATGCACGAAGATCTGCGCGCGAGCCCGCGCTGCCGCGTTACCTTCGATGCCCTCGCTGATGCGCTCGAGCAGTACGCGCGATAACGCCGCGACTGCCAAGTAGCGGATCCGGTTAGCGGGCGCGGCGTGCTTGAAGCGGTTTCGAAGCTGGACCGCTTTGGACTGGCTCTGCCTAAAGCACGGCGCCATTATCTTGCCTCGCGTCTCGCAGACGAGGTCAGGGGCGACGTGCGCCCGGCGCGACCGCCGGTGTCGAACGTCAAATCGACGTGCTCATTAGTCGGGACGAGTTGGCGCATGCCTGCCGACTGCCGTCACGCCCCGATACGGCGTGCAGAGGTCGACCCGCACAATCGCCGTTCTGCGTCGGCATGACGTCCAAGGTCGCTTTCCGGTTGGAGCAGACAGCTGAATGTCCGTCACGCCGGGCGGTTGGATGGTCTAAGTTGGCGCAGAGCGTGTCAAAACCCACGCCGTTTCGGCTCAGCGCAAAATCCGGCTTGTCAGAACGCTCTATATCGGTCTCCGGCTGCTCGGGAGGGCTAAAGCGACCCCTGAAATCTAGCGATTTTGAGTTTTGACGCGGCCTCGGCCGAACGCGGACGTGATCGTCTCATGTTGAACTGACGTCGATCGTCTGCCGCAAGCGAGTGGCTGTACGGTGACTCGACAAGCCAAGCAGGTTGCTAACTTGTTCGTTGGTCTTTCCCGTATTGAGGTGCCGGCGAGCATAGGTGTTACGCAGCAATCGTGGACTTTCGTCGGCGGCCGAGATATCGGCGCTGTGAAGCGCCGCTCGGACGCAGATTCCCAGCGTGTCAGGCTTCATCGGTTTCCCGCCAGCGGTCGCTACAAAAAGCCAGCTGGTCGGACATTGCATTTCTTGCCGGGCGCTGTGAAACGCGCGCAGTGTTGCTCCTGCGAAGTCGTCGATCGGAACCCTGCGCGCAATGCGTGGCCCATGCTTTTGCACGTGTATGGTCGGGCGGTCGTCGCCGACATCGAGGTCATCGACCTGCGCGGTCCGGAGTTCGGCCGCCGTAATGCCTGACGCCAGAAAGAGGGCGACGATCGCGGCGTTTCGCAACGCCTTGAACGACTCGTACTTGGTCGCGCGCAACGAGTCCTGCAGACGCAAGTCGTCGGCCTCGGACAGATACACCGGTATCGGTTCATCCTCCGGCCAGCTTTCTCGCACCAGCATCTGCTCGGCGGGATTGTCCTTCCGCAGATTTAGCGCGATCAAATGTCGCGTGAGTCGATCGATCAACTTGAGGTAGCGCAGACGGGTCGTCGTTCCAGTCGCCCAGTCTCGTCCCGACGTTGCGAAGAAACCCTCGACGTGGTCTGCACCAAAGGTGGCCACGGTCAACCGGTGGGCGATCAAGTAATCGTTGAAACGGGAAAACATAGCGCAGTGCTGGGAAAAGCGTGTGTCAAGGCTGGCGGCCGTCTACTCATCGTCGCCCGCGCGCGAGGTGTTAGAGCGGCAGCTCACCTTGCGAGAGCGCGAGGTTAAGCGCTTCGTTTTGCTCCGAGGTGGTCTCCAGCTCGCGCGATGAAGTTCGCGCTTGCTTCCTCGAGTGCCTTTTCATAATCCCTTTCTTCGTTGAAGGCGGCGTCTACCTCATTGGCCTGCGGACGGGGCGGCTGGCCTTGCCACCCAGCTATTTGGCAGCCGAGTTCAAACGCCTCCTGAAGTTCGGCGACGTGGCCTGGTACGCGACTGAATAGCTGCGTCAACTCGAGTTTGATTTGATCCCGCGCTTTCCAGACGGTCAAAAAGCCGTCGAAGTCGGTGGATGACGTGACTGTTTCGGTTGTATCTTGTTCCATATCCGGGCGGCGAATTCGAACGATCCCCCTTGTCGCGAGTGGTAAGCCAATGCCACGTGGACGTCCGCAGAGTTAAGGCGGTTCGGCGTAATAACGGCATTTAATTGGAATACTTGATTAAAAGACGGGCGCTGTAACTCCGCCATGAAAGTGGCAGACCGATTTCTTCCGACTAACCGAGTCGTGATTCGCCACGGCCGGTGCAAAATAGTATCCGACGGACGGAACCGGTCAACGGGGATTGACATAGACAATAGCTTGACATTGCGGTTTCGTAATCTATATTGAGGTTGCGTGTTCTTGGGGAATACGCACTGCAAAAGCGAATTTCCCCGCCGGGTATCGGCCCGGTCGGGGATTTTTTTGCGCATGCACATTTTCGGATCGGAGCGGCCGGACCTATAGGTCAAATGCATGCTCGGATGGCGCGCAAACACCTCCAACCCGGTAAGGGTGGTTTTCAGGGCCCGTCCTACACGCGGCCCTCTTTAGCTTGCAAGTTACCGCCTTTCGGCAGCGGAACACTATTCGGCCCGACGGTTTGGCGCTGGAGCGTAGCGACACTCCCTGCTCTCGGCGATTGGACGGCCGGACACTTCGCAAGATCGGGGAGCGGTACGAAGCTTCGAGCCGACGCAAGCGCAGAACAGGCCTGGGGCTTTCCGTTGCCGATTCCCGGTCGCTGAGCAGCGGGGCGGCTTCGGCTCAAGTGTGTCGGTACTTTGCCGATAAATAGGCATCGCATGAATGCCTACATAAGCCGTTGTGATGTTTACTTTTGGGGACAGGTCCAGCAGACGCTTTGCGTTTTGGCCTTTACAAGTCGCAGCGCTCGCATTGAGCGCTCTGGGCGCGCACGCGTTGCCGGCTTTTGCCGCTGACGCCCCGGGATCGAGCTCATTCGTGTCTGTGGTTGAATCCGGATCCAAGGATCTGGCTTCCCTCCCGCTCGAGACTCTCATGGACATGACAGTAAGCGGCGTCACGCGGATTCCGCAGTCGTTGTCAAGCGCGCCCGCTGCCGTCATGGTCCTGACTGCGGAGGACATTCGCGACTACGGCTGGCGAACGCTTGCCGATGCTCTAGCCACGGTGCCAGGGTTGTATAAAACTTCCGATCGGATGTATTCCTATTTGGGCGCCCGCGGTTTCGAGCGTCCTGGCGACTACAACGGTCGCTTCCTCCTGCTGATTGACGGTATGCGTGTGAACGACGCGGTCTATGACCAGGCACCAGTGGGCGTCGATTTTCCCCTCGACTTAGATCTTGTTCAGCGCATCGAATACGTATCCGGGCCCGGTTCCGCTGTGTATGGATCAAACGCGCTCTTTGGCGTCGTCAACGTCGTTACCAAGAAAGGCAGCGATTTCGACGGGGCGCAGATCGCCGGCACGATCGGCAGCTTTGGAGAAAAGCAGGCACGCGCTACATACGGATGGCATGGCGCGCGCGGGGCTGACCTGGTGCTCTCGGCGTCCGCGTACGAGCGCAATGGCCAAGATCTGTACTTTTCCGAGTTTGACACGCCGGAGCAGAACAACGGCGTTGCGCAACAACTCGATGGTGAGCGTGCGGAAAAGTTTTTTGCAAAGCTCTCCTTTGACGACTTGCGCATCAGTGCGGGCTATGGAAACCGTACCAAAGGCGTGCCCGGCGCGCCGTACGACGCGGTGTTCAACACACCGTATAGGTTGACCGATACGCATTCATTCGTTGATGCGACCTACACGCAAGCGTTGCGCGACGCTATCACACTCGACTACGAGCTGTACTGGGGCCGCTATGATTACGCGAGCCGCGAGATCGTAGCGCCAGCGCCGGGTATCGCAAACGTCGACGGCGACCACGCTGCATGGTACGGAGGCGACATGCACGCCACCGTGCGTACACTGCCGCGCAATCGCATTGTGATCGGCGTTGACTTCAAACGCGACGTAGCCCGCGATCAGTGGAATTACAACGTTGCGCCGTATGATTTACTTCTCAATGATCATCGCACTGGTAGCCACCTAGGTTTCTACGTCGACGATGAGATCAAACTCATCGAATCGCTCACTCTGGATCTCGGTGGCCGCTATGACACGGAATCAACCATTGGCGGGAGTTTCAGTCCGCGAATCGGGTTAATCTGGCGTCCTAGCGTGACCGACACGCTCAAAGTGCTCTATGGCACCGCGTACCGCGCACCAAACGCTTATGAAATGTATTATGCGGTTCCCGGTGAAGGCGGCCAACTCGGAAATCCGTCCCTGACTTCCGAGCATATCGACACGCAGGAGATCGTCTACGAACGTGCAATTGGAGGAAGCGGCCGGGTGACGACGTCGCTGTTTCGTTACGCGCTACGCGACCTAATTTCCGAGGCCGTTGACCCGGCAACGGGTCTCTATGTGTTTCGCAACATCGATCGCGCACAGGCGCGCGGTGCGGAGCTTGCGTGGGAGCAGCAGTTCGCGGGAGGATTACGCCTGCGCGCGAGTTATTCATTCCAAATCTCGAGGGATTCGAGCTCCGGCGATCGCTTGCTAAATTCGCCACGTCACATGGGCAAGCTTAACGTGAGTGCGCCGCTTCTCGCGGCGAACGCCCGGGCGGGTGGCGAATTCCAATGTCTTTCATCGCGCTTGGCACAAGGCGGCACTGCGAGCGGATACTGCGTTGTCAACTTGACGATGCATACCGCAAAGCTTTTGGCGCACACGGACGTGTCGTTCTCTGTTTACAACGTAACCGATCGTCGATACTCGGATCCGACCGGACCCGGATTCTTGCAGAGTGTGATCGCGCAACAAAGCCGTACCTTTGTTGCAAAAGCGGTGTACGGGTTCTGACGATGATAAGGCAATGTTTCGTCTTGGCTCTCTGCGCGGCATTTTCGGTTACGGCTTGGCGCACATATGCGCAAGAAAATGTGGTCGCGCTTGAGACTGCGTACATCTTCAATTTTACGCAATTTACTCAGTGGCCGGCCGAGCGTATGCGCAAGGGAGATCTACGCGTTTGTGCGAGCGCACGGAGTCCGCTTCGCCAAGCGCTCGCCGCGTTAAAGGGGAGAGCTGTCGGCGCCCGGATTTGGAATTTTGTGAGCTTTAGCGACAGCCGCCCCGCAGATTGCGACGTAATCTTCTTCGGAAAGGGCGATGAGGCGAGTGGCGACCTGCGTACAGCGTTCGCATCGGACGAGGCCGTGCTTATCATCTCCGAAGACGGCCCCAACTTGCCCGGCGAAGCGGTAATCAAGCTGATCCAGGATGACGATCATTTGCGCTTCGACATCAATAATGGCGAAGCCGTGCGTCGCAAACTCGTGCTGAGCTCCAAACTGCTACGCCTCGCGAGGAGAACACGGTGATGGTCCCGAAAAAACCACTTAATCGAAGCCCGACGCGCTTAACCGTACGTGCAAACCTGGTGAGCGTTGCCATCGCCTTGTTTGTCGCAAGCGTTGTGTTATTGCTGTACCAGGCCGTAGCATTTCGACGTACGCTTTCTGATGACGCTTTACTTCAGGCCTCTATGGTTGCGGAGAATGTGAGCGCGTCGCTCATGTTCGACGACGAGCCAGCGGCAAGAGACGTCCTGCGTTCGCTTCGACGCGTGCCATATGTCGAAAGCCTGAGTGTCTATCGCAACGATGGAGAACTGTTCTCGCGTTACGCCCTCAACGGTATCAGTCGCGAAGAAGAGGAAGAGGGTACGCTTTCCGCATCGGCCCGCCGCGCAACGCTCTCGCTCGCCGACGTCTTCGTGCGAGTGCCGATCGAACATGATGGCCGGAAGCTCGGCGACATCGTGCTTGTCGCCACGACCGACTTCGTCAGCCGCCAGTTGCTGCAATATGCATGCTTTCTTGGCGCGGCATGTTTTGGAGCGTTGTGGATCTCCGCGCTTGTCATGAACCGCATGGGACGCCGTGTAAGCGAAGCCGAAAGAGAGCTGGAATATTTCGCCCGCACGGATCCGCTTACGGGCTTACCCAATCGGAGATCATTTTATGAGTCGCTTGAGGGGCGGCTGAGGCTTGCAAGCGAACCGCGCCGGTATCTCGGGCTATTGCTCATCGATCTCGATGATTTCAAGACGGTAAACGACACCCTTGGACATGGAGCAGGAGACGAGTTGCTAAAACATGTCGCGCGGGTCTTAAGCGCTGTAGCCGGGGAATCCGCGCTAGTGAGCCGGATGGGTGGAGACGAATTTGCAGTCACCCTGGCTGGTAGCCCGCGGCGGGGGGAGGCTGGAGAAATGGCGAGCGCGATCATTGGATCCCTTTGCGGGGCCGCGACGATAGGCGGTCGTGAAGTCAATGTGACGGCGAGTGTGGGATATGCACTGTTTCCCGAAGCGGGCGACGATGTAGCGACACTTGTGACCAGCGCGGACATTGCGCTTTACGAAGCGAAGGGCCGCGGTAAAAACATAGTTGTCGGTTTCTCGTCCGAGATGATGAAGGCGGCGCATCGCCGCGCTTATATAGAAGCAGAACTTCGCAAGGCTATTCACAGCAACAGGCTGGATCTCGCCTTTCAGCCCCAATTCAAATGCTGTACCGGAGCACTGATTGGTGCGGAAACGCTCGTGCGCTGGAACCACGAGGAAGAGGGCACTGTGACTCCGGGCGAGTTTATTCCGATTGCGGAACAGAGCGATCTCATCGTCCTTCTCGGTCGTTGGGTTTTGCGGCGAGCTTGCATCGTCGCCGCAGCCTGGAGCGCCGCGCGTCCGGATCTCGCAATTCGAATCGCCGTCAATGTCTCCGCTCGCCAGCTACGCCATCCCGAATTTATCGACGACGTAATGGCGGCGCTGCAACTAAGCGGCCTGTCGCCATCACTCCTTGAACTCGAGGTGACGGAAAGCGACGTGATCGCCAATCGCGAAATCGGCGTGGAAGTAATGAACCGCTTGCGGCAAGCGGGTGTCGCGCTATCACTCGACGATTTCGGCACGGGCTATTCGTCCCTGTCGTATCTCCACGCATTTCCAGTCAACTCGCTTAAGATCGATCGGGCCTTTGTTGAACGCCTGCCGGAGGACGGACAGCCAATCGTTACTGCGATCATTGCGATGGCGCGCACCTTCGGTCTGGAGATTGTGGCCGAGGGCGTCGAACATCCTGCTCAACTCGCCTGGCTCGTGGACGCCGGATGCGATGTTGTGCAGGGTTACCTCACGGGGCGGCCAATGTCGCTCGCCCAGTTCCTAACCGTAGTGGGGGACGAGCGCGGTTCAGGAAGGAAGGGGGCTGAGTTGGAAGCGCGTACGGCACGACCGGCCCGCTCGGTTCGCGAGGCAACGAAGCGCGGACGGAAAAGCATGCGGCACTCGCGCTCTTAAAAGGTGGTGAGCGTTACGTCCTACTTGTCCATGGCGACAAGGGCGCAGAGCTTGCGGCAGTGCATGGCGTGACGCCCAACGATCGCGTCAGCGGAATAAATGGGGCATTGCTTTACCATTTCCCCGAAACCGAAACGATGGTGTTGCATTGCCGGTTGGCTTTTGAAGCGATCCGCAACCGGCGCGGGCGCCGCGCAGATGCGATATGCATGGCGCAAAATGGTCTTTATCACTCTGTCCCTGACTCAGAGAGGGCACGGTCTTCTGGCTCTTTCATATGTACGAAAAGTCGAGGCGGACCTTTCGCTGAGATGGAACGGGGTGAAAAAGACAGCTACAACTTTCCGGCGGAGCTTTGTCAGCCGCTGCTCGATGTAATCAACGAACACAACCGGCAACTGAAGGGGCACGCTTCGGAGCAGTGCTTGAGGCCAGCAAGGAGCTGAACGGGGTGGTCCAAGGGTTGCAAAAGAGACAGTAAAGGCAACAGGGCGGCGCTCCCCGCCATCGTCTCTTCGTTCAAGAATATGCGGATATGGCCGATAAACATGGCGCACCGCGACAGATTTCGATCTGTCGTGCTTTAAGACGCGTCCTATTTTGCCTGCCCGTCAGGCTACGTCCCCTCATTACAGAAAATGCTAATACGCCGTATGTCATCTCTAGCGCTTTGCCTTCTGGCCGCGCTGTTTCTCTTTGGAACACTTACCAGCACGTACGTCCTGCGCCAAAGCAATCGTTCCCTCGACGACGTGAATCGCGAAATCCGCGTGGTGCTATCGATCGTCGATTCGATCAATCACAGTCGCACCGTCCGAGTCAGACTCGCTGAATATATGGCACAGCGCGACGAGAATCGCGCCGCACCGGCCGATGCGGCGATGCAGGCGGCTGACAGGGTTCTCGGGCTTTCGAACAGTGCTTTCACCGCGTATATGAGCTTGCCGAAGGCCGGCAATGAAGTTGCACTCGCTCAGGCGTTCGCCGAAAAATACAAAGCGTACATGCGCGATGCGCTTCAACCTTTGGTGAGTGCGGCGCGGGCGGGCGACAAGGCTCGCTTCCAGCAGCTCGTGACAACGACTGTGCCGGCGTTGGATCGCCAGTTCGAGATTTCACTCGACGATTTGCTGTCGTTCCGCGAACAATATGCTCGGAACCTCAACGAACAGGCACAAGGCCGCTTTACCGCCAGCCTTTGGGCGTTGGCGATACTTGCCGCGCTGTTCCTCGCGACCATCGGCGCGATCCTGGTTTGGGTGCGTGGACAACTCCTGGCGTCGCTCGATCAAGCGGCGATGCACTGCACCGCGATCGCGCGCGGCGATCTGATCACACCGGTCCAAAGCAACTCACGCAACGAGATCGGCACGATGATGACGGCCGTGGAGTCGATGCGTGAATCGCTCGCGTCGACCATCACGCAGGTGCGTCTATCGAGCGACACGGTCGCGCACGGATCGCGTGAGATCGCGGCCGGCAACATCGACCTTTCTTCGCGCACGGAAGAACAAGCGGCGTCGTTGCAGCAAACGGCGGCGAGCATGGAAGAGCTGACCTCGACGGTCAAACAGAACTCGGAGAACGCCGAGCAGGCGAGCGGTCTAGCCGAAACCGCGAGCGCGGTGGCGACAGAAGGCACCCTCATCGTCGGTCAGGTGATCGAGACAATGGCGGGGATAGAACAAAGCTCGGGAAAGATCGGCGAGATCATCGGCATTATTGAAAGCATCGCTTTCCAGACGAACATTCTCGCGTTGAATGCGGCGGTTGAAGCTGCCCGTGCAGGCGAACAGGGCCGTGGTTTCGCGGTTGTTGCGACCGAAGTGCGCAGCCTCGCGCAACGCTCGTCGGGCGCGGCAAAAGAGATCAAAGAGCTGATCGAAACGTCAGGCGACCGCGTGCAGGCCGGAGCAGCATTAGTGGGCCACGCCGGCGAGACGATGCAAAAGGTGAGCACAGCAATCAAGCGTGTAACCGACATCATGGGCGAGATCGCTGCGGCCTCCCACGAGCAGAGCCGTGGTATCGAACAGGTCAATCGGGCGATCACGCAAATGGACGAGGTCACGCAGCAAAACGCAGCACTTGTTGAGGAGGCAGCGGCGGCGGCCGGATCGCTGGAAGAACAAGCCGAAAAGTTGCGTGGGGCCGTAGCCGTGTTTCGGACTGCACAGGCGGATGTGACTGCGATTGGTCGCCCGCGCAATAAGCGGGAACAGGCGCCCCCGCCCTTCCCCAGTACGCCGCCTGCCAGCCGACCCGCGACACCTGCGGCGTATGGGTTCCGCAGAGCACCGCCTGCGGCCGTTGGGGGGGCACGTGTAGCTGCACGTGTCGAAACCACGTCGGTCGCTAGCGGCGAATGGGAAACGTTTTGAGCGAAAGCTTCGCTTCAGGTGCTCGTCCCTACCCGTCATGCACGCGCGGATTTGTTTCGTGCGTTGCCGATCGGGCAGCACCCTCCAATGTAACTAATCAAAAGCACGACCATGACTAAGCAGATTCCTTTCCCTCGCGCGCTTGGCGGGACAACCTCGTTTGCTTTACCGAACGCCGTAAATATGACGCTATTCATGGTCGACCCTGTCATGCCGCTATTCAATGTGGTCGTCGGTGGGGTGAAGTTCTTCGCGACCGAATGCCAGGTGCGGGAATACGTCGCGGAAGTCGTGAGCGGCGAACGGACGGCCAGCGCACCAGCGTGGCGATGGGTGTTTGAGACCGGTTTCGATAAATCGGTCGATGGACAGCACAAGAAAAGCTGGATTTTGGAGGACGGAGGCGGGGCGAATGTCGCTTAGAGAAACACTGCGGAAGAAGCAATATACAACGAGCGAAACGCAATTTTTAGCGGATGCTGCAAGGGGTCGTCATGATGCGTTGGGGCGTTTCTGGTGCGCCGCACGCCTCAACACTGTGGACGAGTGCATGACCGTACTTGAACTTCGAATGAAGGACCTATTTTCGGACAACCGGGTCCACGATAGTGCGGAGGCCATGCGGTGCCTTGGCTTGCTGCGCCAACTCCATGAGGAGTATGCAAAATTGCTTGGCGCATCGTACTGTGGAGTGCCGGGGAAGTCTGGCGACCCTGAATTACCGGATTCTTCACTCGGCTAGACGACGACTAATTTCGCCGAGTATTCTTTTCTTTGACCACGAAGCGAGGCGGCCGTCGGATAGCGAACCGTACGTCAATTGCTGGAAGCGACCGACTTACTGCATTCGTGATGTGAGCGGTTGTAAATCGCTTTCGTTGTTCCGTCGTTGTGATCGGGCACTTCCGCTGCCCGCCCGCTGCCCTATGCAACCGCAAAGGCGCTGGCTATCGCCTCGATAAGCATCTCGACATCGACAGGCTTTGTGAAGTGAAAGTCGAAGCCGGCCTGAGCCGTACGCGCTCTATCCTGAGGCTGGCCCCATCCCGTTATTGCGATGAGCGTGACGTCCTTCGTTGAGCGCGTTTCGCGGATCTGCCGAGCGACATCAATTCCACTGATGCCAGGCAAGCCCAGATCGAGCAGTATGACCTCGGGGCTGTAATGGTTGAGTATTTCAAGTGTTTCTTCGCCCGAGTAGACGGTACGCACTTCATGCCCTTCAAGTTGCGACAGCGCCGACAGCGCATCGCCTGCATCGACGTTGTCGTCAACAACCAGGATCCGGTGCATCGAAGTCGCTTCGGCGGCTGCGGGCACATTGCGCTTCAAGATTGGAGGTTCCAATACCTTGCAGTTCACTGGGAGATGGATCGCGAAGCAGCTTCCTTTATCTTTGCCGGCACTTGACGCAGTAATTCGACCACTGTGCAGTTCGATGAGCGACTTCGACAGCGCAAGTCCGATACCAAGGCCGCCTTCGCGGTGGTGGTCTCGATTAACCTGCGAGAACATTAAAAAGATGGCGGACAATTTGTCCGGTTCGATTCCGATCCCGTTGTCAGCGACTGCAAGAATGATCTCCGGTCCATCGTCCGCTGCGCTCAGTTCAATGCGCCCGCCCGGAGGCGTGTATTTCGCTGCGTTTGTCAAAAGGTTGGCCAGTACCTGCGCCAGCCGGAGCCGATCGACCTCGATATGCACCGGTCGCTCCGGAAGATCAAGAATCAACTCGTGACCCTTGCCATCAATTATCGGCCTTGCAATCTCGATGGCGTCGTCAACAACTCAACAACGTCGCGGACGGCCACAGCCGCGCAGCGTAACGTGAGCGCGCCGCGCGTGATGCGCGAGACATCGAGCAGATCGTCCAGTAAAAGTGCCATGGCGGTAGATTGTCGACGCAGGACGTTAATGCACCAGTGTCTGCGTTCCTCTGTCAGCCTAGGCTGATCGAGAATCTCCGCAACTTGTCTAACCGGTGCTAGCGGATTGCGCAGTTCATGTGCCAGCGTGGCAAGGAATTCATCTTTACGGCGGTCGGCTTCTGATAGCGCCTGTTCTGCGCGCACGCGCGGAGTAATGTCGCCAAACCACGCGACGATCGAGCCTTCCAGCGACGCTGCCACGACGTGAAACCACTGAACCCCTTCGTTCCCTTCGACGCGCAGATCAAAGACGTCCCGGCCGGCTTGGCGAGCACCGTGAAGCTCAGTACAGGCTCGATGCTCTTGTCCTTTCGCACTACGTAAGCGATCGTGCGACCGTTGGAATTGCTTTCGTTACGGACATCGATGATCGTAAAGCCGATCGCGATGAGATCATAGAGCGATGCCGAGTTGGTGGAACCTTACGTCCGTTAACCGAAATGCCGGCGCGTAAGAGGAGGGAGAAACTTCCTTTTTCCTTTAGCGCCCCCATGGCTCGGGAAGGAGCACTTATATGCGAATTGTCAATGCATCACAAACCGCGACCGCGCTCATCGCAATGATCTCCGGACGTTCAACAGCGGAGCCGAATCGCCGAACGAACGGGAATAGTGAGTACTTAATTGGCCGCGGTGCGGCGACCGGATGGGACGTTCGTTACCACCGGGCCAACGAAATATGTCCATCGGGATACGAAACACTGTCCGAGGAAGCTGGCTTTAATAGGAAAGAGCTAAGAATCACTTGTCCGTCGCCACCAAAAGCTAAGTGACTGCGAGCGGACGAAAAAATCTCGAGCCCCGTTTCCATAGAGTCTATCTTTTGCAAGATGCCGGGCACTGCCGGTCCGGAGCTGACTTTACACGACTTGAAGCAGCCGTCGGGCTACGGAAAAAGGATGGCGGCAATGTCTCGCCCGCTATGCAGAACGTGGATTACGTCGATGCGCTCGGGCTGGCCGGTGACGCGATAGAAGATGTGGTAGCTGCCGTGAACACGGTGCCGCACGCCGCGATCTTCGTAGCGAGGCACGGGTGGGTAGGCGCGGGGCATGTCCGCAAGGCTCATGCGCTTGTCATGCAGCTCGCGAACGAAGCTCAGGGCCCGGCGTGGATTATCGCGGGCCATGTAGTCGCCAATGGCCTCAAGCTCGGCCTCGGCGCCAGGCAGGATGCGAACAATCATGCCTTGCTGTTCACCATCGCCTGATACTTGGCTTCGAGGCGATCGAATACGTCTTGGCCGGGCTTTCCTCGACCCGCATCTGAATCGGCTATACCTCGCTCGACCACAGTCTAGCGCGGCAAGCTGCATCTCACGGTCCTGAACCAATCGCACTCCTTCGCGGAGTACCTCGCTCTTTCAGCCGTAGCGTCCGGTCTCGACCAGCTTCGTAACGTACCCCTCGAGCTGTTGTCCAAGGTCTGCACTGATCATGGTTTTAGCCTCCCAAAAAGGCATCCTCATATTAGGGTCAGTTCGCGCTACTTGCGGGTGCCCACTTTGCGCTCCTTCGGCCGGGGCGCTTCGCCCTGATTGATTCTCGACGGCGAGCCCGACGCCCGCCGGTCATCGCGCTGCGCCTGAATAAGCTGCCGATGGCCCGAGGTTCACAGCGCGGCGGGCGTCGAGCGTGAGCGATGCGCCGCCGGTCCATCCCAGCGTCGATAGCTCGTCATGCGGATTTGAATGTTTGTGAGCAAAACTGGCGCTCCGTCTTTCGGTTATTCCGGGACGATGATGGCATAACAAAGTTGCTGAAGGTTCTGTGCGCCTTCCAGACGGGGGATGGCAGCTTGTCACGTCCACTCGATTACTTTCCAATCGGCGATGGTGCCGACTGTTCGGGATATCCACGCGCTTAGCGCGGTTCGAATTGCGGTGCTCAGCAACCGACGCGGGCCGATGATGACGGCACCGACCATAAGCGCGGCTATTAGCGCCGCATTTGGTGTGCGTAGGATCAATGGTCCAACGTCTTCGGTTACCGGCACCGGCGAGCGACGTTCTAGTCGCAATTTTTGGTTAGCACCGATCAGTTCCGCTCGACTTGTCGCCAAGCGGGCAATGACCGTACCCTGTGCGTTGTCATGATCATCCATGCGGGTCATTTGCTTGCCTCTTTAATCGCTTTGATGTCGCGGCTCAGTTCGAGATGCAGCGCCGCGAATGGTTGCGTCACGCTGCGCGCCCGCATGGCGAGGAAGGCAATCACCGTAATTGCGAGCCACGTGCCTGCCACCGCCCACACGACGGCGAGAAAGTACGGAGTACCGGCAGCGGACGCAATAATGGCGATGCACAGAAAAGACAACGTGAAAAGGGCGCCGACCGCCAAGGCGACCGCGGCGACAACTTCGCGAAGCAAGCGGGCTTTCGTTTCGGCAAGTTCAATGCGAAACAGTTCTCCGTAGTCGGCGAACCGCTGCGCGCAGAATCGACTGATGTTTCGCCACTGCGCAACTCTCGATCGGACAGACATGTTCCGCTCTCCACGTTTTTGAGCGTTAAATTGAAGAACGGCATCTCGCTTTAGTAATTCTGACCGTCGTTCCGGTACCGACGCGGGTGAGCGCGCCTGTCTTGGCCGCCCGATGACCAGATAACTCCGACGAAAAAGCCGATCAGTGCAGCAACGCCAAGCGCAGCGAGCGGGTTGGCGACGGTTTGGTCTCGCAACACCTCTGTGCCGTCTGCGTAAAGCTTTTGAGCCTTGCCGCTAAGTTCGCGCGCCTTCCCAGACAGCTGTGTCGATGCGTCACCGACGAGACCCCCAACAGCGTCCTGCACCTTGCCGGTTGTTTCCTCAGCCGCGCCCTTGATCTTGTCCGTGTCCATTTTGTTCTCCGTCGATAAGAGTGAGAGTTTCTTACAGCAGTCGTCGTGCCATCTGAACGACGGCACGTTATTTCGCGCGGTCGCTCCTCATTCCAGGCTTCAACAGCTAGGGCATGAGCAATGCTGGGACTCGTATCTATTACTCTGGAGATAATGATGAAACGAGCGCTTTTGATTACAGCAGTTCTTCTCGCCGCCGCGGCACCCAGCGCTTTCGCTCAAAATAACGGGAGCAAGACGCCTGAAACCCCCGCTCAAGGCGCGGGGATGGGCCACGCGGGCAAGACCAACCCAGGCGCGGGCGCGGCGGCGGCGGGTTCGAATAGTGACGGCGGGACGTCGACGTCAAAGCGCGGAGCGGGCATGTCGCCAGGCGCCGCTTCCGGCACACAGGAGGGCGGAGCGACGGCCAAGATGACTCAGTAACTTCCAAAGATGAGCGTTTGGCCGTTTAAGGAAATAGGCGTCCGGGACGAACGAGCCGGGTCGGGGCACCGCGCTTCTTACTCCAGCTTCTTACCGAGTGAGCCCGGGTCAACGAGGAATCGGGCGCCGTCCGAGCTTTCTTCTGGCCTGAACACGATTCTCGTCATGACGGCAGAAAAGAACGCCTCAAGGCTCTCCGATAAGGCTGGGCTAGAAGATGACATGGGAGGATGCAATGCGGATGCCCCAGTTGTCGGGCGTGAAATAAAGGTAAGCGGCAGAATTCGCGAGCACTTTTGAGGTCGACTTCATGCTGAAGACTGTGACGATACAGCAGCTTGGCATTGCGTACGACGAGCGAGGGGATTCGTCGGGATGGTCGGTGGTACTGCTTCATGGTTTTCCCTGCGACATTCACGCGTTTAACCAGTGGCCCAACGCCTGGTTCTCGGAGGCGTCGCGTGTATCGCCCTATCGACGCGGCTACGGCGCGACCCGGTTTTGCGGCATTGGTTACCGGGCCGGTTGTCTTGAACGCGGCGGATAGCAAGGTGTACCACTAGGCCATTTCGCCCGCATCTCCGTCATCTGCCTTTTCCGCGGATTATGCTAATTTCTCCATTGCGCTCGAGAATTGCGCTCTGCACCTGGTCCATGGCCTCGCTGCCGAGTTCCTGGCGCACGGTCTCTAAGACATCGGTTCGCGACACTAAGGCCGCCAACATTTGTCGTTCGTCGAACTTCCCATCGTGGTACAACCGGCGCTCCACGCCTCCCACAAGCGATTCCAGCGCGCGAGAGCGGACACACGCCCATCCTAACGCGCGATGCATGAGGACGATGACGAGAGAAGCGAAAATCGTAGGGACAGCCGGCGAAGCACCGACGATGGCACGACTCAGTGTTGCGCCCAGCAGTATCGCGACGACATAGTCAAATGGTGACCGTTGACCAAAAGAACGCCGCCCCGATATACGAATCAAAACGAGTGCGGCAAGAAATGCTGCGGCTGCCCGCGTTCCCATCTGGAGCACTGACATATCCTTGCCTTCTCCGAAGATTGCGATGAGCGCCCGCATGGTTATCTCCTTTTTGATGCGCACCGAGCGGACAACATTTCACACCGGTGGCGCTGCGCGAGCCAACGGCCCGCGTTTCTACCAGAAAAAGTTGTTCCGTCTTGTTGGCCGCCATTACTCTTTACCGATATACCCGGGTAATCCTGCCGCTGCTTCGCTTTTCGCGAGAACGAGCGCCCGCTCCTCGGCGAAAGCATATTCCTTGTCGTTTTTGGGATACGGAAGGTAACCGCGAAAAAGGTCCGCCCATCGAAATTCAGCTAGCGGTACGGCAGTCTTTTCATAGCCGTCCGCATCACGTACGGACGCTGCAAGACTGCGAAACTCGTCATCAGCCAGTTCCCAAACGTGATCCGGCAAATCGATGAAGCTCTTACGCCGTCCTTGAGCATCGTAAGGATATGTCCATCGGCGATTTTCCATTGCGAGCCAAAACTCATCTCGCAAAAGAGAGGACAAGTCGGCGACAAGCACGGAGGGAACCGTCTTTATACCAATGTCTCGTAGAGCCGTCGCAACGTGATGATGGTCAATCGCAAACGGGAGATCCTTCGGTCCAAGCACTACCGGAATGGGCTTCTCAGCGATGACCTTTTTGAGGTCATGCCCGGAAAGGGACCGGTAGAACTGAGCTTTCGCGCGTATCTCGCGCGCACCATGTGTCAATTGCGTTGGGCGCAGGTCTTCGATAGCGACTGTCCTCACGACTCTCTCCTTTCGATGGGCGTCTGACACGCCGCCGTAGAAACGTGCCGGAATCGCCGCCTTGCTAAACGGAACCCCCTGATGCCCGCCGATCTGAGCCTCGTAGCATGACAGTCGGCTTGGAGCGCCATACGGAGTGCTGAGCTCCCGGCGACGGGATCAGCGTGCTTGACGTATAACAGCTTTCGCGCGAGGCAAGCTTGACCTTGTCCGGTGCAAGTTCTCCGGTCGCCCTACGCGGGCAATCGGCACTTGACGTGCCGAACGCGCTGACACCTATCTCGTTCATCGCCGATGATATGAGCGGGCCCAAACGCAGTGCTTTCCGATCGCGCTCCCTAACGATCGGTTCGTTTGCACGTGAGGACACTTATCCTTGCCGCCACACCAGGTCGCGCGAGGACTGACGTTCTAACCTCATAACGATTATCCCCGTCGGTTCTTGACAGGAAGGGTGTCGAGGACCAACTGGGACGACTTGCCTGACTCCCACGCATCCGCTCCAGGCTGTACCGGTCCCGCTGTGTTTGCCAGCCCATCACGGTTGTCTCGCTTTCTCGCCGTCGACACTCCAAGTTTTTCATCTCGTGTTCGAATGCGTTCCGCGTCCAGCTGCCCATCTCGCGTGAAACCCATCATAAGTTGCGGAATGCCGAGCGGTAGCGCAGCGTCCTTATCGATCTGCCAGGTGTGCCACGTCTTCCCATATGTATTCACAAGGGTCGCAATTGCCGCGTGCTCAACGTGCATCGGAATTCCGGGCATCACCAGTTCACCGGACGTTGTCTCGTGCCGGTGACTGTGCCACAACGACTTCTCATCTTCGGGAAGCGAATGGAAGAGTTTCTCGGACACGATGTACTCGATACCGATGAGCCGTGAATTCGCTTTGTTGCCGTCGTAAATGACGCATTGGAAAAATTCTTCAGTTACGTGGTGACAGTAGTGGTGCGCCTCAATCTGCCGTCCCATATCGTCCGCATAAAAGTGAAACCCATTGAGGTACATGTTCAATGCGTTGACCGGGGCATGGCTCTGCAACGCAGCGGCGCCCATCGCCAGCGTTCGGCTCTGAGCCGATTTATCGCCTCCAGGTATCGTCCGCTCTTCCCCAGGAGTCCGTCCAAAAGCTTTAGATAATCCACCGAAACAACACGTTGTAAGGGATATCGCGGTACCGGCGAAGCTCATGAATCCGCGGCGGCTTTGACGTGAGGGTAGCAAGCCCATACTTGTCTCCTTGATATGTTTTAACCGCCGGGAACGTGCGCCCGCGTAGCCGCACCACAATCGTATCGTCGCACCCCGCATCTTTGAATTAGATTTCGTTCGAATGGTTCGCGGTCTTAGGATGGCGGGTGCCCCGCACGAAAATGAACAAGCCCGCGCCTGCCGCCGCGAGCGCCATACGGGCGGGATTGGTCTTCGCCAGGACAAGGAAGCGTGCGAGAGCGCCGTCCTCGCGATTCTTAATCGAAGCAGGTCTCGCCAATTGCGCAGTTGTCGGAGCGGCGGGAAAAGCTGCTTGCCCCCTTACCTGCGGGGCGGGCAATGCACGGTCCCGCGCGGCATCGCCACTTTGATGTTGTGGGTCGCCACGCTTCTCAACGCGCGAGGCCGCGACTTCAGCACCCAGTAGCAGGACCGCGGCTGCGAAATAAAGCCACATCAGTAAAACCGCGAGCGAACCGGCCGCACCGAACGCATTGGCCGTCCCGGCGTGTGTCAGGTAGAGCGCGAAGAGCTTTTTCCCGATCGAGAAAAGTACAGCAGCAGTAAATCCGCCGACAAGCGCATCTCGCCATTCGACGTGGCCATCCGGCAGAAACTTCAAAAGCGCCGCAAACGCGCAAGAAAGAATCGCGAGGCCAATCACGAACTGGGCGATGTCGCTCACGATTACCAGCGGAGAGCTACCAAACGCCCACTTCCCGGCTGCCTGCACTGCGGTGTCTAGGACCAAGGACACGACGAGCAGGAACGCGACGCCCATCACCAGGCCGAAGGAAATTAGTCTGACCTTCACAAGTGTCGTCACGGTTGATTTTGGTTGGTCGCCGGCGGGCCAAATGATCGACAGCGCTGTATTCAACGATGAAAACGTGGCCGACGCTCCGACTGCGAGGAGCACAAACGATACTGTTGCGGCCAAGCCTCCGCCGCTGCTTTGATGCGCATGCTCGACGATCGCCTGAACGCTGGCAGCAGCGTCTTTACCGAGCATCCCGCTGATCTGACCGAACAACTGGCCGCGCGCCGCTTCCGCTCCGAATACAAGCCCCGCAACTGCGATAACAAGAACAAGGGTGGGCGCAAGCGAAAACGCCGAGTAGAACGCAATGCTTGCGGCCATCGGCGCGCATCTATCGGCGCTGAAACGTTTCATTGTGCGAAGCGACACCTCCTTGGCGCGGCTGCCGGATGTGGTCAAGTTCATTTGCTTTCTCCGTGGACTTCCGAGCAACCGAGCATTAAAAGTGCCCGCCGACGCCTTTATCGAATCTCGGGGGTAGGTAAGTGGCATGCGGGTTGCGCAAATAAGGGGCGCTTGTGCGCTTAAACCCGAGGAGACGATTATGAGATTACTTACAACACAGGACGGCCTGCCGCGCCTAGCATGGGGACCCGTCATCGCTGGCGTCATTCTTTCGATGATCGTCTATCTCTTGATGAGCGTGCTAGGGACGGCGATCGGCGCGTCTCTGTTGTCGCCTTTGTCCAAACCCGACCCGCTGCACGGCTTCGGGTTGGGCTCGGGCATTTGGGTCATCGTCACGACGGTGGTCGCGGTGTTCGTCGGCTCGTATTTCGCGGGTCGTTGCGCGCCGGTTCTCGGGTGGCTGCATGGGCTGCTTTCGTGGGCAGTCATGATTCTTCTTGTGGCATACGGGATGACTTCCCTTGTGGGTAGTGCAGTCAGCACCGCCGGTAGTGTTGCCGCGACCGGCGCGCAGGTCGGTGCCGCAGTGGCGAATCAAGGTGGCGCTAATAACTCCCCGTCGCTCATGGCTTCGGCAACGCAGCAGCTTCAAGCGGCGGTTGCATCCGCCGCTTCTGCGGCATCCAGTCCCGAAGCGCAGCAGGACGCTCGGCAGGCTGCGGACACTGCGGCAAAGAGCGTGGCACGCGCGAGTTGGTATTCATTCGCGGCGCTGATCGTCGGAGCGATTATCGCCATCGTCTCCGGGGCGACCGGGTTCCGTCAACAACCGCCGTTTGAGGAGGGCGGCGGCGCATCGCAAGACGACGTTCATTCCTCGAAAGCTCGCGTCACGCTGCCGAGTGGTTCGGTTCGTCGCTAACGCCGGACGCGATAGCGCTCCAGGAGCAACAAGTGAAAGAAGATCCCGCTTCAAAAGGTTCGCCGCGTGACGTTTCAACGAAGTTCGTTGATGAGGGAAAGACCAGGTTTTCGGCAGTTCAGGAGGAAATGCGTGTTGACGCAATTGAGGTCGAGACAGGGGCGGTCAGGGTTCGAAAGCTCGTCCGCGAAGACATTGTCCCGGTGCCTGTCAGGCTCCGCAGCAAGGACGTGGAAGTCCGACGCGTTTCAATCAACCGTCCTGTGGACGAGCGAGAAGAACCAAGGCAAGAGGGCGACACTTTGATTGTCCCTGTCTATGAGTTCGTTCCCATCGTGACGACGCAACTGACGCTCAAAGAAGAGGTCCACATCACGACGCGATTGTCAGAAGAGCAACGAGTAGAACGCGTGACGGTAGCAAGCGAAGAAATTGTCGTCGAACGACGGGAAGGCGTGAGTGGCGATTGGGTGCCGGATCCGTCGCTCAAAGATTAACGGAACGGTGGAGCGCCCACACGATTCGGGAACGACGCTTGCGATTGCCCTCAAATCGGATTCAACGCTCGTCCGTATCGCCTGCGAAGCCACTCACAAATACTTTGGAGAACGACATGGCCCAAACATTGGTAGGAGTATTCGACTCTTTCAGCGACGCAGAAGCGGCGGCTCAACGCCTTGAGGCAGATGGCATCGCCTCTTCCGACCTGCGAGTTCACGCTCGCGATGATTTGGCGTCTTCGGATCCGTCCGTATCTGGCGGCTCGACGCGACCGGTCGTTGCGGATCGCTCCGCTGAAGAAGAAGGCGGCACGATGGAACGGATTGAGCATTTCTTCAAGAATCTATTCGGCTCGGACGACGCGCCGGAGGAAGCTGGGCATTACCGCGAGGCCGTACGACGCGGCGGCGCATTGCTCACGGTCGACGTGGCGGACGAATCGATGGTCGATACGGTTCGATCCAGTTTGACCGGCGCAGGTGC
The DNA here is from genome assembly GCF_057814995.1 of Caballeronia sp. SL1002. Classification (NCBI taxonomy): domain Bacteria; kingdom Pseudomonadati; phylum Pseudomonadota; class Betaproteobacteria; order Burkholderiales; family Burkholderiaceae; genus Caballeronia; species Caballeronia sp. SL1002. The sequence goes on along the minus strand of NZ_JBYMUW010000001.1, from coordinate 483,728 downwards.
GATCGATATCGACGAACGTGTCACGCAGTGGAAAAGTAGCGGCTATGCCGGATATGACCCGACCGCGACGGCCTACACGGCGGACGAGATCGCGGCCGACCGGCAGCGCTTCAACGTGGTGAAGGAAGAGTTGGAAGTTGGAAAACGCGAAGTTCAGACCGGCGGAGTACGCGTGTACTCCCGTGTTACGGAAACGCCGGTCAGTGAATCCGTCAATTTGCGCGAAGAGCATGCCACGATCGAGCGCAGGGCGGTTGATCGTCCGGCAACGGCGGCTGACCTCAAGGAAGGATTCGTCGAGATTCGCGAAACGGCGGAACAACCGGTGGTCGCCAAGACCGCCCGTGTCGTTGAAGAGGTGGTGGTTGGAAAAGCCGCCAGTGAACGTACAGAAACCGTGCATGACACGGTTCGCGGGACTGAAGTCGACGTCGAACGTGTGGAGGGACGCGACGATACGCTCCCTGGCTTGGCGAAAAAGCCGGTCTAAGAGAAATCGAGCTTACGCGGCGGCCGATGGTCGCCGCTTTTTTTTGGGAGGCCCGATGCGGGCGAAGCAAGCATTCGACACCCTAGAACAGGCGATCGAACATGCGTGCGCCGTTGGCAACTGGTCCCACGCGGTCGACGTTGCGGTTGGCATCGGGATGATTGGCGGGGCCCAAAAATCTGACGCCGCTTTTGAATATCGATTTACGATCATAGACGCCGATGGATTAATCGCGATCTTCTCGCTGACCGTTCACGATCGGAGTCGGCCGTTCGCGAAAACGCCTAACGCGCGCTACCGTAATCGCTTTTCCCTCGCGTTACTTCGGAATGGGCAAGAACTTAATGTCGTGGAACGGCACTACGAGGACTAGTAGCAGCGACCGTTGTCCTCTTCGAGACGAACTCCCTCAGCGGCGGTGTTTGCTTCGTTGACCAACGCGTCGATCAAGTCAATCAATAAGGTCGGGGCATGCCCTTTTGACAATAGCCGTCGAAATCTCCCGGCAATGAAGCTTTTCGCACTTCCGCCTCATCAAGTGCTGTGTACGCAATGATGATCGCAGGCGACGTACTCGGCTCAGCACGGAGCGCCCGAGCCGCCTCATACCCATTGCACTCCGGCATTGAGATGTCCATCAGAATGATCCGGCGTCAACTCCAAACCAACGGAGACGCCCTCCCGCCCGCCGAACGCGCCTTGGCAGTCCCACCCAAAATGGTCGAGGAAGGCCAACAGTGCCTCCGCGCCAGCACGATTATCGTCGACGACGAGCACCCGCACGCGCTCTCGCTTTCGGACGATCGGCCGGGCCGACCATTGTCTGACGAAATGATTTCCGGGTATATTCACGTACAGTTCCAGTGAAACAATGTAGTACGACGAATACTACATAAGCGTTTTACTATTCGTGCGAAGACCGGTCAACTAGGGCGGGCTGCTTCCCAATCCTGCGTGTGGGGTTTAGAGCAGAATTGCAAAAATTGCCAGTGCCTTTCGGCAATTCATTCGTCGCGCAATCAAGGAGCGAATCTGCGTGAAGGGAAAAATTACTGCGTTCGCGGAGGGCGCCAACCGGTTTGGCTACCTCCTTTCGGGAGATGATGGGCTGTCGCACGAAGACGTCGTGTGCGCAGAGACCGCACGGGTGTTCGCCGCCGAACTACACGGATCGAACGCATTTACATCGCTGATGAACGCAATTGCAACGGCGAAACCTGAGGACTACCGATCCCTGATCGGTCGCACGTTCGACGGATAGTCGCGGCTGCGGCACCCGCGCCCTCGGACGAGCGTGCGAGGTCTTTTTCCTTGCGCACGCTGTTCGATGGGGATCGCGCTTTAACGTCAGGCGCGTAATGCCTTGGCAACGTCGGAAAGGCGGTACGGCTTATGCAAGAACATAAACTCATCCAAGGCGCCGTGATCTAGACGCAACGCGGAAAGCGGGTAGCCGGACGTGAGCACAATCTTGATGCCGGGAAAGCGCTCACGCACCTGCCGTGCGAGTTCTATCCCGTTTGCCCCGTTCGGCATCACGATGTCGCTAAACAAGATATCAATCGCGGCCCCAGTTTCCAGGATTGCGATGGCCTGCGTTGCATTGCTCGCGCTTTCGACCGCGTAGGCAATGCTCCGGAAGAGTTCGGCAGCCCCATTTAGCAAATCTGGGTTATGCTCGACCAGTAGGACGGTTTCAACCCGTACCTCGGTCGCTCTGCTCTTGTCATCCGAGCCCGTCGCGTCGCACGCTGGCAAATAGAGATCGATCGTTGTGCCCTTTCCCTCTTCGCTCGCGATTTTGACGTCGCCGCCGGATTGGGTGATGAAACCGTAGACCTGACTCAGACCGAGGCCTGTACCTTTGCCCGGTTCCTTTGTCGTGTAAAACGGCTCAAATACCCGCGATACGACATCAAACGACATACCGGTGCCCGAATCGGCTACGCGCACGCGAATGAATCGTCCCGCTGTGAGCGTTCCAATTTCTCCGGACGCAAGGTCGACTTGCTCTGTGGTAATTTTTAGCAGCCCGCCTTCCGGCATCGCATCACAGGCATTGACGATTAGATTCAGTAACGCAGCTTCGAACCGCGCCGCGTCCACCAGAGACGTTGCCGGCGCGGAGCTCATTGCCAGTTCCATTCTGACCGACGAGTTGCCGGCGCGCCGGAGCATCGGTTCAAAGTCATGAATTAACTTACTCAGGTCGTGTGCCTCCGGCTTTAGTGGCTGCTCGCGAGCAAAAGAAAGAAGCTGCTGCGTGAGCGACGCGCCGCGTTCGATGGCGCGCTGCATACTGTGGATCATTTTGGAGTCGAGGTAATTCTGAGACTGAGTCGACAGGACCTGCAATCCATTCGAAATCACCGCGAGCAAATTATTAAAGTCGTGCGCGATGCCGCCTGTTAATTGCCCAATCGCCTCGAGCTTCTGTGATTGGAAGAGAGCAAGATTCGCTTGTTCAAGCGACGCAGCCGCTTCCTTTCGCTCAGTGATATCGCGGGTGATCTTCGCGAATCCGACGAGCGCTTTATCGTCGTTGTAGATGGCATCGACCACCACATGGGCCCAAAATCGCGAGCCGTCCTTGCGTATGCGCCAACCCTCCCGTTCAACGCGTCCGTCCCTCGCGGCGATCGCCAAAGTTTGCGTTGGCACGTTCGCCACCTGAACTTCAGCGCTGTAAAAACAAGAGAAGTGCTTACCGACAACTTCCTCCCGCTCATATCCTTTAATCCGGGCCGCACCGGCGTTCCAGCTTGAGATTGTGCCGTCGGGCGCGAGCATGAAGATTGCGTAGTCGGTGACGCCTTGAACCAGCAGCCTGAACTGCTCTTCGCTTCTACGCAAGGCCTCTTGCGCAATCTTGCGTTCCGTGACGTCGCGGGTAAGCTTCGCGTATCCGATCACCCGTCCGTCATGCTCGTTAAGGATCGGATCGATGACCACGTGAGCCCAGAAGCGCGAGCCGTCTTTTCTTACTCGCCAATTTTCAGCCTCGAACTTTCCTTCCGCGGCGGCAATCTGCAATGCGCGATCCGGCACGCCCGCCTGCCGGTCCGCATCAGTGTAGAAAACCGAGAAATGCTCGCCGATCACTTTTCGCGCGAGTAGCCCTTAAAACGCTGCGCGCCGGCGTTCCAGCTAACGATTGTTCCCAAGGGATCAAGCATATAAATTGCATAGTCCCTGACGCTGGTGACAAGGAGCTCCAGGCGTTGGGCGTCACTCAGGCCGACCAGACCCGGTGAATTGTTGGCAGTCATCGTGGCAAAATCCTGTGCAAGTTCTCTGGGAATTCGGCGTGGCCCTGCGGTCGCGCAGACTGTGCCATCGCGTAGGTTCATTAGCGCCGTTGGTCTTCGCAGTGGGATTCTATCGAATGCAACAGCGCGGGTAGCTTAACGGGAATTTCGCGGGTTCTGATTTGACCACAGCCACCCCGAGGAGTCGCTGCCCCGGGGCGGGGGACCCATCAACGCATGCGCGCCAGCATCCCTGTCGTGCAGTGCGGAGCGAGTGGGCGATTTTGTGCACGTCGGTGCCGACGCGCGGCATGTATTGGAATGATTGCATGATGAACATCGGATTAGCTGTTTTCTGGATAGGTGCAACGACCGTCTTGCACTGCCTCGGACTCTCCCGTCAGTTGCCGGACTGCTGCCCCTCTGTTTAATTTCGAGCGTACTGGTGATTACTGATTTTATTTCAGTCTCGCTTCTAGTGAAGCTTATCAAGGGCCAACACACGCACGAATTACCGGAATACGAAACGTCCTATTGAGATACTTGAGAAGAAGCAGGGCTTGGCACTCTGTTCGGCGTCCGGGAACGGCGCAGCGCAGCTCTGAGGTAAACAGGAACGAGTCCTCCTGCCAGAAGACTTCTCGCAGGCGTGGGCCGAGGCGCCAAACCCTGCGCGTGATTCTTTGTCCCGTCCATGCCCGATGCAACGTCGGCAATTTCTGTGAAACGAGCAGTGCTAGGACGCTTAGACATGTTCGGACGTTGCAGAGCAGGTATGACTACGATATTGGTTGTTGATGACACGCCCGATATTCTGTTGCTGGTGGGAAGCTTGCTGGAAGAGACGGGGTATGTGGTCGACACCGCGACCAATGGGACGGAAGGACTTGCTTTGGCGATAGAGCACCGTCCGCAATTGATCATCACTGACTGGATGATGCCTGAGATGGACGGTGTGGCGTTGTTCCACGCCGTGCGGAGTACGAGGGAGATCGGTCTTACTCCGGTGATCCTCATGACTGCGGGGTGGCCAATCCCCAATGTCCAAGTTCAAGCAATACTAAGAAAGCCTTTTGCGATATCGGATCTTTTTAGCTTCATCGAACGCTTCGCATTGGTCGAAGGATAGGCGCCCGAGCGAGGCGTCGCCCTCGATAATGTGCACGATCTCGTTAGAGCTGGAGTCGGCCGTGGCGACGCGCGCGCCATTGGGCGAGCCCCGCGCCGCGCACCCCGAATACCGGTGAATCGAGCCACGCATCGAGTTCCGGGCTCCAATTCAGCCAAACGTTTTCATCAAGAGCGAACTCTTCGTCGAGATCACCGCTGCCGTCTTGCGCAAGAAAGACCCCCACCAAGCCATCAACGTCTAAATAGGCGACCGCGACGTCAGTCAATTCAGCCGTAGTGCCGCTCGGTTGCTCGCGAAGTAGGAACTTTAGCCTGGCAAAGAAAAAAGCGGCTGAGGGTGAGTGCACCGTGCCTCCGAAGTTACGCATTGGGGGAAATATATCGATGCGGCCGAACGTGCTACGCGGGCTAGAGCAGGTATGGTTACTGCGCCACGTTCACGGTCCTCACCGGCGGTGCCCATCCGCCAATAAACCAGAGCCGCTTGCTCTGAGACCCGGGCGCCCATAGGGTGCAACGTGGCCCGTCGTGGTCGCGTCGCTGTTCAGGGAACCGAGACGTTCGTCCGATGATTTTTTAAGTCGCCGCGACACTTCTCCGCTAAAAAAGGAGCTTCACATGTTCGTCCATACAAGCGCCTCCAATAGACCGTACGCATCGCGGGCCCCATCCCGGCCGCGCGAATCTTTTACTTGAGCAATTCGGCGGCCCGCAGGGAGAACTTGCTGCCACGTGTCGTTATTTCACTCAGGCTGTCTCGGAGGACGACCCGGTACGAAAAGATCTCTTATTAGCTATTGCGACTGAGGCGCTGAGCTATTTAGAAATTATCGGCTCGATTGTCGCCATGTTGAATAAAGGGGCGAACGGCCAACTCGCCGAGGCAGTCGAATCGCAGGCTGAGTTGTACCGGTCGATGACGAGCGGGGGAAACGACTCGCATACCGCTGCGCTCCTTTACGGGGGCGGACCCGCGCTTACCAACTCGGCAGGCGTCCCGTGGACAGCGGCATACGTCGACACGATAAGAGAGCCCACGGCGGACCTTCGGTCGAACATCGCGGCGGAAGCGCGGGCGAAAATCGTGTACGGCCGGCTCATTAACGTAACGGACGATCCAGGAATTAAGGAAACGCTCGGATTTTTAATGACGCGAGAAATTCCCATCAAAAGTCGTTTGAGAAGGCTTCGCACTCGATCCCGCCAAACTTCCCACAAGGGAAGCTGCCGGGCGTTCCTCCCTTCACGAGCGTGTATTACAACATGTCGAAGGGCGCTGACGTGCGAGGTCCATGGAATGAAGGCGGCGATTTGCAATTTGTCAACGATCCTGAACCGGCAGTGGACGGCGGAGACGGCCTTGCCACAGTTGACGTATCGGCCGGCGACGTCAATGTACTCAAACGATGGCGTCGGGGACGGCATCCGACACCAGCGCTGATCCGGTCACGGGAGCCGATCTCGGCGCAGGCGCTACATTGAGGTAATTTAGACGCGGCCCCGGCGGGGGCCTCACTCGCCGGTTACGAGGTACTTCCATGAACCTCATCCTGACGTTTTTCTGGCAGTGGGCGCACTTCAGTCCGTTTCTCTCTCTTCAGTCGTCGGAAGCCGGCAAGCGGAGCACATGGCCTGTCGCCATGCGGGATCGTCAACACCGCCGTTGATGCCCGTGCAAGATCAGCCGCCCGTCGTCCCATCCGCCGAACGGTCAATTACCCGTATGTTCGCTCTTCTACTTGAATGTAAGCGGCTAACGGTTCGCACGTTAACCCGCAATCCAGCAAAAAATCGCAGGTGCGTTGAGCTTGCGGCGAACCGACATCCTGCAGACGTCGAGCGCTGAGAGGGGCACCCCGTCGTGCTTCTGCACGGGAATGCCGTTCTGCCGCAGGATTTTGAGGGAAGTGGACTAATTGATGGCCTCTCGCCCCGACACCGCGTCATTGCGTTCGATCGACCGGGATTTGGCTACACCGAGCGTCCCCGTGGGCGGCTTTGGACTGCGGACGCGCAGGCCCGCTTGTTCGAGAAGGCGCTCGCCCAGCTTAAGGTGGCGCAGCCAGTTGTAGTCGGTCATTCTTGGGGCGCGCTGGCCGCACTGGAATTGGCGGTCCGATCACCCGGTAAGCTGCGCGGTCTTGTCCTGCTCGGAGGATAATACTACCCCACCGTCCGAATCGACGTTGCCGTGAACGCACCGCTCGCCGTCCCTCTTCTCGGCGACGCGATGCGATACACGATGTCACCTATAGGAGGACGATTGTTGATCAAGCGGTTGGTGAGGACAATGTTTTCGCCGGCTTCGGTGCCGCAAAGCTTTGAAGAGGCGGTGCCTCGCGAAATGGTCTTGTGGCCTTCCCAGCTTCGAGCCGAGGCGCAGGACGGGCTTCTAATGATGCCATCAGCAGCGCATCTCAAGAATCACTACGGCGAGCTGCGCCTGCCAGTTGACATCCTCGCCGGGGCGGGCGACAAGGTCGTGGACGTCACTGCGCATTCGCGACGCCTGCATGCCAAAATTTTCCATAGCAGCCTGACTGTGGTGGCTAACGCGGGCCACATGGTTCACTATGCGGCCGTCACAGACATTGTTGCCGCCGTAGAAGCGATGGTTGCACATCCCCTTATACCTTCTGGTCGTCGTCCCCAGTCACTGTCCCAACAATCGAGTTGGCCCAGCCTTTCACCTGGTTCTTAACGCCGTCTTTCTGGAACTGAGTTCATGTGAGCCTCCCGAGAGTTTCCCATTCGTAGTGCAATCGCCGTACCGTCGTGACTCGGCGCGAGTCGCTCCGAGGTTAAGCGCTCGTCGACCTAAAATTCATGTGTATGGTCCAAGGTTTTCCCTCGCTCAGGAGGGAGTAGTCAGTCATTGCGCTGGAGCGACACTGCGGGCTTCGGCGTGCATCTCAGCCCTCGGGCGTGAGCAGATCGGCCTGGACAATTTTTTCACCGGTTTCCTGGGCTGCGCGTATGGCCTCCTCTTTGGTCCAAAAGGGCCCGATGCTTTCGGCGCCTTCGAAAGGGAAGAGCAAACGGCTGTCCGTTTGCCGTACAACTTTTAGCGTGCCGATATATCCGCCTCCTGCCCCAATCCGATACGATGCGTATATTTCAAAATCGTCGCGCGATTCCCCACGGGTTGCGGGAATCTCTCTGCGAGCCGGGTAAAGTACTAATTTGGGTTTTTTTCCGTGAGTCGATTTCATGTCGGCCATCCTCAATCAAGTGCGACGCCCGATGCAAACGCTATGCCGCGCTCGGTCTGGCGGATACCGTGCACGAGAAAGGTGGCGCAAAGGTCGGCGGCAATACTCGCCTCGTCGCGCGGTTAGCCGTTAAATGTCTCGGCAATTAGAGCGACGCCCAATACTGTAACGACAATCGCGGCAATCACAGCACTCGCAAGAGTTGCCCAATGGCATCCATATTCGCCTCAGTTCGTGTCGCGTTGCGAACCAGATAGGCGCCGCCATCGGGACGGGGACGGCGAGTCTTAGAACGACTTGGCTCCAGATCAACGCGTGCGTCGCATCCACACCTGCCCCGACCACGAAGAAGCTGGTCAGAAGTCGTCGAACCCGCAACGGTACCCGGTATCCTATGAATCCACGCATGATCGTCTGGAGGGCCATGGTGCCTACTACCGAACTGGAAATGCCCGAAGCAAGTAAGGCGACGGGAAAACCGCCGCGGCGGCCTCCCCAGAACCGGAGCGAGCGTCTTATAAGCGGATCCGATCAAGGCAACGCCTGGGTGGCCTGCGTGGAAAGCGCCCGCAGGTTTATCACCATTGCCATATTAATGATCCCAGCAACGCTGAGCGCCGCAACGACCTCGATATTCGGAAAGCGGATCAACTTAGTTCTTTCCGCGTCATTGCACGCCGTCACGCGCTCGCCAGCGAGGTCCGAATGCAAGAAGAGGGCGTGCGGCAGGAAAGTGGCGCCAATCATGGCAACAGCTAACGATAAGCTCCCTCGTCCGGACGTGTCGGAACGATGGCCCCATGAACAACGACGATCCATTGAGTCCCGACATTGGCAATTGGATGACGTACGAAACACCGATCACTGCAATGAGCGCCCCGATCGCCCGCTCTATTGGGCGAAACCCGGCTGTTTGAAGCAATAGCAGGCCGTAAGTTACTGCCGCTGTAACCAACATAGCGACGGTGAGCGACAGATGCGCGAGCGGCGAGAACCCGATCGCGCCGCCTAAAAACTCGGCGAGGTCGGTTGCCATGGCAGCTACTTCGCTGACGATCCACATGCACCAAGCTAGCGGCTTTGGGAAACGATCGCGGGAGAGTTCTGAAATGCTCTTTCCCGACAGGATACCGACTCGTGCGGAAAGCGATTGGCATAACATCGCAATCAGGTTTGCGCCCAATACCACCCAGCGTAGGCTGTAATCGTACTTCACGCCGGCTTCGATGTTTGTCGCGAAGTTTCCCGGGTCCATGTAGGCAACGGAGACTACGACAGGGAGCCCCGAAAACGTCATGAGCGCGCGTAGGCCGCGCCTGCGTCCGCGCAGAGCTTCCCGACACGCGCGAGCCGCACTGATGTTTGCGTTCCTTTGTCCAACATCTCGGCTTTTACACGGCTCAACGCAGCTTCGCTCCGGGCTAACTCGGCGGCACCGGCAAAAAAAGCCGCTCGAGCGCGGGTGAAGACTCCTCAAATGACACGTCATCCCCGTCGGGGACCTATTTTCAGCAACTAGCGTGCCACTCCCCCTTCGGCCTCTCGCTGGCGGCGCTTGCTGCGCCGCGCGTCATAGGGGAGCGGTGCGGAGAGTTTGGAATGCCGTTTGCTGCTAACCGGTGAGTCTATTAATGGGAGTAATCATGAAAATCAACAAACTGTTCCTGTCCGCCGTACTGATGGCGGGTATTCCCGCAGTCGCCCTCGCGCAGGCTACAGAGGCAGCGAGTACGACATTGGCGAACGATCTTCCCAGTCCAGACAAAGAATTTGTACAGGCTGCCAGCATGTCGAGCTCAACAGAGATCGACGCCAGTAAGCTCGCTTCTGAGCAGTCGCAAGACAAGGATGTGAAGGCGTTCGCGCATCAGATGATGTTGGATCACACCAAGCTCACGGTTCAGCTCAAGATGGCGGCTCCCCATGGCATAGCAGTCCCCAAAGACAACTCGGACAGAGCAGTTCTCGATTCTTTGAAGGGCTTACACGGGACGGAGTTTGACAAAGCATACATTCAGAATGTCGGTGTAGAGGGACATGAGAAAGCGGTCCAAGCTTTCCAGAAAGAAGCTGACGGCGGTCAGAACGCCGACCTGAAGAAAGCCGCCTCTAAAGCGTTGCCGACGATTCAAGAGCATCTGAAGATGGCGCAGGGCTTGGCTGTCAAAAAAGGTGCGCAATAAAGCGTTAAACTTCTTCCGGACCGCGGAAGCCGAACACCATGAACGGAGACTCGCCATGGCTGTGAAAACACTGAACGACCTTTTTATTCACGCGCTCTCGGATGTCTACAGTGCTGAAAAGCAGTTGACACGAGCGCTGCCGAAGATGGCGCGGGCCGCCACAAACGTGGACTTGAGAATGGCGTTCGAGACACACCTGGAGGAGACGCACGGGCAGATCGAACGGATCGACAACGCGGTGGAGTCCGCCGGGCTGAAGCTTAAGCGCATCAAGTGCGCAGCGATGGAAGGGTTGGTCGAGGAGGGGCAGGAGCAGATCGAGGAAATTGAAAAAGGACCCGTCCTCGACGCCGCCCTAATCGGCGCCGCGCAGAAGGTCGAGCACTTGAAATCGCGACCTACGGAACGCTCTGCGCGCTAGCGAAAAAACTAGGCTACACAGAGGCGATGACTGCTGCTTGAGACGCTCGAAGAAGAAAAGGCCACGGACCAAAAGCTTACTCTTCTCGCCGAACAAGAAGTAACTGAAGAGGCGGCAGGCAAGTAGTGACAGTCGGCGCGGTTGAATGCTGCTGAGCGCCCGGCACCGCCACCGCTCGTCCGTCTGCGCGGGACAACTTTTTTAGCTTCGTATCTCTACCTATAAGGGTAGGCAAACCCTAAGTTGAATATTGCTTTAGGAACTGTAAAGATTTTGTATTCCTAAATACGGAGCGTCGTATGAATATCGCCCGTCAGATCGTTGGCTTCTTAACTTCTCGGGGCCTGGTGTTGTCCACCGCCGAGTCTTGCACCGCAGGGCTGATTGCCTCGACGTTAGCAGAGATTCCTGGCAGCGGGGCGTGTTTAGACGTCGGGTTTGTCGTGTATTCGCCCACCGGAAAATGTGCCTTTCTCGGTGTCAGACCGGAAACCATCGAACAACACGGACTCACGAGCGAGGCAGTGGCGAAAGAAATGGCAATAGGCGCGCTCGAGCTCGAAGCCTGCCAAGCGAACGTAACGGTCGCGAATACTGGCGTTGCCGACGAGCCTCCAGATGGAAGCAATCTTGCGCCCGGGACCCAGTGTTTCGCGTGGTGTTACCAAATTCGTGATGAGCGATTTGTCTTTAGCGAAACCAAAGTATTCGACGGTGATCGCAACGCGGTCCGTCGCCGCGCGGCGCTCTACGCGATCGAGGGCATTGAACACTACTACGACGCCATTGCGGCCGCACGGCGGGTGAACAAAGATGGAGCCAAAGATGGTGAACGGTGAAGGCGGACGATTTGAGGCTCGGCAGCGCAACATCATCGACACGCTTTGTGTCGCGGCCGAGTTCAATGCACCTGACGAACGTGTTCAGCGCGTTAATTTCTTGGCGAATTACCTTGCTCGAGCGGGTCTTCAGACCTACGTACTTGGAATCAGTGGAGGTGTTGACTCCACCACGGCGGGGCGCCTCGCGCAATTGGCGGTCGAGAAGCTACGTGCAGGCGGGGCAAACGCACGGTTTGTAGCGGTCCGATTGCCGTACGGGAACCAGCGCGACGAGGACGATGCGCAGCGTGCAGTCGAGTTCATCCGCCCAGACGAAGTCGTGGTCGCGAATGTTGCACCGGGAGCCGATGGCGCACTCGCATCGCTTCACGCGGCGGGCGTCATGTTCGTCGATGATCAACAGCAGGACTTCATCCTCGGCAACATCAAGGCGAGACAGCGCATGGTTCTGCAATACGCTTTGGCCAGTGCGCGGCGCGGGCTTGTCATTGGCACCGATCACGCTGCGGAATCATTAATGGGCTTTTTTACTAAGTACGGAGACGGGGGAGCAGACATCCTGCCGCTGTACGGGCTCACGAAGCGGCGCGTGCGGGCTCTGGCTGCAGAGATGGGCGCGGGTGAGCGCTTGTTCGAAAAAGTTCCGACCGCTGACCTTGAGACGCTGACGCCTCAACGTCCGGACGAAGACAGCTACGGAATCTCTTACGACGACATCGACAACTTTCTTGAAGGGAAGACTGTATCGGAGAACGTCTACCAAACAATCTTCCGGTTTTTCGACACGACAGCGCACAAACGTGCGCTCCCAATTACGCCGTTCGACCCCTGATTATTGCGGGTGCAGTATTCCAGCCTTTCGGTCTCTGCACCCGGGAAAGTCTATTCCCTTTCCGTCGCCTGCCCAGACCCGAGGTCAGCCCCGGTGGTCGGATTTGATGTCGTATCGGACGCTGTACGCGCGACCATCGCGACCATCGCGACCATCGCGCTCAGGACCTCCACATCCTTGCTCGAGACGCTCACGCTAGCGAGGCCGTCGCCGCCGTCTACCGCAGGCTGCGAGTCGTCGACAAACTGCCAGTCGCCGCTTTGATTCCACGGGGCCCCGAACACCCTCACCTTTCGACATGTTGAAATAGACGCTGGTGAACTCCGGCACGCCGGGTAATTTGCCCTGAGGAACATTGGGTTGGATCGAATGCAGTGCTTTTTCGAACGACTTCTAATGTGCTATCTCACACGTCATGAGAAAGCCAAGCGCGTCGTTAATGCCCGGGGGGTTTGCTTTGCACTAACATAATAATCCTCCGGTTTTTGTTGTCGTGCAGGATGAAATTTTTTGCACCGAGATCTGCGTATGCAACGCCATTGCGAAGCATGTGCCACGCTGCGGTGAGCATCGACGCAGCCACTGCGATGATTGTTTTCTTTGAACCGCGCCGCGCCTTGATGCTAGTGACTGGGCGAACAGGTAGCTGTCCTTCGTACGTACTGCGGCCCATCCGGCAGACGCGAGTGCCGCCTTGAGCCATGGGCCGTTGTTGCGGACACTCGTACTGCGGCGCTTACCGGCGCTCTCATCATTGCTGGGACACAGCCCGGCCCACCATATGAGGTGACCGGAATCGGGAAAGCGCGCCATGTCGACCCCCGATCTCGGCCACCACTTGGCTTCCATGGCAACGTGGGAACAGCTATGGACGGACAGCCAGTCTGACAGCGCTAGCAATCCCTTGGTGGTACTGCAGAAGCTCTGCGCTTTACGGTGCCCCGGCGTAGACACACAACGGACGCGGGCGACGATGATGTCTTTATGTGTGTCCCGCCCGGTACGGCGCGGATGGAGTACCTGCATGCTACCCTATTGCAAGATAGAGAACGGCAACGGCGACAACTCTTGTTATGGGGATTCTGGTAAGCGCGCTCCGGCAGGGCGACATTTTCCCTCGGTCACAATTCGGGGCGCTCGCAGGGTTGCGGGCCAACTCTCATACGGCCTCAGTGCACCAGATAATAGGCCGACCTCGACCACTGCTGCCTCGTAATCGTATTCCTTCCGAGGTCCGCCTGCAGCAGTCGTGCGCTTCATCCTTCGGGGCCGGGCATACCCGATGAATCACTCTCAGGTATCCACGCTCTTCCTGTCTCGGGGTTTGCACCTCGCATCGACAACGGCCGCGCGCCGTTCCGCGTCCCGTACACAATGGAGCATCTTCCTCACCCGCAGCGGGATGGGCTTGCGGCGTGCCAGCGCCCACGCGGCTCCGCAAATGAAGTCGGCGCTGTCTCGTGCAAAGGCACCCTCTCGCCAAAAGGTGGCGAGGGCCCGCACCGTCGTCTGCAGGACCGATGACCACGGCAAGCGCAGGCACGCGATCCACGCCGCATTGCGTGCCAACATTCGGCGTCGTAGTCGGCTGTCGCGATGTTTGGAAGGGTGGTGGTGCACGGTCAACCGGTCGCAGTAGACGATTGAGTGATCGGATGTCAATACGTCTAGCGCGACGAGTTCTTCTTCCCCGCCGATGAAGATCTTTGGATCGTAGCCGCCGACCTCGCGGAACAGCGCCGTGCGAAAAACGCAAGCGCACGCCAGGAAGCCGGTTAACGCTGGGCCGGGCAAGCCACCGCTGTCGAGTGGACTCTCGGACATCAAAGTGCACGTCGGATCGGTGGTACGCTCTGGGCCGACGACTACCCGCGCGCAGAGGACACCGACCGTTGGCCAGGTGTCCAAGATTTCCACAGCGCGCGCCAGCGAGCCCGGTACCCACCATGTGTCGTCGTCGGCAAAGGCGACATACTCGGTGTCCACATGCGCGACGGCACGGTTTCTCCCTGAGGCGCCGAGATTCGCGCCGCATTCGACGACGCCGACGCTTGGAAAACGCAAACGGACAAACGTGACGGTGTTGTCGCTGGAGCCGTTGTCGGACAACCAAACAGGTGGCCGCTCCGGGAGTGCCAGAAGACGCTCGAGCGTCGCCGCGAGCTCGTCGACGCGGTTGTAGGTCAGGACGACGATTGAAATGCGCTGTGAAAGTGGCAAGTCATTCTTCATGGGGCACGGTGCTCACTGACTTAAAAAACGCATTCGGCAAAGGCCGCGTTCATTTGGCCGTAGCCAAGTCGGGTGCTCAATCGCCCGAGCGCTCCCTACTGAACAACCCTTTCTTCGTTTGGCGGACACGTTCGGACCTAACTTCAACACCATCGCCTTGCGCTTCACACTTATGAAGCGGTCCCTCTCACCGGCGTGTCGGTTAGAAGGGGCATCGGAAACACTATCATGTCCTGTCAGCAAACGCTGAAAGGCGGTCCTCACAATCCTTGGTGCGCGTCCGGTAAGGGAGGTTTCGCGGGTGAGAACGCATGACCCAGCGCGGAGGCGGACGAGGAAAGGCGCGCTTTGAGACGCGTACAGCCGAAATTGAATGCGATGATGGTTCTTCATCGACGGAAACTTGCCTCCAGTCCTAGCTACGTATGGCGCGCCGCCCGCTGTTGCATAGCCCAGCGGAAACACTGCGCAAAGCGCATCATTCTTCGTCGGCCACCAGACTGAGTCTCGGCACGAGCTTGCGGTGTGTCAGCTTGCCAATACCACGGATGACCTACAGGTAGAGGTAACTAGTCACGCAGAGGTACGAGCCAAAACCCCGTTGTGCCCTTCGGTCCTTTGCGAGTACCGGCGCGGGTGGGACCGGTTCGTCACTTGCATTCGGTCTCGCGGCTCTTTCGGTCTGCGAGTTTTCTTAGTAACGGAAGACAAGCCCAGACCTACAATCTAAACCGTCTGGCGCAGACGCACAAGGCAGCGCGCGCACCGGTTTAGCGATCGCGTCGCCTTCGTTCGGGAACGATGGCAAAACGGGCGAACTCCTGGGACACCGATCTGACGGTCGAGAAGAAGTCAGCGTCCCTTACCAGCCAGACTTCCTCTGGATGAAGATTATTGCGCTTCGCCGGTTGGAGCATTAGGCCTTATTTGGCTCCGCTCGCCGCCATAAACGGAAGCAATGCCTCAGCGCCAGTGCCCCGATCGAAACGGCTGCGAGCGACGCGATCGGAAACGTTCCCGCGGTCGTCACTGCGATCTGGCCGGGACGCACAGCGACAAGTTCGAATCTGCGCTTGTTCATGCGCTGCCCCAGCGTCGAAAGCTGGGAGGCCAGTGCGCGTTCAGCATTCGGCAGTAGCACGGTCTCCTCGTCTGCGATGTGGTGAATCACCTCGCGCATGAGTTGCATAAAGCGCGCGTCGTACGCAGCGTTGTCTGGCCCCATCGCGCGCAGTTTTCGAATGTCTTCCCGCATCCTCTCGTGTTCGGGACGGCTTTTCGCAAGCGTATCGTCACAGGGAATGACCGTCGCCAATGCAGGATAGAAAATCTCTTCTTCGAGCTGCGCGTGTATTTCCAATGCCGTACACGTCAGGTTGACAATCGCGCGCTTGCGCCACCACGGGAGTGTCGGACGGTAACGATGAAATGCCGCAATCACGTGCGTGTGATCCAAGCGGATCATCGTGGTGATCGAAGGGAAGATCGATTGTTCCACTTGATTACTCCTTTGAGAATCAGAAGAAACGTTGCTGTGCGTTTTCCCATTAGCAGAGCAATAGCTGTTCCGGTTTGGTGTGGAATACGGCACCGCGACTGCTGGACACGAGACGTAGGCCGATGCGTCATTCGAACCTCAACGTCCGTTTGAGCCGAACAATTCGAGTAACAGTCGCGGACAAATCTGTTGCTCTGGAACGCAGCGGGAGCAACGCCGGTCGCGCTTCGTGGATGGCAATACGGCAGGTCATTCGTTACCGCCTTACGCGGTCGACAGCACCCGACGCACAGGCGACAATCAGGATCCCCGAGAGGGTGCACTGCGCGCTTGCAGTGTTGTCGACGTGGCAGTCGCGCAAGTTTGATTCCTGGCGGCTGTGTGGTCGCTCGGATTTGAGATATCGCGACCTTAGCGGAACGGTGCGCGCGTTCGCGTTTTGCCCCTGTGGGTGAATCTCCGCGGGCTTTCCGCATCTGCCGTTACGCGAGGTGTGGTGGTCGCGCAGGCAGAAGGGTTTTTCGTGGCTACCGTCGCTCTCTTTCCGTTCGCGGACAACTGGGCCCGCGCAGTGCGGTCGCCGCGTTATGCGATTTGGGCGGCAGTTTCCGTGTCGATTTGTTGTCGTCTGTTACGCTTGAATGGCGACAATGAAGGTGCGGCGGCCTTCGCGCGAGCAGTGGAACGGAAAATGCGCGCCATTGGTTGGATTGAGCGGATCAGCGATCTTCTTTGGTGGAAACGTCATGCCTGTCTACGATTATGAATGCGCGGACTGCGGTGTATTCGAAGTCGTTCGTCGCATTGCGGACCGCGACGCTTCCGCGGCGTGTCCGCAATGCGGCGAGCTCGCCGCGCGCGTGACGGTTGCGGCGCCCCGCGTCGGCAGCGCTAGCTCATCCGCCGACGGCTCGGGTGACGGCGGCAGCTACGGCATGTCGCATAGAGGCGGTTGCCTCTGTTGCCGTTAACCCTCTTTTACTGCGGGCTCGGTACGACCAACATCGCGTAACGTTTCTTCCGGCTGCGGTCGCCCGAAGGCTCTTTACTACGCCCCGCAAACTCAAGTTGTAATGCCGAGCCTGGCGGCTTCGGTCGACGCGCACGCGCATTCCGATGACGTAACTGACGTGCCGACAGTTTCGTTTTGTCGGGTTAAGATTTTTTAGATTTGTCCCTTTTAGCGTTGAGAAATCTCTATGTTTAAGGGCTTTTAAGCACCGAGTCGCGTTCGGGCCGTCGCCAGAATCGCTTCATTCGACTCTTCGCGGGCCTGTTCGCGCTACTTGCGATCGCGCATTTTGCGCTCCTTCGACCGGGGCGCTTCGACCTGATTGGTTCTCGACGGCGAGCCCAATGCCCCGCAGGTCATCGCGCTGCGCCTGAATACGTTGCGCCGTCTGCAACGCGTGACCGGTCGCCGACGGCGCGATAGATCGAACGAGCCGCGCCTTCAAATGGGAGCGAAGCGGGCACGTCACTATCAAGCGGGTAGAGACCAACGAAACCGCGTTCCCGACAGAGCTGTTTCAAGTGCTCGCCGTGCTTCTTTGCGTCCGTACGAAACACGTCGAAGCCTTTGAGGTGATTTCGCGGCTCGCGTGCAACTCGCTCAATGGGAAGGGGCGAGGGAGCGAGTTTTTCTAATAATTTCGCCTGTGATTAAGCCAGCCGCCGCATCTGCTTTTCGAGTGGCGGTTTCAAGGGTTAAGCGCTTCGGTCTTAGTTGCTGGCGTTCGCCACATTGCGCGTGAGTTGGCGCTACGGTGGAACAGCCCCGTCGAAAACCGGACACGAGGTAACGCTTAAAATTTAAGGTAGTCTTCCGCCTATGTTTAAGCCTAAGTCCAATGTAGAACCCATTGAGGTTCTGACCCAGCCGGAACAGCGCCGGCGCCGCTCTGTCGGGGAGAAACTCGCGATAGTGCGCGAGACCTTCGAACCCGGGGCAAGCGTTTCCGGAGCAGCTCGTCGCCATCAGGTGAATGCGAACCAGGTGTTTGCCTGGCGCAAGCTGTATCGAGATGGAAGCCTGTCAGCCGTGAGTGCCGGAGAACAGGTGGTGCCAGCCTCCGACCTTGCCGAAGCGGTGAAGCAGATTCGCGAACTCCAGCGGCTGCTGGGCAAGAAGACGATGGAGGTGGAAATCCTTCGCGAAGCAGTGGAGTACGGCCGGGCAAAAAAATTGATTGCGCGCTCACCATTGCTGCCGGGGGACGACCGTTGAAGACGGTCTGTGAAGTCCTGGGTGTGTCGCGCTCTAATCTTGCGGTCAAATCGAAGCGCCCCGCTGAGTGGGTTGACCAGCGCAGGATGCCGGTTCTGGACGACATGCCGCTGGTCAGCGAGCTTCGAGGACTGGTCACCGACCTGCCCACCTACGGTTACCGGCGTGTGTGGGCACTGTTGCGACGAAACCGGGAGACGCAGGCTCAACCTCGCGTTAATGCAAAGCGGGGTTTATCGGGTCATGCGCACGCACGGTCTGCTGCTGGAGCGCCGGCCTCGTCATCCCCAGTCAGGGCGCCGGCACGAGGGCAAGGTCGCGGTGGAGCGAAGCAACGCGCGCTGGTGCTCGGATGGCTTTGAATTCCGTTGCGATGACGGCTCGCCATTGCGCGTCGTATTTGCCTTGGACTGCTGCGACCGCGAGGCCATGAGTTGGGTGGCAAGCACCGGGGGCTACACCGGTGACATGGTGCGTGACGTGATGCTTCAGGCCGTCGAGAGCCGCTTCCACGGAGCGCTAAAAACCGATAGCGAAATCGAGTGGCTTAGCGACAACGGTTCCTGCTACATTGCCGACGAGACGCTGACGTTCTCGCGGGCAATCGGCCTGAAACCCATCACGACACCTGTCCGAAGTACGCAGAGCAACGGAATGGCCGAGAGCTTTGTCAAAACGATGAAGCGCGATTACGTTTCGTGGATGCCCAAGCCTGACGCGACGACGGCGCTGCAGAACCTGGCCATCGCGTTCGGCCACTACAATGAATTGCATCCGCACAGCGCCCTGAAATACCGCTCGCCACGCGAATTCCGCCAGCAAGCAAACTCACCAACCTAAGCGTGACCACGTGTCCGGTTATGCAGGGGCAAGTCCATACGGTCGAGTCAGCAGGCGCCGATACGAGGGTCGTGACGCACGTCTATAACCATCCCGACTGCAATGTCGGCAGCGTTGCGATGTGATGGATTCAAGATGTAGTTAAATGCGAACGGCATTACCACGCTCGGCACCTTGAGCAGCGGGGTGTTACCCGTTTCGAGCCATTCGCTCCCAGCTGCCTGCGTCGCCGTCACATTCTCACGCCAGTCGTCGGGGAGCGCGCTTTCGTCAAGCTCGGCGACGAAAACTTCGTCGCTCACCTCCACCCTCAATAAACGATAGCTGTCGGGTGGTCGGCGGCCGAACGGATCTCCTGATGGACGAGCGTCTCTAAGAGTGCGCCTGGAGGGGGTTCAGCGAGATAGACGACTGGACGTCCTGCGAAGTGCCAACGCCCGGGCGCTCGCAATCCGCCTATCCCCTTGAGACCTGCGAAGTTACTGATCCTCCATAGCACCATCAGGCGAAGTACCCTTCGTCGATTTGAACCAGCGCGTCTTCAACCAGGCGTGCGCCATGCTCCGTATTTGCCATCTCTAGGGCGCTACGATCGGCGAATCGGTTCTGCGGATTACTCAGCCAATTTATTGCCTTGGCGCTACTTCCGAACGCTGCATTTGCTTGTGCAGCAATTCTTGCCAACCTGATGGCGCGGTCAGATTCCTAAGTCGACAGGCGTTCATGCTGCTGTCGACGATGGGTAAGCGTGCGTCGCGGAATGATAAAAGCCAGCTCATTAGCCTTCAGGTGACCGCCTGGACCCCAGGGTAGGCAGTACGTCGTCGCTTTTCTCGCCGGTGCGGGATGAAAAAATCGTTGGCCCTGCCAGCCGCATGAACGGCGACGCTTGGATGAGCCGGATGATGTATGTCGAGGCTAATACAAATGTCGTAGCTGGAATTAAATTGAAATGTCGTACCTCAGTGCTTCGTCGTATCGTGAGTCAAGTGGGATCGCTAGCGCCTGCATAGGGGGCTACCTTTCTGAGCTCGCGCTCGCGTCGCAATCCGCCGACGTTCGGCTCACTTGCTCGTCACATGCGTCGGCGCCCGCTCGCAGAATTTCGTCCAATCTCAGAAAACTTCGCTCGCTCGCGGCTCATCGCTGACGCGCAGTTTTCGAAGTTCGGCGCAGCCCGCATTGACATCTTTCGAAAAAAGTGCCGGATTTTCAATTCGCATCATCTCGTAACCGCGTACCGTCTTTTGCTCCCGCGCCCAGCCGTCCTCCCAACTGGATTCGAAGTTGGTGACCTCGGCCGAGCGATCGCGCGTCATCGATTTGTAGGCAGCCAGCTTTGCCGGTGATAATCCGCAGAAGGTGCTGGCAAACCGCGCATTCGCCGCGGCCGCTTCGATAGTCGCTGCTCGAACGCCGGCGCGGTTGTCGAGGTTTTCTGCAGAGGCAGTGTTTGTCACCCAGCAACAGTAAAATAAGCAGAACCAGCATTTTTTCATGACGCCTTTCCTCGTTTATCCGATGCGGTAGAAGCGCCGCGAACTAAGCGACATTTTTTAGCGTATTCGGTTTGAATTCAAGAGATTATTGTGAGTCAAGTGCCGCACAATCTGGACGGCGAGGCGCGAGCCGAGATTCTCTGCTATTTGGTCGTGTCTCAACTCACTGCACGGGCACTCACCGGCGAGTGGCTGTCTGCGTCCAATGTAATTGAGTCTTTACAAATCTGGCTGCGGACCAACGGCGCATCGACAAATTGGGAGGAACGACTTGCTTTGGCCGGTGCTGCCGAAGAACTGGCTCGCTCACTGTCCATCCATTTCCCAGTCGACGAGCACTCTCTCGTACAACTATTCCACGTCGACCGCTGGCACTTGGACCACCGCTCGCCCACCGTTCAGTCAGTGTATCAAGCGTGCGTTGAGCATCTCGACACGTCCGAATGAATGAAGCTCGGCGACAGCCAACGATTCCCGCGACCGGCAGTCGACCCGTGTCTGCCGTTCCCCGGCCGGTAGCCCGGATGCCCCTTTTGTTCGTTCGAGCGGTCATTCGGCGGGCCCGTCAGTTCAACTGGTATTCGAGATAGATAGAGTTTGAATAGCACTCTGTCGAACCACCCAGCTGCGATAACAGCTACATGATCGCGCCGATAACATGCAATAACGCATTCAAGGTTACCGGTTTGCCGAGATGCGCATCGAACCCAGCGCGCAGCGCCCGCGCAGCGTCCTGATCACGTCCGAACCCTGTCAACGCTATGGCAGGAACTTTGGCCGTACTCGGTTGCTTGCGCACCGCCTCGATCAGTTCATACCCGCTCATGCCCGGCATGGCGATGTCCGACAGGATCAGATCGAATTGACGATCCTTGGTCAGAGCAAGTGCCTTTTGCGCGCTGGACTCGGCCGTGACTTCAGCGCCTTCGATTTCGAGCAGTGCGCCAAACGCCTCAAGGCTTTCGATGGAATCGTCGACCAGCAGGACCTTTAATTCCTTAAGGATGGCGGCATCCGCAACACTCGGCGAGTTCGAGCGCGTGGCAAGAGGCGAATGTTTGGGTAACCGCAAACGAAAGCACGCTCCCCGACCGATCCCGGCAGATTCCGCTTCAAGTCTTCCGCCATGCATTTCCGCCAGTTGCTTGGTGAGCGACAGGCCAATCCCGAGTCCGCTGCTATCGCGGTTGACGCTTCCCTCCGCCTGACTAAACATGTCGAAGACTTTGGGCAGGAATTCTGGCGTAATGCCCTTGCCCGAGTCTCTCACTTCGATGCAGGCGAAGCGATTATCTTCCGACAGGGCAATGCTGATACTGCCCCCACGAGGAGTGAATTTGAGCGCGTTGCGGAGAAGATTCCATAGCATTTGTTCGACCCGCACTGAATCGGCCTGAATGACAAGTGCAGTGTCGGTCCGGGCTGTGCTCAACGCGATGCCGCTGTTTTCGGCATCCGTGGCGCAGGCGTCCGCTACGGACCGGACTACGGCCGCGAGGTCGACGTCGGCGAAATTCAGGGCGAGCTTTCCCGTGCGCACCCGCGAGAGATCGAGGAGATCGTCGATAATCTTTGCCTGACTGATTACGGAGCGTTGAATGGCCTGCGCCGCGTCCCGAACCAGAGGAATGTGCCGTGCGTCAGGAGCGCGATCGAGCAGCTCGGCCTTCACGTGAATGAGGTTCAGCGGATTCTTGAGTTCGTGTGACAGTACGGCGAAGAACTCGTCCTTTTGGCGATTGACAGATTCGGCCTGCGCACGCGTCGCTCGCTCTAGCTCAAGTTGCATCTGCTGTTGGCTCTCGACACTCTTCTTGTCGGTCATGTCGCGAACGATCTTGGCCAGCCCACTGAAGCCTTCGCTGGAGATTTTGCTCATCACTCCGCTACAGTAGATTCTCCTGCCGTCTTTGCGTTGGTGCCATCGTTCGTCTTCGGCCCGACCAATCGCCTTTGCGGTTTCGCGTTCCCGAAGTGCGACCTCTTGCGCGCGATCTTCCGGCGTGAAGATCAGGTCGGCAGGCTTGCCCAGTACCTCCGGTTCACCATAACCAAACACGCGCTCCGCACCCTTGTTCCAGGACACGATCCTACCGTCCAGATCCTGGACGATGATCGCGTAGTCGTCGGTGGCCACTGCGGCTAGCTTAAGCCGTTCCTCCCCCAGACGAACCTCCTGCTGAGCGAGGCGTCGCTCTGTGATATCAATCAGCGTCAGCACCGCGCCGTCGATGTGGTCTTCACCGGTTCGGTAAGGTAACAGCCGGACCAAATACCATTCTCCGCTCGTCGTGCTAACTTCGCGTTGCGTGATCTGCAGGCTTTCGAAGGTCGCACTCGCGTCGGCGGTCAGCTCCGGATAGATCAGGCGATGCGTCAGGTCGAACAGCGAACGGCCAATGTCCGTTTCGATCAGATTGAACAACCCAACAGCGGGCGCCGTGTATCGCTTGATGTGCATCTCCCGATCGACGAAAATCGTGGCGATGCCCGTCGCCGCGATAAGGTTCTGAAGGTCGTCATTGGCCTTCGCCGTTTCTTCGACCTTGTTCTGAAGCGTGCTGTTGACGGTGACGAGTTCCTCGTTCACCGACTGCAGCTCTTCCTTGCTCGTCTCCAGTTCCTCGGTCGCCGAGCGCATTTCTTCGTTGATCGCCTGAAGTTCTTCGTTTGACGCCTTAAGTTCCTCATTTGAAGCATTAGATTGCTCGATGCTCAGTCGCAGAAGTTCCTTGGTGCGATGCAATTCGCCCTCGAGATGCGTGACAAGCGGATTCTGGTCCGCATTTGTCTGCTCCGCCCGTTCGGGCCGAGTCGTCTCCTCGACCTCGTCGAAGAAAACCGTACAGAACACCGCCGAATTCGTTGCGTCGTTGAACGGACGAACCGTCATGTTGACGTAGGAAGAAGTTGCGCCGTGTGAGAACCGCACCCGCTCAGCATCAACGCTCCTGCCGTTTTGCAGTGCTTGAAAGAGCGCCGTGCGCAATTCGAGCCCCAAGTCAGGGTTGATGAGTGTGAGCAGATTGTGTGAGGGCTCACCACCGACATAACGGAGAAATCGCCCGACGTCGTCGGACATGTGCAGGATCTCCGCGTTCCTGTCCACCAGCACACTCGGCGGCGGGTACCGTTCGATTGCCTGCTGATGAAGCGTCGCGAAAGTCAAGCTTGCGGGGTCGCGTATGGGTGCCGGCCCGAGCGGGCGCGGCGCGAGAGCCTGATGGCCGGTCACAGCCGGCGACGAGATCGACGGGACCTTTGTGGGTAACATTTTCGCCCGATAAATGCGATTTTTCTTATCGACCGTGCTAAAAAGATCGTCGGCGATGTCGACTGATTCCGAGGTCCCGAGGAATAGCAAGCCACCCGGCTGGAGTGCAAAATGAAACGTTTCGAAGACCTGACGCTGCACGCGCCTGTCGAGATAGATCAAGAGGTTGCGGCACGACACGAGGTCGAGATGAGAGAACGGCGGATCGCGCAGCACGTTGTGAGGCGCGAACAGCACGCTTTCCCGCAGCGCCTTGTTGATGACGTAACGGCCGCGCTCCGGCGTAAAGAAATGCCGCAGGCGCGTGGGCGGGACGTCGGTCAGAATCGACTCCGGGTAGCTGCCGGTGCGCGCGACTTCTATCGCCTGCTGGTCGAGGTCCGTAGCAAAGATCTGCAGTTTCGGAAACTCGGAGCCCTCCGCCTTGCGCTCGCTGAACAACATGGCGAGCGAGTAGGCCTCTTCGCCCGTTGAACATCCGGCGACCCACACGCGAACGGACTGAGCCTCAACCTTGCTGGCGAGGATGGCCGGCACAACCTCGCGCTCAACCGCCTCGAATGCCTCACGGTCACGGAAGAAGTTCGTCACGCCGATCAGCATGTCACGAAGCAGCGCACCTGTTTCGTCCGGATGGGTCTCGACAAAGCGCTGATAGGCAAGCAGGTCCGGTAGGCCGTTGACCTGCAATCGGCGCTCGATTCGCCTCAATACAGTCGCACGCTTGTAGTGCTGAAAGTCATGACCAGTACGGACGCGTAGGGCCTTTAAGATGCGTTGCAGCGCGTGTTCTGCCGCCATCGCACCGTCTTCAGCCGCCTCCACCGCCGTTCCGCTCGGGGCTGCGTCGGGAGACGGCAGTGTTATCGAACGAGCGTTCCCCGTCAGTTCTATCAGCTTTTGCGGCATGTCGGCAACCGGCAGCACGATGTCGACCTGCCCGGTTGCCAACGCATTGGCCGGCATCTCAGCGTACTCAGCATCCTCCGGCGACTGCGCCAGCGTGATCCCACCGCATTCCTTGATACGGCCGATGCCGACTGCGCCGTCGCTGCCCGTGCCCGAAAGGATGACGCTGATCGCACGTTCGCCGTGTGCTTCGGCGAGGCTGCGAAAGAACAGGTCGATCGCGACAGGCCCGCCTCGCCCCCGCTCGGCGGGCGTCACTGACAGGTAGCCATCGGTCAACGATAGCGCGGTCGCCGGAGATATGAGATAGACGTGGTTCTTCTCGACCGGCGTCGCCTCGGTCACCTGCAGGACTGGCATTCGGGTGACGCGCCGCAGAACGTTGTCGGCCTGACTTTCGTGCGAAGGTGAAAGATGGAGGACGACCACGAACGCCATACCTGGTTCCTGCGGCATATGTTCGAAGAATCGGATTAAGGCCTGAACGCCGCCGGCCGATGCACCGATCCCGATAATCGGAAAGTCGAGCGCAGGAACCTTGCGAGGCGCTGCGGCCTCGTTGCCGACACCATAATGTGGATTTTCCATCTGACAAGTCAACCTTGAGTAAGTATTGACAAGTTTAATCTGATCTGTGGCAGCAAGGGAGTACGCACCGGGTCTTCCAGGCCCGACGCCCGAAAGTACCCTAAACGCCTTGCCCGCCCACGGCGCCTAGTCGTGCGCAGGCAAGCAACAGGCTCGCGATTTGCTACTGTATGCGAGGGAGGCGACAACACATGGATCAAAGACGCAACTCAGGGCATGTCGTGGTAGTGGCGGCGTCGCTGGGCGGACTGGAGGCGCTGCAAGCGATCGTCTCCACGCTGCCGGCCGATTTCCCGGCGAGTATGTTCATCGTCATGCATATTGGCACGTGGCCAAGCCAGCTGCCCGAGCTGCTCGCCGCAGAAACCAACCTGCGGGTCGTCCATGGCTCCCACGGTGCGGTCATCACCGCAGGGACGGTCTATATCGCGCCGCCCGATCGGCACATGCTTCTTGCTGACGGCAGCATTGTTCTGTCGACCGCGCCGAAGGAGAACTTCACGCGTCCTGCCGCTGACCCGCTGTTTCGCTCGGCAGCGGTCAACTACGGGAACCGCGCAGTCGGCGTGGTACTCACCGGAAAACTGGATGACGGCGCAGCGGGGTTGAAGGCCATCCATGCCTGCGGCGGCTATACGATCATTCAAGACCCGTCGTCGTGCGTTGCTCCCGACATGCCCCGAGCTGCTCTCAAAGCCGTTCCTGCGGACGTGGTCGCTCCGATCCAGGACATAGGCCCGGCCATCGTCAAAGCGTTGACAGACCATTCGTCCAGGGGCTTTGACATGAACGAGAGAAAGCGCGCCGCGCTTGAGCTGAAAATTGCCGCCACCGGCCACTCATCACCAGCCGAGCTGGAACGGCTCGGACGCCGAACGAGCATGACCTGCCCGGACTGTGGCGGCGTCATCTGGCGCATCGGAGAGGGTTACCCGCTTAGGTATCGGTGTCACACAGGCCACGCGTTTTCCGCATTGTCGCTGGAGGCGGAGCAGCGCTCAGGTGCCGAGAATGCGCTATGGTCAGCGGTTCGACGCCTGGAGGAAAAGCTGCTCCTTGCGCAGGAGCGACTTTCTCTGGCGGAGACTGCGCAGAGCGCCGACGCATCGGCGTTTCTCGCCGAGATAGCTCCGTTGGAGATCGCGATTGAGACGGTCAGATGTCTGGCGATCGAGTCGGCCGCTAATATCCCAAACCACAGCATCGATTAATGCAGCGGCTCCGATTCGCCCCCTGCGGCGCATCCCCGCGGGACTGTCGCGACTGGCCGGGCTCAACTCAGGGCGGAACGCGCCAGGGCCGCTGCGGATTCAATTAGTGAGTCAGACGCCCTGTTGTTTGCGGTGGCCGGTTGGGAAACGGCCGAATGGCCGGTCGCGACGTCGAAGCTGACATTGGAATGTCGCCGACTAAATGCTTGCGAACGTCGCTTCATGGCCGAAGCCGGTCCTAGTGACCCGCTCAGGTCGCCCCAAATTTGGCGGTCACAGAGAGCAATCCCGGGCGCGTTGGATCTTGTCGGTCGCTCGTCAGGTCGGACTGACTTCAGGTGCGTTCTAACGTATTGAACTGGTGGTCTTGCAGAAGCCATCAACGGCGATCCAGGCAATGGCGCCGACGAAAATCGCATCGGAATCGTGGCTATCGAACCAAGGCCGTCGGGATTATCGCGACGCCGCGGCCGAAACTGGTGCGCGCGGTGCTGGAAGAGCTCGATCAGGTCGACAGTTGGGCGCGCGACAACGTTCCGGCCGTGGCCGCGCAGTTGGCGCCGCTCGTGGAACTCGACCAAGGTGCTGGAAACCGCGCTTCGACGCACCGCCTACGGGGTGCAGCCCGTGGCTCCGGAGACGCTCGCGTACTAACAGCAGATCGCTGATACCTTTACCGAGTTCAAGGTCATTCCAAAGATACCGGCACTGCAAGACGTCGCGCAAAGGGATTGGGGCATGGCGGAACTCTACGTAATCGACCCGGACGGCAACTTGATTAAATTCGGTCAGTCGATCGACGATTAGGCGGCGCTGCAAAATTCCTGACACGTGTGCACCTTTGCGACTGGTGCGCTTGTGGATCAGGGCGCATTGAAATGCGGACCACGCCGACGGGTCGGGCGTCGCGCTGCCTTGCGTGATTGAAAATTTTGCCCTGCGAGCGAGTTGCGCGGCCACTCCTTTTCTACACGGCGCTCGTAACGCTCGGGACCTTGCCGCTATTCTTTCCCCTAGGCTGGGAACAAAGGCCCGCCGTGCGGCGACGCATCGGCGTTCGTACACTTTAAGAGAAGAGCCGGAACGCCCGTCTCGACGGGATGTATAAGCTCTAGTCCTCCTATTTTACTCATCAACCCCGTGCGGGATGAGTCGTTGGCAGTCGCCCGACAACTAGAGCGCTTGCCCGGATTTGAGCCGTACACGCCGGTCACCGCCGATCGATCAATGCCTTGATCTCCTTCGCACCCGAGCCCTGCGCTGGGCATGACTGCTGAAAGCTACGCAACGCGGTCGGGATTGGCGCGGTGGCGCCTGTCGCGCACCGAACCTGTTTTCCGACCCAGGCGAACACGGCCGTAGCTCTAAACGCCCTTCTGGCGCGTCCTTCAACGAGAGAACAACTGAAGCGGAATCCGCGCAGACTTTTTGCTTAGCCTGGTCCGCTAAACTTCCTCATCAAAATGAAGGGGCGACTCCCGCACGGCAAGAATCCTACAATGTTGTAAATCAAATGAACCGCCGCAGACCGCGAAGATCGCCACGCTCGTTGAGGTTTATTTTCCGCGGACGCTAAGGCTCCGGCGCTCGGGAAGCGGGCGTACCTGATTGTATCAAGGCAGCTTGGACACATACCTTACTTGCCGCTGGCGTTGTTGGAATGCGGCGACGGCGCGTTCACCTTGTTGCTGTCGGGTTCGGCGGTTGTGCTGGTCCCTGACTTGCCGTTGCTTTGGTTGGTCACCTCTCCTGTTTCGTCGAGCGCGTCGTCAACGTCGTCCTCCGGGTTGTCGGGCGTGTCAGCCTGACAACTCCAGGCGGCAATCTCCGCGTCGACGCTCCGCAGGTAGCGGCGTTTCTGCTGAAAAAGCACGATGGATGGGTTCATTGCTTGTCTCACGGTTGGAATTGGGATAGGTTGAAATCGCATGAGCCGAAATCTTATTGGCTGAAGTTTCGTGGATTCAATTTCACTGGCTGAAATCTGAAATACTGCGGCGATGGTGCAGGCGAGGGTATCATCGTCGCCGTTGGTCACCCTGATGCATCGGTTTCCTCCGCTGCGCCTACTGCCGTTTGCCCTTCACCTTACTTCTGTGTTCGTCACCGCGTGTATTGGTGTCGTTCGAACGGCGCAGTCTCGAATCTGGCATGGTTCGCTCATAGAGTCTGGGGTTGAAGTCGACGCCCACAATGACCCAGCATCCCTCGTTCCCGAGGACCCGTCCGGTACGGCCTTATCTTGACCCGGGGGCGCGCCGGCGAAAGGCCGAGCGGTCAGCGCTTTGACACTTACTGATGGTCAAAACGTCGGCCTCAGAGATCGAAACGTGGGTGCGACTGAGCGGGGCGACCGAGGTTCGGGTCGGACCCTACTTATTTCAATCGTTACCCGTCGTTGGGAACTGCATCCGGAGCACGTCCTTAAGTTGGCGCGTCTGAGGTTCGTGGAGCCGAAACAGTTGGGGGATACGGTCCTGCAACCTGCGAATGCCCACTAGTGGTGACTGGATTCGTGCCTTCGGTTTGCTACCTGGCACGACTTGATGTCAGTCGCGCCGCCTCTTGACCGAGTCTTGCCCGGGCGCCGGGACGCCATTGGCTCCGGCTGCGCTCGCTTGGAGAAACCGTATTCCCGGGGTGAATTCGAAGACATCGAGGAAGATCAGTGCGTCGAATACCAAGGTCAAAGTTAGGTCGTCCCCGGCATAGTTGAGCGCTCGACGACCAGTCGTCCGCATGCCGCACAGTGCCAGACACCACTGGAACCATGTGACGAGGTACGCCCCATTCAAACGCCGTGTTGTCTTTTAGCAATTGCTCCGCATACTGGCGAAAGACCTCAGAGGATGTGAGCTCTGGGCATGTGTCGGTACGACCGAGCCCTGTGCAGACAAGCGAAGTGCAGAACGCATCGGTTGAGCGCCACACCAACAAGTTGTACCCACGGACTATCCACCCGCCCAACCATTGCACCTTGAACTTACTGAACCGTAACCAAAGTATTTGCGTCAAAGGCTCTGGGATGCCTAAGCGTTCGTATCCAGCGCTTGCATCCGCCATGGCTGCCCCCGAGGTCTTGTCAACGTCGCTTGGCAGCAAGCGACGTGCCGTCGTGGTGCGTCGCACAGAAAAAGTTCAATGCGTCCGCCAAGTGCGGTCGGAAGCGAGTCCCACTCAGCCAACGACATTGAATGTCAGGTCATTGGCTATGCTGATTGTCATTCGAGCGATTTAGCAGCGCTAGGTACAGACAGGGTGGGGTGGCGCCGAACAGAGGTGTTATTTAAATGGTTGAGCGACCAGCCGCGGCGGACAAGCAACGGTTCAAAGAGATTCGATATTTGCTGTATAACTGTTGGTGACTCGACGCCTAAAAAGATCCAGGGACAACTGAGGTATTTTTTTTTGGAAGGTGGTCAACATGTATGGGACGGATGAGCCTCCAACGTCGGACGCGAAGTAACCCTCCACACGAAAAGAGCGCCGTTGGAGCGTTTCCGTATCGGGTCCGAAGATTGCGCTGTTACTCTCTGACGGGAGAGGACCTAACATCATGGCGCAACTGGTAACCCGAGACGGGTAGTGATCGCCACGTCGCTCGGCGGTCTTCCGGCGCTTAAGAAACTGTTGTCCGGTCTGCCCGAAGATCTGCCCGCGAGCATTTTCATCGTCATGCATATCGGTGCATGGCGCAGTGAGCTCCCTGCGCTTCTCCAGGCTTCGTCCGCATTGCCCGTTTCGCATCCAAGCGACGGCGAATGTATCGCCCATTCGCAAGTATATGTCGCGCCTTCGGACAGGCACATGCTTCTGGTTGGCGATCAGATCATGTTATCGCGAGGCCCGAAGGAAAACTTTACGCGGCCGGCGGCAGACCCGCTTTTTCGGTCGGCGGCGGTCGCGTTCGGGCCTCGCGTTATTGGTGTGGTTTTAACAGGCATGCTCGACGACGGCGCAGCCGGGCTGAAAGCGGTTGACGTGTGCGGTGGGTTTTCGATCGTTCAGGACCCGTCGGACTGTGTGGCGCCCGATATGCCGGTGGCTGCTATGGGAGCGGTTTCGGTGGATATCGTTGCTCCCATCGAACATATTGCGCCGACTGTCATTGCCGCGCTGGCAGGACGCTCGTCAAAAGGAGTCCGTGTGGAAGACAGTGAGCGAGTCGCTCTTGAGACTCGAATTGCGCTTTCAGGAACGTCAACCCCCGAAGACCTTGAGCGGCTGGGCGTTCGATCAAGCCTGACTTGCCCTGACTGCGGAGGTGTGATCTGGCGTGTCGGAGACAACCTTCCCCTGCGCTACCGTTGCCACACGGGCCACGCGTTTTCGGCCAGGTCTCTCGAGGCGTATCAGAGGGAGGGCGCGGAGGATGCGCTCTGGTCCGCAGTGCGACACCTTCAAGAAAGCTTGCTCTTAGCTCAGGACCGGTTCGCTCTCGCGGAAGCCGCAAAAAGCCCACAGGCAAAGGACATTCAGGCTCGCATCGTTCAATTGGAGGCATTAGTCGAGGCTACGCGACAGTCGGCCACGACCACAGACGGGCCACCGCATTAAATGCGCGGCAGCAACTATTTCGTATCGCACACCGGCGTAACGATGCAATACCAAAGTGTCGGCCGTTCATACCTTGGCGTCTCCAACTGTGGCGACTGTTGTCGCCGCGGTTAGCAGCCCAACGCCCGGTATGTCCGCGATGGGCTGGCACGCAAGATTAGGCGTGCGAGTTAGTGAAGCGAGGAGACGAGGATCACCACCTCAGTCATCAGACAGGCGTGGAAAAGTCGCTTTTGTCGGCAGTTAGACGCCTGCAAGAGAGCGCGCTATTGGCGCGCGATCGACTCGATCTAGCGGAAGCGGCGAGAAGTGGTTAAGCCGCTGGGACTGCCAAGCCGCATTGCAAAACTAGAGGTCTATCATTTCCGCGCGGGAGTTGGCGGCTGCATCGAGGGAAACGCATCGCGTTGAGGGTTAGACGCAATCCGATGGTGCGCCGTCGAAGTCGAGCCTGGCCGAAGGGAATAAGGCTTGCTGGTCTGACGGACGATGTGAGAGCTCGTTGACGAGATTAATTGGCTCCGTAATCGTCTTAGCCGCTGTCTTGCGAAAGGAACGAAATCGTGCGACTCAAAGTATTTCATAAGGGCTGGACTGTCGTGTCTGAAAGCGACGAAACTGCCCACGGATTTCGATCCCGCGCAACTGCGAGCATCCGAGCTCGTGACGACGACGGGCCCGGTGGGAAGGAATACGTATTTAGAGAACTTGGCGTCTTTGCCAGTGCGCTGGAGGCGTCGGAGCATGGGCTCGCCTGGGCGAAGCGCTGGCTGGACGATAACCTTTGACCCTTGCGCTAAAGCTGCGCAACAAATTAGCGCCATTCGCGGCTGGAGGTGCCGCGGGCGTTAAACCGGACCGACGTTATTTTTTTGCCGCGGTTAATCCGCCGCTTCTATACCCGCACTTGCAAAATGAGAAAGAAGCAGAGGGCTACTGTTATCTGCCTGGACGAAGGTCGAATATTGCTTGTCCGTCGCGAACAAGCATTATGGACCCTGCCCGGCGGAACGATACGGCGCGGCGAGGCGCCGGAAGAGGCGGCGAAGCGTGAGCTGCTCGAGGAAACAGGCCTTTTCGTCAGTAAGTTGCATTACCTGTTTCTTTTTGGCGGATTAAGTAAGCACCACCACGTCTACTCTGCGGAAATCGGACTTCAATGCAGCGCAGAGCCTCGCCACGAGATAAAGCAGTGCGGCTGGTTCGAGTTTGATCAGATCGGCGGGCTAACCACCAAGGTCCCCACGAGAGAAATCGTCATCCTCCTGCGGAACGGGCTGCAAGCTTTAGACGGGAGTTTCGACGGTACTGTGCCGCCGCCGCGCCTGCGCTGAGAGCGGTTTCGCCGGTCACCCGGACGTCTTGGAAACGATCCGAGCTGCTCTTCTCATCAGGAATGGTGGTCCGTAGCGCAATAGCCCGTCTCTTCTTTACTGTCGGGACCTGTCGCTTCGGGCGCCCTGGGAGGCCAACTGATAGTGCCTTCCGCATTGGCGGATCAATCTTGCCAGCGGCCACCAACGGGGGCGGAGGGCGTCCACGTACGAACCTTTTGGCTGTTTGTTGCAGCGTACTCCGCAACGAGACGACGTCATTGGTTGTAATCGAACGTGCATCGTTTCCGCAGGAAGCACGAACCTAAGTGAGAACCTTTGCGATCTGCGCGTCGGTGAGCCCTCCTGCACAGGATGGCATTGCCCGGCGAAGTGACCCATGAACGGTCGCGGGGGTGTTGCCGCCTTCGACGACTAGGCAGATGAGGGAGGTCGTGTCCTCGCTGACGACCGAAGGATTGCCGCGAAGCGCCGGGAACGCATCTGGCACGCCTTGCCCGCCGCTGAGATTGCACTGCGCGCAGAATGCAGCGTACACCGCAGCGCCGAGTTCGGGAGGTGAATCGGGAGCTCGTGTGTTCAGACGTCCCTCGTCCGCCAGCGCCGGGTCGGATACCCCGTCTGTCGCGCCGGTCGCTGACAGCGACATGAGATAAGCCGCGATCTAGCGCAGGTTGTCATTGCTTAAGTACTGCAGGCTGTCCTCGACCGTCTGAACAATGCTGCCGCACCCCATTAGCAATCCTCGTGCCGAGCGCAAAGTTTCTTGCGCCTAACCAGAACGGCGAGTGCTGCTTCGCAATGCACGTCGCCGTTCCGTCGCGGCCATCCCGGCGCTGGACGTCTACTCGGCCTACGAATCGTCGAAATGAGCTCCCACGCCGCGATCCGCGACCGCCGACCAGGAACAGAGCGCCCAACGTTCCTCGATAGCGTCCGCCGCCGACGAGAGCGCAAAGAAACGGGTCGATATTCCGGCTGAAAAGACTTCCGGCGCCCGCTGGCAACTTTGCGCAGGCCCTAACAGCACAGGATGGAAGGTGACACTTCGATTGCCGGCCATCTGTGTCATCGGGCGAGCCCAGACGTTCCGCGATCTCCAGCGCAATACTGAAACAGCCGAGGCCCACGCCAGCTTACTGGCGGCGGCCGGGGCATCCGAGGCTTCCCACTGCGCAGCGTGGCGCTCCACTGCATTCTCCACGGCGCCTCCCGATTCCTGTGCGGGGTGCCACCGGCTGCCGGCGAGCGCGGTTGAGATCGCGTGATGCTGTCCGACCCAGACATGACGACGGCTGCGCCGAGTGATTAGAATGCTCGCTGCTGAAGTTCTTGCGATGCGATGCGATGGGCGCGGCACGCGGCGTGCGCAGATTGTGGTGTCGACCAATCGCTGTTGCGACAGTCGACGACTGGCTCGCATTGCGGTTCCCGATTAACTCAGGTTGCGCCGCCCGAACGTGGGCAATTTTCACGTCGGATACGCTTAGTGCTGAGACGTTGCAGGGGCCGCACTACAGAAGCCTATTCCACGCTATCGAGCGCGCGGTCGTCAGGCAATGCGATGGGTTTAGCCGAAGTCCGTCGCGTTGACGAGCCCGGCACTGATGGCGTCCGTTTAACGAACCTTGAACAAAGAGGTATCTATGGAAGCGAACACGCCTGCGAACGGGTCCAGTGACAAACTTTCATACCGGGCCTATCAAATCAGCGTCACCGCGCATGAGGGCTCCGAGGGACAGTGGTCTGCGACGATCGATGTCTCACGCGACGGTGTCCCCGTCGATTTCGACGAACCTGAAAGCGTCGGCCCCTTCTGGATCACGCCCGAGGAGGCGGTGCGGGCCGGTGTCGAGCGAGCACGCTATCTGCTGGACCGGCGCGATGCGGTCTTGGACGGACGGAACCCGGCGAGGCCCGGCGCGACCAGCGCCGCGCCCTAACAATCAAATCGCCTCCGCGGTCTTCCGGCAGAGAAGGGTGATCGGTAGACTCGGCGCCATGGGCCTCCGGTGCGCGCGCCTGCTCTCCGACGATTCCCCGGCATCGGGCGAGAGTGAGAGTGCTGCAGCGCGGTGTTTCACGAGAAGTGGATCAACTCAGCCAATTTTCGGACCGTACATAAGGGCAAAAATTAATGCTATAGCGCGGAAATACAATGGATGTGCGGGGACATCCTCTCTTGCAGAAGCGCGCGATGAACCGATGCCCGAAAGCTCGTGTACGCATGTCGGGGCGTCGTACACTACGACCATTGGCCGATGGGTTTTTCTTGGGAGATTGGAAAACAGAGGCGGGTTGTAAGCAGCCTCCCGGCGGTTCCTCCGAAGTCGCTCCCCCGGCACCGTTTCGAAAGGTCGCGTTTGCGAAGCGACACGATTTCGTTCATTCGAGCGGCACACGGTCGCTGCCCAAGCGTGTTTCGCTTGTTTTCTCGGCCGGGCGCGCCAGCAACGGAGGCGTCACGGATTAAACCGCCAAGTACATCGCAACGATCATGCGGGCCGATTCGCTCTCGCGAGATGCATTGCAGGCCCGCCGTGCCGGATCGGAGGGCAACGGAACGCCGGCGACCTCGGGTCCAGCGCCTCGCTGAACTGCCAAATCATACTTCTGAAAAGCTTCGATAACTTTCCGAGCTTTAAGTAACTTCCGCCCCTATAAGGCGGAGGCAGCGGTATGTTGTTTGCTGTTAGGACTCGGACGGTTAGGAGGCACCGATCTCGTTAAGAAGGGAGCGGTGCGGATTTCCGGCGTCGTGAAACGCCAAAGGAACACCGATGATCGAGATCCCTTCCGCCCTACTTTTTCCGCGTCGAAATGTCAGCGCCGCCGACTGGATCGCGTTTGCGCTCGTCTTGTTTGGGGCGCTCGAGTGGGGATGCATCGGCCTGATAAGAGCGGATTTTGTAATCCTGACGTTCAGATCCGCCCCGGCCGTCGTCCAAGGTATTCACACGCTTGTGGGGCTTGGAGGTGTGTACACGATCCTCCGTCTATCGTTACTTCGCTCGGAAAAGAAGGACGAGAACTTCGCTCGTTAGCATTTGCTTGACGCTAAGGGACACAGTCCCGGGCAAACACAGCGTGACCGCACGTCTTGTGCGTTGGCACTGACATGGCGGTGCGACTAGCAGCCCTCAGCAGCGGCGAAAGCGGAGGGCGACGTCGCTGGAGCGCGGTTGCGGGCTGCGATCTTAACGGGATTGCGCACATCCGCCAGGTTGTTTCCATCCTCCTTTCACACCTGCCCGAGCTAGGCTCTGGTCCCACAGCCGATATTCAGAACGTCACTCATTTCATGTTGTTGCCTCCGGGAGATGCAAGTAATTGAGAGCAGCCCCATTTCTTGTTCCTGTCTGCGCTTTCAAGGCAAATCGCGCAGACGCAATCGAGGAGCGCTGCAAGCGGCGACGACCAGCGAGCTTCGGCCGCTCTCTCGCAATAAGCCGGTCGGGCGACGCCCGGTTCTCGCGCGATCGAGCATGACGAAACGCACGGCACGTCGACATAAATGCACATTGCCCGCGCAGACGCCCGGTCGTCTGCTAATGGGAGTCACAGCCCGCACTGCGACCGCCGTGATGTAGTCCTACCGAGCCTCGAGCCGACGGGTCTTCGCCCAGCGGCATTCGGCATGCCGTTTGCTCTACGGACGATGATCCTTGTCGCGTCTTAGCCCGCTTCGCCGCGGGCTTCTTTTTGCCTGGCACTACGATGCCCTGCCGGATAGTCGGTCAGAGGCGATGAGCTCGACTTCGTCTGCTACGGCGCCTTCTTTTCTTCCTTGCCCTATTGCCCCGATGTCAAGCCCCAATTCGGCCCGGAAGGTTGTCAGAGAATGCAGGGTTGACGAAGGTCGGTGCGCAGCCGCCTCAAGCAGTGGCCAGACCGCCCGTGCGAACGACTCTGCCGCTTCCGAAACCATGCATTCCTCCCAATGCTTCAGACCGCGGTCGGCGTTCGATGGCGCGCGCCGGACCATTAGAGGTCGCGGGAGTCTTGGCCTGGCATAGGGCGGCGCAAGAAACGTTTTGCAAGCGGTCTGTGTTTTCGCCCGCTTCCGCTCTGATAAAGTCCGCCAGCTGAGCGGCTTTCAATCTCCTCAGCGGTGTGTGCCCGGAGTCCATCACGGCATGAGCCAACCAGACGATCTCGACCTCTCGCTGCACCAGGATTTTGACTGCTACTAGCGCATCGCCGAGTACTGCATCATTTACTCCCTCGGCCTGATTTGGGTCGCCGCGTTGAGGACCGGAGCGCTTGGTTCGGGGCCCCTGAGCCGGGTGAGTGCACCCCCGCAAGGGGCGGGCGCGCCAGCTCTCGACTGCGAGCGGACCTTGCGAAACTATGGGTCGAGCTGGTTGCACGTCCGTTTGGCTGACGGCGTTTCGGGAACGGTCGATGTGCATTCGGATGCTGCACTTGTCGACTTGGTCTCCATCGAGACTGCCGCTTTCCGCCCATATCGCGGCGGACGGCATCACCTATACGTTTGATGTCAGAGCCGCGGAAGGCGCGTCGCTGAATTCTAAGGTGGCGCCATATCGCATCGGGCTGCGCTGTATCGTCGTTACGGTTGGCGGCGAGCGGGTCGCTGTTACCCAGATCGCACTCCCCAGACCGCCATGGACGTCGTCCTCGGATCGGCTGGTGCCTACCTTTTCCTTCTGCTTGTCCTGCGCATCACGACTCACCGCGTGAGCCGCACGATGACGCCCCTCGATATGGTCATCATGTTTTTGTTCGGCGGCCTATCAAGCCAGGCGGTGCTGGATGGCGACCAGTCGTTCGCAGCGGCATTGAACTTCAACGTAGAGACAAAGATATGCAGCAACGCGATCGTGCGCTCTGCGACGACGTCGATCGACACTGTACGGCTATTCGCTTTTGTACGGGGTCGGCCGACGACAAGGTGTGCGCATCTAGGTCGAGTTCGGGCAACAAGGAGGGTCGCTTGTCTTGCCGTGAAGGCGGTGGCTCGGCCGCGCCGGCCGCACTGCGCTAGCCGAATTCTTTAGCCTTGGTCGAAGCGTCGGGAGACTCGGTCCCTGCAGCCGGCGTGTGGACCGGACTACACCCGGCGATCTCGTTTTGCTGCGCTTGGGTCGGATTCGATTATGAGTTCTGCATGGTATTGACTCGGGTGTGGCATACCCATGATGCCCATGGGCTCGGCCCGCGCATCGACAGAAACAGTGCGCAGGCATGGTATGGCTCGGATTGCGTTGCGCAGCGTCGCATTGCCTGGTGTGGCGCCGTCGCATTTCGGGCCGCTAATGTGCTCGCCGCAACGCCCATTCCAGGGCTGCCCGCGGTCGGAGAGCGCTAAGCTTGCGAAGGCGCTCGTCCCGATTACCAGCGCCAGCGTCGCCCGACGGCATCGACATCATTTGGCTCGGCGCGCTACAGGCCATCACCCGGCAGCAACCCACTCACTCTCCGAGCGCGATCGGCCGTTTCATTTCCAGTGTCGCGGGGACAGGATGCGTAGCGGTACTCAGAGTGCACGGATTTCGCGTGGCATCTCGGAAGTTGAACGCGCCAGCCCGCGCATTTGCTCGGGTGGATGCGGAAGACCGCTGCAAAGTGGGATAACTGTGCAGTCGGTCCCTGCGGCTGAGCAGTTGTATCGAAGACCGGCGCGCGTCGTAGGGCCGCGTATAAGCCGAGCGCCCCGATGCCCGCGACGTTAATCGCCGAAATGAGCGCCCGCAGCTTGGATCGGCGGCCGCCGCCGCGGGACAGAGCGCCCAGCGTTCCCAGATCTATCGCGTCGCCGCCGATGCGAGCCCATAAAAACGGTTCAGCATTCCGGCTGCAAATGATCCCGACGCCACTAGCGACTCCACGCGCGCCATAACGGCGCCCTAAGGCAGGGGTTGCTTCGATGTCGGCCAGACGCGCGATCGCACGGGGCGCGAACGTCTCAGCGACCCAGAGCGCAATACTGAACCAGCCAAGGCCCCACGACAGTCTACCGGCGCCGATCCGAGGCTTCCGTGTGGTCACCGTGACGCTCCACCACATTTCTCATGACATCTCCCATGTATGCGAGGCGCCGTCCGCCGGCGAGCGCCGTCGAGATGTGCGATGCTGTCCGACACGACCGATGAGCAACGGCTGTACCGAGTACTAAGCTCGCTGCTAAACTTGTTCCGGTCGGAATCGTCTAAGACCAGGAGCTGCGGACATGACCGCAAGACCGCAAAAATTGCAAACTCTCGCGCGCAAAATACACAGATACGTGTGGACGGCACTTTTTCTGGAGCACACGAAATCAGACGAGCGCGCCTGTTGGTTTTGAACACCCGACGCTCGCGAGGGGCCTTCAGGCGAGGCGCAAGGGGCCGCATCATGCGGCTCCGATTCCGCTCGTCTTTCGAAGCACGTTAGCGCGGCCCGTGCCGTTGTTTGGCGCCGCCACCGGCACCATGATCCTTCCCGGCCTTCGTATGGTTTCCCGCATGCTTGCCGCTGCTAGGCTTGTCGCCATAATTCGCCGCTGGTTTGCCTGAGTGCGCCTCGGCCTTGGCGTCCTGTTCGGTTCGGCTGCTCGGTGATCCTGTCTTCATGATGAAGCCCTCACTGCTTATGGAGTAACGTTTTCGCCGCCAGAAGGCTGGAAGGGAAAACGTCGGTGAAACCCGCAAGCATCATTCCAGCCCACGCGCCGGCGTGTGGCCCAAGGCGGCTCTCCGGAGGCGCACGCACCGGTTGTCGACCGCGCGGTAGGAAAGTGACCGTTCGCGCGCGGCAGCGCGTCATCACCTGTCGTTTGCAGCGTTTCCAGCACGGCTATCGGGCGCGCTCAGTGCTGACGAAGTCATAGTTTCCTCAAACTCCCAACGGGCAATATTCAATGAAAACTCACGTTCTCAAGCCGCATGCCGCCGCCGTTGCGCTCCTGGTTGGTCCTATCGCCTCAGCGCACTTGTTTGCGTCGGACAACTCTGGACTCAGTCGAGCTCAGGTCCAAGAGGAACTCGCGACCTATCGCTGTGCGGGATTTAACCCTGTCGCCGACGAGATCACCTATCCAGCGGATGTCGAGGCAGCGCAAGCCCGCATGGACGAGGGCCGCGATTGTACTGTTGACCGCCGACCGGCTAAATCGCCACGTGCGCGAGACTCTGGTCAGTCCCGGTAAGCGGTTGAGCGTCCGGCCTCCACAGCAAGGATGGAGGTGACACACTGCCGAGCAACTACGCGCAATGGGCAGCGGCGAAGACCGCTTGTCGTGCGGCGGAAGGTTGACACGCTTGTATGGGCTTGCTGCAGAGCGTCCGGGACCAGCATGTTCCAGCAGCGCGGGGGCGTTTGCCCGCGCCTTGCGCCGGTTTAGATTCCCGACATCGAGAAAGTCGACCAACAAAAGGCCACGGACGTAGCAGCTTTTTTCGCTAATACAAAACGGGGGTGACACGGCCGCTGCAGTTTAGTATCGTCGGCGCCCGGCACCGCTATCGCGTCGCGTGAAGCGGCGCACGGGAAAAGGAAATGCGTCGAGACGCTTCAAGTGGAGCGACCGGTGGTTGTCGCGCGGGAGGCACGCTGGTTGCGGCACGGGACAGGGCGCGGATCGGCGCGCTTACGACTCAGGAGAAACGAATGCCAGCCAAAACGCTCAACGACTTATTCATTCACGCGCTTTCGGACGTTTATAGCGCCGAAAAACAGCTGACCAAGGCTTTGCCGAAGCTTGCTAGGGCGGCAACAAGCCCCGAGCTAGCCGCGGCGTTCACCACTCACTTAGAGGAAACGCAAGGCCAGATCGAACGGATCGATCGGGTAGTCGAAGCTTCGGAGATCAGATTAAAGCGAGTTAAATGTGTAGCGATGGAAGGTCTCGTCGAAGAAGGGCAGGAGCAGATTGACGAGATCGAAAAAGGTCCCATTCTGGACGCGGCACTAATTGCTGCAGCTCAGAAGGTCGAACACTACGAAATCGCAACTTATGGAACGCTGGCCGCTCTGGCCAAGAAGCTGGGCTACACAGCGGGAGTGGAGTTATTGCTCGAGACCTTGCAAGAAGAAAAGGCGACCGATGAAAAGCTCACCATGTTGGCCGAGCAAGAGCTTTCGAATGAAGAAGTGGGAAAATAGTAATCGACGCAATCCGTCTGCGGGCCGACCCCGACCCGCAGTAACAGAGATAACCATTGGAGTAAGTGATGACAGATCCGAAAGAGCACCTCCT
The DNA here is from genome assembly GCF_057814995.1 of Caballeronia sp. SL1002. Lineage (NCBI taxonomy): Bacteria > Pseudomonadati > Pseudomonadota > Betaproteobacteria > Burkholderiales > Burkholderiaceae > Caballeronia > Caballeronia sp. SL1002. The sequence continues at coordinate 443,000 of NZ_JBYMUW010000001.1, read as the reverse complement.
TGACTGGTTGCGCGATGCGCATTCAATGGAGCAGCAAGCGGAGCAGATGTTGCGCGCGCAATCCGGGCGGCTGGAACACTACCCGGACCTTAAGGCGCGAATCGATCAACACCTTCAGGAGACTCTGGGCCAGCAAAAGCTCGTTGCCCAATGTATCGAGCGGCTTGGCGGAAGCACGTCGGCGATTAAGGATATCGCTGCGAAAGTCATGGCTTTTGGACAGGCCGCTGGCGGGATGGCAATGTCTGACGAGGTTGTCAAAGGCGCGATCTCCAGCTATGTGTTCGAGAATCTCGAAATAGCTTCATACACTTCATTGATCGCCGCGGCCGAGGCAGTAGGCGACCTACAGACGAAAGAGGCGTGTGAAAAGATCCTTCCGCAAGAGATCGCAATGGCGCAATGGCTATTAGAGCACCTTCCCAGCGTGACGCAAAGGTATTTGGCGCTCTCTGCGACTCCGGGCGTCGAAGCGAAGAAGTAGGGCTGCGGGAAATGTGATCGCCGCAAAGGCCGGTAGCGAGCACCGCCGGACACGCGGGCCGGCTCCGCGTGGGCCTACTAATCGATATCGCCTCTCGCTGACAGACGGTCTGAGCGGCTCCCAAAGGGTAGCTCGACCGTCGGTCCAAGTTTGACGTGTCTCGCACGCGTTGAACGCGTCGTGTTGTGTCCCATCTGCCTGTTGTCACGCATGCGGTTAATTGAAAAGCATCCCATGTCGAATAGGGATCGAACCGCCGGAACGGAGTTTGCTGCCTTTCTCTTTGTCAGTTGGTGGTCATCGGACTCTGTTGGTTTAGGAGAGTGCCCCGGTTATTAGACGGCAAGGCTGACCACTCAACGGCTACGCTCAAGGAGCGGACGTGATCCAACCCGAGACTGCGACTGCTTTCAGCGCTGAAATCCGAATCGAGCTGTCGGAAGCGAGCATCACACCGAGCGGTAACGCGTTAAGGGCGGCGATGACAGCCGCTGGACTATCTCGTATCAGTCAAATCGGACCGGAACGGATCCTTAAGTTTGTGGCGTATGGCGAAGCTAAAGCCTTTCCAGCATTTGCGGGAAAGGCAATGTCTATAGCCGGTGTCTGCGGCGTCACCGTGCAGCGAGTCGACGCGTTGAAAAAACATAGTAACTGAAGAATCTCTGCGCGAAACTTGGACGGCCGAGAGCGGCAATATCCGTGTCTGATGTGAGCGAACGACGACGGTCATCGCCGGGCCAGAATTGTTAGCCGATCGGAGCGTCGCCGCCAGCGAACCCAACGTCAGGAATTGAAATCGCCCGACCCTTAGGATAGCTAAGGGCGTCACGCTCCATCAATAAAAAACGTTACGGCAAGCTCTGAAGAGGGTATGCCTTACCAAAGCATGGTAGGAATTACATCGTTGGACGGCGCAGCGCGCGGTTAGTAGAGGTCAGGGGAGGCGTCCCATCCGAGGCGGTGCGCATCGTCCCGGAAGCGAAATTTGTGAGCCGCAAGTTGGAGTCGATGTAAGACTCGAAGGGCCCGCCAAAGGGCTCGTTAGTCGGGGCCGAGTAGCCGAGGCGGACGCGATATCCCCGGGTTTGGCATGCGCTGTGCTAAATCCAGACTGGCCGGCCGGGGATTATTCCGCGGCGCCAATGCCAGCGGCCTTAGCAGGGCATGGACCGTCGAGACGCCCTGCGACCCAGGGAGAAAGCATGACCGACAGCTACGATCCCGAAATCGGATTCGAACTGGGGTGGGACTTCGCTCGTTTTGGTAGGAGGCCGGACGCCACCAAGGTCGTCCCGCCCGATGTCCAAAGGGGCTATCGCGCCGGCCTCGTTCACTTCGTCCGACCACAACGGATCGCCGATCGATTTGATGTCAAATGGCTCCAACTGAGACTGAATGCGCTACGCAGAAATCGGGTTGTTCAACCCGACGTCACGCCTTCGTTCCTGCGAATGATTGACACGCCGGTCTGCCCTGTGTCTCTAGCGTCACTAACGCACGCCACTCAGACCGGTTCCGATTGGTCCGTCGACAGGATTAACAACGACGGAGCCTACGCAACGTGGAACCTGATGGTCCTAAGCACGCGCGTAAATAGGGCGAAGGGCCGGCTGAATTTCGCGGAGGTACAATCGTTGGCGAACAGCGGCCACGAACAAGGGGGGTTAGCGGCTACGGAGTGGCGTCGTCTCGTATGCCTGATGGCGGGCGCCTTCGAAGAGGAATCGTCGCCGGTTGATTACTTGCCGCTGCTCACAGCGCTACCAAAACGCAGCATTGCCCCGCTCTACCTTCACTTTCAACATATCGTCCTGCAGTGCGCCGCATGCGCGTCGCTGCGCAATACCTTGCTTAAGGCGCTGAAAGTAGAGCACCCGGACGCTACACAGCGGATTCGCCTGAAGATCGCATGCGAACGGCTTGCGCTTCTAATAAAGGGGGTCGATTACCCGTACGATGCACTGGCAGATCCGGGCGTCCAAACCATGCTCGCAGGGTGGTTTCGCAGCCTGCCGGACGGCGAACATCCCGTTCTTGTACGAATAAGCTCTGTGTTCGGCGGCGCGATGCTTGAGGATGAGGCTAAGCAGATGTGGTGTTTAGAAACAAAGGGCTACTACGACGATTTTCACGCAGCGGAAACCGAATGACCTTGGAAAAGCGAATCGGCTCGCTTCAACAGCCGCATGTCGCAAGGTCGGGCAGCAGCTAGCAATGTAGCAGTCGTAAAAGAAGGAAGGCGTCGCGACTCCGCCAACTGACCTTTTTGACTTTCCTTCTCGCCTCGGCTTCGCACGGCAGAGAATCTCGCAGCGCGCGAGCCGCCCGTTCAGCATTTTCAGTAGGGCGTGTAACGATCGCTTACCAGGCGCGCCTGGCGTACAGCGTTAAACGAAGCGAACGTCAGCTGATCTCCAGCGCCGGCTCGGCTGTCCGTTTGAACTTTTGATGCTACCGGGCGCTAGACCGCAGGAAGCGTAACGGGTGCATGCTGCGACGTTCTCAGCATCTCTGCGCTTTGCACACATGATGGCACGAGCGTTGCTGAGTCTCGCCAAGGGACTTGTCCGTTAGTGCGATGAGCAGGTCGCCTCACTTCGACGCCGCGCGGCGTTTTTGGCCGCAACGCATCGGTGCAGCATCAGCGCTTAGACTCGCGGCACAATCGACCGCAACCAACGCACTCGCGTACCTCCGGGACGCTGTAAGGGTTCAGAGTCTTCGCAAACATAATTGCGCGCGACTCCGCGCAATAACTTGTCCACCGTTGTCGAAAAGGAGTGCTCGATATGTTTGTCCATAACAAACGCCTGCAATATACCGTCCGCGTTGGTGCGCCCAACCCTGGACTTGCCAATCTCTTGCTTGAGCAGTTCGGCGGGCCGCAGGGCGAACTGGCCGCTGCTTGCCGTTACTTCACGCAGGCTGTCGCGGAAGACGACCCAGGCCGCAAGGACATGCTCTTTGATATCGCGACTGAAGAACTCAGTCACCTCGAAGTAATCGGCTCTATCGTCGCGATGCTCAACAAAGGCGCGAAGGGCCAGCTAGCGGAGGCTGTTGAATCGGAGGCAGCGCTTTACCGGTCGCTCACAGGCAATGGCAACGATTCGCACACCACCGCGCTTCTGTATGGCGGCGGCCCGGCGCTAACCAATTCGGCCGGCGTTCCTTGGACGGCGGCGTATATCGACACCATCGGCGAACCGACAGCCGATCTCCGCTCGAATATCGCGGCAGAGGCACGCGCGAAGATCGTTTATGAGCGCCTGATCAATGTGACAGACGATCCGGGCATCAAGGAAGCACTGGGGTTTCTGATGACACGGGAGATCGCTCATCAAAAATCCTTTGAAAAGGCGTTGCACTCGATTCAACCCAATTTCCCGCAAGGCAAGTTGCCCGGCGACCCGGCATTCACGAGCGTCTATTTCAACATGTCGAAAGGCGAGGATGCACGTGGCCCCTGGAACGAAGGCGGCGACTGGAAGTTCGTCGAAGATCCGCAACCGGCGGTCGACGGCGGTGACGGTCTTGCGACGGTCCACGTATCGGAACAGGACGTCGAGACGCTAGACGCGTTGGCGTCGCGTACCGCGTCTGACCCGAGCAGTGACCCAACCACTGGCGCGGACCTCGGTTCAACTCAAGGGACGTAATTCCCTTCTGCCGACTCCGCTGCGTTCGCAGCGACAGCCGGGCGGATTGCGGGGATGTAATGCGCCGCTGATCATCGCGGCCCGGCTTCATCATGACCATAGAGGAGCATTGTGATGGCAACTGTTACTTCAAAAGGAACTGTGCGCACCCGTCGGAGCCCAGCCGACTGGGTCGCGGGAGCGCTCGTGATCATCGGCGCGTTGAATTGGGGGCTAGTCGGGCTCGTTCGACTGGACCTGGTTGCGACGATCTTCGGGGCTGACTCCTCGGGCGCACGAATCGTATACGTGCTTGTCGGGCTTGCAGGTCTTTACGTGTTGGTCCGTGCATTCGTCCCTGCACGCGAGCAAAGGCTCGACCATCACTAACCGCAGGTGCATCGGCGCCTTTTAAGCTCCAAGTGCGCTCGCATATGTCTCAGCTCGAAACCGTCGAGGAGGTCGTAATGAACGAGGATCAGAGGGGGGGGATCAAAGACCAGTCGAGAGGTTGGGGGAACACCGTAATCGGAACAATCACGGGAAACGAAGACCGTAAGGTTAGGGAGACGTGCAGATCACTAACGGCGCCAACCAGAAAAACTACGGTGATCGGAATGACAATGTTGAGCAAGGTGCCGACGATCCAGGTAATCCGTCCGACGAGTGACTACGGTCTCTCGGCTTCGGAACCTGCCCGGCTATCGCTAACTCAGCTCTGGAACGCGGTCCTGTATTAAATAGTTACTCACGTGTGCCCCGCTGAACGACGCTTTGCATGCGTGTTCGCCCCGCGAACCGCGTACAACGCCGGTGGATCTCAACAAGGCCGCTTTCAATTTTGTCCGGTCCGAACCCTGGCCCCACCGCTCCCGACCGGGCGGCGGCGAAGAACAACAACAGCCCGCGTAGCATCTTTCGCCGCGGGCGGTCGTCATTCACGAAGTCGGAGGAGGGCGAGATGGAACGAACGCTCGGCGCCTTGGTTGAGCCGGGCCTTGCCGTGGCTATTGAGGAGGTTCGTACGATTTAACGTGAGGAGTGCAGATGTCGAAGGAGATTTCCCTTGAATGTTCTGTTCGTTGACGACGACCCGTCCTGCGGATGCTTTAGCTGCTCTCGTGGTGGCAATGGGACGTGAAGCCACCGTTGCCTACACCGCTCGGGAAGCAGTTGCAATTGCACACGCCAAGACATTCGATTTAATTCTCCTAGACCTCTGTCTAGGAGAATCAGATGGTCGAGATGTGTGCACGGAAATGCGACGCGAAGGCGCGTCGCAACACTCCACAATCCTCGCAATGACTGGGCAAGTTGGATTGGAGGCTGCGGTAAGCCTTGGGGACTTCAGCGGCTACGTGTTGAAACCGCTGCAGTTTGATCGACTCGAAGAGCTGTTGACCGCATAACTGCCGGCCGCAGACTAACCGGCGGGCGGGCTCAATGTCTGAGATTCGAAGTGCGCCAATCGGATGTAAATGGGCCGCTGCAAGCTAGGTGCAAGGCCGCATCGACCACATTCGGACGATCCACTTCTCGACGCCACATACATGGACGGTGCCAGTCGTATCCCGACACTCCGAACTTCCCGGCAGCACGTGGTTGCACCTCGCTCAAGGCTCCTCGACGACCGATCGTTTCCAAACCGATGGATACCGTCGGTCCGTATGCGGCTCGCGCCGACCGATCGCCCCAGCGCGCGCGCCTGAGGCATGCTGGCGATTCTGCCTTGCGCGATCAAGTGTTGGGTGTCGGCGGACTGGCTGGCGTGCGCAGCTTGTCGGCCACGCTCCATGGCAGAAGCATCGTCGATGCGATTGATCTTATGATCGGCGATGTGGGCCAGCACAAAGTAGCGTTAGCAAGTGACGAGGAGCGATCTGACTATCGCCGCCGACTAGCACGAAGTACGGCCGTCGAAGACGCGCCACAGTACTCAAGCAGCACCCATCTTTCTGCGGCTGAGCGCCGCGCCGTTCCCCCCAATGCCGGACTTCATGCGCGCCTCAGGAAATCGGATTGCCGCCCGTCACTCCGTACACCTCGCCCGTGACGAAGCTTGATTCCTGCGACGCCAGCAAAACATAAATCGGTGCGAGCTCTGCAGGCTGACCGGGGCGCTTCATCGGTACCTCCGAGCCGAAAACTTCGATCTTTGCTTGCGGTTGTCCGCCACTTGGCTGCAGGGGCGTCCAAATCGGGCCGGGCGCGACCGCGTTGACTCGGACGCCTTTGGGCGCAACCTGCTTGGCAAGCGCATGAGTGAACGCCGTGATCGCGGCCTTCGATGGCGCGTAATCAAGTAGCGAAGCACTGGGTTGATAACTCTGGATCGACGTGGTGTTTATGATGGTAGCACCTGGCGGCATGTGTTCGAGCGCGGCCTTGCAAAGCCAGAACATCGCGAAGACATTGGTTCGGAAGGTGGCTTCGAACTGTTTGGTCGTCAGTCCGGCAATCGAATCGACAGAGGTCTGTTTGCCGGCGACGTTCACAAGAATGTCGATCCCGCCCAACTCCGACACTGTGCGTTTGACAAGTTCGCCGCAGAACGCTTCGTCGCCGATATCGCCTGGCAGCGCGACCACCGTAACGCCGGCGTCGGTGGCGAGCTTTTTCACCTCCTGCGCATCGGCTTCTTCGTCCGGCAGATAATTGAGTACGAGATCGGCGCCTTCCCGCGCAAACGCGATTGCAACGGCGCGCCCGATGCCGCTGTCTGCGCCCGTGATCATCGCGCGTCGGCCTTTCAATCGCCCGAAACCCTGGTAAGTTTCTTCGCCGTGGTCAGGACGCGGTTTCATGTCTTTTGCGAGGCCTGGTGGTGACTGAGGCTGCCGCTCGAAGTCTGGTCCCGGATATTGCTTCAATGGGTCTTGCATCGAATACTGGTTTTTAACGGCCATGGTACTTCTCCTTTTATAACGAGAACAAATTGTGGCTCACAGGCACGTTTGCTGGAGCGCTGCGGCAGTCGCACAGCAAGCTGTATTCCCCCGCGGCGCGGGGCCGATGCTAGTATGAGTCACGAAGTTTCGGCAGATCCGACGCGGGCCGTTTGTCCAACAAGCCACGGAGGGCTTTCCTGGCTCGCGCTGCGTCTGCGAACTCACGTTTCTACCGCGGGTGCTCGGGTAGCGCCTACAGGGCTGACGCGTAAAGGCTACAAACATGGCTGCGGCCGTTCGGCGGTATCGGCACACTGGCGTGGCGGACGGCGTGGGGCACTGCGATCCCGCCCCATAAGCTCTTCTCCGGGAGCGTCAGCCAAGCGATCGACGTGTTCGGTCCGTCTTCGAAACCTAGTCCGGGTCGCCGGCAGTCTCTCGCCGTTGATTGACCAGCTCTAGCGCGGCTCGGACATCGCAGGATAGGCTGGTCAAACTAGTGCGCTCTGTCACGCGGGCGTCTTCTCCCAGATTTGTATGGGACCGCTGATTTTCGAAGGCGCGGGACGCGTCGATGCGTGGGTCTTGTCCCCGGAGCAGAACGAAGCGCTTAACCTCGCGCTCGTGCACGGTTTAGCCGCCGCTCTAACATCCCGCGACCAAGCGTTACCAGGTCGGTGTAACTTTCATAGAACCGGTTGTCGCGGAAGACGGCAACGTCGTCATCTTCACGATTAAGGCGTCTGAACTGCCACAACAGGGCTGGGCTTCGGTGGTCGCGTCCCGGCTCTTGGAATGCGGCGATGCCCCTCAACCGACGAGTGCCCTTCAACAACCTTAGCCTTACTTGTTTGTCCGCCTTGCGTACGCTCGGGATTGCGCGGGGTTTATAGCCAAGGCCGGTCCATGGCTCGGCCTTGTAGGAAGTCGGTTTCACGGCGCGAATTCGGGCACCTAGACGCTTGTAGCACCGGCGGCTCACGCGGGGATCGGGCCATCAGCGCGCCACATGAGCAGCCCTCGGCTACCGACGGCGCCAGCCACTTCCGGCTTCGAGAAGCGAAAAAAGAAGGGAAGCACTCGGCGCAGCGTTGCTTGGCGTATAGCGAACGTGGCTGTCCGAAGGGGAAGTTCGACGTCTTGTCGCGCCGCGGCTTATCGACATGTCTTATCGTCGCGGCGCGCCGAAGACAGGAAGCCGGAACCTCTGTCGACCCACACGCGGCCGCTGTCCGGAATGCGGCTTGCTATGGCTCACGTTCACACTAAACTTGGAGGCAAACATGGCAGGCGACACCGCATACAAGCCCGGCGAAATCGTGAAAGTCAGCGGCATCTACTCTGTTGTTCACGAGGACGGCAAAAATACGTTCGAAGTGACCTGTGTTGAGGGAGAGCACTTCCCGCCGACGCGAAGTGGGAAAGGAGCGCATTTCGAACTTAAGTACGCCGCGACGCATTCTCATAAACACGACCAATTGAAGGGCACTGAGGCTCGCAACTGATGCGGATCGGCCGCATGGCATGCCGGAAGTGGGAATAGGCCAGCGGCGCCGTCGTCTCGCGCATGGTACCCATGCGTTGCATATGACGTGAATTAGGCCTTTACCTCGACGGGCGTTTTTTGAGTCTGGAGCTTTCGATGTCCAAACATGTTTATAAACTTCTCGAGCTAACCGGCTCGTCCACGATTTCATCAGACGACGCCGTGCAGGTCGCGCTGAGAAGGCGTCTGCTACCGGAACTTCGAATGGCTCAAAGTTCGCGAGGTACGAGGTCGTGCCGAAGGCGGGCAACTCCTGCGCTGGCATGTGACGTCAACGCTGGCCTGCGCATCAGATTGACTTTGTGGAGCAGTCGGAAGTGAAACACAAGTGTGGGGAGGCCGAGGCCATCTTACGAGTAGCGAGTGCAGCGCGAGAGGTGCTTTCGGCGAGCGAGGCGTTGGAAGAACACGCCGAAGCCGAAGGCAGCGAAGGCGTACGGGCCTTGTACTTGGCGCGCCTCGCCGCTGCCGTTGATGATCTGCAATCTGCACGCGATGCGCTGGGGGAACTGCTCGCCAAGAAGTTACGCTGACCTTTTCCGCGTAAGCTTGTCAGTGTGGGACTAGCGGTATGACACGCTCGGGTCTATCTGACCGTAGTTCTTGAGTCCGCGCAAAGCTGCGTACGGCAGACGCTTGCTTTTGCTTACGGCAGACGCTTGATTGCTGCCGCCAGAAATTGTCTGGCCGACCAGAAGTCGCTCCACGGGTCGCTCGACTGGAAGCTTAGATATTCACGTGCCGTCTGAACGTTCCACTGAGCTCCGGTCGTGAGGTCGGAAAGTTGCTCCCAAGCGACAGGCATCGAAACGCCCATTCCAGGTCGAGCACGAGCAGAAAACGCCGCAGCCGTCGTCTGACCCTTACCGTTGCGCAGATAGTCGACATAGATTTTTCCGATTCGGTTAGATGGTCCAGACACCGCCGAAAAGCGTTCAGGAATAGTCTTGGCAAGATGTCGAACGAATGATTGCGAGAAAGCCTTCACCTTCGCATAGTCCATTCGCGGAGTCAGCGGCACGACGACATGCAACCCTTTGCCGCCACTTGTCTTGAGCCAAGCCTTGATGCCTAACTCGGACAGCAGTGTCCGAACCAGCATTGCCGCCTCCTGAACGTGACTCCACTTTACACCTTCGCCAGGGTCTAAGTCGAAGATGACCCTGTCAGGCGCGTCAGGCCGCCGGACGACCGAGTTCCAAGTATGGAACTCGATGGCGCTCATCTGAGCCGCGCTCAGCAACGCGTCCGCCGTATCGACCGTCAGTAACGGCGGATGCTTTGGCCACAAATCGCGGCTGTGAGCAGTCAGGCCAGGCATCGATGTGCGCTCGGCATGCTTTTGAAAGAAGAGGTTACCAGCAACACCGTCCGGCGCGCGAACAAGCGCGACAGGCCGGTCTTTGAGGTGAGGCAGCATCCGCTCCGCAACACTCGCGTAATAACGGACAAGGTCGGCCTTTGTGATTGACGCCGACGAATCGATAACGCGCTCGGGGTGGGTAATTTTGAATTTCGGGGGCGGCTCGGGAGCTTGTGTCTGGTCACCTTCACGGATGACGCTACGAGCAGTCTTGTCTAGGCGTAACCCGACAAACGACGCTTGCCTTACCACTCCCTCCGCCGTCCATTCCGCAAACTCCACCTCTGCGACCAAGGTCGGTCGAACCCACCTCTCGCTGCCGACTGTACGCTTAGACCATCGTCCGGGCTTCTTGACAGGGGTGTCGAGCGGCATTGTACCAACCTCCAGAGGCGCGAGGCGCTGCCAAAGGTCACGTGCGGTTCTCGAGTCCCATCCGGTGCCGACACTTCCAGCGTGATGGAGCTTGTCGCCAACGTAATAGCCAAGCAACAAGCTGCCGACTTCCCCATCGTTGCTGCCACGTGCGGTCATGCCGCAAATAACGAGCTCCTGTCTCAAGCGTGTCTTCGCTTTGAGCCACGTTTGCGTCCGTCCCGACTCATAGAGCGCATCGCGCCTTTTGAGCATTAGGCCCTCCAGACCTAGCCCTGCAGCAGCTTGAAAGACTTGCGCGGGGGGCGCCTCGAAATTTTGACTGTACAACAGGTGTTCGCCGGAGTCTTCAAGAAGCTGCGCTAGTCGTGCTCGCCTTGCCCAGAGCGGCACTTTTCTAATGTCGTCCCCGTCGAGGTACATCAGGTCAAAGACGAAAAACAGAATTTCTTGATTCTTGGCGCCGTCAATGGCATTCTGAAGTGCCGAGAAGCTGGGAATGCCATCCTTGAGCACGACAATCTCGCCGTCAATCCAGGCGTTTGAAAGCGGGAGCTCCAACAGCTCGGCGGCGAGCGTTGAAAACTTTGCGGTCCAATCGTGGCCGTTTCGCGTGAACATTTTCACTCGCTTCTTATCAATCCGGGCAAGGAGGCGATAGCCGTCAAGTTTCGTTTCGGTTATCCAGTCGCCGATAGCAGGGAGAGAGCCAGCAAGCGTGGCCAGCTGTGGCTCCAGCTTTGCAGGGAGTGGCGCTCGTACTGCGGCAGACATGTCAATCTCGGATTCGGCCGCGCGGGAGCGTCGCGCTGCCCTCGGCTCACGTTCCTCAATAAGCCCGAGCGGTTTCGCGATGACGCTGTCAGGAAGCGCCTTTATCACATCGTATTCAGCGAGCGGGCGAGCCCACTCGTCGCGTTTTTTGAAGAGCATCCACTGGTCTTGCTTGTCGCCGGACTTCGATATGCGGACCAACTCCCACAGGCCGGCGAGCTTCTCACCGTGCAGTCGAAAGACTAGCTTTCCAGCTTCCATTCCTTTGGCGGCGTCGCCCACCGGCTGCCACGTCCCGCGGTCCCACACAATGACGGTGCCGGCACCGTATTGCTTCGGAGGGATGGTGCCCTCGAAGGCAGCGTAGTCGACGGGATGGTCCTCAACATGCACCGCCATCTGCTTCTTCCCAGGGTCGTAGCAAGGACCTTTAGGCACTGCCCACGACAACAGCACACCATCGAACTCGAGTCGAAAGTCGTAGTGCAGACGGCTCGCCCAATGCTTTTGGATGACGAACTTAGGACTACCAGTGCCGACATTCGTGTCACCGGTCCGTTGCGACGGTTCGGGCGTGACGTTGAAGTCTCGTTTTTTCCGGTAGTGCGTCAGCGGGCGCAAGTTCGTGTCACGGGCAGGAATCATGATGGCGTTTCGTGGGCAGAGCGGTGAGCAAACGCAACGTGCTACCTTGATCAAACTTCCGGTGAGCCGACGAGCAAGCGGCATGCCGCCGTTGCATGAACACCAAGAGGCGAAATGGCACTCATCGCGACTGCTGGCGTAATGCGGCGCAGCTCGTGCTATGGGTTTTGGCGCCCACGCGGCCGCAGGCCGAACCTGGGCGAGCGCTGTCTGCCGATCAGTGCGTGCTGCACTCAAAAAGGCGCGGACGCAGCGCAGATGAATTTTCAGCTTCAGTTGCGCCCGGGGCACTGGCTCGATTGCGGTTACTCGAAGAGAGGATTGAGGGTACGCCAAGCACCGCCGCGCGGTACGTCGACGCGGCGGTGGACTTTTGCATGATGTTAGGGACGTTTGCTGCGCGCTGGGTTTCGAGCGAAGACTTGCCACCTGGGCTTGCAATCATGCGCTTCCACAAGCGTGCAATCATCGCCTACACGATTGACAACGAGGTCGTATCGGTGATCGACGTGGTTTATGGCGGCCAGGACCAGACACTTATCGTTCAGGGATTTTCATCGTGGTTGTACGTTCGTAATATTGAAATATTCACTGAACTGAAACACGGGTGGACGGCTCCGCTCGGACGCGAAAAATGAAGGGGCGGATAGTTAGAGCTATCCACCCGTTCATTTGCGACACTGGCGACCTTCTCGCGCGGGAATCAAATGAAAACAGCAACTTTCATGGAACCGGTTGTTGCGGAAGACGGCAACGCCGTCACGTTCACGATCGAGGCATCCGGACGGCCGGTTACGGCAATGATCTCGAGAGCCGCGCTCGAACAGCACTTCTGGCTGCGATCTGATGCGGACGCGAACCACATGTTGCGAACGTTCGCCGACGGACGCCATCGCATCGTCGCCGTGGCCGAGCGCCTTGCGTTGCGGAGTGGGGCGGCAGAGGTGAAGCTCGACTCAGCCGATTTCAGGCGGTAAGCGCTTTCTTGGTGAAACTGCGACGTTGCTGTCCGATCCGCTGCCGGCGCAAATGCAATGCGATCTGCCGGCGTATACTTAGCCGCCTGCAAGCTCGACTACGACTGTCGTCGATTTGAGCGGCGCACAACAGAAGCTATAAAAAAAGGCCGATCGGAATCTTTGAAATCGACGGCATCTGACAAACGTGACTAGGGGCTAACTATGGGTGAAGCGTATGGACGCGCGGATTCGCGCGGCAAAGGCTCGCGTCTGCGACGCACGCCCCCGAAACCGGGCAGCACCGCTGCGCCAAAGAAGCACTATTCGAAGCCTGCATCACCAACTTGCAGGTTTTAACAGCGCGAAACGGTTCGAAGGCGCTGCTCGGCCGAATGTTGGATATCAGTCAGTCGAACATGGCCCACCGTCTGCACGGTAAGAAACGCTTGGACGACGCGGAGATCACACGCTTTACCGAAGTGCTGGGATTACCCGGCTGGCTGGACGTACCTCGAGAGCCGAGCGACGTGCCCGAGGCTGTCGCGAAGATGCTTACGCCCGCGTCGCGCGCACGATCTTTGGCAGTGGCGAAGGACGGTACCGCAGAACCTGGGCAACCAGGACGCCCGACTGGTCTCGGCGACACCGCTGAGAGTCCGAGTACTGCGAACGGCATTCTGTCTATCGCGCGGGAGACGCCGGCTTCGGTGGCGGTTCGCTTGCCTTTAGCGTCGCCGCCTCTTCAGGGTTTGGCGATCGAGCTAACGAAGGTTGCGTCGGGCGACAAAGAGTCGTCTGCGCCAGACGCCGTTCCGTCGACCGCGATGACCGATCTGACGGGTCTGGATGGAATTTCGCCGATAGCAGAGGCGTTGCTCAAGACCCTCGCTGGAAAAGCACGCACGGGGCGGCTGAACGAGCCGCAAGCACTACTGCTTCTGCGGCAAGTGGTGCTGCTGTAGGCGGAGTTGCGCTGGGCCATCGAGCGTCGCATAGGCAGTGGCTTGCCTTCACATGGCGTTTTACCGGTCGGCCGCAGGCTTGTCGCGTGTGTCACGCGACTTTAACCGTATGGTGCCCCGCATGTAGAGCGATCACGGAGCACTTTGTTGACGCCCGAGTCACCTTCTATCCGGGGCTCGCTTTGGCTTGCGTGCAAGGGTTTCCGCAGCTTCGTTCAAGCGGTAGCTTCGGACGTCGAATCCAAGCGAACGGCATTGATGCATGAGCGGTCCGGAATCGTGCGATTCAGGCTATTGTCGCCGAGACAGGCGGTTTGGCCGCTGCGCGGAATTTCGCAGGTCCTGCATCTCGACAATGCTGCCGAGTTAAAAGCAGTGCCCTTCGCAGCGGTTGTCGGAACACGGTGTCGACTTCGTCTGGGAAGACAGGTATGCCTAGCGAAGGGGACTTGAAATGTAGGGTAAATCGAGTCTAATCTAGTACCTGTATTCCAAAACGGTCGGAAACGCCCGGCCTTAACTAGAAAGACAGTGAGTAAGTATGTTTGCCGCAATTGTGCCTGAAAACGAGACAGAACGAATCGCTGCGTTACGCTCCCTTAAAATCCTCGATTCTCCACCCGAGGAACGTTTTGATCGCGTGACGCGCCTGGCCAAACGGCTTTTCGACGTGCCGATCGCACTCGTCAGTTTGGTCGACGTGAACCGGCAGTGGTTCAAGTCGTGTGTCGGCATGAACCTCAGAGAAACGTCGCGCGACGTCTCGTTCTGTGCGCATGCGCTCACTGGTGGCAACCTGCTCGTCATCCCTGACGCGCGGCTGGATGAGCGCTTCCACGACAATCCGCTGGTAGCGAACGAACTTGGGATCAGGTTTTATGCCGGCTACCCGCTTACTTTGCCCGGCGGTTCAAGGATCGGCACGTTATGCGTGCTGGATCGGCGACCGCGCCACTTCGGCGCAGAGGAACTTGATCTCCTACGCGATCTTGGGCAGATGGTCGAGCAGGAGTTCGCAGCGCTGCAACTGGCGACAATCGACGAGTTGACGCTGCTGTCCAACCGTCGAGGTTTTGAGGCGCTCGGGCAGCATGCGCTAAACGTATGCAAGCGGCTGAGCCGACCTACCTCGCTGCTTTTTTTCGATCTGAGAAGATTTAAGGCTATCAACGACAGCTATGGTCATGCGGAGGGCGACCGGGCATTGCAGACGTTCGCAGATGCTTTGCGGGACACGTTCAGGGAGAGTGACATTATTGGGCGGGTCGGCGGAGACGAGTTTTGCGCATTATTGAGTGGGTCGCAAACGGGCGAAATTCCGACCGTTCTCCAACGTCTCGGCGAGGGGTTAAAACGGCGAACGAAGCGCGTCGATCGCGGATACGAGATTGAATTCAGCGTCGGCGCAACGCTGTTCGACCCGTCATGTCACGAAACGATCGCGGATCTGATTTCGGACAGCGATCACCGGATGTATGCACATAGACGGGCGCTTGAAGCGGCCCGGGTCGTCCCGGAAAAAAAGTGACGCCGACGGACCGGCGATTTGTTCCGACAGGAACTAGAGGCAGCCAAATCACCTCTGATGGATCGCTGCCTAACGCTAGCATCCGATAGCGGTCATTCGGAGGCGACGCCGACGCGGGCCGCCCATGCCGTGGGCCCGTACGATGCCTTGGGCGCGACGCGGCTTTAAAAGTCTGATCGGCGCGAAAACGCGAACGATCCGGTTCCTATGACGAACCCACGGAGCGCTCGCCACGAACTGCTGCGGCGCCTTCCGACGCAGCATGATCCACAACGCGAGGTGCCTGCCACGGCGCCATCCGCGTAAATTATGCCGGGCGGCTGCTTTTCAACAGACCCAAAGCTCATGTTCTCGCTTCTTCAAGGGCTGCGACGCGTTTGGCCAGACTGAGTCTTCTTGATCAACAGGCTTCTCGTGCTGGAGCTGGTCACGGGCGAGTACTTCACCTTTTCCTGCTCGTCTTGCCACCTCCGCCAGTTGCCGTACGGCCACCGTTAGAATACTGCCGACGACCGTGTACGCTAGCAGGACAGCGCGGTCCTCCGGCGGGTCGACCGCCAGGCCTGAAGGCGGCATCCAAGCGCGCCGAAGCAAAGACCCCTCACCAAAAGCAGAAAGCCCGGCGGTGCGCCAAAGAGCACGGCAATAAACTGCAGGGTCGCACTGATAAGGAGAAACGTCAGGCGACCTTGAGCGAGCATTGCCGGTGCCTACTGCGCTAGGAGCACGACCGCCGTAGCCGCAATTCCGAACAGCAGCCGCTTCATCTGCGGCAACTGGTTGATTCGAACGATCATGGAGTGTCCCCACTTTGCACGTTTTAGCCCGGGGAGCACTAAGTAGTCCTACTTGTTCTACAAAAGGGGGCGACCTAACGCTGTATGGAAGTCCGCAGTGCAAAATACCGGGCGATTGCCCGGCTGGGCACAATAATAAGGGGTATGTTCAGACCTTGACCTTATATTAGGCCGGGCGGCCTCAAATCTGAAGCGCAACACCGTTTCGTATAAGGTGTTGCGATGCACGAAAGAACTCAGTACCAGCAACTTCAACCTGAAGAGCGCCTGACCATTGCAAGCCTGCATCTGCAGGGTTCGAGTATCCGGGCCATGGCCCGGATACTCGGGCGCTCGCCGGCCACCGTTAGCCGTGAACTAACCCGAAACAGCTCTCCAGCAGGCTACGCATCGGTACCGGCTGAAGCGCTCAGCGCTTCACGCCGCAGCGCAGGGCGCCGCCCCACAAAGCTTTGCCTGCAAAGCGTCTGCTGGCGAATCGTTCTCACCCTGCTCGAGTGGAAATGGTCACCCCAGCAGATATCGGGCACACTCAAACGTATGTATCCGACCGACCCGACGCAGCAGGTTTTCCACGAAACCATCTACACCGCCATCTGCGCCCAGCCGCGCGGCGAACTTCGCCGCCAACTCATCGCCTGCCTGCGCCAGGGTCACAGCACACGTATGCCGCGTACACGCGGCACAGACCGACGCGGACAGATTCCCGACATGGTCAGTATTCATGTGCGGCCGCCCGAAATTGAGGACCGACTGCTGCCCGGACACTGGGAAGGCGACTTCATCAAGGGCGCGGGCAACCAGTCCTCGGTCGGCGTTCTGGTTGAACGGACCAGCCGCCTGGTGCTGCTCGCAAAGATGGAAGACGCCACCGCAGCTTCGGCGCTGGCGGGCTTCTCCGCCAAACTCAATTCGATTGTCGCGCCACTGCGGCAGAGCTTCACCTACGACCAGGGCAAAGAAATGTCGCGCCACAAAGAGCTCACGGCCGCCACCGGCGTGAACGTGTACTTTTGCGACCCGCACAGTCCCTGGCAGCGCGGCACTTGCGAAAACACCAACGGGCTGCTGCGACAGTACCTGCGCAAAGGCACCGACCTTTCGGTCTACAGTCAGGACGAACTCGACGCCATCGCGGACAGCCTGAATAGCCGGCCTCGTGCAACTCACAACTTCCATTCACCATTCGAGGTCTTCGCCGCGACCCTCGCATCAGCAAGTCAACCTCAAGGCTCTAAACATTAATCCCGCTGTTGCGCTTCACCCTTGAAACCGCCCCGTCATCCTCTCTTCACCTCGTATGCATTTTGGCTGTCAGGCGGAAATCCATTCGACGCCCAACGGCCCAACGAGCGTCACAGTCCGTTTTAGGTTAGACCATGGAAGCCCGCAGGCGTATCTCCGCCGCTAACCACACTGGGTGAACGCTGAGACATCTCATAGCATCCCGAACTGTGTAGGGGAATAATCGTAGATAAAAGGAAGCCGGCTCGAAGCCGGCGCGAAGGGCTCGCGCGCAGGGGCGCTTACCTACGAGAAAGTCTAGAATAGGGCTGCAGGCAGCAACCGAACGTCCGAATTACGGGTATTGGAACCACTTCGGTATGAAATAACAGACGCGTGGCGCATATTGGACCGGTCCCCGCCGAATGCCGAGCGGCGGGAATGGAAGCCCAGTAGAATTCTCCTTAGACCGTTGAAATCAAGCAATGGCCCCGACCGATGCGACGCGACTAGCGAATGATCGCAGCAACGATTGTTTTTCTCTTTCGCTACGGCGCGGTCCGTTGCAAAGGTTCTTAAGCTGCCGCACGGGAAGCGCTAACTGTCGTAGGCGAACCGAAGGACGCGGATGTACGGTAAGCTCAACCCTTGAACGCGATGACAACAATTCTGGTAGTTGACGATGAGCTTTCCGCACGTACTTATTTGCGCGCCGCACTTCGCAGATGCGGGTATCGAGTCATCCTCGCTGCTGACGGGATCGTCGGTGCGGCAGTTGTTGGTCGCGTAGACGTTGACCTGCTTGTTTGCGATTGGAAAATGCCGCGGATGGATGGGATTAGCCTCTTCAACTACGTTCGCAACAAACGAGCTTTGTCACTCATACCATTCATCTTGATGACGGACGATGGCGGGCCGCCGGACGTCCCATTTTCGGCAGTGGTGAATAAGCCGGCGCGGGCGAAAGAGATCCAACACCTCGCGCGTAAATTTGCACCGCCGCGGCGGAAATACCAGTTCCGCTGGCTGACAATCAGTTTCGATCGATGCGACAAGATAAGTGATAGACGGGCGAAACGCTTGACACCGGCGGCTGGAGAAAATGATGGAGGAAGCGGGATTGGTGTTGAACGTTGATGCACAAATCGGCGAACATAGAATGCGCGATTCGGCGTCATCGTCTCTGTAAGCTTGCCCTGTTGAACGCAAAGCGTTGCGATGTCAGAATGCGTGTCACAATAAGACCTCCCGCAAAGTGGGAAGATGCCGACACATCAGTATTATGAATATTACAAAAATTTCCACATTCTGGTCATGGTGGAATTCATCGGTGAAGAATTCGTCCGAGTAGTAAGCGTGTCGGTGCTCGACAAATCAAGCTTCAGTGCAGCGCCTTTCGACCTCACAGGCGTCGCGCACGATCGCTTCGACTCAATCGGGACTGCCATCGCCCAGGGTGCTTCGAGAGCGCGCGCTTGGATCGATAAGATCGCGCGTTGACTGGGCGCTCTACGCACGGATTCGATTCGACGTTTCAACATGACGTGAAGGATTCAGTCGAACGAACCAAAGTTCTGACATGGAGAGGGCACGGCGCTGCCATCGAGAGAAAAGAGCGTACGGGTCGCTGGTACGCTACGCTTCTACCTGAAGCCCTGCTTGGCAGCGGGCACCGACGAGTTTGGTTTGTCGTTCCGTTTGCATCGCCGCGTCTGCGAACTCGACGGGGAGTTACGGGATCCGCGGCGAACAGCGACGACCTTTCCCATTGTTCCTTTTCTTGTCGCTAAGCGTCCCTATCCCTACAATTACTTTGCGCGCTTTGTTCACACCTTTAACCACTGCAAAATCCCGTAGCGGTCTGTATCGAACCGTTCGTTCCCGTTGGCCTCAATCGCGAGCACGCTCCACTCGTGGGCCGCGCTAAAGTCTTTTGGCGGGTCGTTTTTGCATTGAATGCCAGTTGCACCACTCGCTTGGAGAGCATACGCCATGGCAACAAGTTCGAACGGCTCCGTCCCTGGGGTCCCGGAACTTACTGTGAAGCTTTACACCGCGGTTCTTGAGAGACGGGCGGCGGGAGCGGCTGCGCGACGGGCGAACGGCGCGACCGACGCGCAGCTCCAAGCGCATCCGACTCCGATCGAGCTTGCCGTCCTCACCGCGCTCGCCCAGACCTACGGTCCCACAATCATGCGAGAAGAAGTGATCGCGTCCGTGCTTGATTTAGTTGCGGAAGCCGGTGGCGCAGCGCTCGTTCAGCAGGTGCTATGGGGCGAACGTTCGGCGGATAGGCGGCTCGCCAGGCGCCTGCTGCCGGCACGCCCTCTGTTCGAGATTCTCTGCGAAACATGGCCCGACCTTTTTATGCAGCACGCGTGGGCCGAATTGAAGGGATTCCGTTTTCGACGGCTTGAGCGACCGATGGAGTCGGAGGACGGGGAGCGTGACGATGGATGAGCGCGAGCGCCGACTGCTGGGAAAAGCGCCTCCCGCCGACGGCAAGCCTTCGGGCATACGACGAGTGGCGCCAGCCGTTGCGGCTACGTTGTGAGCAACCGTGACCGACGCACCGTTTAAGTCAGGACTTCCGGCGGCAGAGGTACGGCACGGCGTGCAATCGCTATTTTGTAGAAGACGAAGTAGTTCAGTGTCATTCGCAAGAAGCGTCGGGACGCGCGAACGCCTGTACGGTTCCCGAACGTCCGAAGCGGGATCGCTTTCGCGGCTGTAGACCCCACGGCCGACTTAATTCCGAGTTCGATTCCACGCAAAACGTCTGACACACACGCGCCCGGCCAAATCCTCGAATAGACGGTGCTGAATGTGCTTCAGACGAGGCGAGACGGTGTCGACCACGGGTCAGTGTCAACACGCACAAAGTTCCCTAGCGGTGGTCTATCAGCTTATAAGCGCCGTGCGTCAGTAGAAGCAAATTCCCGGTTCGGCCAGCATGAGGGGTTTGGGTGAAACCGGTCAGCCTTTGTCGCGTCTTCCACGACGAACAGCGTTGGCCCGACCAAAGCGAAGTTACAGTATCGATTTTTGCCTGAGATGCACGCCGTGTTCGCTGCGGCCATTCGCAGGCAACGGAAGTCGCGTTATCGGCGCAGCGAACGATTACCAGCACACGCAAATCAAGATTCAACAGTAATTTTGGAGAGGGTGTCCGGCCGTTTAAGATCGTGCGGGGACGCCAATTTCGCACGCTGTGGTACGCCCGCGCCGGCTCCGATGTTTTCACCAAGGGTTCACGTGGCTGGAGTCGTCGCTTTTTTCATAAGCGGGTCGAGGTGTTATTAGCGAGCGGAGAGGTCTACCGTGCTCACTATTGCCGCGCCGGCGATCCACTCAGAAGGTCCGAGATTCGCTAGATGGAACGCTTCTTCGGAACGCTCAAGTCTGAATTCTTCTACCTGAACAAGTTTCGCAATCGTGACGAGCCGCAAGCCGGCATCAAAGACCGTTTCTACTATTACATCAATGATCGAATCAAGCTAAGATTACGAGGACCTAGCTCAGTCCAATGCAGAAGAAAATATAAGCAATCCTAACGTCAACGTGTCCAACATTCCGGGGTCGGTTCCCCCGGGGGAATTGGCGCACGTCGAAAATACGCGATGCGGCCGTCATCTCTCCTGTAAGCTTGCCCTGTGGAACACGAGGCGTTCCAATGTCAGAATGCGCAACGGCCGCTTCGACGCGATCGAACGGGCGATCGCGGAGGGTACTTCAAGCCCGCGTGCTTGGATCGAAAGGTCGCGCGTCAAAATGGCGCTCTGCGAGCGCCTTAGATTCCGGAACCGGCACGGTTGCGAAAGCTAAGGCTATTGCTGGCCACTTGGAGGACAGTCGGAGCACCCGGGTGATTAATCTGCAATATATTGGCATGCGGCAGGTCCATAGGGACGTAAGTTCGCGACCTAAATATATCGAGTCTTACGACATTCGGAACGATTTTTCGGCCCCGCAGCGGCGACATGGAGAAGTTCAAGAATGCGACGACACTGCCGATAAATAGGCAGCAACCCGCAGCTGCGTCCGCTAGGCGCTCCGCGTTGCGCACAGCGACCTGCGGCCGCTGTCAGAGCACGTAAAGTTAAGCGTATCGACGCTACATCGGTCGCGCGCGGCGAATGGGAAACGTTTTGAGCGAAAGCTCTGATCTATGTGCTCGTCTTGATCCGTCACTCGCGCGCGAATTTTTTTTTACGTTGGAATCAGACATTACCCCTCTTTGTACTCAATCACAAGCACGGCCATGACTCAGCAGATCCCTTTCCCTCGCGTGTTTGGCGGGACAACCTTGTTTGTCTTCCTGAACGCCGTAAAAATGACGTTGTTCATGGTGGACCCCGTCATGCCGCTATTCAATGTGGTCATCGGTGGAGTGAAGTTCTTCGCGACTGAATGCCAAGTACGGAAACACGTCGAAGAAGTGGTGAGCGGTGATCGGACGGCCAGCGCTCCGACATGGCAATGTGTGTTCGGAACCGGCTTCGTTAAATCGGTCGAAGGACAGTGTAAGAAAAGCTGGACTTCGAAGGAGGAGGGCCGGGCGAATGTCTCTTAGAACAGCGCTGCGAAAGAAGCAATACGCGACGAGTGAAGCGCAATTTTTATCAGACACGGCAGAGGGCCTCCAAAACGCGCTCGAGCGTTTCTGGAGCTCAGCCCGCCGCGACGCCGTGGAGGAGTGCATGACCGTACTCGAGCTTCGAATGAAGGACCTATTTTCAGATAACCGGGTCCACGATAGCGCGGAGGCCATGCGGTGCCTTGGCTTGCTGCGCCAGCTGCAGGAGGAATATTCTGAGCTACTCGGGACATTGTGCTCCGAAGCCGGGGAAGCCAGACGCCCCTGAGTAGCAAAACTTGAGACTCATGCTCCCAGGGGATATGTAGTCGGGGGCGGTGAGCGCCCGCCAACGATGAGGGGCTCGTCGGGTCACCCAATGCGGATCTGTCGAAACTAAGCCAACGAGTGAAGAGTTGTTCGCCGCGGACTCTCTTGGATCGTTTCTCGCACCGACTGCGCGCAGTTCGAGCAGAAGTGCTTGTGGAACAACGCGCGGTTCATGGTTCAACATGCTTTAACGGTCAGTGACGTTGATCAGGCGCTCGCACACGATTTTTGCCCGGGCCTTCGCGGCGATGTTCGATCGAAGATCAGCCGTTGGCTCACCGATCCTATCGATGTAGGCCGCCGTCCACGGCACGCCCGCAGAGTCGGTGAGCGGTGCACCGCCGCCATATAACAGTTGCGTTAAGTGAGAGTCGTTGCCTGAGCCGGTGAGTGAACGATACAGTGCCGCCTCCTTCTCGACGCCTTCGGCCAATCGACCCTTCGCCCCCCTATTGAGCATGGCGACGATCGAGCCAATGATCTCAAGGTGACTCAACTCTTCAGTGGCGATGTCGAACAGCAAATCCTTGCAGCCTGGATCATCCTCAGAGACGGCCCGTGTATTGAAGACGGTTGTTGTGAACGAATATTGGTGCGCTCCATTGTGGGGAACGCCCGCCAGCAGGCTCGATCTCGACCATGCCACGATCGTCTTCTGAAGCGTGAACAAATTTTCAGTGCGAGACTTTTGACGGATCGGAGTCGAATCATTCGCTCATCTTTCTATGAGTAATCTGCGGTCTTCGGATTGCTTGATCGCTCTCTTAAAAACCGAGGCGCCGGTGTGCCTTACATCGAGACATTATCGAGATGGACATTGAGCTGCTGAAGAGGCTGAGGTACTCATGCCCCCGGCCATTATTCACAGGAAGAGGCGCGGTTCCGGATGGGAAGGGCTCAGCGGGAAGGCGCGGCGCGTTTTTTAGATGCGGACAGTGCGGCTACGGAGGACCTCCTTACGTCGGCTTTTTTTTGCGGGCAGGTTGTGTAGGTTGTCTACTATCTATTGGGTGATAGATCTTGTCTGAGAGCGGAAGTCGCTCAAAGATTGCTCACCGTGAGAGTTTGTCGATATTGGGTCAATCCCGGCGCGGGTTGACCGACGCGTGCGGCTGCTCGGCTATCGGAGTGATAACAAGTTCGATACCGTAATCACTAGCCGCCTCGAAGGCGCTTTCGCGATCCGTGAACAGACCGAGCAAAGGAGAAATCTGTGTCTGTCCGTCAGGGGTGGTTATCATCGCGATTGAAATTGGCTTGCCTTCGCCATTCGTTCCTACGATGGAAGTGACAGTGAACCCGCGATAGTTGATTTGTCGAGCTTCCATGGCGCGAATGTGTAGTGATCGGGACGGAGCAGCCGCGTATGCCAGCTTCCTACTTGGCCTGAAGGACGTCCGTGCCCTTCACGCCCGCCTTGAACGCGCTAAGCGCGCCGCCCAGATCGCCGCCGATATTGCGCAGCTTCTTGGTGCCGAAGATCAACGCACGGCCAGCAGCACGATCAACCAATGTCCGATACTCAATGAACCCATCATGACGTGTCTCTCTATAACAATTAAAACTCAAACCGGGTTAGCGGCGACGAAGCTCTTGTACGCGGCGTAGGCCGGGTTCTTGGTCTTGCCGTCGGCCTGAATCAAGCCGTAGGCTTTGTCGATGATGCAATACATCATGATCGATTCGACGTCGTACTTGTCCTTGATCGAGTGATACTGCGTGAGCGCTTTGGTGAGATACGCCGCGCCCGTGTCGGGCGTGTCTTGCGAGCCCGACCAGCCGAATTCCGTGATCCAGATCGGCACGCCGAACGAGTCCTTCAGAATCTGCAGCACGTTGATGCTGCCCGTCGGGCCCGCCCCTTCGATGTTGTAGTAGCTCTTGTACCAGTGGCACGTCGTGTAATCCCAGCGCACCAGCGCCGCGCCCGACGCACCCGCCGACGTGCCGTTGGGCGTAATGCCGTTCCACAGCATCTGCTGGGCGCGATAAGCGAGCGGAATGCCCACGTTCACACCAACCTTGATGGTCGGATCGATCGCCTTCACCCCGTCGATCATGCCGCGAATCACGCCGCGAAACGACGGCCACAGCGCCGGGCTCCAGTCGGTCGTCTGGCTGCCGTTGCCGGCGATCTTCAAGCCGACCGTATCGAGTTCGTTACCGCATTCGATGTGCGTGACAAGACCTTTAAGCACCTTCGTGCAGTTCACCGCGAGGTTGTAGCCGAGCGTGTAAGCAGCCGATTCCGAGCTGGTCGGGTCCCAGTGCGCCGAGCGCGGGTTGAGCACCGGCATGATCGCGACGCCGCTGTTCTTGAACGGGCCGTTCAGCGCGTCGGCGAGCACTTGCGACATGCCGTCGCTGGCCACGTCGCAACGGTAGTTGGTGACGCCCAGATCTTGCAGCATCGCGAGTTGGGTGGCGACCGGCGTCGTGTTGTAGATGCCGCTGTTGTAGGCCATGTGGCCGTTCATGCCGTAGAAAATCTTCTTGGCGGTCGACGTCGACGTGGCGGCCACTGCCTTACGCGGGTCCGTACACTTGGTCCAGGTGCTGCCGGTCCAGTAATAGAACTGGCTGTTGGTGCCTTCCTGATAAATTTTGCTGTTCATCCACAGCAGCAGCGTCACGCTGTGGGTGCTGCCCGCTTTCGCGCCGTTCTTGTAGACCACGCCGCCGACCACGGTCCAGACCGCGCCGCTCGCATCGGTAATGGAGGCCGCCGGCGGGATCGCCGTGCCGTCTGCCGACGCGGTTTTGCTGGCTTTGGCGGTGGCTGCATCGGCGCTGGCCGAGAGCGCATCGGCTTCGCTGCCGCCGCCGCAGGCGGCCAGCGCGATGGAGCCTGCACCTGCGGCAAGCGCGCCGAGGAAGTGGCGCCGGGGGGCGACGGTGCCCGCGGTCAGGTCGGAAGCGGAATTCGGTACAATTTGCTTGAGAGCGAAACGTTTGCGGGCGGTCATGGAGTAGAAGTTACGTAATTACTTGGAAGCCCGAAGTATATGCGTAGCATTCCTACCGATCGACCCGTTTGAATCGGAAAAAATGAAAGTAAGAAAATTCTCCTTTATACCTATGGTATGAGCAGGATCATTTGCCGATTCTTTCCAAGTATTACGGGCAAACGTTTGGCTAATGAGCAAAAGTTACGGATCGATCATCCCTGGTTCCTGTAGGGTCTTTCGCTGCGATAGTTTTTTTTACCGTATCCAGGACGTTCGTCTCTTTCCGCCCCGGCCTTATAGGACGGTCGTTCGGCGCTTGTTACCGAAACGGCATTCTTTACCGTCGCGTTAACCAAACAGTGAAAAAAAGCGCTTTTCCGTATTGATCTGTCCAATGGGACTCCTTAGAATCCATTTCGAGATGTAACGCAGCGTAATACTTTCGCGTAACAACTCCCATGCTCTGAGAGGCATCGGCGAACGCATAAGAGATAACCGGCAAAAAATGCCGTCAACGTTCGGGGATTTATCTGGAAACGCTGGAACATGAACGGTCGTGAAACGCTGGACTCCATCCGCGAAATCAATCTGTCGTATCTGATGTTGGCGCAGCGCGTGCTGCGCGAAGACCGCGCCATCGGCATGTTCCGGCTCGGTTTGTCGGCCGAACTCGCCGACTTGCTCTCGGGCCTGACGCTCGCTCAGGTCGTGAAGCTCGCCGCCTCCGATCAACTGTTGTGCTTCTTCCGCTTTAACGACCACTCGATGCTCTGCGCGCTCACGCAGCCGGCGAAGCACGCGGACATCGCGCCGACCCACGCCGCGATCCTGCTGGCCGGCCGTCAAGCCGAACAATTCGCTTAAATCGGGAGCACGCCATGTTGAAGAAAAGCCTGACCGAAGACGCACAAGAAGTGTTTCGCGCGATCGCCCTGATCGAGCTGGGCGCGCGCATGCAGGTGCTCGAAAGCGAATTGACGCTCTCGCGCGACCGGATGATCCGGATTTATCGTGAAGTGAAAGGCATGTCGCCGCCGAAGGGCATGCTGCCGTTCTCGGCCGACTGGTATATGACGTGGATGGCCAATATCCACGCATCGTTGTTCTACAACACGTATGTGTTCTTGAAGAAAGAGGCGGGCTGCTCGCACCTCGATGCGTTGACCAAGGGCTATCGGCTGTATCTCGAACATTGCACGCACAGCGAAGTCGAGCCGGTACTCGATCTGACGCGCGCGTGGACATTGGTCCGTTTCTTCGATGCCGGCATGCTGCAGATGACGCCGTGCTGCCGTTGCACGGGCAAGTTCGTCGCGCACAAGCACGACTTGCAGAACAATGTGGTGTGCGGCGCGTGCCAGCCGCCTTCGCGGGCAGGCAAAACCAAGAAGGCAGCCGCCGCGCGCGAAGCGGCGCTGGCGGCGGCGGAAAAGGATGCGCAGGACGACGTGTCGACGGTGTATCCAGTGGTCGAGCTCGCTGCGTAGGATTTTTGGCGCTGGCCAGCTTTGTTAATGGAACTTACGGGCTAAGCGTGACACCGCGCCCGGCAATCGTCCGCGGCGATCTATTTCTGCGATCCTCGATTGATCGCTTACATCTTTGAATCGTCGACGCTTCCGGGTGAAGCTGACTGATTGCATTCCCGGCAGTTGCTCCGAACGCACGGAGGATCAACGTCATCACCGATTCACGATCCTGGCGGGCAAAGTAAAGCGATGATTCGCGATGACGCAGGCCATTCGCTCTACCATCGACGCTTTTACAAGGCTTCATTTCCGCAATTTTGACACTACTCGCCCGACCGTCTGAGCTGGTGACGATCCAGAAGCGGCAACTTCGAAGATCGCGAATCACGACGTCCTCATAGTTGCATCCAGACAAAGCGGAAAAGCATCAACGGTAGGCTCGCCCGTGCAAATGCGAAACGCGGGTGCAAGATTTCTGAACGTCTCCCGCGCGATGGACTGCGGAACAATCGTCCACGGCTGTCCGACTTGGCGTAATAACAGATCGTCCATGTCCGTTCCTGTAACCTTAGCGTTGCCGCAGAGAAACATGGCGCTGTAGAACCGAAAGCTGTTCCGGTCGACCGGGCCATGGATATGCATGCGTTTCATGGTGCCTCCGCGACAGTCAGGGAGCCCGCTTGCGTACAGATCGCCGCCGGCACAGCAGTTCTCCGGCAGTAGGCATCGAAGGCCCGTCGCCACGTCCACATCAGCTGAAAAAATAAAGCGGCTTTCCTGTCGTGGCTTCATTAGGCAGCATCCGATAGCTCCCTGAGCTGCAGTGACAGACTCGAGGGGGAAGCCCTATCTGCTTCGCGATTTCACCAGTCGCCACGCCGTCCGGTCCGGCGACGACCAGATGGAAGTCCTTGATGCAAAGGAATTCATGCCGCCACCGCAGAGATCACTTGACGCATCACTGCTGCGAGTTCCGCTGCTACGAACTTTGCAACATATGCGTCTGCCCCGACCTTACGCACGTGGTGCTCGTTCGCCGCACCCGACAAAGAAGAATGGATGACCACAGGAATAGCTTGCAGCTCTGCCGCCGACTTGATCTTGCGCGTGAGGGTAAAACCGTCCATTACCGGCATCTCAAGGTCTGTCAACACCAGCGCAATATCGTCGGTGACCTTGCGTCCTTCCTTTATGGCTTTCTCACTGGTGCGAGTCAGGACTTCCCATGCCTCTTGTCCGGTCTTCGTCATGATGTAGGGCACACCCATGGCATTCAAACCCTCTTCTATCAGCGCTCGCGCAACGCCTGAATCGTCGGCTGCGAGCACCTTTGCGCCCGGTGGTAGCACAAGGCGTCCTGTGTTTTCTTCCTTAATTTCCGGCTCGCTTGATGGGAGCACGTCGCGCAGTATCTGCTCGACATCGAGAACTTGCGCGAGGCGTCCACCTGGCTCAGCGTCCAGCCGCGCAATGCTAGTGACGGTCTTGCCGCTTGAATGCCCCTCGGCTGAAAGTACACGATTCCATTCAAGGCGCACGATGTCATCTACTTCTTCAACTGCAAAGCCTTGCGTCGTGCGTGCAAATTCGGTCACAAGTAAGATCCGATTGCCTTCGCGCGCGACACAGCCTGCGACTTTGGCTAGGTCGATGACCGGAATGATCTCGCCCCGAACGTCAGCCACGCCGAGAATCATGTCGGACGACCCTGCGACCTCCGTCAAGACTGGCATGGCAATGATCTCGCGAACTTTAAAAACGTTGATGCCATAAAGTTCGCGGGCTCCAGATTTCGGCGTAGCTCCCACGCGAAATAGCAACAGTTCGAACATGTTGCTACCCGCGAGCCGCACCCGCTGCTCGATGTCATGGTGATCGTTACTCATAGATTCTCCGAATGGCTCCGCGACAGATGACTTGTTTACGGCGGATATTTCGCTGTTCTGAAGTTGCGATTTTTTTGGGCGAACTCGAGTCACCGAAACAATAGGCTAGTCAGCACCTGGGTAGACGCAGCTGACCAGCTAGGACCAGGTAAAGTCTCGCGGATACAAAAATAGGTCGCTAAGGTAGGACTGGCTGTCGAAACCCCGATGCCGGGCATCAAAAGCTGGACGGTACATCGTGGTTAGGTCGCAGTAGAGTCGGCGGTACCTCGGACTCGCCATGTCGGAACTCGTTTCGAACCGGCGGTGGGGCGCGTACTACACATTTACTGCTCGAGTTGCGTGACCTTGCCGGCATCGAACGGATCGTATCGCCGATTCGGTCGGTCACGCGTACGGCATGGTCGCGTTGAACGATCCGGCGGGCGCGGGCGGCGCCGCCGAGGGCCGTGCCGAGGGCGCAATCGCCGAGGGCGAAATGATCGGCTCGTGCGACGCGATGCTCGCGCTCTTCCGCTCCATCCGCAAAGTGACGATGACCGACGCCGGTGTTTATTTCCGGCGAGTCGGGCACGGGCAAGGAACTCACGGCCGTGGCGATCCAGGAGCGTTCGGTGCGTCGCGAACAGCCATCGTCGCGATCGATTGCGGCGCGATTCCGGCGAATTTGTCGCAATCGGAATTATTCGTTTACGAGCGGGGCGCATCCACGGGCGCGAATCAACGCAAGATCGGCCGGGTGGAAGCGGCGAACGGCGCCACGCTGTTTCCCCGACGGAATCGGCGATCTGCCGATCGAAAGCCAAGGGAGCCTGTTGCGCTTCCTGCAGGAACGCAAGATCGAACGGCGTGGTGGACACGATTCCACACAAGTGGACGTGCGCATTATTTCCGCGATGTACGTCGATATGCAGACGGCGATGATCGAAGGGCGTTTTCGCGCGGACTGGTATCACCGTCTGTGCGTGCTGCAAATCGACGAACCGCCGCTGCGCGCGGGCGGCAAGGATATCGAGTTGCTCGCGAAACACATGCTCAAACGGTTTAGAAAGGACGCGAGCCGGCGTTTGCGCGGATTCTCGCCGGATGCAATTGCCGCTATTCATAACTACGGCTGGCCGGGGAATGTGCGCGAACTGATTGATCGCGTGCATCGAGCGTTTGTGATGTCGGAAAGCCGGCAGATTACCGCGCGCGATCTCGAACTCGGTGAAATACGTGGAAGTCGCGCTGGTCTCGCTCGCGCGAGCGCGCGGAGCGGCGGAACGCCAGGCAATCGAACTGGCGCTGCTGCGCCATCGTGGCCGTCTCGGCGATGCCGCGCAGGAACTCGGCATATCCCGCGTCACGCTGTATCGCGTGCTGACCGTTTGATCTGCGGACCGCGACCAACCACGTTCAGGGCAGTGCGCCGGCGTGCGCGCGGCCCGCGCGTGAGGTTTTTCGAACGCGACGACGAACAGCCTTCCGCGCCCCAGGACGGGGGTCTTGCGTCGCGGCGGTCCGATCGCAGCCGAGAGCCGTGCCCGATTAGCTAAATGGATTGCGCAGCAACCCGTGGTCATGTCGTGCTGCGCCTGCTCGCGCGTTACAGGTACCCGGTGCGCAGGAGCAGATGCATGACGGCCACAGCTTCCTTTAGGAACCATCGGTACGCTGCGTTACGGATCAGTGGGACGACTATTTCTCCAAACGTTGGTATTTAAGGCTTCCCTAGCTTTCAAAGTCTTGGGATTCCACCACCTTTCAATACAGGCGGGCGCTCCTGTTTTGGTCCGCCGAGGCGCAACGGGTGTCATTCCGTTTCTGCATCGCAGGTCGTTCAGACTAAGGCCAAAGACACCCTTAAGGAGCACCCCCGGCGGCGGCCAAGCCGTCGTTCAAGCATCAGCAGATTCGGACCGCAATCGATTTCGCGGCCGGGACCTTACTTCCTTCGGCGTAATGCCAGAGCGGCAACAGGACATTGCATTCCGGATAGTAGCCGGCAATACACCCCGGTGGTATCTCATAGGCTTTTACCTCGAGACCACCCAGACGCCGGTCGATGCCATCGTTCGCAATGGTCTGAAGCGTGACGATCTGGCCTTCGCGAAGCTGACGCTTTTCGATGTCGGCCTTATTCATCAGGATCACCATGCGGGTGCCTTTCACGCCGCGGAAACGAGCGGCGCGAGCTCGGGCTTTTCTGTGATGCCGACGGTGCGCTGACCTTGCACATCCGAATGGCCGCGTACCGGCGAAGGCCCCGCGCCTGGCTTACCGATGTTGCCCCGTAACAGAAGGAGGTTGACGAGCATGCGGACGTTCTGTACGCCGAGGCGATGTTGCGTCAGGCCCATGCCATAATGGGCCATTACGGCTTCCGCGTGCATGTACTCGTTGGCGGCCTCGCTCAACGAACTGCGCGAGAGCCCACTCACGCGTTCGATCTCACTCCAACCGGTCGAGCGCGCATAGGCTGCAAAGTCATCGAAGCCAGTCGTGTGTTCTTCTATGAAGGCGACGTCGAGCACGCGGGCTAGACCTTGCGCACGGGCATCGTCGTCGGCCTCGATGACGGCCTTACAGATGCCGAGCAAAGCAGCGCTATCGCCGCCGATCTTCACTTGATGGTATTGCGTGCTGATCTGCGTTTGAGCGGGCGTGAGCATTTGCATCGGCGACTGCGGATTCGCGAACGACACCAAGCCAGGTTCACGTAAGGGATTGAACGTGATAATCGGCACGCCCCGTTTTCGCGCATCCTGTAGCTGATGAAGCATGCGTGGACTGTTTGTCCCTACGTTTTGCCCGAAGAAAAACATCAGATCCGTTTTTTCGAAGTCTTCGAGGGTAATCGTTCCGACGCCGACGCCAATAGCTTCCTTCAAGCCGACACTTGTACTCTCATGACACATATTCGAGCTGTCGGGCAGGTTGTTGCAGCCGTACATGCGTGCAAACAGCTGATACATGTATGAGGTTTCGAGCGAAGCACGGCCGGATGTGTAAAAAACGACCTCCTCCGGATTAAGCGCCTTCAACTCCTTGCCGATCTCGGCGAACGCGTCTTCCCAAGAGACTTCCAAGTAGCGGTCCGAGGCGGGATCGTATCGCATCGGCGCGGTGAGGCGTCCAGCTTCCTCGAGGTCGTGATCGTGCCAGTTGAGCAGCGAAGTAACGGTATTCAGCTCAAAAAAGGCCGGAGTCATGCGTTTGGCAGTTATGTCCCAAGCCGTAGCTTTCGCACCGCTTTCACAGAACTCGAACGTGTGCGGATCCGCAGGCTTGGCCCATGAGCAGCTGACACACATGAAGCCGTCAGGCTTGTTCTGCTTGAGCAAAATGGCGGTGTCCGCCAACGGAACCTTTTCCTGCATCAGGATCGTGGCGACCGACTAAAGTGACCCCCAACCGCCGGAGGCGAACGGGTAAGACGCGCTTTTCGTATCACGAGTCATGGGAAACCCCAAATGGAGGATTTTCACGTCGTCAGTTAGCAAGCGCTGTTCCGCCACCGTTTTAATGCGGGGAAAATCGCCGGTCATGCCGAGACGGCCGGCCACGTTGGTCCGAGATACGACCGGAATTCGGCTCCCGCCGTATCCGGCACCGTCTCCAAAGGTTCGACGATGCGTGCCTCGATGAAGTCTTCCTGGTGGTTGGAAGCAAGGGGGCCGCGCGAGCGACGTCGAGGGTGTCGAAGCCCGCCTTTAACAAACTACCTGGTTTTTGTTCGGCGGCTGCGTCACGTTTGTCCTGTGGCTTCGCTCGTCGGTTCGGCATCCGGCTTTACGGGACGGTTAGTCGCTCTCATGCGTCGGCATGCGATGCCGAAATGTTCTCTATCGCGTGCTCTTCTCGAGTGTAGCCACGCACGTCATGTGCAAGGCCGATCCTGCTTTTCGGTCGGCTCGGCCACTTCGGTACGTCCATGGAAACGGGACAGGCCGGGCCTGTGCCGGCGGGCCGACTGTTTCATAGGGAATTGCATACGCCTTTGAGGAGGCGTTTACTTATGCAGCGTGCTACGCAGCGAAGCGACGTCATTGGTTGTAATCGGACGTGCATCGTTTCCCCACGAAGCGCGAACGTATGTGAGCACCTGTGCGATCTGCGCGTCGGTGAGCCGTCCTGCAAAGGATGGCATTGCCTGGCGAAGTGGCCCATGAGTGGTCGCGGGGGTGTTGCCGCCTTCGACGACTAGGCGGATAAGGGAGGTCGTGTCTTCGCTGACGACCGAAGGATTGCCGCGAAGCGCCGGGAACGAATCCGGCACGCCTTGCCCGCCGCTAAGATGGCATTGCGCGCAGAATGCAACGTACACCGCAGCGCCGAGTTCGGGAGGCGAATCGGGAGCGCGTGTCTTCAGACGTCCCTTTTCCGCCAGCGCCGGGTCGAATACGCCGTCCGCCCCGCCGGTCGCTGGTAGCGACTTGAGATAAACCGCGATCGAGCGCAGGTCGTCATTGCTGAAGTACTGGAGGCTGTCCTCGACCGTCTGCACCATGCTGCCATACGCCGCCATGTTTGCGCCGTGTCCCGTTTTGAGGAACGCGGCAATGTCCTCCTGAGTGATGCGCCCGAGCCCGGAACCCGGATCGGCGCGAAGGTTCGGCGCGAACCAGTTGTCGTTGACGCCCCCCGATAAGTACGTCTTCGACGCTTCATCGAAGCCGCGCTCCTGGTATCCCATTCCCCGCGGTGTATGACACGATCCGCAGTGCCCGAGCGACTGCACCAGATATGCGCCACGATTCCAAGCGGCATCGCGATTGGCTTTGGGTTTGAACCGCTCCTTTGGCGCGAAAACAGCCCGCCATACCCGCAATGCCCAACGCTGGTTGAATGGGAACGCCACCTTCGTCTCAGGCGGACGCAGGTTCACTGGCGGCACGCCGCGCATGAAGTAGGCGTATAGCGCGTGCATGTCGTCGTCGGTGATCTTTACATAAGCGGGATACGGCATTGCTGGATAAAGACCTTTGCCGCCGGGGGCGACGCCTTCGCGCAGGGCCTTCGAGAAGTCGTCATAGCTATACTCGCCGATGCCGGTCTCCCGATCCGGCGTGATATTGCTGCTGATAATGGTGCCGAACGGCGATGCTAGTCCGAGGCCGCCAGCGAACGGCGCGCCATTCAGCGGCGCCGTGTGGCAGCCCGCACAATCCGCGGCTTTGGCGAGATACGCGCCGCGCGCGATCAGTTCGGGTGACGGCTGATCCTCGCCCGCCTGTGCAACGAGCGACCACAGCGCCGAGCACAGGACCGGCAGGATGAAGCGAGAAATGACGCGGAGCGGATGCATTGCTGAAGACATGCCTCACTGATGATAGAGATAGGCAGTAATATCCCGTGCGTCGACTTCATTCACGGCTAGATCAGGCATTGCGCTACCAGGCGCGACGCGCGGCGGGAAGCGGATCCACATCTGGAGATTTTCGGGCGAATTGGGCAGCTTTCCGGCGATGTAGGCGCGCTCGCCAATGTCTTGTAGCGTCGGTCCAACCTTCCCGTACGCACCAGGCACGCCGTCGATCTGGTGGCAAGCGCCGCAGCCGTAGCGCTGAATCGCCGTCCGCCCGTGTTGCGGACTGCCGCCTGTGACCTGATCAAAGGACGGCGGCTTGCCTTCACATGCGACGAGCGCGACGAACACCGCAATCATGAATGCAGTTGAGCGCATCTTACCGACCCTCGCCCAGCGAGTTTGTGCCGCTTCGAACCTGCGGCGGGCCTGCGAGCCAGCGCGCGCCCACGAGCAGCCCGCCCACAAGATACGCAAGCCCGCCCGGCACCCACATTACCAAGCCGCCAAGTTGCTGATCGTGAAGCGGATCGAAGCCGAGCGCGAGCGTCGTCTCGATGCACGATGGGTACCATATCCCCGGTGCGAGCGTCAGCAACGCGCCGAGCGCGCCGGTATGGACCATTGTCGTAAAGAGCGAGAGCATTGCGTGAGCGTTGCCTGATTCCCGTGCGCGCGATGTCTTGCCAAACACGGTCCACCAAAACAACAACGCGCTTAGCAGAAAGCTCGCATGCTGAAGCGTGTGAATGCCTGGCCGCGCGAGCGCGGCCTCGAAGAATCGCGGCACGTGCCAGCACCATAGGGCGGCCGCATGCAGCGTCCACGCGACGGCAGGCAGAGTCAGCCATCGCCATGGGTGCTTGATCCAGGGCGAACGCGTTGCCGCTCCGATCCGAGCGCGTGCTGCAGTCGGAAATGCCCAAAGCCAAACGGCGAGCGGCCGGCCAATGACCAGTAGCGGCGCGGCGACCAGCATGAAAAGTTCATGCTGAAGCATGTGCGCGGAGAACAGCCACTCGCTCAATGCATGCAGAGGCGATACCAGCGCGACGGCCAGCATGAGCCACCCGGCACCGAATGCCGCGAATCGCGTTGTCCGCGTCGCGCGGCCCTGCGATCCACGCCCGCGCAAGCGGACGTAACCGGCGACGTAAAGGCCGAGACTGCCGACGAGCGCGATGATGACCCACGGCTCGAACGTCCACGCGAGCGGCGAAGCATCGATGGCCCCCGAGCCCGCCGCATACACATGCGCCCGCGCATAATCAGAGTAGGCGAGCGCGTAGGCGAGGACGTATTTCAGCAAGCGCGAATGAGCCATTGCGGTATTGAGATGGCGATTACCGAAAGGGCCGACAGCGTACCGACTCCCACCCCCACTGCAGCTATAAAACCTGCGCGCGCAGGGAGGGCGTCGTCGTCTGCTGTGGCTAACCTCAGTGCCCGCCAGCGCTGCAAGGCCAGCAAGGTCGCGAGCGAGCAGACAACGAAGCTCGCGCCGCTCACGCCGTGAAGCAGCACACGGCTGCCAAGCTGGCAAGCGGGCTCGACCAGTGCGTAGTTGAGACTGAGGCATGCAAGCACCATTGACGGTGCGCCTAGAAGCGCAAGCCAGGATTTCATATTCGGACTTAAAAGCGCGACGCCCAATAGATGACAGCATAGATCGGAACCCAGCTTGCCACGACGAAGTACCAGTACAACGCGTTCTCACTGACATCGACAAAACGCCTACCTTCGAACGGTCCAGTGAAGAGCAAGACCGCGAGCACCGCTGTATCGACCGTGTCGGTGATCAGGTGAGTCGTGTGCAGGCCAAGCAGCAGCCAGACCACTGAGCCATATGCGTTGGTGTACCAACTGACGTTTAAAGAAGCGAATTCGAATCCGCGCAGCACCAGAAAAACCACGGACGTCGCCACACATACGCTCAGCCACAACCGCGCGTTCGCGCGATCGCCGCGTTCCGCCGCATTCTTCGCAAGCTGGTTCGGCCAGATGCTCAGGAGCAGCACGCCGGTGTTGAGCGTACCCCAAAGCAGGCCGGGCGCATCGGCGGCCATCGGCCAACTCGGGGCGCGCAGCCGCAGGTAGAAGTACATCATCACCGCGATAGCGAAGACCGTGCCTTCGATAAGCATTAGCCCCATCGTACTCCACCACATCAGGCTGCGATGGCTGAAGCAAAACGTCGGCAGCGCGCCGACGTCGAGAACGAGGCGATCATCATCGGCGTGAGCCGGAACGGAGCGCGCGGTGCGTGAATCTGAGTTCATGGCCGGCGCTCCCGCGATACCGCCAGCCGGTTCTCATTGCGATTCGGCCAGAACCAGCCGATTGTCGCCACCGCCACTGGCAGTGATGCCCACACGACCGCCCACGGCGTATAGATGGAGCCGATGAAAAGAATAGACGTCGCCACCGCGCTGATGAACGGCCAGACAGAGGGTGCGGGAAACAACGGACGATGATCAGGCTTTGCGTCAAGTACGCTCGTTACCAGCACCTCGCGCGCGTCGGCGGCGAGGCCCGCGACGAACGCTGGCTGTGCGCTCGGCTCCCAGAGCGGATCGCGGCCGTGCACAACCGGCATGGCGTCGAAGTTATGCGGCGGTGGTGGCGACGGAATGCTCCATTCGAGCGTGCCCGCGCCCCAAGGGTCGCTGCTCGCCCGCTCGTCGCCCCGCAGACTCTTGACCACGTTGACGATAAAGAGCAGAACGCTCACCGCAATCATGTACGCACCGATCGTCGCCGTGAAATTCATCCCGTCCCAGCCGAGCCCATGCGGATAGGTCCATACACGCCGGGGCATGCCGTGAAGACCGAGCAGATGCATGGGGAAGAATGTGACATTGAAACCGACGAAGAAAAGCCAGAAGTGCCACTTGCCGAGCCGTTCGCCCAGCATGCGGCCGGCGAACTTCGGCCACCAGTAATAGAACGCGCCAAAAAGCGGAAACACTGCGCCTCCCAGCAAGACGTAGTGCAGGTGCGCGACCACGAAGTACGTATCGTGCACCTGCAAATCGAGCGGCACAGAAGCGACCATTAGGCCGGTCATCCCGCCCAACACGAGAATGAAGAAAAACGCGAGAACGAAGAGCAACGGCGTCCGAAGATTTATGCGCCCAGTCCACAGCGTGCCGATCCAGCAAAATATCTGGATGGCCGACGGAATCGCGATCATCAGGCTGGCGGCTGTGAAGAAACTCTTGCCGAGTTCGGGAATGTTGGTGGCGAACATGTGATGGACCCACAACCCGAAGGCGAGAAATGCGGTCCCGATGAGGGACAGCACCATCGCCGAATAGCCGAATATCGGGCGTCGTGCGAAGGTCGGAATGATTGATGATATAAAGCCCAGTGGCGGAATGAAGATCAGATACACCTCGGGATGGCCAAAAAACCAGAACAGGTGTTGCCACAACAGCACGTCACCACCTTTCGCGGGGTTATAAAAGTGTGTGCCCACGAGGCGGTCGAGGATGAGCGCCGTGCTGCACAGCATCACGGAGGGCATCGCGAAGAGCACCATGAACTGCGTAACGAGCGTCGCCCAGACAAACAGCGGCATGCGGTTGAGCGACATCCCGGGCGCTCGCAACTTAAAGATTGTCGTGATGAGGACAATCGCCTCAAGCAAACCCGACAGTTCGGTGAAAGTGATCATTTGCGCCCAGATGTCGGCGCCCTTGCCGGGCGAGTAATCCGGTCCGGCGAGCGGCACGTAGCTGAACCAGCCGGTCGACGGTGCGGCGTTCACGGCAAGCGAGCCGAACAGCAGGAGGCCGCCGAACAGAAAAACCCAATACGCGAAAGCGTTCATGCGCGGAAAAGCGACACTGCGCGCTCCGATCATCAACGGGACGAGGAATGTGGCAACCGCCTGCATCACGGGCACAGCGAACAGAAACATCATCGTTGTGCCGTGCATCGTGAAAAGCTCGTTGTAAAGGTTAGGGCCGACAAGCCTTTGGTCTGGCAACGCGAGTTGGGTGCGCATCACTAGCGCAAGCAGCCCCGCGAGGAGGAAGAACACGAAGGTCGTTGCAATGAAGCGGCGCGCGATGGTCTTGTGGTTGATCGCGCTCAATGCGCCGATAAAACCCGGCGGGTCGCTCCAGGTCGCCGCGAGCGTCGCGCGTACATCCGCGCGCGCGAACGGGCCATCTACCGGATAGGACGCCTTTTCGTCGTCGCTCATTGCAGTGTCTCCAACCAGACAAGAAGCGCCTGCAAGTCGGCCGACGGCAGGCGCGTGGGCGGCATGACCGTGCCGGGCTTCAGCGTACGCGGATCGACGATCCATCCAGCGAGATTGCCGCGATTGTTGGCGAGCGTTCCTGCGGCAAGCGCTTGTCGGCTCCCGATGTGCGTGAGGTCGGGACCGATCAGTCCTTGCGCGTCAGTGCCGCGCACGGTATGGCACCGCGCACAGTCCTGACCCATGAATACTTCCCGGCCGCGCGCGGCCGTTTCGGTCGCCGGCGGCATGGCGGCCCGACGCTGCTGTGCCGCCCACGCTTCATAGCGCGCAGCGGGCTCAGCGATAACCGAGAATGCCATCAAAGCGTGCTCGTACCCGCAGAACTCGGCGCATTGCCCGCGATAGACGCCTACTTTGTCAGCGCGGAATTCAATGGTCGCGTCCTGGCCCGGGATCATGTCCTTTTTCCCGTGTAAATTTGGCACCCAGAATGTATGAATGACATCGGCCGCCTTCAGCGACACGACAACCGGGCGGCCTACCGGTATGTGAAGTTCGTTTGCCAGCGTGAAGCCCGGTGCGCCGTGATCGGGCAAGTAGCGAGCTTGCCACCACCATTGGTATCCCGTCATTTCGATCCGAAGCGCGTTATCGACTGGCAGGCGCGAAAGCGCACGATCTGTCAGCACGTCCGCAATGACAAGTCCAAACAGCAGGAGCGCGGAAACGGCTGTAGCAGCAACCACCCAAAAGTGCAACGGGCGACGCAAGGCGTTAGCGGCGGCGACGTCCACCCGGGCCGCCCGGTTCGCGCGCGGCGCCCGAATGACCGCGAATAGGCAGGCCAACAAAATCGCCGCAAAGACCGCACAGCACACTCCGAGCGTTAAATGCCACAGCTCGAGAATGAGGCTCGCTTGGATGCCGCCTGGATTCAATGCGCTTTGCATGATCTCTTGTTCTTCATAGGCCTTCCCGTGATCGTTTGGCGCGATGCGAGGATCAAAATTAGCCCCGTCGGGACGCGGCGGCCGACTCTTTGGGATTTTGACAAACGGCTCGGTCGTCGTGCTTGTGCGGCAAGTATTGTGCCTGGTATTTACGCGTCGGTTCGGCATGCACATTGCTCGAACGGATCGTCGCGCGGGTGTCCCGCGAGCACTGTTCCAACAAGGCGGGGCCCATCGAGTGGGGCGAATCGCGACGGGTTTGCAACGGAGAGGACGGCTTGGGAACCGACGAGCACTGAGGCGGAGGCCGCTGAAAGCCGAACCGCTTCCTGAGCGTCAGACTCCGGTTCCGTGGAGGCAACTGTGCGTGTGCATCATCTTAACTGTATATCTAGTTGCCCCCTCGCGGGCAGGCTCTTCGACGGCCGCACGGCTGGGATTTTGCAACGGGGCGAACTTACCTGCCACTGCCTGCTCGTTGAAACAAGCGCCGGCCTTGTACTTGTGGACACGGGCTTCGGGCTGCGAGATGTCGAAGATCCGCAAAGCCGCCTGAGCACATTTTTCCTTCTGCTGATCAAGCCCGATTTTCGAGTTGAAATGTCAGCGCTCAGGCAGATCGAACGCCTCGGTTTCTCCGCGGGCGACGTGCGCCATATTCTCCTCAGTCATCTTGACTTCGATCACGCGGGCGGACTCGACGATTTTCCGAACGCCACGGTTCACATGCTGCGGGTCGAGCGTGATTATGCCGTCCAGCAAAAGACCTGGCTGGACCGTCAGCGTTTCCGTCCGGCCCAATGGTCGACCCAGCCTAACTGGCTCATACACGAAAGCGGCGGCGAACCGTGGTATGGATTCGACAGCGTTCGGCCCCTGTCGAACTTTGCCGACGAAATCGCACTTGTGCCCCTGCCTGGACACACATTCGGGCATACGGGAATCGCCGTGCGCGCCGGTACCGGTTGGCTGCTGCTAGCGGCAGACGCATACTTCTATCACACAGAGATGGATCACCTGCATCCGCGCTGCACGCCTGGACTCGCTTTTTATCAGTGGATGATGGACAAGGACGCCGTGGCGCGCCGGCATAATCAAGCGCGTCTTAGAGCGTTGTGCAGCCCTGGGTCGCCGGCCGGCGTTACCGTTTTTTGTAGCCACGATCCGATTGAGTTCGAGCGCCTCGCGGGACGTTCGGCCGGCGTCCCCGCGGACCAGGTGTTGCATCTCGCGGGCGGGTCTTCCGACCAGACAATCGTCATGCGATGAATGCGCAATGTATTTATCGAAGCCACCTCCAGGATCGTCAGATTCAAAGGAATGTGGAGGTTTGCATTGCGACCCAAACTGCAACCTCTCAGCGAACAGACCGAAGTGATCACCGGCGCAATTAGCGGGATCGGTCGTGTACTTCACGCCGCGTCGCGAAGAGTGGCGCGCAGATCATGCTAACTGCGCTCGATGAGGGCGCGCTCAATCGCGCTTGCCAAAGAATTGTCGGCCAACGACGGTGGACAAAACCGGAAGATCGTTCGATAGACGTTCTCCGAGACAGTCTTCCCTTCAAGAAAGTCGTCGATGTCGTTGTAAGAGATTCCGTGCTGTCTTCGTCTGGTCGCTGAGGCGTCAGCGTCTCAAGGTCAGCGGTAGGAACTTCTCCGAACAAGCGCTCACCCGCGCCCATCTCTGCAGCCACAACTCGCACGCGTCGCTTTGTGAGCCCGTACAGCGGCAGGATGTCTGCTCCCCCGTCTCCGTACTTAGTAAAAAACCCCATTAATGATTCCGCAGCGTGATCGGTGCCAATGATAAGCGCGCGCCTCGCACTGGCCAAAGCGTATTGCAGAACCATGCGCTGTCTCGCCTTAATGTTGCCGAGGATGAAGTCCTG
This sequence comes from Caballeronia sp. SL1002, assembly GCF_057814995.1. Taxonomy (NCBI): domain Bacteria; kingdom Pseudomonadati; phylum Pseudomonadota; class Betaproteobacteria; order Burkholderiales; family Burkholderiaceae; genus Caballeronia; species Caballeronia sp. SL1002. The sequence continues at coordinate 402,261 of NZ_JBYMUW010000001.1, read as the reverse complement.
CTGTTGTGTCGACGAACGTACGCCCCCCGGCGTGAAGCGATGCGAGTGCGCCATCGGCTGCCGGTGCGACATTCGCGACCACGACCTCGTCTGGGCGGATGAACTCAATTGCATGCTGCGCATCGTCCTCGTCGCGCTGGTTTCCGTAGGGCAATCGGACCGCTACAAACCTTGCGTCTGCCCCGCCCGCACGTAGCTTCTCGACCGCCAATTGCGCGAGGCGTCCCGCCGTGGTGGAGTCGACACCTCCACTGATTCCAAGTACGTAGGTCTGGAGACCCGCTCTAGCAAGGTAATCCGCCAAGAAATTAACGTGCTGAACGCGTTCGTCAGGTGCATTGAACTCCGCCGCGACACAAAGCGTGTCGATGATGTCGCGCTGCCGTGCCTCAAATCCATTGCCACCGCCTCACTCGTGAGTCCGTGCTGTACGATCTGCGCAAGTCTCACTGCGTCGCCGTACACAACAATCGGCTCCGTTGAAATGTCCGAAGTCAGATCATGCGATTGTCCCTGCGGAAAATGGCGCGCGCGCGTGCTCTCAATAACGTCGCTTACGACAGCGCAGACATCAATATGCTTCTTCTGCAGTTCGATTTTTCCTTTCGCGATCCGACATAAGTCTGAGCAATCATTCGGCCGCTGACCGTTAGCAAATCTAAGAAGCTGCGGTTGCCGATAAGGTCGGTGGGCACAAAACCTACAACCGCAAAGCGTCTGATTAATTCGCACAATGGGCCCGTCGACCGACGCCGCGAACAAACCACACGGGGCCCGCTCATAGGGTGTGCCGCTTGTGACGCCGTCCTCCCTGCGCTCATGCATGACCGCGCGCGACCGTACGAACGCGAGTGCGCGAGAGGATCGCCGAGATCGCTGCACCCACGGACGATGAAGTGAGGTTCGTAAATGTAGGCTCGCATGCTTCGGCAACCGCCTTGCGCTATGCTGAGGGTCGGGATGGGCGATGCCGTTGCTTGCCTGAAAACGGCGGTTTCTTGCCGCTCGTCCCTTCTCAGCGCCTCGCGCTCGACAAGCGACTGCCGCAGAACGACGATGCGCTTTATCGATGACCGTATGAGTTGAATTGTCTTCAACGCCACGCGGTAGGAAAACCGCGATTTTTCTTTTGAATCAGATGACAACAGCGACTTTCATGGAACCGGTGGTTGCGGAGGATGGCAACACCGTCATTTTCACGATCGAGGCATCCGGACGGCCGGTTACGGCAATGATCTCGAGAGCCGCGCTCGAACAGCACTTCTGGCTGCGATCTGATGCGGACGCGAACCACATGTTGCGAACGTTCGCCGACGGACGCCATCGCATCGTCGCCGTGGCCGAGCGCCTTGCGTTGCGGAGTGGGGCGGCAGAGTTGAAGCTCGACTCAGCTGATTTCAGGCGGTAGCGTTTTCTTGGTGAAACTGCGACGTTGCTGTCCTACCCGCTGACGGCCCAAATGCAATGCGATCTGGCGGCGTATACTTGGCCGCCTGCGAGCTCGAGTACGACTCTCGTCGATTTGAGTGGCGCACAACAGAAGCTATAAAAAGGCCGATCGGAATCTTTGATCAATCGACGGCATCTGAAAAACGTGACTAGGGGCTAACTATGGGTCAAGCGTATGGACGCGCGGATTCGCGCGGCAAAGGCTCGCGTCCGCCACGCACGCCCCCGAAATCGGGCAGCACCGCTGCGCCAAAGAAGCACTATTCGAAGCCTGCATCATCTAAAGATTCTGCGCAGACAGCGTCAGTTGTGATGACACGGGCGTTTAAGCAGCTGATGGAGGCGGTCGGCGCAGAAAACCTTGCACTCGGTCTCGATTTGAATCTGGGTCGAATTGCGGAGCTGAGTGACGGGGAGCGCTTCACGGCGGAAACTGCTTTCCATATGGAATCCGCGCTTGAACTGCCGGACGGCTATTTTTATCAGCCTAATGCCGTCCTCACATCGGAGACGATCGCACGCTTGCGTGCGCCATTGAGTCACCGGGCGCCGGAAGACGAGCCTCCGCATTTGGATGACACGGGTCGAGGCGATTTTGCGTCCGACCAGGCAGCACAACATACGATCATCAAAGCTCAGGCCAAGGACGCTGACATGCCTAGACGAATCAGCAGGGCGGCGACCGACGCGGTCGACACAACGCAACCAACGGCATCGTCCGCGGCGAGCGTTACGGCGAAAACGTCAGAGGCTAAAGGCGCGTCGCGAGGACGCAAAATAGGAGTCGAACCGTCTCCCCCGCAGAGTCAGGTGCCCTCAATCCTAGAGGTCCGCCGCACCAACCTGCAGGTTTTGACAGCGCGAAACGGTTCGAAGGCGCTGCTCGGCCGAATGTTGGATATCAGTCAGTCGAACATGGCCCACCGTCTGCACGGTAAGAAACGCTTGGATGACGCGGAGATCACACGCTTTACCGAAGTGCTGGGATTACCCGACGGCTGGCTGGATGTGCCACGGCAGCCGAGCGACGTGCCCGAGACTGCCACGAAGATGCTTACGCCCGCGTCGCGCGCACGAGCTGTAGCAATGGCGAAGAACAGTGTGGCGGAACTCGAGCAACTAGGTCGGTCGATTGTATTTGACGCTGACGACCGGGCAGAGACGTCGGGCGCTGTGAACGGCATCTCTTCTGCCGCGCCGGAGGCGCCGGCTTCGATGCCGGTTCGGTTGCCTGCAGCGTCGCCGCCTCTTCAGGGCTTGGCGATCGAGCAGACGAAGGTCGCGCCGGGCGACAACAAGTCGTCTGCGCCAGACGCGGTTCCGTCGACCACGGTGACCGATCTGACCGGTCTGGGTGGAATTTCCCCGATAGCCGAGGCGTTGCTCAAGACCCTCGCTGGAAAAGCACGGACGGGGCGGCTGAACGAGCCGCAAGCACTAGTTCTTCTGCAGCAAGTGGTCCTGCTGTAGGCGGAGTTGCGTTCGGCCAACGAGCGTCGCATACGCAACGGCGCTTTTGCATCGCTTTTTACCAGCCGGCCGCGGATTGACGGGTAGCCGCGCGACGTCGAGCGCATGATGCCCGGAATGTAGGGCATCGTGGAGCACTTTGTTGGCCCCGCGTCATCGTCTATCCGGGGTCTTCCGTTGAAGCCGGCGAGATTGGTCGAAGGCCTAGAACGCTAACGGCGACGGGTTTCAGGTTCTACGGTTATTTAAGCCTTCGTCGAGGCCACACATCCCAACGGTCAATGATCGCTGCCCGTTCGCTCGGCTGTATCGTGCGATGAATATTTGATGGTTCGACAGGCGCCTCGTCCAGTAAGATGACCGTCGGCTTGAAAAGAGTAACCGGGCGCTGCGAGCGTGAGGCGCGCACCGGTCGCAACCGGCGACCGGTGAAGTAGTCGAAATCGGTGCCGTAAGGTCGCAAATGCGCGAGGCCAGCAAAGAATTTCAACGATGCGGTCAACGCCTCTTGAAGTGAAGGTGCGATGGCCGGCTCAGAACAACTGGTTCTCCAACGGGAGCAGATTGGCTGGTTTAACATGCGCCAAGTGCTCGCGGCCAACCGGGTGCACGATCGGATCATGACCCGCTGTCCACAGGCTTTGCCCAAGATCTCGACGATGGATCTCGATAGCGAGCGTCCCGCGAGGCGGTTTTCGCTTCGTACGAGGGCGGTCGATGACGGCATGGCTTGGAAGTGGGCTGCGTTGGGTCGTTATGCCAAGCGCCAGTTACCGCCGTCTATGCGCCCCTCAATTCAACCTTGAATCTATGTCAATGCGTCGCATCACTGTTCGCACCTCGCCCGTTCATGGACGCGGGGTTTTCGCGGTTGCTCGAATGACCGCCGGCGAAACCATCCTCGAATACAAAGGCCAACTCCTTACTTGGAAAGCGGCGCAACGTCGCTACGAACGGTCAACTGCGGAGGACGGGCACACGTTTCTCTTTGATCTCGGTGACGGCCGGGTGATCGACGGCGCGCAAGGAGGCAATTCGGCCCGCTGGTTGAACCACAGTTGCGAGCCAAACTGCGAAGCCGAGCAGCAGGGCAGCCGAGTGTTCTTTCGCGCGTTGCGCAATATCGAGGTAGACGAGGAGCTGTTTATTGACTATCGGCTTTTCGTCGAGGGGCGTCGGACCCCGGCACTGAAAAAGCTTTACCGATGTCGCTGCAGCTCGCTTAATTGTCGGCGAACCATGTTGGCGCCAGCGACACGATGAGCGATGCATCACAGGCTAACGCTGAGTCGTAGCGCAGCGCCGTCTATCGCTTTCAGGTGCGCTGGGCTTAGGACTGGAAGGAGGGCCTTGCGCAATTGCTCGCGACGCAGTACACGTGATCCGGCGAACGAGGTTCTACACGATGGTGCCGACGCGACGGGCCCGTCTCCGCTTTACGTTCCATCGCGACACCGAAGTGACTGGGTACCACACGCGTCCCACTTGTTGCTGAAAACTTGCCGACTTCGTCGTCAAACTGCGCGGAATGCCTGGCCGCACCGCCAACGAGCACTTGGTCAGACGGATTAAAGCAGGTCGAGCGCTATGAAGTCGTACACAGCGCCGATGGCAACGAAGGTCTGCGCGTTTTTGGAGCAGGGCGGCTGGGACGCCCTCGGACCCGGCACAGATCCTAGTTTTCTGAGCAAGGTTGCGCGCCACGTCGCAGCCAGCGACGTGAACGGCGTTCGCGGCGAATGCCCTGGAGGGCAGTGTTCGACTCAGATAATTGTCGCTGTCCAATCGCTGAGATTACCGAGATCATTGAGGGAATGCCTTCCGGACGAACATTCTTGCGCTTAACGCAGCGGTGGAAGCGGCGCGTGCGGGTAAACAGGGCCGCGGCATTGCGGTGGTAGCGACGGAGCGAGCAACCTAGCCCAACGGTCGTCTAGCGCGGCAAAAGAGATCAAGGGCTTGATTGCTGCTTCAGTGCAGGAGATCAAGGTGGGCTGGCGCCTAAGGGACACCCTAGCAGCCTAATTGAGGAAGCTACGAAGGCATTGCGCGTGATGGAGATCATGGCGAAATCGCTGCGGCCTTGTCCAACCAAAGCCGAAAAATCCAACAGGTTAGCGAGGCATCTATTCGGATGGACGAGGCGACCCAGCAGAACGCGGCCATCGTCGAAGAGGCCGCTGCTGCTTGAAAGTTGCTCGAAGATCGGTGTGACGAGCTGACCGAATCGGTGGCTTCTTCGCTTCACTGAACCTCAGGAACTCCGCCTACGACCGGACAATGCAGAGCCGCGTGACGTCAAGCGGCGCGGCTCAGAGCAAGCGTTCGAAGCCGGAGCTGCACTGATCCGCACCGCCATGGCGGCTCGCACTGCGATAGCACATACCCCGGCGACGACCACGGCCGCTGCCCGCGAGTCAGCCGGAGATTGGAGGACATTCTGAGAAAGCACGCGACCCGCGCGGAAGCGCGGGGCCCGAACGCGACGGCGCGCCGAAAAATCAACGCCTGCCCATGGCGGAGGCGCGTTCGGGTGAAGCCTTGGCGCGAGCCTACATGACGCTGTGCTGCATCGGACTTGTCTACATCGCCGTCGCCGCACGCTCAATCGCTAGATTAAGACTGCCTACATCAACCGGTTTGGTGAAATGGAAGTCGAATCCGGCGTCTGCCGTTCGCGCTCGGTCCTGGGGCTGCCCCCATCCAGTGATGGCAATGAGCGTCACATCTTTCATGTCCGGCATCGCTCTTAACCGGCGAGCGACCTCAAGTCCGCTCATGCCGGGCAGCCCAAGGTCAAGCAAAATCACGTCTGGGCTGTAGTGCATAAGGATGTCGACGGCTTCCTCACCCGAGTACACAGTCCGTACTGCATGCCCCTCCAGTTCCAGGAGCGCGGTCATCGCGTCAGCCGCATCGACGTTGTCATCTACGACGAGGATGCGATGCTTTTCCACCGCCGCGACATCGAGCATCGTCGGCGTCGGGACCAATGGCGGGATCACCCTCGAGCTTGCTGGAAGGTGGATGGCGAAGCAGCTTCCTCTGTCCTTTCCAGCGCTCGACGCCGTTACCCGGCCGCCGTGAAGCTCGATCAGCGACTTTGAAAGCGCGAGTCCGATGCCCAGGCCACCCTGTCGATGATGGTCCGGGTTCACCTGAGAGAACATCGAGAAGATAGCCGACAGCTTTTCCGGTTCGACGCCGATGCCGTTGTCCGCGACCGAAATGACGATCTCGGCGTCATCGGCTACCACGGTCAATTCAATTCGTCCGCCCGGTGGCGTGTACTTGGCGGCGTTCGTCAGCAGGTTGGCTAGCACCTGCGCCAGCCGCAGGCGGTCCACCTCAACGTAAAGAGGCCGGGCGGGGAGTTTGACGTCAAGCTCGTGCCCCTTGCCGTCGAGCATCGGTCTCGCGGTCTCGACTGCATCGTCAACCACTTCCTTAAGCGCTACCGCTTCCTTGCGCAGTGTCAGCGACCCGCGCGTGATGCGCGAAACGTCCAATAGGTCATCCAAGAGAAGCGCCATCGCCGCGGACTGCCGGCGCAGCAACGCGGTGCACCACTTCCTGCGCTCATCGGTAAGCCCGGGCTGCTCCAAGATCTCTGCCACTTGCCTGATGGGGGCAAGCGGATTGCGCAATTCATGAGCGAGCGTCGCGAGAAACTCGTCCTTGCGGCGGTCCGCTTCTGCGAGCGCCTGTTCGGCTCGCACTCGGGCGGTGACGTCGCCAAACCAAGCGACGACCGAACCATCGAGCGACGCGGCGACGACGTGAAACCATTGCTCGCCGTTACCTCCTTGAATGCGCACGTCAAAGGCTTCGTGCCCCTGCCGTTCGGCAAGCGGTGCAAGTCGCTCGAGCAAAATGTCCGCATCCCACCCGGCCGGACGGACATAAGAACTCGAACTGCCGACGACGACACCCGCGGCCTGGCTAAATAGCTGAGACGCCGCCTCGTTCAAGTAGTCCCACCGAAGCTCTGCGACTCGGCCATCATGAACCACCGGAGTTACGATGAAAAACGGCACACCGGCACTGTTCAACGCCACATCAAAACGCTGCCGCGCGTCGCGCTCGAGGCGCAGAAGTCGATCGGCAGCATCTTGCGTAGCCGCTTCCGCTTTCCCTGCCCTTCTTGCCACCTCCGCCAGTTGCCGTCCGGCCACCACTAGTATACTGCCGACGACCGCGTACGCTAGCAGGACAGCGCGGTCCTCCGGCTGGTCGACCGCCAAGCCTGAAGGCGGCATCCAAAGCGCGCCGAAGCAAAGACCGCTCACTAAAAGCAGGAAGCCCGACGGTGCGCCAAAGAGCACGGTAACAAACGGCAGGGACGCACTGATAAGGAGAAACGTCAGGCGACCGTGAGCAAGCATTGTCAGTGCCTGCTGCGCTAGAAGCACGGCCGCCGTAGCCGCGATCCCGTACAGCAGCCGCTTCATCCGCGGCAACTGGTTGATTCGAACGATCATTGAGTGTCCCTGCTTTGTGCGTTTTCAGTTGAGAAAGCATTAAGCGTTCCTTTTCCTTCCACAAAATGCGAATCATGTTCAGAAGCTCCACGTCTGCCGCCATTCCAGAACGGTATCAAGCGGCTGTTGCTCATGTCGCTCCAATGTGACTCGCCGATAGAAAAAGACGAAAGCCCCGACTGATGGAAACAGGCCGGGGCTTCGAGTGAGTACTGCGTGATGCGCACAACGCTTCAAATACAACGGACTTCGGTACAGCGGCCTCCGTACAGCGACATCGGTATTGCGGACTCTGGTACTGCGGACTTCGATACTGTGTTACGTCGAGACAAAACATTGGCACAGCGGTCTTGCATGAAAACCCCGGACTTCTCCGGTACTGCGAGGCTACTTGGAAACACACTGCAATCGGTAGAGATTTGACGTTAAGCCGGTCTGCTCAGAGTGTTGCGTTTTGCTCCTTCCATCCGGTGCGATGCGTTGCACCATGGGAACCAGTGTGGCGGAGCTGGCCGGGAAGCAAATGCCCGATCAAGCCGATAATTGTTCGTCTTTCCGGAGATTTGCATGCGCGCGACGCTCCCTACAATGGTGGCTGTCTCTCGGTTTGCGTGGTCATCCCGGCGCGCAAACTTGCTCAACCGGCTCCTCGAGCCGGTTTTTTTTTCGCCTGTCGGCGGGTCTTGTCGCTTACGGAGCTAGTCGATCACGACATTGAAATTGAAGACGGAAGACCGTTCCGTCACTTTTTCCCTAGTGGTTTTTCCATCGCTTAAGCACTTTCCAGGGCTCCGACCGGATCCTATAGTGGAAGTGTGCGCGCCTGGTCGCGCAACCCGTCCCCAACCCTGTAGGAATGGGCTTCTAAGGCGCCGTCCGACGGACGCGTCCCTCGGGCTCTTCTTAGGGATAGCCACAAGGTCGTCGCGCGGTCTCAGCGCTTGGTGGGCGTCTGAACTGTGTACTTTGGCGGCCGGCCAACAAACGACATCCGTTCGATCGGCGCTTGCACTGCGAAATTCGGCATCTGGCCCGAGGAAGGACGGCCACCGGGGCAGTCTTTTGGACACCCAGATCGCACCTTCTACTTAGCAATCAGTCGTTCAGTCATTCAGTCGTTCAGTCGTCGAAGCGTGCGCCGCGGCGTTCACCAGATGCTCGCTTTTCAGCCAAAGCTGGCTGGCTTTTTCGGCGTCGAGCAGATACGCCCGGGCACCGTCGGCAAACGGGTTGGCCGTATCGTTGATCGGCGCGATCGCACAATCTTCGAGATAGCGTCCGCCAATCTCAGCCGCATTAGCTACGACTGCGGCCCAGACCGACGTTGCGGCTGCCTGCGGGATTTCTTTCAGCACTGGAGGGGGCAGACCCGCTTCGGCGCGCGCGGCTCCAAAGGTCTCGAGAAGACCCTGCAAATCTTTCTGCGAAAAATGACGCGGGAGGTCAGTCAGACTGTTTCCTGGCATTACCGAGGCTGCACGGACTCCGCGATCGCGGTGTCGCCGGTCGAATTCGACGGCGAACAGAGCGTTGGCTGTCTTTGACCGGCCATAGGCCACAAACGGGTCATATTCCTGATGCTCAAAATTGGGATCGTTCAGGTCGACGTCGGCAACGCGATGCGCTTGCGACGAAAGCACGACCAGGCGCCCGTTATCTAGGAGCAGCGGCTCGATCCAGGTAACCAAAGCAAAGTGGCCAAGATGGTTGGTCCCGAATTGAAGCTCGAAGCCATCGGCCGTCCGACCAAACGGAGTTGCCATGATGCCCGCGTTGGCGATGATGGCATCGAACGGCCGGCCGTCAGCCAGCAGCGTGTCGGCACAGGCGCGCACGCTCAGCAAGGATGCAAGATCAAGTTCGATCAGTTCCAGACTGCCGCCGGATCGCATTGCGGCGTCAGTGAAAGAAGCCATAGCCCGTTCAGCTTTGGCGAGGTCCCTGACGGCACCGACGACGCTGGCACCATGAGCCATCAGTGCGCGGCATGTTTCGCGCCCAATGCCCGATGATGCGCCTGTGACGAGGAATCGCTTGCCTTTGAGATCGACTCCGGAGAGCACTTCATCGGCGGTCAACTTTTCACCAACATTCTCGGTCATTTCCTTTCCTTGGGTTTCATGTTTAGTAAGGGCTTTGGTCTTCTTCTGCCTAATCCTGAGCGTCGACGAGCCCATTCCGCTATGAAGGAGCAGCACGTCCAAGATGACATTGGTGCCCTGGCCAGCGACTGAAAAGCCGGGAAGGGCGGGTTAGAAGGCTTGCGCGAGCTGGGCAGAACCCGTCGAGATACCACTCGATGCCACGCCATCACGTGTTGTGATAATTTGCTACTGACGGTTTCGATAACGAACGTTACGGTATTAGACGTGAGACTGTCAAGCGGTCTGTTGCTTGCCACGCGAAGACCGTCTGTCGGCAGCGGGGCCCTCCGCGGACGCTGGTGAATCGTAACGCGTGTTACGATAATCATTGGTATCGTTTGTGAAGGGTCGTCTAGTCGCGACCGTTATGAGAAGAGCGAGGCAGACTGGCTATGGGACGTCACCGCGAGTTCGATGTGGATCAGGCGTTGGAGGCGGCACTTTGTGTGTTCTGGCGCAAAGGCTACGAGGGTGCGTCGTACGCCGACCTGACGCAGGCCGCTGGTGTTGAGCGCCCATCGCTTTACTCAGCGTTTGGCAACAAGGAAGATTTGTTCCGTCGGGCGCTTGAGCGGTATTACGACCGCTATCTAGGTTTTTTTGCGGCGGCGCTCGAACGGCCAACCTCGCGCGAGGTGGTCACAGACATTCTCCGGGGCACGGCCGAACTCAACACCCGTTATCCGGATCGCAGAGGGTGTCTTGGCGTTCATGGTGCTCTCGCGGTCTCCGACGATGCAGAGCCCGTCCGCCGCGCGGTCATCAAGGCGCGCGCGGACGGAGAAGCGTCGCTGCGCGAGCGGCTTGAACGGGCGCAGCAGGAAGGGGATTTGCCAGAGACAGCCAACTGTGCCGCGCTGGCCTCGTACGTGTGCGCGGTGGCCCATGGCATAGCTGTTCAGGCGAAAGCCGGCTACAGGCGTGACATGCTGGAGGCCGTTGCCGAGCAGGCGCTCTCGACGTGGCCCGCCAGCGCGCGTAGTACCCGAAAACGCAAAACACCTTCTGCCACCTGATTTCCAGCGACGTGCCACCAAGGCGCACGGTGGCGTGATTGTTGACGCATGCGTTGTTCATGTCCAATGGTATTGACCGCTCAGGCCGCGATAGCCGTCGTTTGCTCGGGCGGGCGCATGCACGCCTGGTCTAGCTCTCGGCGCATGTGATTATCTTTGACTCCGTACGCCCGTAAAACCGCGATTTTTCTTTTGAATCAGATGGTAACGGCGACTTTCATGGAACCGGTGGTTGCGGAGGACGGCAACACCGTCATTTTCACGATCGACGCCTCCGGACGGCCGGTTACGGCGAACGCCTGTGCTGCCGGCGGCTGATGATCGGCCTGTTGACATTAGCAGGAGACGAAAGCAGCGCAGAGCGCAACGGATGATGAGAATCGTTTGGAGAGCTTCTGGTAACGGGTAGCCACGCGACGGATTTTTTTGACGCGACAGAAGAACCGTTTGACCAGATTTCGATAGGCGTACAGATCTTCATCCAAAGGACGTCGCGCAAGAAGATTGGCGCGACTGGGGATGACAGACTGAATGGCCGCCGATTCCGGATGTTGCAGGGTCGCGTTTGTGTCAAAAGCAGTTCGAACTGCTCAGTAGTCGTAGTAGGCGCGATGGCGTTCGTACTCTTGGCGTTCCCGCCACGTCGCTCGCGCCACTCACGTTCACGCCACTCGCGTTGCCGAAAGGCTTGCCCACAAAACGACCGGTGCGGGCGCGGTTCGATACTCTACAGCCCGGGGAAAGGAAGGGGCGTAATAGACGGGCGGCGGTGGACGCGGGGCGTAGTAGACAGGCGGTGCGGCTTAGTCGGGCGCCGCATATCCCATGCCGATATTGAGACTCACGTGGGCGGAGGCGTTCGCCGAGGCTAACGATATCGCGGCGGTGAGACTGACCACGATCGCTATTGAAACTTCCTTTGCGCAAGACGTCTCGCGCGCACGTATGCTGGCCATGTTGACTCCTCGATGATCAGCGTTTAACGCTGCACGGCCGAACGTGGTGCACAAGACGACTCTCAGTAATGTAACGCGAGAAGCTGCCCGTATTCCTGCGGCGCAATGCCGTACGGGAGCCGTAAACTCGGCTTTGGCAGACGAGTTCATTCAACCCTAGACCTAGTCCGTGAGGGAGTCGTCGAGCTTTGAGATTGATGCAAAGGAATTCATGCCGCCACCGCAGAGATCACTTGACGCATCACTGCTGCGAGTTCCGCTGCTACGAACTTTGCAACATATGCGTCTGCCCCGACCTTACGCACGTGGTGCTCGTTCGCCGCACCCGACAAAGAAGAATGGATGACCACAGGAATAGCTTGCAGCTCTGCCGCCGACTTGATCTTGCGCGTGAGGGTAAAACCGTCCATTACCGGCATCTCAAGGTCTGTCAACACCAGCGCAATATCGTCGGTGACCTTGCGTCCTTCCTTTATGGCTTTCTCACTGGTGCGAGTCAGGACTTCCCATGCCTCTTGTCCGGTCTTCGTCATGATGTAGGGCACACCCATGGCATTCAAACCCTCTTCTATCAGCGCTCGCGCAACGCCTGAATCGTCGGCTGCGAGCACCTTTGCGCCCGGTGGTAGCACAAGGCGTCCTGTGTTTTCTTCCTTAATTTCCGGCTCGCTTGATGGGAGCACGTCGCGCAGTATCTGCTCGACATCGAGAACTTGCGCGAGGCGTCCACCTGGCTCAGCGTCCAGCCGCGCAATGCTAGTGACGGTCTTGCCGCTTGAATGCCCCTCGGCTGAAAGTACACGATTCCATTCAAGGCGCACGATGTCATCTACTTCTTCAACTGCAAAGCCTTGCGTCGTGCGTGCAAATTCGGTCACAAGTAAGATCCGATTGCCTTCGCGCGCGACACAGCCTGCGACTTTGGCTAGGTCGATGACCGGAATGATCTCGCCCCGAACGTCAGCCACGCCGAGAATCATGTCGGACGACCCTGCGACCTCCGTCAAGACTGGCATGGCAATGATCTCGCGAACTTTAAAAACGTTGATGCCATAAAGTTCGCGGGCTCCAGATTTCGGCGTAGCTCCCACGCGAAATAGCAACAGTTCGAACATGTTGCTACCCGCGAGCCGCACCCGCTGCTCGATGTCATGGTGATCGTTACTCATAGATTCTCCGAATGGCTCCGCGACAGATGACTTGTTTACGGCGGATATTTCGCTGTTCTGAAGTTGCGATTTTTTTGGGCGAACTCGAGTCACCGAAACAATAGGCTAGTCAGCACCTGGGTAGACGCAGCTGACCAGCTAGGACCAGGTAAAGTCTCGCGGATACAAAAATAGGTCGCTAAGGTAGGACTGGCTGTCGAAACCCCGATGCCGGGCATCAAAAGCTGGACGGTACGTCATAGTTACGTCGCGGCAGAGTTGGCAGTATCTCAGTGGAACGGCCAGCCTCTCTCCACGAAGCAGGCGGCCAAAAGAGCATTGGAACTGTGCGGCGGCCGACGGTCGCCGCTTTTTTGGGGAGGAGATCGATTCACGATCATAGACGCCGATGGGTTGATCGCGATCTTCTCGCTGAACGTTCACGACCGGAGCCGGCCGTCCGCGAAAAACGCCGCGCGCTACCGATATCGCTTTCTCCCCGCGTTACGGCAGGTGGACCACTTCGTGCGGGGGGGCTCGGGCCAACAAAGCGAGTCCTGTGTCCGATCGTGAGGTCGAACGACTGCAATCTAAAATTCATCAGTAAGATTGCGCTTGCAATCACCTGCCGCGCAAGCGGGAGCGCGTATCCCGCAGGCGATCTCACTGTCCTATTGCCGCTCCAGCTCAGCCACAATCCCAAGAGGCAAGGTCGCGGTCGCGATGTCAATTTCGGCACTAATCGGTCGATGCCTAGGGGGACGGGACGTCGCTCGGCTGCTGACCAATCAAATTTCGCTAGCGCACGTGTCCTGATGCAGTACGATAAGGTTGTGCCCGTCACGCTTGGCTTGGTACATCGCCGAATCGGCTTGAATAAGGAGGTTCTGTGCGTCGCTTCCCTCGTCCAAGCTTGTACTGATGCCCACGCTCAGCCGCGGCAAGACGCTTGAGCCATTAAGCACGACGGGATGGCTGACCGCTTCGACCACGATGCCGGCAAGCACGATGACATCTTCCAGCGCAGTGCGCGCCGACACGATGACAAACTCGTCGCCGCCATAGCGTCCGATGTCTTCGCTGCTTTCCATCTTTGCAGCAAGCCGTGCTGCAACTTCGATCAAGAGATTGTCGCCGCATTGATGGCCAAGCGAGTCGTTGACCGTCTTGAAGCCGTCCATATCGATGAACAGCACACTGACGCGCGACCGGCGGTCGGCACCCTGCAGACGCTCCCTCAAGCGGCGGATCAGCGTGGCACGGTTGAGCAGCCCTGTCAGGCTGTCGTGCTCGCTCATGCGTTTGAGTTCCCTTGAACGCTCCGCGAGCTTAAGCGATGTGCGATGCGTAACGATGCCTAAAGACAGCGGATAGACGATGAGCATCGGCGCACTGGCGATCGTACTCGACGAAAGACTGCTCCAGTCGAGCGCTAGCCCGAAACACAGTGCGCCCGCGCCAAAGCCTAATAGACAGACCGCCACGCCGCGCCCCAATAGACGCGCGCCGCCAGCCGCAACGTTGTTCATCATGAACATAAGCAGGACGAGCGCGGACGGTAGCCAGGCAAATTTCATGGCGACGACGACCATTGCGCCGATGAAGTTGTCGACATAGATGTTGCGCCGCTCAGCCGCCCCCGGACATACGCTGCTGCGGGCGAGGAAGTACCCCAAATGCGGCCATGCGAGACAATATGAAGCCGCGAATAGCCGCGCGGCCAACGAAGCGTCTTGTGCCCACAAAACCGTCTGCACGAGGATGCACCCCATGGCGAGACCAACACATCGCAAACCGTATGCGCGCCTCGCAAAGCCGGCGCCGCGCAGAAGCGTGGCATCCGAGCCCATCCTTCGTCGCATGGCTTTCAATTGCGTCTTCATTAGCATCTTCTTACGTCCTTGATTCCGCAGCGCGAGCATGTCCACTCGAAGTTGGGCGTACCTCACTGGTTTTTGTGCTTGCGAGCATATTCTCCGGATACCCGCGGTCTTGATGCGTGCATCCGGGCAGCGTTCGCCGCAGCGCACGGCGGCCGGCTGAGCCTGGATTAGACGAGGAAAAGAGACACGACACGAGCCCAGACCATCACGCAATTGTTGAATTCACCGCGATGACCTGTTTACGACTCATTCGTGACGACCTTTAGGCGACTTGACTCGCCGGCGATAGCGCACTGGAAGGCTCTTACCGCTCTTCCAGATAACACCACACACTGCGGACAAGTCAGCGCGCTCGCTCGCCGATAGCTTCCAAATCAGACGTCGTAATTCGCCCGGTCCGCAGCATCCTTTCTTCCGTCTGATAGCGCTCACATCTCCCTGCTTCCGCGGCTGCGCATTTTCCATGGGCGGTTCCAAGCTTCAAGAATGGCGGTGCCAAGCCTTGCGACTCGACAAGCCGCCGCACGCAGACCGCACGTAGTTCGTTAGCGGTATGCCATCTCTCACTCGACCGCCTCCGTTTGGCAGTTCCGAGCGACGATGAACGGGAGAACCTCAGCGGCGCTCATCGGCCGTGCAAAAATGTAGCCTTGCACGACATCGCAACCGTATTGCTTCAGGTAAGCAAGTTGCTCGGATGACTCGACGCCTTCCGCGACGATCTCAAACTCTAGCGAGTGTCCCAAGGACAATATAGCGCGCGTAATCGCCTCGTCCTCAGCATTAACACCGATGCCGCGAACGAAGGACATGTCAAGCTTGAGCCGGTCGGCACGGAAATTCCGGATATAAGCCAGACTTGAGTAACCGGTTCCGAAATCGTCGATCGCGATGCTCACGCCGGCCGCGCGGATGCGGTTGAGCACATCGACCGCTCGATACTCCATCAAAGCTCCCTCGGTTATTTCGAGTTCGACAGATGTCGGACTCAAGCGGGCACTCGATAATGCGTCTGCCAAAAGCGTCGGTAGATCTCCTCGTCCGAACTGTTTAGGAGACACGTTCACTGACATCCGTACACCGGGGCATATTTCCTCCCACGCTTTTGCCTGCTTGCACGCCTCGCGCAGCACCCACGCCCCTATACGGACAATGAGTCCATTCTCTTCTGCGGCTGGAATGAATGTGCCTGGGCTGATCGGCCCCAACTCCGGATCATTCCAGCGAAGCAATGCTTCAACACCAGTGACCCATCCAGTATGAAGGCTGACCTGCGGCTGGTAGACGAGCATGAACTCATTCTTCTCCACCGCGCGGCGCATCCTGCGCGACAGGTCGATTCTAGCTTCAGCGATGCGTGATAACGTGCTGTCGAAAAGCCGGATTTGGTTCCGTCCGGTCGCTTTTGCTTCGTACAAAGCTAAATCCGCGTGAATCAGTAGCGTCTTGGCGTCGTGCGCATCCCCGGGGTAGCTAGCAATTCCAACGCTCACCTCAACTTGCGATTCCACGTCGTCGAGCATGACTGGGACTTCGAGTTCCGCAGACAGCCGTTCGAGAAAGCTATTCAGCTCGCCACTTTTCGGGTGGGATTGCACGACCACGATGAATTCGTCCCCACCGTACCTGGCCGCCAGGTGCGAATCTCCCGCACAGCGAGTCAAACGTTGTGCCAATTCACGCAAAAGGCTGTCGCCCGCCCTGTGTCCGAGACTGTCGTTGATATCTTTAAAGTGATCGACATCGATAAAGACAAGGTCAACGCGCGTCCCGTGCTCGGAGGCCATCCTAATCTCCGAACGCAGGTGCTCATTGAGCATGCTACGATTGGCGAGTGCTGTCAGCGGATCGAAGTTAGCCTGCTTGTGCAAGAGGTCTCGCGACTGCACCAACTCCGTGACATCGTTAATCACACTGATGTGGTGGGTAATCCGCCCGCGTTCGTCGGGGACGGGCGCAACGTACAGTTGATTCCAGAACGGCGTGCCGTCTTTGCGATAATTTCGCAGGAGCGCCGTAGTTTCCCGCTTCTCTTCTAAGGCTGAGCGGATTTTATCGACCGATGACTGCTCCGTGTCACTGCCTTGGAGAAATCTACAGTCTCGTCCTCTGACTTCACCGATTGAGTAGCCAGTGATTCGTTCGAAGGCGGGATTTGCATATTCGATCAGTTGGGCACCCGCCATGGTGCGTGTAATTATTACCGCATTGACAATCGCATCAAGCGCTCGGCTGCGCAAGCGCAGCGTCAAATCGGCCTCTTTCAACGCTGTTATGTCTTCATAGGTGCCGAGGACACCCGCAGACCGGCCATTGGAGTTATAAAGCGGAAGCTTATTACACTTGAGCCATCGGGCGGGGCGCGCAGGCACTTGCAGTAGCGATTCCACGTTAAGCAGCGCGGAGCCCGAGCTAAGTACGGTTTGGTCTTGTCTCTTAATGTCTGCGGCTCTGTGCCTCCATGGCATCGAGTCGTCGGTCAGCCCGACGATGTCCGCGGGGTCGTCCATTCCCACATCGGCCGCGAAAGAGCGGTTACAACCCAAATAGCGAAGGTCCGCGTCCTTCCAAAATATGCGCTCCGGAACCGTATCAATGACGGTTCTCAGCATCTGCTCCGCTGTCCGCAGCGCTTCTTGCGCGTGCTCGCGCTCGCTTACATCTATCGCAACGATGAAACACGCCTTCTTGCCGCTATAGTCCAGAAAGTGGTACGACACTTCGACTGGAAGAACGGAACCGTCTCTACGCAGATGGTCTCGCAGCCCAGCTGAGCCACTTACGTCGGAGGCCAGATGGAACTTCGATAGGTCGCTGAGGAACGAGTCGACATGATCCGGAGGGCGAATGGCGGTGATTTGCATCGACTCCAGTGCCGCTCGGTCAAAGCCGTACTGGCCAGCGCTCGCCTCGTTCGCCGCCAAGATGTCGAGCGTCGCCACGTCATAAATGAGCATCGCTAGCGGGTGAGTCTCGAAGTAATCGCGGAACCGGCTTTCAGCCTGCTCGGCGATGATTCGCACCTTTGCGCGTGCCAACGTGGTGCGATAGTTCGCGATGAGAGCGCAGCAAAACAGACCGAACGTCAAAGCGCACAGCGCGGAAAGTAATATTCTTTGACGTGCAGACTCGTCGCGACTCTCGGCGGACCGTGCTGCTGTTTCCGCCTCCAGCCTTGTCCTCAAGCCGGCGAGCGCGCCAGTGATGCGCTGCAACGTGTCATTTGCCGCAACCAGTTCTTTACTCGGGACGGCGATTTCGTCCCCGCGACGTACTGTGTGCCTTGTCGTCTCATCGAGTTGGGCTTGCCACTGCGCGGAATCGGCGCGCAACATCTGGACGGCGCGCGCGCCCTCCGGGCTAGCGCGAAGCAATTCCTCGAGCCGCGCATAGCGCCGGCTCGCGCCTCCCGCGCCGGATACGGGCCACGCTGACGAGGAAAATCGTGATATCCCAAGTCCCCGAAGGAACGCGGTGTTCGCTGCGGCGTGGATCGCCTCGAGAGCGCGGATATTTTCCTGAATAAGTGCACCACCTTCGACCTCGCAATCCGCCCGCTTGTGCTCGTCAACGGCGCTTGCGATCATCACGCTTGTTACTGCGAGGGCAGCGGTAAGGCTTGCCAAAAGAAAAGTGAGGCGGTGACGCCCTAATATATGCGTTTTCCCCGCCGGTTTCGCTGACCGTCTCTTTCTCATTTCCGTAGCTCGTCCTTTCGGCCCGGCCCCTTCGTGGCCTCCTCGACAGTTATCGGCACGCAAATGAAGATCCTTGAGCAACGAGCGACGTCGTAGCGGTCCTTGACCTATTTTTCGTATCTGACGGCCGATCCTCGGTCTGGCCCGTCTTACAACACGCCTTCGCAAAGAGGGCACTCATCCCTGGAAACGCGCGCGAAGTCAGGTAACGGCGGCGCTTTTCGCGCGTTTCGGTATTTTCGAATCAGAAGATCTACCTGCGGCCCGTCTATCCGGAAGATAAAGATCAGACTCTATTTGGTCGTCGAAGTGAAATAACCAAGCCGCCTTTCCCGGAGGTGGAGCGGAGCGCCGGCAGCTCGATGAAAGCCTGCAGAGGGCTCAACGCTCACACAGACCGATCAAAACGCCAGACGGTCGTTGCAAGCACCTAGCGCAATCGGATGAAGCACCTTGGTCGCGCACCCTTCGTCAACCAATTGCGGATATGCGAGACCCCGAATAAAAACCGAGGCGCACGCTACCGCATTGCAGGCGAGCTGTCGGGCTAGAGAGCACGGAGCGCATCTCCCACGTGGCACCGACGCCAGTAATCCGGTGGTACCAATCTCGCACCGCCGTTTCACATGTGTCCGGCATCGCTCCTTACACTCCAACCGTGATCATGACAATGCACTCAATGTGCGAAGGGGTAGCGGAAATGAACAAAAAGATTCTCGGTGCAGCGCTCGGTCTGGCGGTACTAGCCGCATCAACAGCAGCATCGGCGCACGTCGACGTTGCCATCGGAGTGGGCATCCCCGGCGCCGTGTACGCGCCTGCACAGCCGGTGTACGCACCGCCGCCTTCCGTCGTATATGCTCCCACACCTGTCGCAGTCGCATACGACGGCGATAACGACGACTGGCGAGCCCGTGAATGGCGCCAACGTCGTGAGTGGCGTGAACGTGAACGGCGCCGCGAGGAATGGCGTGAGCATGAGCTGCGCGAGCATCGCGAGTGGGGCGGGTATTGAAACGATGACGGAAGACGTCACATCCGAATAATCGACCTCAGAGTGTTTCCGAATGAAAAGTAGCCCAATACCGATCATCGCGAGTGCAACGTCGCTGATCTTCGCAACGGCAGGCACGGCAAACGCAGCAGGCTGCCTCAAGGGCGCGGCGGTGGGAGGGGTCGCCGGGCATTACGCGGGGCACCGCGCTGTGGTTGGTGCGGTCGGCGGCTGCATGGTAGGCAGGCACCTTGCGAAGCAGCACGCTCAACAGCAAGCTGCGGAACATCAGGCAGCGCAGACGCAATAAAACGCCGGGGATCTGCGCCAGTGGAACCGGGGAATTGCTGGTCCACCGTGCATCCTGCAGCTAGGCTTAGGTTGTTACCTCGGCGCGGGACTGACCTTGGCCAGCGGAGCGCACGCGGCTACACTCTTGCGGGGCGCTCTTCTCGCCGACGTCTTCTCGGCCGGATTTTTCTTTGCTTTCCGGGCCTTTGCAGTGGCCCCCGCGGCCGGGGTATTCGTCCTTTTCGTACTAATTCTGGCGGGTTTCTCTGGAGCACCTTAATTTATGGACTGCCAAGGGGTTCCGACTTTTGTCCGAAGGCACAAAAATCGCGCCACCTTGACGGGAGGCGGAGATGCCTGGCCTGGAATTTCGATATGTGGGACGGGATCGCCTGCTCGACTATCGGAATTCGACGTGGAGCGTCACTTCGCGTTGACTGACAGCGACATTGAAGCAATCAACGAGCGCTTTCGGCGCGATCGCCTTGCTCGCGTTGCCATCCAACTGGTCTTTCTGCGGGCCAGTGGCCGCACCCTCGATCATGTCGGCACACTGGCGCGCCAGTTACTGCGCCACATTGACGAGCGGCTCGGCCTGCCCACCCCGACTTTCGCGTCCCTTCGCACACTTTATCAGCGCTATAAGACGCTGTACGAGCATCAGGTCTGGATCTGCGAATATCTCGGCATGACGTCGATCGGACAGAGCCACTGGGCAGGACTGGAAGCGTGGATGGGACAGGATGCCATCGAATCCCTTACCCTTCATGAGCTGCTCCAGCACTTTCATTGCTGGCTGTATGAGCGTTGCATCCCGATACCCGCCGAACGGAAACTGCGAGACCTCGGCCGTTCGATCTGGTCGGATGTTGAGCATGGTCTGCTCGCCCTTATCAAGGCAACAGTCACGAAAACACAGTTGGTTCATGCCGATTCTGTCCTCTCCGCCCAGCATGGGACTTCTGGGATGAGAGTGCTCGAATGGCTGACGACGCCACCAGCGCGACACAGTCCCTCGACGCTCACCGAAACCCATATGAAGGTCCGGTTCCTCAAGGAACTCGGTGCGCATACGTGGATACTCGACGCCGCTCCGATCGAAAAGCAGCGTGCGTACGCGCAGCGCATCCACGCGCGCCGGCCTGCGAAGGCCCGCGAACTCAAGGAGTCAACTCGCTAGGCCACTCGCTGAAAAAACGAGAAAGTGAGTTTCGGGTGCAGGAGGCGCCATCGGCCTTCGGCGCCAAGCGTTAAGGCCGGTTACCGAGATCGCGCCTGCAGCTTTCGGCGATTCCGGACTGAGGACAGCCCGTCAAGTTGCGAAAAACCATGCCGACATCGTCCGTGCCAGCTCGAGCACGACCTCCGCGTCGGTCCGACCGGAGGACGCACGTACGTGGAACGAATGATCTGCGTCGTCCACCACGTGCAACGTGGCGCGTGGTCCCAGCGGCTCGACGACCGACCTCAGCAGGGGAAGCTCGGCCAATTTGTCGCGCGTGCCCTGCAGGAAGAGAGTCGGCACCGTGACGTCCGCCAAGTGCTGTGCCCGCTCTATGCCGGGCGCGCCCGCCGGGTGCAGCGGGAACGCGACGAAAGCGAGGCCACGCACGCCGTCGAGCGGGGAGATGGCTTGGGCTTGGGACGTCATGCGGCCGCCGAACGACCTGCCGCCTGCGAAGAGCGGCAGGGCTGGCAGCCGCCGGCGGGCCTCTGCGACGGCTGCCTGCACGGCAGCATGCGCCACGGCCGGCGAGTCCACCCGCTTGGAGCCCCTCTCCATGTACGGAAACTGGTAGCGCAATGTGGCGACGTTGGCCGCCGCAAGCGCGTCGGCCAATGACGACATGCCGGCGTGCTGCATGCCCGCCCCGGCACCGTGCGCAAAGACATACAGGACTCGCGCGTCTTCCGGCACTCGGAGGAGCGCAGAGACCTTAGTGCCGTCGGGCAGTGCCAGGGAAAGCGATTCTAGGTCTTCCATCGTATTCAGATCGTGGAGTTGCGGCCTTTGCGCCTATTCTGCAACGATGAGGCCTCGGGGCGCGTTGTGGCGGCCTGCGGTAAGCGGCAGGTGGAGTTTGCCGGCCGAACCATGGGGCGCGCGCCCATTATGAACGGCGCCGCAGTCGCAATGTGTCGGGTTGACGACCGCAAGCCCGACCTGTGGGCCGCAATGTGATCCGCGCTTTGAGACACCTGCGTATTAGCGCCTCCATCATTGTCAGCGAGCTGTTACGACACTGCAATCAGCATCGACGGAAGTTCTCGCAGAGGGGGTTTTTTATCTGACTCTGTGGAAGAGCATGTCCGGCTGGAAAAGGTTCTGGGTCCGGCCACTTCCGTCTCTTATCGTTGTTTCTTGCTCCATTAATCATGAACTGCATGGCGTCTTGTGGTAGCGACAATCGCTAATGAGCGTCGTTCGTAAGCGCTGCCATTCGATGCTCGAAGGCGTCGTGGTGCAATACTTAATTAGACGGCGAGAGGGATCCCGTTTGGCGACGGGTGCGCACAGGGACTCGCATGACGCGCGAGTCCTGTCGGATGGGTATGGGGATTGCGCGACCATTAGATTTTCAAGGAGCATCGTCATGAATGAAGATCAGAAAGAGGGCGTCAAAGATCAGGTGAAAGGCTGGACGAATACGATCATCGGGAGCGTCACAGGAGACGAGGACCGCAAAGTAAAAGGGGACGTACAAATCACAAACGGGGCAAACCAAAAGGATTACGGGGATCAGAAGGACAATATTGAGAAAGGCGCAGATGACCCCGGTAACGCCTCGAATGAATGAATGTCAAGCCCGTGGGCTTCGTTACGATGGTGTGACGGAATGTCGGACTGCCACTATGACCCCGCACGGAACTTAAAGACGACGACGTGGTTTGAAACAAGCGAAGCGTTGAGTTGCTAGTACGACTGCTTCCCTAAAACCAGCTTTGTGGTGCGACGGCCACGTCGGCCCTTCCAAGTCACCCCGCACTCTTGCGGCGACCATCATCTACCGCGGCACGCCTTGGAAAAAATAATGACCCTCACGTTAAAGAAAGGACCCAACAGCCCCGCCGTGATCGCAGGCATTACTGCAGTCGTCGCGGGCGCCGCACTCGCAGCCGCTGTCTGGAACGTTAGGAAGGCGCGCCGAGCCGAGCGCGCAAATCCCCCTATCGGCGCGTTTCTCGAGATTGATGGTGTGCGTCTGCATTACCTCGATCGCGGAGAAGGCCCGCCTGTCGTGCTGTTGCATGGGAATGCCGTGCTGTTGCAGGACTTCGACGGAAGCGGGCTCATTGAGGGGCTTGCCGCGCGCCACCGGGTGATCGCTTTCGATCGGCCGGGCTTCGGCTACAGCACGCGTTCGCACAGGAAGGTTTGGACTGCGGCGGCGCAGGCGGAGCTTTTTACAAAGGCGCTCCTTCAGCTAAAGGTCGAGCACCCCGTGGTGGTGGGGCATTCGTGGGGCACCCTTGCCGCGCTAGAAATGGCGGTCCGATCGCCCGATGAACTCCGCGGTCTCGTGCTGCTGTCGGGCTATTACTACCCGACCCCCCGTCTAGACGCGGCCATGAGCGCGCCCCTCGCTTTGCCCCTGATCGGCGACGCGATGCGGTACACGATTTCTCCCATCACGGGCAGGGCTCTCATTAAGCAAATGGTTAAGACGATGTTTTCTCCTGTGCCCACGCCGCGCAATTTCGGCAATGCCGTGCCACATGAAATGGTTTTGCGCCCGTCACAGTTGCGGGCGGAGGCGCAGGACGGCGCGTTGATGATCCCCGCAGCAGCGCATCTGAGGCATCACTATGGCGAGCTTCGGCTGCCGGTCGACATCTTTGCGGGTGCGGGCGACAAGGTTGTCGACGTGAACGCACATTCGCGACGTCTGCACGACGACCTTCCGCACAGCAGCCTGACGGTGGTGCCCGACGCGGGCCACATGGTTCATTATGCCGTCGCCGCAGACATTGTCGCCTCGGTCGAAGCGATGATAGGCGCAAGCGCGTCGGTTCGATTCGCAGCGAATGCAGAGCTTGAGGCTTAACGGGCCCGAGCACATAGCTACCCATTGCGCGACCTGCGCATTTCAAACAGCTACTACCGGAGGTCCAAAATGTCAGAAGAAAAGATCGAAGAGAAGATCCGTCGGTTTGCATACGAACTTTGGGAACGAGAAGGTAGCCCAGAAGGCAGAGCGGAAGACTTTTGGGAGCAAGCGAAGCTCAGACTTGGTGTCGAATCGGGTGCGGCAGAGAGAGAAGAAGACGCAACTGACGAAAGTCGACATCTAACCAGTGAGAACGAGCTGGCATCGACACAGGATAAAAACCCCGTCCCATCAAATTCGACGACCAAATAGACGGCGGCGAGGCCCAGCGCTCGCGGCCAGGTGAAGTATCTTCTGGGCAGTTAGCGAAAGTCGGAGGCCTTTCCCTTTCAGGCTCCGCGCCCGCGCGACTAAGATTTTCGTTACTCAATAAGCCTCGCTGGTCGACATTACCGCACTGTGATCAAAAAGGACGAGCAAGAGAGAAGTCGAAACCATCCAGCGAAACCGAACTTGCATCGACCAGGAGAAAAACCGCGGTCCTCCGAGTTGGATAGATCATTGTCGGTCTTACCGGCGTGCGTGCAGTCCTTCGAGGCGGCCCAAAACGCCACGGAAATCGCGGGTATCGACATGGATTCGACCTGCCGACAACTCCGGTCTAGCTCCGCGACGCGGTGCGCGTCGAGCAAGCGTGGGGAATTTGGTCGGCAACGGCTCGAAATTTTTGCTCAAAGGCGGGCGCGTGACCGTACGTCTCGTTCTTGAGGCGGAATACGACACGCGCGATGGGGTGACCGAGTGCGACCTCTCGGTCGGACCCGGCCACGAGTAAGCTTTGTCATCCGGCCACCTGCGGACGCCTCGTCCAGCCATCGGCTCGTGGGAAAGCCGCCTGCCGATATTTTCAACAAAATTCTTTTCGCAGACAAAGCTCCGGAGTCGCTTGCGGATGCAGTGACAACATGTAAAACTGCAAGCCCGATGCGTAATCGGAAAATCTTGCCCCGGCGGAACCGGCCCAGAAAATCTTTCGACGGGATCCGGTTGGACGAGCCGGCCGGGTCTGCAATTCAATGAGTGAATTACGTCTCTGTTGCGCTCACGAGCAGGTACTCGCGCATCATTGAGAATTCGCGCGCGTCTGCGGCATGCGAAGCGAGCGCGCGACTGCGATGCAACGCCGCGTCTGCGAAGCCGATCCTGTAACGTCGGGCGCGCAGCACTCGTTGCATGCTCCTACGATGCCGTTGCAGCTCGCAGTGCATCCGCGACGGCGCCTAACAACGCGTCAGGGCCGACGGGCTTTCTCAAGATACTCGCATTGCCGATCTGATCAAGCGCTAATGTATCCGCGTAGCCGCTCACAAAGATGATTGGCAAGGTAGGGCACTTCACGCGTGCAAGTCGCGCCACCTCCGCACCGTTGAGGCCCGGCATGATGAAATCTATGACGGCAAGGGCGGGGTCTATCTCGTCCATCACGCTTAATGCCGTAGACCCGTCTTCCGCTTCGATTACGTCGTAGCCGGCAACTCGAAACATTTCCGCAAGTGCAACTCGCACATGCTCGTCGTCGTCTACTACGAGTAGCGGTCCCATGTGGGTGACAACTTTGGCTCCGTTGGAAGGTGCGGGCCCGTGACCTTGGGGCGCAGCGTCCCGGGCCGTCGTGAGCGGGAACTGCAATTCAATGGTGCTGCCAGCTCCCGGCGCGCTAATAATTCGAAGTTCGCCCCCGCATTGCTTCACAACCCCGTACACCTGTGCAAGGCCGAGGCCGGTCCCTTTTCCGCGTTCCTTGGTGGTGAAGAACGGCTCGATTGCGTGTTCGATAATTTCGGTGGACATTCCCACGCCGGTGTCGCTCACGCGTACCACGCCGAAGCCCGGACGGTGCGTATCTTCCGTCCCTACGTCGCCTACCGCGCTCGCAATTTCCAAAATGCCACCTCGCGGCATAGCATCGCGTGCGTTCAGCGCAAGATTGAGAATTGCAAGGTGCAGCTGCTCCGCATCTGCGAGAATCCACGCATCTGAAGCGCGGAATTCCACTCGGATCTCGATGCTGGGACCCAACGCGTTGCCGATAAGATTACGCGACTTTTCGATAATTGCATCAAGTTCGACCGGTCGGATATCCAGCCGCTGCGTGCGTGAAAACGCCAGAAGTTGTCCAGCCAGCTTTGCGCCGTACTGCACGGCAATGATTCCCTTTTCAATATACATTCGAGCGGGATGTTCATTGTCGATCCGGCTGCGAGTCAAATGCAGGTTGCCGGATATCGCCATGAGGACGTTATTGAAGTCGTGCGCGATGCCGCCCGTCAATTGTCCGACAGCTTCGAGGCGTTGCGCTTCATACATGGCCGCTTCCGCCTTCACGCGCTCGGCTTGCTCATGTCTTAGTTCGACAGCCTGTGCCACGAGCCGCGCATTTAGTTCTTCTGCTGTCGATTCTCTTAGCCGATCCTTTGATTCTCGCTCAAGGTCAAGCGCATCGAGCGTGTTGCCATCGTGCAAGATAAGCGCGATAAGCGGCGCGATCGTGACGACGACTAGCAGCGCCATTGCAACGCCTTCTCCGAGCTTGCCGACCCTTGTGAGGTCAAGAAGCAGACCGGCTATCAGGGGTGGCAGCAGTGTAAAGGCAAGCTGGCGACGCGTGGCCCCACCGCCGGGCCGCGACGAGGCGACCATCCGAGCCCAACCGGAGTCCGCTTGGGCAAAGTGAGTGGCAAGCGCGAGCGCAAAAAGTGCCGCAGCCGTGTGGGCTGCCATTGTATTGAAAAGAAAAAGAGCATAGAGGTCCGCTACGCCATATGCGTACCCCAACAGCGCGGTACTGGCGAGCAGCAGCACTGCGCTCGCCAGTAGGTCCGCCACTAGATGCCTCAATTTCAGCCTCTCCTGTTGGGCCAACGCGAGCAATACGATTCCGATAGCCGTAGCAATCGAGGTGTGTCCGCTTAGTGCCACTGGCATACGAAAAATGGCATGCGCGAGCGCGGGACTCAAAGCATCTTGGCCGAACACACCGTGTGACAAAAGTGCAGCGACGGCGGCTGTGAAACCTAGTCGGCACGAGACCACGGCTGCTACCGTCGGTAGTATGAAGGCGAGCGCGACACATCCTATGCCGGCGGCGGTAAGCACCGACATCCCCTGCAGTGTAGGGCTCAACGTAATAACTAACGGAAGATGGACCGTGTATCCAATGAACACGGCCACTACGAGACAAATCACCAGCGTGGCGCAGATCCGCGCAAATCGCTTCATCAAGGCTATGTAGTGTCGGTTCAAGTTCTTTTCTCAGCGCTGTCGATCCTTGGATCGTACCAAACGGTGGCCATTACCGCCTCCCCGGTAAACGGATGCCCAATAACGCATCACGCGCCGCACAAGGATTTCAATCCCGCGTTACCGCGAGTATCCGAGCCCGCGGCGATGATGAACCTGGTGGAAAAGAATACGTCTCGAGGGAATTTGGCGTTTTTGGCAGCGCTCTGGAGGCGTCGGAGCATGGGCTCGCCTGGGCGAAGCGCTGGCTGGACGATAACCTTTGACGCTTGACTTGAGACCGTGTAACAGGGCACCGCCATTCACCACCTGGGTGGCGTGCGCAATAGACGGGATCGGCTGTATTGCCCATGGTCAATCCATCGCTTCTAAACACGCAGATGACAAAGAAGCAGAGGGCTACTGTCGTTTGCTTGCACGGAGGGCGCGTGCTGCTTGTCCGTCGCGAGCAAGCATTCTGGACGCTCTCCGGCGGAATGATACGGCGCGGCGAGACGAGACGCCGGAGGACGCGGCGCAACGCGAGCTGCTTGAGGAAACAGGGCTACTCGCCAGTACGATGCATTACTTGTTTCTTTTTGGCGGATTAAGTAAGCGCCACCACGTCTACTCAGCCCACATCGGACCTCAGTGTTGCGCAGAGCCTCGGAACGAGATAAAGCAGTGCGGGTGGTTCGAGTTAGATCGGATCCGGGCACTCACGACCGAGGTCCCTACGCGAGAAATACTCATGCAGCTGCTGGATGGGTTGCAACTCTGAGAGGGGAGTTTGGACGTTACTGCGCCCGATGCCGATGCCGATGCCGATGCCGATGCCGACTAGCGAGTTTGGGCCAGTTCTACTACCGTCCAAACGCAAAGCCACTTCGAGACCCTGAGATCGCCTTGCGCTTTTAGCGTTCAGGCGCTTCGCGTATTGAACCTCACGCGGCTTTTCGTGGCTTCCCTCTTGACTCGACGGTCCGGATCGGTATCGATTTTGCGGCCGGCACCATGTGCGCCTTTCATCCGCGCGGCTTGTTGCACTGGGGCACGCGTTCGCGCCCGACATCGATGCGCGCGCCGACCTTTGCTTTGGCAGAAAAAAAGCATCGGCATCGACAGCGACAGCGACAGCGACAGACGCAGAATTGACGCCCCGTGCTTATATGTTCGCAACGAGATGCAAACTGAAACCAAACTCGGCGGCGCGGATCAATGCCGGGCCCTCGCCCTTCCCGTCTGCGGCGACGGTTTAATCACTTAGTCCCCGCTACCGGGAGCCGTTGTGATTGCAATGACGACGCCTGCCGAAGGCGTCGGAGATAACGCGCAATAAACGATCGGGTTTCGCCATCCGGAAACACGACGGCGACCTGGTCACCGCAGACCATTGTTACCGTGCCTTCACCATAGCGACGCACGTCCACTATGTCACCCTGCTCGAAAGCCATGACTTTCTTCCGTGACTTTGGGATGCGTGGATTCTGCCATTCACGCGCGCTTCCCTGAATTGCGGGCGGATTCACGCAGTTGTCGCAGCGGCAACAGACACCGCCGGCCAGCTCGTCATCGAGTACCGGACGAACTGGCGAAGTCTGTTTGCGCGTGAGCACGCCGGCATCATCGAAGCTCGTCGCGAAGTAATCCAGCAATGCGCGCCAACGGCATTGCCCGCTCTGCGCATATGCGATCATCCTTTCCAGCACGGCACGATCGTGTTCTGCCATTGCTCGGTATCGCTGTGCCGCGCCTTCGATCAACGCGGCCCTATCGGCCCGGTCGACTACTTTCAGCGCGCCTCGCCGCATTCGGCGCACGACGCCGATCTCTTCGAGCAATGCAAGCGCAATGCGCAGCCGGTTCGCGCCGACGTTCGATACCGCCTCGCGCAAAGCTTCCGCAGGCCTAGCAATCGTGCCGGTCTCGCTTTTTTCCGAGAGCGCGCGTAAGGCGTCCGCGATCTGCAGAATCGTATCGACCCCCGGATAGCGGCCGCTTCGAAAAAACTGCTGAACCTGCTTGTCCTTCAATTCGAACAGCAGAACGCAGCGCGCATCGCCGCCGTCGCGACCCGCGCGGCCTGCTTCTTGATAATAGGCTTCGAGACTTCCCGGCATTTGATGGTGAATTACGAAGCGGATATCCGGCTTGTCGATGCCCATGCCGAACGCATTGGTCGCAACCATGACGCGCACGCAATTTTCCATGAACGCGTCTTGCATGGTGGCGCGTTCGGCGCGCGCAAGACGTCCGTGATAGCGTCCCGCCAATTCCCCCGCTTCTATCAGCGCTGCGTGCACGGCCTCGCATTCGGCGATCGTCGCGCAATACACGATGCCCGAGCCATCCAGCGAACGCGCCAGTTCGACCACGCGCGCACGCTTCGCACGTTGATTGGTGATCTGCTCGACAGAGAACAGCAAATTCTCGCGATACACGCCCGTGTTGATGATGTTCGGATCGCGCATGTCCAGTTCGCGCAAGATATCGATGACGACTGAGGGCGTCGCCGTGGCGGTCAGCGCGAGTACTGGCGGGCGCCCAAGCGCTTTGATAGCGTGAATGATTTCAATGAAGGCAGGACGGAAGTCGTGTCCCCATTGTGTGATGCAGTGAGCCTCATCGACCACGATCAGCGGAATTGCCGGCATGTCCGGCTTAGCCAGCATACCGACGAACTCGGTATTGGCAAGCCGTTCGGGCGTCACAAAGAGAATGCGCGCCGTGCCGGATTCGATTGCGTGCACGGCCTCGCGCTCGTCGGCGGCGCCGAGGGAACTGTTCAGCACGACGGTCGCGACACCGGCGTCTCTCAGCTTGTCCGATTGATCCTTCATCAACGAAATGAGCGGCGAGACCACAACGGTCATGCCGGCCAGATGTATCGCTGGAAGCTGATAACAAAGCGACTTGCCCGCTCCTGTAGGCATGACGGCAAGCGTGTCGTGTCCGTCAAGAACGCTTTCGATTACGCTAGCTTGTCCGGGGCGCAAGCTGTCCAGGCCGAATACACGCTTGAGCGAGTGCTGCAAACGATGGTCGAGAGTTCGGATATCGGAATGGTCGACTTTTCGATGGGTATCCATCTTATTTCAGTAGTGAAGCAAGGGACGTCCCGGACGATTGGTGACGCTCCGCGCTCTCTCGCATGATTTGGCGGAAGTACCGCGCGGTGTGTGCCAATCCGTCGTCGAGCGATGTGATTGGTTCCCACCCCAGCAAGCGACGCGCCTGCGAGATGTCGGGTTGCCGATGCCAAGGATCGTCGACGGGTAGCGGCTTATAGACGATCCCGGAAGCGGAACCCGTCAGCGCGACGACTTTGCGCGCAATATCAGCCATCGACAGCTCCTCGGGATTGCCGAGGTTGATGGGACCCGTCACGTCTTCGTCGGTGTTCATCAAGCGAATAAATGCGTCGATCATGTCTTCCACATAACAGAACGAGCGAGTCTGCGTGCCGTCGCCGTAGAGCGTGATGGACTCGTTCGCGAGCGCCTGCATCATAAAATTGGACACGACGCGACCGTCTGCCGGATGCATTCGAGGGCCGTACGTGTTGAAGATTCTGGCGATCTTGACCGACAAGCCATGTTGCCGCCGATAGTCCATGAACAGCGTTTCGGCGCACCGCTTGCCCTCGTCGTAGCACGAGCGCGGACCGATTGGATTGACGTGACCCCAGTAATCCTCGGTTTGCGGATGAATGCGCGCATCGCCATAAACCTCGCTGGTTGAGGCTTGAAAAATACGAGCCTTTACTCGTTTGGCGAGACCCAGCATATTGATTGCGCCGTGTACGCTCGTCTTCGTCGTTTGCACCGGATCATGCTGATAGTGAATGGGCGACGCGGGACAAGCGAGGTTATAGATCTCGTCGACCTCGACATAGAGAGGAAACGTGACGTCATGGCGCATCAGCTCGAAGTTGGCGCTGTCGAGCAGATGCGCGATATTGTCCTTCGTACCCGTGTAGAAATTGTCCACGCATAGAACGTCGTGGCCGAGCGTCACCAGGCGTTCGCATAAGTGAGAGCCGAGAAAGCCGGCGCCACCTGTCACGAGAATTCGTTTTCGGAATGTTTCCTTCATGTCCTTCGCTCCGTTGTGCAATCGGCTATGTGGCGACGTGGCGCAGCGTTTCGTCCCAGTCGCGAACGAAACGGTCTATATGGAAACGTTCGAGCGCGACGCGCCGCGCGCCTTCGCCAAGACGCCGCGCCTCGGCTGGATGGCGCAGCAGCTCCTGCATCGCGGCGACGAGCGTCTCGACGTTCGTATCGACTACGCCGCTTTCTCCGCTGCGAATGACCGTTGCCAGCTCGGTCGTTGCGAGCCCGACGATCGGCATGCCGATCGTCATGGCTTCCACGATCGCGAGACCGAGACTCGTCCAGCGAATCGGGTTGAAGAAGAAGCGATAGCGAGCACTTAAAGCAGCTAAGTCGAGATTTCCGACCTCGCCGATGCCGCCAGCGGACTGCGCGTCCATGCCGACCAGATCGAGCGGCACACGCGTGCGTACCTCCGCGAAGACATCGCTGCCGAGGCGCCGGCCGCGCTGCCGCAAGTGATTAATCACGACGATGCCGCGCTCTATTTCACCGCTGTACCGCACGCCGTCCGGCACCAGCACGCCATGCTCGATCACGCGTGTGGGAGTCGCTCCGTTGTCCCACATCAGGCGATTGAAATGGGTGACGTGAACGAGGAGCGTGTTCGAATCCTCTGCCCAGTGACGTTGTCCGAACGCGTTCTCCTGCGGCGGATCATGCTCGATATACACACGCGGCAACCGGCGCTGCGCATCGGTCAGCAGGTTGAGGCGGTCGTCGTCCCAATGCGATTTGTGCTGAAACAGGATGACGTCGAACGTCTCGGTTCGCACCTGCTCATACGAGACCTCGTGGACATTTTCGCCCCACGGCAACTGGCCGACTGCCCCGGCATAACCCGGAGGGTGACCCGGCTTTGTCACGAGATAGAAATTGTGATGCGCCTGAGTCAGGTAATAAAGGTAGTTGCCGTGTACATGCCAGGTCAGAACACGCAGACGTCGTTCACTGGATATCGGCATGACAGGTCCCCTGAATGGGTTGAAAAGCGGCGAGTTGCGCTCGCGCATGCGATAGAACGGCGTCTATGCTGATATTTAACGCGCAGGGGTGCCCGTATGGACACTCGCGGAAGTCGCACGGACGGCACGCCGGATAGTCGGCGAGCACGACATGGCGTGCGGTATCGAGCGGCGCCCAGCGGTGCGTATCGCTGCCCGAAGCGACGACGACGCTCGGCGTGCGCATCGCGGCTGCCACGTGCGAGAGACCCGTGTCGTTGCACACGATGAGCCGCGCCCGCCCGACAAGCGCCGCGAGCGCGCCGAGCGACGTACGTCCGCATAGATCGATCGCGTCGCTGATCGAGGCGCCGACGATCGCCGACAACGCGGATTCATCCGCACTTCCGGTGATGCCGATTTGCCAACCGTCCGCTGCGAGAGCCGCTGCGACGGCGGCAAAGCGCTGCGCCGGCCACCGCCGAGACGCAAGCTGCGCGCCGGGATGTAGGAGTACAAGACGCTCAGGACACAACTTCGAGGTTCTCTGCAGAACGTCGCACCGTGCCTGATCGGTTGCCGTTAGCGGAATCTCAAGACTCGCGTCTTCCGACGTGATGCCGAGCGCTTTCATCAGCGCAAGGTAGCGCAGCGGTTCGGGCTGGTCGTCGGGCCACGGGATAAACACACCGGCACGCTCGGCTTCGGCGGGTTTCAGGAAGCCTGCTTTATACGGCGCGCCGAATAAAGCCACGATATCGTTGGCGACGCCGCCGCTGCCGTGCAACTGGATCGCTAGGTCGAAATGGCGGTCCTGCACCGCTTTTGCGAATGTCGCTAGATTCGCATCGGTTTCGGCCTGCTCGGGGAATCCCACGGCGCCCGGGAACACGATGAGTTCATCGATCAAATGCGAATACCGCGTAACGAAGCTTGCCGCCCACGGCAGCCCGATCAGAGCAATTTCCGCGTTGGGAAATGCCGCGCGCAGTGCGCGCAATGCGGGCACCGCGCACAGCATGTCGCCAAGCTGGAGTGCGCGAAAGACCACGATGCGCTTCACTTGAGGGGGCGGGGTCATCATAGGAAGAACACCCGAAATTTGAACGCGCCGTAGATCCGCCAGTAAATCGATAGAACGGGAATAATGGCTGACGTATAGGCCATTTCTGCGACATGCTCGGGTGTGCGCGCGGTGTTGCCGAGACGCTTTGCGCAAAACCATAAGGTCATGACGAGCCATAGCAGGCCGGCGCAAGTCGCGGCAACTGGCCGTTGGGCCGCCAGCGAGGCGGCAACCACGACAGCTGCCGCGACAATCGCATAATAGAGCCATGGCGCGTGGTGTCGAACGCGTTCACGGTAACGCTGCGGATACTTCTTGTAGAGAAGCGCATCGAATTGGCTTTTTCGTTGTTGCGACAGGCTGACGCCCCATCGAGCGGGTCTCACCGGGTGGCGCACGATGGCGTCCTCGGCGCGGGCTAGCGTCAAACCTGCATCGAGGAGCGCGAACTGGAGATCAGAGTCCTCCCGCCACGCCGCGGTGAAGCGTTCGTCGAAGCCATCTACGTGAACCAGTGCGCTGCGCTTTACGAACGTGTTGGCCGTGGCGAACTCCGCGCTCGCCAGACCCGCCGCATCGCGTTCGTAGTCTGTCGGCCGCGCGGGCAGCGGTACGACAATGCGCCCGGACACCGCCGCCGCACCTTCGCGCAACCGCGCGACGCCAGCCGCGAGCCACTTCGGATCGGGCTCGGTGTCGTCGTCGGTGAAGGCGATGTATGGCGCGTGCGCCGCGCGCCATCCTGCGTTACGCGCAGCGGCGGGGCCTTGGGTTGCGCTCACGGGCACGTAGCGCAGCCGCACATCGTGCATCCTGGCGAGCTTGTCGACGGTCGCGCGTGTGTCGTCATCGGGACCGTCGTCGCATACGATGATTTCGAAGCGGTGTGGATCGAAGCGTTGTGTAAGGATTGCATTGAGGCAGCGTTCGAGCATCGCCGGGCGACGATAAGTTGGCACGACCACTGACACCTCCAGTTCATCCGCGCCATGCGCGTCATGTGGTTCGCGCACGGACGCCATGGGCGACCCAATTTCTTCGAACGGAAGGCTCGCTGAATTCATCGCGCCGCTCCATTCTTTTTGACAAGGAACGGGCCAATCACGAGCGCATCGAGCGGTGACGTCCAGAACGACTCAAGTGCATCGCGCGGCGAATTCACCATCGGTTCTCCGCGGGTGTTGAACGATGTATTGACTAGTACCGGCACGCCGGTCCGCGCGCGGAACGCGTCGATCAGGTCGTAATAGAGCGCATGCTGTGCGCGGTTGATCGTCTGCACTCGCGCCGTCCCATCGACGTGACGTACAGCCGGGATGCGGTCCTCTTTGCCCGGCTTCACATCGAAGATAAACAGCATGAACGGCGCAACACGGGCATTTACGAACCAATCGCTTGCCTGCTCTTCCATCACGACCGGCGCTACTGGACGGAAGTCCTCGCGGTCCTTGATTTCATTGAGGCGTGCTTGCATGCCAGGATCGAGCGGTGAGGCGAGAATCGAACGCGCGCCGAGCGCACGCGGGCCGAACTCGCTGCGACCCTGATACCAGCCAATCACCTGATTCTGCGCGAGAAGGTCGGCGGTCTCGCCCGCGATATCATCGAGCCGCCGATAGGCGACGCCTGTCCACTCGAGCAATCGCTCAATCTCCTCGTCGCTAAAGCTCGGTCCGAGATAGGCATGATCCATCACCCATTGGCGAGGCGCACTGGGCGAAGAACCCTGCATTGCACGTTCCTTATAGTCGACCCACAATGCGGCGCCGAGCGCGGTTCCTGCATCGCCCGCGGCAGGTTGCACCCACACTTCGTCGAAGGGGCCGAGATCGCGGAGCCGCGCATTCATGACACAGTTGAGCGCCACGCCACCGGCCATCGCAATAAACTTGAGGCCGGTCTGCGCATGCAGCCATGCGGCGAGTTCTAGCACCGTTTCTTCGAGCACTGCCTGAAGCGAATGCGCGATATCGAAGTGCCGCTGTTCGAGCGGGCCGCCGCGCTCGCGCCGCGGCCCGAAGCGTTCGGCCAGACGCGGTGCTTCGACCGTATAGCTGCCGTCGCGACGGTACTTCACGATCTCGCGGAACTCGTCGCGATACGCGGGGCGGCCATACGAAGCGAGCGCCATGACTTTGTACTCGTCCGACGAATGCAGGAACCCAAGGTAGTTAGTGACTTCCTCGTACAGCAGGCCAAGCGAGTGGGGCAGCTCAACCTGTTTTAGCCGCTTGTACACGCCATTCACGAATTGGCCGAGGCTCGTCGTGACACCTTCGCCACGACCGTCCAGCGTCAACACGGCGGTGTCCTCGAATGGGGAGGCGAGGAACGCGCTGGCCTCATGGGACAAATGGTGGTCGACGTAATGCCAGGCAAAGCGCGGCGCACGGCCGCCGCTCACAAAGCGCTTGCGCAAATGATGCGGCGCGCCGTCGATCAATTGCGCGCGCGCATTCATAATGTAGCTCAGAAATAGCGGGTCCCACGGTGATTCCGATGGATTCGCCGATGGCTTCTTGCCCGGTTCCAGCGGCAACTCGATGGTTTCTCGAGATCCCGCCGGCATCGCGGAAAGCAGCGAGGGGTCGTAGGAGTAAGCGACGTGATCGAGATCCGCGAGTTCGATCCCAGCCTCCCTGAGACAGTAGTCGATGGCATCGAACGGAAGCTGCCAGGTCGAGAACGGCACGGGCCGCTTCGCGTGCTTCACATGGGTAAACCGCTCGTCCTCCGCCGCTGCAATCACGACGCCGTCTTTCATGAGCGCTGCCGCGCTGTCGTGGTAGACCGCATTGATTCCTAGTGTGTACATGACATGACCTCTTGTTGACGGATGGCGAGAACGCGACTCAGGACGTGGCAAGCGGCGCGTCGCGAGTAGTCTCCGGCGGTGAGTCGAGTAACTGCTGAACGGCGTCTACGACTTCATCGACGCTCACGCCTTCGAGACATTGATGGTGCCCCTCCGGACACAGGCTTCGGTAGCACCAGCGGCAGGGCACGTCATGGGATAGGACGCGGTGCGGCGTCATCCATGGTCCATGCTGCGGGTTCGTTAGCGCGTACAGATCGACAACCGGCGTGCGCAAAGCCGAGGCGATGTGCACGGGTCCGCTGTTGTTCGAGATCAGCACGCGTGCATCGCGAATTAGCGCCGCGAGTTCACCGAGTTCGAGCGCGCCCGCCATGTCGATTGCGAGCGGGTGCGACGCGGCGACCAACGCGGTAATGGGCGCTTCGCCAAGTCCGCCGGTTACCAGCACCGGCCAGCGCGATCGCTCGGCAAGCCGGGCGCTGACGTCCGCGAAGCGGGCGGCCGGATAGCGGCGAGACGCCGCTGTCGCGCCAGGATGGACGATGAAATAGGGCGCTCGCGTATCAACGCCGTGGCGATGGAGCTTAGCGGCGAGGCTGATCGTGCTAGCAGGCGGCACGGCGAACCGCATGGTCGTATCCAGTGCGTGCGCGCCGACCCGCGCGACAAGCGCTAGTTGCCGCTCCACTTCGTGACGAGTGCCGTGCTCCGGCTCCGTTTCGGCGACCCAACTGGTCAGCAGCGAATACGGGTTCTCGCGACAGTGCGCAAGACGGCGGGGAATGCCGGCGAGATGGCAAAGCATCGCGGCGGGCAAAGGATTCTGGCTGTAGACGGTGAAAATTACAGCGGCATCGAAACGCTCCGCTCTCAGACGTTCGCACATTGCAAGATCGGCGGCCGGGTCGGGCGGAGCGTCGTGTTTCATCCACGGCGCATCGTATTCGATCACCTCGTCGATGACGTCGACAAAGGCCGCCGCTGCCGCGCCCGCACTCGACGCCAGCAGTGTGATGCTTCGTCCCGGAACGGCGCTGCGCAGCGCGTGCAGTGCCGGCGTGCTCATCAGTACGTCGCCAAGATTGTCGAGCCGGATGCACAGAATACGCGTCACCTCGGTGCCCCAGTTGGCGTCGAGTCCCGTATCTGGCCGCGCATGCGCGCGCGTTACTGCGAGGGCGACCGGTTTCATCGCGTGGTCTCGTGATTCGTTGCCGTCGCATTCCACCCGTGACATACGGCAAGCGCTGCTTCATGCAGATCCGCAGCAATGACATGCGGCTCGCGCAGTGGTGTGCGATGCCACACCGTCTCGTTGCCGTTATCGATTAGGACTGTTTTGCAACCTGCGCGCCGGCCTGCTTCGACGTCGTCGAGAATATCGCCGACGAACCAGCTTTCGGCAAGATCCAAACCGTGCTCTCGCGCGGCCTGCAGCAGCATGCCAGGCGCGGGCTTGCGGCAGTTGCACCCTCGGTCATAGGGCGCCACGTTGCCACTCGGATGATGCGGACACCAATAAACGCCAGTCAGCATGGCGCCAGCTTCCTCGACCAGGTCGCGCAAGCGCCGCTCTACCGCGACGAGCGCTGAAGGCGCGAACCGGCCGAGCGCAACGCCGCTCTGATTACTGATGACGAAAAGCGGAGCGCCGAGCCGGCCCAACACGCCGAGAGCCTTCCGCGCGCCGTGCGCGAGCCTCATGGCAGCCGGGTCGACGTTGTATGGGACGTCGTCGAGCAACGTGCCGTCCTTGTCCAGGAAGACCGCTGGAGTTGCGCCGCTCACGCTCGCGTCCCATCGGCGACGCGCAAAGCCGCGGACGATTCGACCCCCGCGACGCGCGCGTAGACATCGGCGAGCGCGCCGGCTACGCCGCTCCACGTGAACATCTCGCGCACACGGGCCAGGCCCGCAGCGCCGAGCCGCGTGGCATAGTCCGAATCGCGTTTGAGCATCGTGAGGCACTGCGCGACCGCCGCGGGGTCCTTTGGCGGCACCAGCAGGCCGCTCTCGCGGTCAGCCACCGAGTAGCGAATGCCGCCGACGTCAGCGCCGATCACAGGCGTCTCGCATGCCATCGCCTCAAGCGGCGTGATGCCGAACGGCTCGTACCACGGCGTTGTCACGAACACATCGGCCGCGCTGTAGTAAAGACGCAGCTTTGCGCGACCGCGTCGCCCGAGGAAGGTGACGCGATCTTCCACGCCTGATTCCCGCGCGATTTCACTCAGCCTGCCGATTTCAGGCGTAGCGAGCGCATTCGGATCGTCGGAATTGCCGCCAACCACGTAGAGGTCTACGTTCTCGCTGAAAGTCCGGTTGCAAAGCGCGACGGCGCGCACAACCGTCTCGATCCCTTTGCGCGGCACCATTCGACCAAGTTGCAACGCGATGAACCGGTCCCGCGGCCAGCCCAGCGCGTCGCGCGCGGCGCCGCGATCCATCGGGTAGAACTCTTCGCTGTCCACACCGCACGGTACAAGGTCGAGGCGCGTTGGATCGGCCCCGTAAAGCGTCGTCAGATCGTCGATATCTTGCGGGCATTCCGCGATCACCGAGTCCGAGTGCCGCACCAGCGACTCTTCTATATCGAAGCGGTCATCCGGAAAGCCATCGTCGGAGCCTTGATGTTGCCGTCGAACGCGCCCTAACGCATGGAAGGTCGTGACGAGCGGCGTGCCGAGCGCTGCCTTCAACCGCAGGCCAACAAGCCCCGACATAAAGAAGTTGGCGTGCAGAACATCATACGGCGCACCTTCTTCGCGGCAAAAATGAAGCATGTAGTCCGCGAATTCATCCATATATGGAAGCAGTTGCTCCTTTGGTAACTGCGTTGGCGGGCCCGCCGGAACATTGATCACGCGCGCGCCGTCGTAGCGAGAAATGAGCGGTAACAAGGACCTGTCCCGGCGCGTAAAAACATCGACTTGATGACCGCGGCGCACTAATTGCCGGGCAATACTGGCAACATAGATGTTTTGACCGCCACTATCTACGCCGCCTGCCAGTGCAAGCGGTGAAGCATGTTCACTGATCAAAGCAATCTTCACGATAACGACCTCGAAAGGGCCCGGCACGAACTCGGCGAGCGCCGCGTTACAAAAGTGTTGATGCGCCGTGACATTCAGCATTCGTTGTGCCACCGAAGCTGGACGCTGAATTACCGTTTGTTCGTTGCGAAACGAACGCAATTTCGTTGCGACACCTTTGAAGTAGAGTCGGCACTAAGAAACCCACCGTTCGCGATGACCTTTGCTGTGTTTGTTAGGAACGGAACTCAATTGAAGAGGTTCGGAATGTTGTTCCCTTTTACAAGCGGCGCGTAAATTCGAGAATCCGTGCGCGAAAAAGCAATCGCGCTTGCACTGGGCATCCTTTCCTCGAAGGGACCGGGCGCACCGTTTGCTAGCGAGTTCGACCGTACTGCGTTGCGGACATCGTAGGTTTCCTTCTAATGCCGATGCATAGATCCCCAAACTCACACGCGCGCGAGATCGCCCTTGAACTCGGTCGTGCGGTATGGCGATTTCGGAAGCAGACGCTAATCGCTCTTGCGCTAATGCTCACGGCGAAGCTCTCGACCGTCCTGATTCCGCTCGCGCTCAAACATATAGTCGACGAACTTAGCCATCCTGTCGCGCAAGCGTTGTTTCCACTGTTCCTGGTTCTCGCGTATGCACTGTTACGCTTCTTCGGCGACACGCTGAACGAAGCGCGCGACGTAGTGTTCAGCGCCGTCACTCAGCGAACTGTTGCGGCATTTACGGAGCGCACTTTTGCCCACTTGCATCGGCTGAGTGCACGGTTTCATACGAAGCGTGAGACAGGCGGAATAGTCCGGGACGTCCAAAAAGGGGCGGACGGTATCGGCTTCCTGCTCGGGACGGCGCTATTTACGATTGTGCCTACCGCATTCGAAATCGCGGCCATTGTTGCGATCATGATGAGCCACTATCCGTCGGAATTCACTTTGGTGATAGCCGCGACTTTTGTTGCTTACGCGCTTTACACGTTCGTCTTCACGCGGCGTAGAGTCGCATTTCAGCGCGCGGTTAATGCGCTAGAGGCGCAGTCGGACGGACGTCTCGTGGACAGCTTGCTTAATTACGATACGGTCAAATATTTCGCGACCGAAGATACCGAAACGTCAAGGCTCGCCGCCGTTCTTGAAAAATGGATACAGGCCAGGATCGCAAACCAGCGCGCACTGACCACGCTGCACGTAGGCCAAAGCGCCGTCATTGCGGCGGGGATCGCGGCCATCATGCTGCTCGCTGCGCAGCGGGTCATGAGCGGCCAAATGAGCGTGGGCGACCTTGTTCTCGTCAATGCGTACATCATCCAAATATGCATGCCGCTGAACACGCTAGGCTTCGTGTTCCGGGAAACAAACGATGCCTTGGTCAATGTCGAGCGCATGTTTGCGATTCTCGCCACGAGGGGCCGCGTAGGGGAAGATATCGACGAGCGCGCGGCACTCCCGCTGGAAGTGACGGCTGGGGAAATCTATTTTGAACACGTCGATTTCGGCTACGACTCGGCCCGGCAAATCCTTCACGATGTCGATTTTCACGCTTATCCCGGCAAGACTTTGGCGGTAGTCGGTGGCAGCGGCTCCGGAAAATCGACGCTGGTGAAGCTTTTGTTTCGTCTTTATCAGCCGCTGCTAGGATCCATTCGCATCGACGGGCAGGATTTGCGCAACGTCACGCAGCGGAGCTTGCGTGAAGCCATCGGCATCGTGCCGCAGGATACCGTCCTGTTCAACGAGACGATTGCCTACAACATTGCTTACGGGCGCCCTTCAGCAACGCGTGCTGATGTCGTGCGAGCCGCACGCGCGGCGCAGCTAGACGAGTTTATCGAACGCTTGCCTGATCATTACGACACCCGTGTGGGCGAGCGCGGCGTTCGACTCTCCGGCGGGGAGCGGCAGCGCATCGCTATTGCGAGAGCCGTTTTGAAGGATCCGCGCATCATAGTATTCGACGAGGCGACGTCTGCGCTCGATACACGCTCCGAACGCGCGATTCAGACCGAACTATCACGGCTCGCGCGAGGCCGCACCTCGATCGTAATCGCGCATCGGCTCTCCACGGTGGTGGATGCCGACTGGATTCTGGTGATGGAGCACGGGCGGCTTGTGGAACAGGGCAGGCATAGCGATTTGCTGGAACGCAACGGCGTGTATTCAAAAATGTGGTCGCTGCAATGGCAGCAGGGGGAGCTCGAACATACGCAACGCAAGCTAACCGCACAGTCTGTCAGCCTCGCTGCGTTGACGGCGGGCACAATCGACTCGCTGCACGATGAATTGAAGGCGCAAGATGTGACGCT
The DNA here is from genome assembly GCF_057814995.1 of Caballeronia sp. SL1002. Classification (NCBI taxonomy): domain Bacteria; kingdom Pseudomonadati; phylum Pseudomonadota; class Betaproteobacteria; order Burkholderiales; family Burkholderiaceae; genus Caballeronia; species Caballeronia sp. SL1002. The sequence goes on along the minus strand of NZ_JBYMUW010000001.1, from coordinate 361,120 downwards.
CATCGCCGACATCGATGGGGGTGACTTGCGCGTGACCGGCGATCCCGCAATTTTTCAGCCACTCGTTGCAGAACTTTGCCGATTTGAAGTGCTCCGCGCGACGCCGGGACAGCGACTCAAAATTCATGTCAAACGCCATAATAATCACGCGTGGATCGATGTGTCCGGAGCGGGCTCCGACCCAGCAGATGTATCAAATGCGGCCGCGCGATACATGGAGACAGCGCTGGCGGCAGCCGGTGGGCATTTCGCGCTGACGCCTCTCGGCGATCGTCTGGCTTACGTTGCGATGCTTCCATTGCGGCCCGTCGCCGATGCTGCCTATGAAGCATGTTCGGCAGAGGATTCTTCGACCGAGAATCCCAGCACAGCGCCGCTGGAGAATTTGCTCGTGCTTGCGATCGACGATCAGGAGGAAGCTCGTGATGCGCTGGAAGCGGTGCTCGCTTCCAATGGCGCGCACGTGCTGCTCGCTTCCTCGGGAAAAGACGCACTTGAGTGCCTCGCTGATCTTGCTGTTGCGGATTGGCCGCACGTCATGCTTTGCGATATCGTGCTAGGCGACGATGACGGCAATGCGGTGCTGCGCAGCGTCCGTCAACTGGAAGAAAAGCGGAAGCCGCCTCAGATGCTACGCCTGCCCGCATTAGCGTTGACCGGCTATACCGACCTCGACGTGAAAATTGGTGCAGAGACGCAGAGCAGCGGGTTTCGTGCGCACTTGACGAAACCCGTCGCAGCGGAGCGGCTTATCGAAGAGATCAAGCGTGCGGCGAGAGCGCCGGCAGAGGAACGAATCGAAGCATCGTAACGCGCCTCACGTATCGACACTCGTCGTATTCGGGCGGACGCGAGCGGGATTCGACGCCGCCTCGTTCTGTCCCGCATCACGCACACAGTCGAGCATTTGTCTCACGCGCGCCTCAACGGGCTTACGTCGCATGAACGCCCACGCCGCACCGCTGGCAAATTCGGCGCTGTCGCGGATAAACGTGCCTTCCCGCCAAAATGTTCTCAAGGCGTGAACCGTTTCCTGCAAGACCAATGACCACGGCAGGCGCAGGCAGGCAACCCAGGCCGCGTTGCGTGCGAGCAATCTTCGTCGTAGCCGGCTGTTGCGGCTGGCGGACGGATGGTGGTGTACGGTCAACTGGTCGCAATAGACGATTGCATGATGAGATGCCAATACATCGAGGGCGACAAGTTCCTCTTCGCCGCCAATAAAGAACTTGGTCTGGTAGCCACCCACTTCGCGAAACAAGGCGGTCCGGAAGACGGATGCGCCTGCCAAAAAGCCGACTAGGGCAGGGCCGGGTAAGGCGTCTCTGCTAAGTGGACTTTGGGACATCAGAGCGCACGTCGGATCCGTGCGACGCTCAAGACCGACAACTACGCGAGCGCTGAGTATGCCGACTGACGGCCACGTGTCGAGAAGTTCGATAGCACGCGTCAATGATCCCGGCTCCCACCACGTGTCGTCATCGCAGAACGCGACGTACTCGGTTCGCACAGCTGCAACCGCGCAATTCCTTCCCGCAGCGCCTAGATTCGCGCCGCATTCAACGATGCGCACGCTTGGGAAACGCGAACGCACGGTCCGTACGGTATCGTCGGTAGAGCCGTTATCGGCCAGATAGATGGGCGGTTCTTCAGGAAGTGCGAGCAGGCGCTCGAGCGTTGCGGCGATCTCGCTCGAGCGGTTATACGTCAGGACGACGAGGGAGATGCGCTGCGAAGGGTGTCGATTGATTTTGTTCATGGCGCGGGACGCTGCAAGACTCCGAGAACTTAGTGAGTGCGGGGTTAAGCCGGCCGTGCTGAAGCGGCTGCCCCGATCTTCCAGTAGCGTTCCATATCGAACAATATCTTCTCTGCATCCGGGCCGAACGCTCTGAGCTGACTGCGATAACCACGGAGTGCTTTGCGCTTCATAAGCGCATAGCGGTCACTCTCAACGGTATCTGCGTCAAGAACGTGAGCGACCGATGCAATAAACCCTTCCTCTGCAAGAACGGTAAGACGCTTTGTCACGATGTCCGGCATGCGGCGGTAGGGTACGTCTTCGTAGAGATGGAGCGCATGTTCTCGCCCGGAAGCGAAAGCGGTAAGGCACGCTTCTGAGACCAGCTTATGATCGGAGTGAAACAGGCCCATCGGCGCAAACACAAGGTCCGGCTTCGTATCGGCCGCGGTGTTTCTAAACGCAGCGACCAACGCTTCGCGCGAGGGCGGCGTTAGGTATTGCGCGTCGCAGAAGGGAAGATGAATTGCTCGCGCACCTAAAGCGTCGAGGGCTAGGGTATCTTCGATAACGCGCGCACCCATCGCTTCGAATGCGTCGATAAATCCTGACTGCGCGTCCCAGTCCGTCGTCATGTTTTCGCGCGGCGCAGCGGTGAACGCGGTGCATACTATTGCACCGGGGTGCGCAGCCAAGAGCATCCCGCAGCTTAGGACGGCGTCATCGAGATGAGGCGAGATAATAAGGAGGCGCGTATGAGGCGGCATTATCGTCCGGTAGTGTATTTTCTACGGTTGCTCGTTCGGCCCAATGCGCGCGCTCGATCCGTGGCAACCGTCCACTCATGCGATGCCTTAAGGCTGCCCGGAACCGCCCGTCTCGCCATAAATCTGACCAGTGATGTAACTGGATTCAGTCGAAGCGAGTTGGACGTACACGTGGGCTATTTCGGCAGGCTGTCCAGGGCGACCGAGCGGTGTGTCCGAACCGAACTTATTCACCTTCTCAGAGGTTTGGCCGCCGGTCACTTGCAACACCGTCCAGAATGGCCCGGGCGCCACGGCAATTTTGCAACCGCACCAGTCTCTTACTGGTAGCAATGGGGATTCCCGGATCGTGGTGTCGATCCTGTATCGGATCGGTCTATGCGGAGGTTTGGATCGAAAGACGAGCCGGCCATATTGAACGTCAGGACGCGTTGCTCACGCGTGGTAGCGGTAGGCTGCGCGGCATTTGATTGGAATAGTGCTCTATGCTCGAAAGTGCGTACAAAGAGGCCGCCTAACGGATGTCATTCCGGCTACCCGCGAATCGCCGCGTCTCGGAGAAAGTCACGATACTCAGTATTTGACACGACGATGTTCGCAGGAGACTTCTTGGCGAAGGGCGCCTTCCGCCATCTCGCGGGCCACCTCTTCGCTCGTGAGACCAAACTGCTCCATTATTTGCTTCTGCACACCGAGGAACCCGCCCTATCCGTCGGCGAGTAGCTGACAAAGCCACGTCGAGGCAACTCCGCATCCGGGCACGCTGGCCAGATACGAGGCAATCTGTCCGGCGGTGCAAGACTCGGCGGTGGCAAGGGTGAAGCCAGCGATGACAGGAACGAGTCCGGTATGGTGTTCAGGTTGTGCAGCCAGACAGTCGCGTCGCTGTCACTCGGCGCCCGCCGGTCGCCTCGAGGCGACAACGAACCGCCAGCATCCACTTTCGGAGCATTGGGAATGCACGAACGTTTGAACTGACTTGTGCGAAAGAAGCGATCCGCGAAAATCGCGAGGAAGCGTTTAACGTCTGCTAACTTGTATTCGTTGCGTACCGAATCGTGGCCTGTAGGCCATATTCCGCGGTCGCGACCAGACCAGGCGGACAGCGCGAGAAATGCAATCCTTGAAGGCGCGAAGCCGAAGCGCAAGACGTGGTAGAGGTTAAAGTTATGCAACTCGTACGGACCAATGACGCTTTCTGTTTTGTGATCCAATACTTTTAGGTCCGTGCCGGGAATAAGCTCAGGGCTGATTTCCGTGTCGAGAACCTGCCGCAGCACTGCGGCCGCGCCGTCACTGAGTTGTCCCGGATCGTGTTCACGCCGATAGCGCGCGAGTCCAAAGCTGCTCTCGTAAGCGCATCGGCGGCACCATCTACGACCGCTTCGGAAGCGGGCGCGCGGGTTGCTGTTAACGCAGGAACAGTCCAACCAGGGAGCCCCCGATGAAAGCAGTTGTGTTCAAAGGTATCGGCGATATTTCACTCGACACGGTTGATGACCCGACAATCAAGCACGATTTGGACGCGGTGGTGCGGATCACGTCGAGCGCGATCTGCGGGACCGATCTGCACATGATTCGCGGCACGCTCGGCGGGATGGTGCCAGGCACCATCCTTGGCCACGAAGGCGTCGGAATTGTGGAGGAGGTGGGCAAAGGCGTGCGGAATTTTCGCGCCGGTGACCGGGTGCTGATTCCGTCAACGGTATCGTGCGGGTCCTGTTCCTACTGCCGTTTTGGCTATACCGCGCAATGCGACGTGGCAAATGAAAACGGTGCGAGCGCGGGCACGGCATTCTTCGGTGGCCCGAAGTCCACAGGCCCCATTAACGGTCTGCAAGCAGAATATGCGCGGACCCCGTTCGCGAATGCGAGCCTGATTCGCCTGCCTGACAGCATCGATGACGACCGTGCCATTCTTATGTCGGATATTTATCCGACTGGGTTTTTCGGCGCGCAACTGGCCGAGGTCAGGCGCGGCGATACCGTGGCAGTTTTTGGCGCGGGTCCGGTCGGACAGTTTGCGATCGCGGGCGCATTTCAGCTCGGTGCAGGACGGGTCATCGCGGTCGATCGTTTGCAAGATCGACTCGAAAACGCGCGCACGCGGGGCGCGGAGACAGTGAACTTCGAAAAGGAAGATCCGGTAGAAGCCATCCTGGGAATGACTGGCGGCATTGGCGTGGATCGTGCTATCGATGCCGTCGGTGTAGATGCTCAGCGTCCCGATAGTGGACCTGCGGCGTCGCGAGAAAAGGCGCAACGGGCCGAGTTCGAGAGCCGAACCCTCACCCCCGACCGTCATGAGCACGAGGGAAATTGGGTGCCAGGCAATGCGCCCTCCCAGGTACTCGATTGGGCCGTCGCGGCGCTTGCTAAAGCGGGAAACCTCGGCATCATCGGCGTTTATCCGCCGAATGACCGGTTTTTCCCGATAGGTGCTGCTATGAACAAGAATCTGGTAGTAAAAATGGGGAACTGCAATCACCGCTCCGTGATTCCGGATCTCGTCGCTATCGTGCAAAGCGGCTCCTTCGACCCTTTGGGTGTTCTGACGAATCGCGAACCGCTCATGAACGTCATCGACGCCTACAAGGTGTTTGACAAGCGCCAACCCGGCTGGCTTAAGGTCAAGCTCGACGTGTGATGCGACTTCGGGACCGAACCAGAGACCGTCAGAGGCGTAGATTGCCAGCCGGCGGCTATTCAATACATTTCTCAGGGAGCACCATGTCATCAGATCCGATTGTCAATCCCGTCGCGGACCCCGCAAACGAGCCTCTTGATGATCCAGGTACGCAGATAAGACCGATTCCCGGGGCGGTTCCCGATTCCGATCCGCTCGTACCCGGCGCGTCGCCTGAACTCGAAGAGGACTTGGGAAAAAGCTATCCAAAGCCCGCTGATATCGCTAATTAATTCCGGCATTGGCTAACCCGGCACGTCGAAAGGGCGATATCCCCGGAAATCATAGAGAGCATGGACAATGAGCGAAATGAACGCCTACCGTATCCACCGCCTTGGCGGTGCTTATGTGCTTGAACTTAATGAGATTCCTATTCCGCAGCTTAGTAACCGGGACGTCCTGAAAAAAATCAACGCGGCAAGCTTTAATCCAGTCGACTACAAGACACGAGAAGGTAAAAGTCGCTCGGCGCCGATGCGGTGATCGACTACACGGAGGAACGCTTCGAACGTGTCGCCAACGAGGTGGACCTCGTTTTTGAAACGCTTGGCGGGGAAACCCAAGAACGGTCATGGTCCGTATTGAAGCGTTGTGATCGATCAGGGGCTAGGATTGGCAGATCATCCTTCGATGTAACGATTCTTCCCTCGTAAGGACCTCTGTTTGATGATAGGAGGCGGCTGGATACCGCCCTTCATCCACCAAACTCCTTCAGTGGGGTAGGTGCTGGCGAGGAAAAGCGTCCCTTGGACCGTGTCGGCAGCGCCACTTCCTGAGACTGACATTACGATTCGGGGTAAGTCATCGGACGATGGCTTTCCCGCCGCGATAAGTAGAGCAAAGACGTTGCGAAATTTGGCAAGAGTGACTTTAGTAGACGGGAGTATGCGATGAGAAGCCTTCAGCCGTCAGAAAATTATCGTGTGTATTCGAGCCGCCCCGCTCGAGATGACTCGTGGCGGAAGTGAACCAACCGTCGACCCACACGAACATCGTGGGGCATCTTTTTTCAGGAGATGTGGATGCAACTTACCCTTTATCGCAGGTTATGCGCCGGCGCTTTTGTCTTGTTAGTAACTCTTTGCGCAGGCTGCAAGCCTGCCGGCAGAGCCGGAGGGGCGGCCAACGCAGACGCGCCCCCCAGCAGTTCACCGTCGGCCGCGAGTCAGTGAACGCAGTTCGTTCAGGCGCTCATACTGGCCGCCGACTGCCGGCAGCGCCGACCAAGATCTGCGGAGTGCCCACGGTTTCGATCACTTTTGCTTTGAGCGTCGTGACGTCGCTGCTTTCTGTCCGGTGAGCGGCGGAACCCGTGTACCCCGTGGCCAAGCTCTGCCACAGCTTCATCTCGTCTCGATTACAACTTGTCCGCGATGCCGACCCGAGCGCCTTCCGTCAGAAGTTGTTTCGACGTGCACAAGGCGATACCGGAGTCAACGCCGCTGATAAGCTCGATGCGGTGGATTCCTCGACACAACAGTATCGATGAAGAAGGTGGCTAGCCGTTGAGATTGCGGGGGCATGCTCACGCTTGCGCATGCGCGCGTCGCTGTTGGTATTGATGTTGCTCGATAATTTTACATAAACCTATTTATCAACTTTTTGACTGTAGCAGCTAAGTTGTAATGTCCGCTTTGAGCCAGATTCAAATGTCCGCTTTCGGGCGGCTTAAGCTTACCCGGCGTCGACCCTTCGGCGCCGGAGGCTGCAATGGCTGCGACGGATGGCATTACCATGACGATGCGCGAGTTGGACCGGTTCAAGGTGATTCAGTCCGTCGTCGACGGTCTGTTGAAGCCGTGGCGTGCCGCTGAGCGGCTGTCGTTGACGACGCGCCAGGTTCGACGCCTCGCGGCACGCCTGCGTGAGCAAGGACCGCGTGGGTTGATTTCGGGTCGGTGCGCCAAGCCGAGTAATCACCGGATTGATGATGGATTGACGGTGCGAGCCGTGGCAATCATCAAGGAGCGGTATGCGGATTTTGGCCCGACGCTCGCCTGCGAGAAACTACGCGAATGCCACGGCCTGAGGCTGGCCAAGGAGACGGTCAGGCGCTTGATGATCGACGCAGGTTTGTGGACGCCACGCCGACAACGTCCACCCAAGATCCACCAGCCGAGGAACCGGCGCGCGTGTCTGGGCGAATTGATCCAGATCGACGGCAGCGATCATCGGTGGTTCGAGGACCGCGCGCCCGCCTGCACGTTACTCGTGTTTATCGACGACGCGACGAGTCGTCTGATGACGCTGCACTTTACCGCGACGGAGTCGACCTTTAGCTATTTCGAGGCAACGCGGCGCTATATCGAACAGCATGGCAAGCCCATGGCACTTTACAGCGACAAAGCGAGCGTGTTCTCGGCCAATCGCGGCAAAGCCACTGCCGACAAGGGAATCACGCAGTTCGGCCGAGCCTTGTACGAGCTCAATATCGATACCTTTTGCGCCAACAGCAGCCAGGCGAAGGGCCGCGTCGAGCGGGCCAATCTCACCTTGCAGGACCGGCTCGTGAAGGAGTTGCGGTTGCGCGGAATCAGCACACAGGAGGCCGCCAATGCTTATGCGGTCCACTTTATCGCTGATTTCAATGGCCGCTTTGGCAAGGCGCCAAAGAGTGACTTCGACGCACACCGGTCACTGCGCCATGACGAGGATCTGGATGCTGTTCTAACGTCTCGCGCATCGCGCTGCGTATCGAACACACTGACCGTCCAATACGATCGGGTGCTGTATTTGCTCGATGATTCGCCTGTGACCCGAGCGCTGATTCACCATTATCTTGACGTGTACGAATACCCGGACGGTCGCATCGAACTGGTGGCGAACGGCACTGCCCTGGCCTATCGCCAGTACGATCGGCTCTCGGATGTAGACCAAGGCGCCGAGATTGACAATAAGCGCCTTGGTCACGTCCTCGCGCTGTCGCGACAAGTACAGACGGAGCGCGACAACCGGCGAATCTCGGGGTCGCCTTCGAGGACCAACCAGGGCGAACCGGTAAAGCCGAAGATGCGGGCCAACAACACGCGCAAGCAACGCGAACTCAAGCCAATTGACCTGAACGCGATGATCTTGAGAAGCGCCGAAATGCAACGAGCCGCGGTGGTGAAACTGACTTCTACAGAGATAATTCTCGACCCAAAACCGGACATTTCAACTTAGCCCGGACCCGGACATTTGTATCTAGCCTCGACACTTGAATTCGGCCGACGTTGCGCTGTACGGCGCCGCAGAGTAGGATTAAATCCTATCCAAAAGGAGGTCGGCGATGCGTACGACACAGCAGATGAGCATTACGCTACCTAATGAAATGGCGGAGTTCGTCCGCGAGAAAGTGGCGCGCGGCGACTACGCATCCGACAGCGAAGTGCTTCGCGACGCACTGCGAACGCTTCGTGAAAGAGACCGGGCTGTCGAAGTGTGGCTGCGCGAAGAAGTCGTTCCGGCCGCGCAGGCGCTCCGCGACGAACCTGGGCGAGCGTTGTCTGCTGACCAGGTACGTGCTGAACTCAAGAAATCGCGGGCGCAGCGCGGATGAATTGGCAGGTCCGATTTGCGCCCGAGGCACTGACTCAGTTGCCGTTACTCGAAGAAAGGATTGCGGAAGCAGGTGCGCCCAGCACGGCCGCGCGATACGTCGACGCTATCGTGGACTTTTGCATGACGCTAGAGACGTTCTTGCGCGTGGGGTCCCGCGCGAAGACGTGCTGCCCGGGCTTCGAATCACGCACTTCCGCAAGCGTGCAATCATTGCCTACCCGATTGACGACGAGGTCGTATCGGTAATCGGCGTGTTTTATGGTGGCCAAGACTATCGATCCGCGCTGAACTCCGATGAGCAATGACTGGAACGGGGTACTGACGGGGGCCAGGCGAGTCGTGTCAGATTGGTTGACTTGGCATAATTGTTTCTACCGAACTTTCGTATGTGCCTAACTACTTCGGGCACTTTAGTAATTCCTTGAGCATGTAGCAACGCGCGTTTCGACGGCGTTGACACCTTTCTTTGCAGCGCGTAATATAAGAAGTGTATCAACGAAGTATCGACTCGTACCAACCGAGGAACGCAGTATCAAAAACGTGAGCCTATAAACGGCCCGTTCACATGAGGTGCTACCAGGAGAAGTGCAATGGCCGTTCAAATCCTTAAGCGTTGGGGGAACAGCCTTGCGGTTCGCATCCCGGCCAACATTGCGCTCGAAGCTGAGTTCACCGAAGGCCAAGAAGTCGATGTTCAGGTGGCCGACGGACAAGTTCTGGTCCGGCCGCACACCGCGATTCGACGCTTTTCCCTCGAACGATTTATACAGCAGCACCGGGAGGGCAAGCTCGTGCCGCACGACGAAATCGACTTTGGCGAACCGCAGGGTTCGGAGCTCGGTGGACCCGACGATCCGACGCGATTCGACAGATGGTAATCGAGAATGCGAGACGAAGTTCCGGAAGCAGGCGACATCATTCGGCTCCACATCGGGCCGAGTAAGGGCAACGAGCAGGACGGGTATCGCGCCGTTCTCGTCCTGTCCGAGTACGGTTTCAATGAGGTAACCGGGCGCGTTTATGCAGTGCCTATCACTTCAACCGTTCGTGGCTGGGAAACGGAGATCCTCATCTCCAGTCTTGAGCGTCCGGGTGTGGCGCTCGCCGACCAGATGAAGAACCTCTCGTTCAGAGCGAGAGCGTTCAAATTTAACGGAGAGCGGGCCACTGAGAATGAATTGGACGCAGTCCGATACGCTGTCAGGGTGCTGACCGGAGGATGAAAAAAGGGGGCCCGGAAACGAGCCCCTTTTTGTTGAATCGCCGGATCTCATTTTTTTCCGATCTGCTCGGACGAAGTGGTGCAAATGGCGATCGATGCCAAATGGCACGATCCTGTTCAGCCGCGCGAAATTGCACAAGCTGATCCGCGAGGCACCCGGCGAGAGAGCCGCGAGATCCCCAAAGGCAAGAACATGAGTCGCTACGAAATCCGCCAAGTCGAGGAAGCAATCAACTATTGGCGCGCACGGCAACAGGCAGGCGAGGACGCAGCGCTCTGTCCTCTTGCGCGTGTTCTCGCAAATGTGTACGGGAAGCTGATTTTGAAGGCGCGGTGGGCGGCGACAATTGTCTTGGCCGGTCGTTGACGATTGTTTTGGCCGGTGGTGAGGAGTTGGAGGCGGCGTAGCCGCCGGAGACGACGAACCACCGGCGGCGCCAGGTCGACGGGGCTTTAGGATGGGCTGATCGAAGCTTAAATAAAAAGCGGTCAGCTCATGTCTGGAACCCGCATTACCGACCAACAGGTTCGTCTCTACATGAACAAGCGCAAACACCATCCGCAGGAAGTCGCGGCCGCCAAGACCGGCATCAGCGTGCGTACGGCACGCCGCATCGAGCGCGATGCCACGTTGCCCAGAAGCCACGCCAATCATGGCGGACCCGCCCTGATCCCTTCGTCGACGTATGGGACAGCGAAGTCGTACCGTTGCTGCGCAACGCGCCCAACCTGATGGGCATCACGATCTTGCGCAAGCTGCAGGATGATCACCCGGATCGATATCCCGATAGCATGCGTCGCACGCTGGAGCGACGTATTCGCCAGTGGCGGGCACTCGAAGGGCCTAGCCAGGAGGTGTTCTTCCCCCAGGAGCATCAGCCCGGCGTGCGCGGACTATCGGACTTCACCGATATGAGCAAGCTGTGCGTGACGATCGGCGGCGCCCCGTTCGGCCACCGGCTGTATCACTTCGTACTGGCGTTCTCGCGCTGGGAGTATGCGAACGTTGTTGAGGGCGGCGAGAGTTTCGAGGCCCTCGCTGCGGGATTGCAGAACGCGCTATGGCAGGCGGGCGGCAGCCCGCACGAACATCGCTCTGACAGCCTGTCGGCCGCCTTCAAGAACTTGCAGGAGCAGGAGGACTTCACGACACGTTATGCGGCGTTACTCGACCATTACGGCATGGAGGGCACGCGCAATAACCGCAGCTTGGGCCACGAGAACGGCAGCGTGGAATCCTCGCATCGGTATCTGAAGGAAGCGGTCGACCAGGCCCTGATGCTGCGCGGCCATCGCGACTTCGCTGACCGGGCGGCCTACGATGAATTCATCCGTGAAGTGGTGATGCGCCGGAACCGGCGCAACGCCGCGGCGTTTCGCATTGAGCGCACACAGTTGCAGGATTTGCCTGAACGCCGTACGACTGACTTCGTCGAGGAAGAGGCGCTCGTGACCCGTTGCAGCACGTTCACCGTGCGCGGCATCCTGTACAGCGCGCCGTCGCGCCTGATCGGCCACCGCCTGCAGGTGCGTCTCTACGGTGACCGGCTCGACTGCTATCTGTCGGGCGCGCTGGTGCACAGTACGCCGCGAGGCTCCCGTGCCGCCGACAACCGCCACGCGCTGGATTACCGTCACTTCATCGATTCTCTCAAGCGCAAGCCTCAGGCGTTCAGGGGACTTGCGTTTCGCGACGCGCTGTTTCCGCGCGATGCCTACCGCCGAACCTGGGAGCGGCTGGAGGCGCAACTGACGCAACGTCAGGCATGCAAGACCATGGTAGGGTTGCTCGAACTTGCAGGACACCACGGCGTTGAAGCGTTGCTGGCGCAGCGGCTTGATGCGTTGCTCGTAGTCGGCGAACTGCCCGACCTGAAACAGTTGCGCGACGAATTCGCTCCGCGTGAGGCGCTGTGTCCCGAGGTGGTGGTCGAGATGCCTCCCATCGCAGTCTATGACGAACTGCTCGACAAGGCGGCCGCATGAACGCACCCGCCTATGAGAACGGTCGTCTGGCCCTGATGCTCAACGAGCTGCGCCTGCCCACGATCGGCAGGTTGTGGCCCGAGTTCGCGGAACGCTCTGACAAGGAAGGCTGGCAGGCTTCACGGCTGCTCGGCGCATTGCTCGAGCACGAACTGGCCGAACGCGCCAAACGACGCATCGAGCGCCACCGAACCGAGTCGCATCTGGACCCGACCAAGACACTTGCTACCTTCGACTTCGGCATGGTGCCGATGGTCTCGAAGGCGCATGTCACCGCGCTGGCAACCGGGGAATCCTGGCTGGAGAAAGGCGCCACGATTCTCCTGTTCGGGCCGCCTGGTGCCGGTAAGAGTCATCTGGGATCGGCCATCGGGCACGCGCTGATCGACGCTGGCTACCGGGTGCTGTTCACGCGCACCAGCGAACTCGTCCAGAAGCTGCAGGCTGCACGCCAGAGCCTGCAGCTGCCATCCGCGCTCGCGAAGCTCGATCGCTTCGATCTCATCGTCCTGGATGACCTGTCGTATGCGCGCAAGGACCAGGCCGAAACCAGCGTACTGTTCGAACTGATCGCCGAGAGGTATGAGCGCAAAAGTCTTTTAATAACGGCCAATCAGCCGTTCTCTGGCTGGAATGACGTGTTCCCCGACCCCGGCATGACGGTCGCAGCCATCGACCGGCTTGTCCATCACTCGACGATCTTTGAACTGAATGTGGAAAGCTATCGCCGTCGAAAGGCCAGCGACAAACAGAGCGCGCGCCGGCGACAATTACCCAACGACAATTACGATGGAGGCGCGACAACTATGAATTAGCCAGCGACAACTACACCCGTTGACCGGCCAAAATAGTTGTCGCTGACCGGCCGTGCTGCTTGACGCTGTCTAGCGCGGGAAGCGTCGATGCCCGGGGCCTGTCGCCGGAGCAAAACGAAGCGCTTAACCTCGCGCTCTCGCAAGGTGAGCTGCCGCTCCAACATCTCGCGCCCGGGCGATGGTGAGTGGACGGCCGTCAGCCTTGACACACGCTTTTCCCCGGCACAATGGAGTTGTTCCTTGCCTCGAAGGGGCATTTAACCGAAAAGGACCCGAAAAGCAGATGCGGCGGCCGACTCAATCACAGGCGAAACTATTAGAGCAACTCGACCATGGGTATTCGATTGAGGAAGTTGCGGCACGGCTTGGAAAGAGCGTACTCGCGGCGCGGCGCCAGGTCGCGCGGATAAAAAACGCGTGCGGGAGGGAAAGCTCGCGCCCTCGCCCCTGCCCATCGAGCACGCCGCACGTGAGCCGCGAATCTATCTGGCAGGCTTCGACGTGTTCCGCACGGACGCGCGAGAGCACGGCGAGCATTTGAAGCAACTCTGCCGAGAACGCGGTTTCGTTGGTCTCTATCCGCTTGATGGTGACGTGCCCGCTTCGCTCCAGCGCGAAGACGCGGCTCATTGGATCTACCGCGCTAACGTCGAGGCGATCCGGTCGGCCGATCTCGTCATGGCAAACATCAATGATTTTCGTGGTCCAGGTGAACCCGACAGCGGGACCGCTTTCGAAATCGGTTTTGCCGTCGCGCTTGGAAAACCAGTATTCGGGTATCGGTCGAGCGCCGAACCCTTGATTGAGCGCGTTTCGCGGAAGCCGTCGGCGGTCGGGCAGCCTGCGCTTTGCGCCGGAGGATATGTGATCGAAGACTTCGGCGCGAGTGTGAACCTGATGCTTTCCGCTTCGACCAAGCTTATTTTTGGTGGTCCGGCTGAATGTCTTGATGCGATGAAGACCACATGGGCGTTCTGCACGGCAAGAAGCGCATGGACGAGGCAGAGGCGAACCGCTTTACGGAGCGGCTTGGTTTGCGAACTGGCTGGTTGGACCAGCCGCGTTCCGAAGCGGAAATTCCCGGGTCCGTCTCAGTTTTACTCGCGCCCGCGTCACGCGCTCGCGCGAGCGCTCAAGAGCAAGCGTCTCGCGCAGCCACCGTTGACGCCGGCGCACTGAACGTATCGGCTCCTACTCCACGGGCAAGCGAGACGCCGTCGGCTACCCCGGAGAGTGAAGAGGCCCCGATTCTAACCGAGCCTCAAATCAGTAGTGTAAGGATGGCGGGGGCCTTCGCGACGAACGAGACCGAACAACCCGCGACAACCGATGCACACGCCGTGGAAGGCGACGGTGACCGCGTACCGGCACGCGCACTCGCGAACGCTGAGTTTCCACCCGCTTCGGCGACAAGTCTGCAGGGTCTGGACGGTATCTCGCCAATAGCGGAAGCGCTGCTCAAGACGCTGGCGGGCAAAGCGCGCACCGGTCGGTTAGACGAGTTGACGGCACTCGAGCTACTACACAAAGCAGTAATGCTCTGACTGGGTCGGCGCGTCGGCTTCAATGCAGCCGCCCGGTTCGTCGCGTCCGCAGTGCGGAGGTCAGGCCAGTTTTGTTGCGAGCACCTTCGCGATAATCGAGGAAGGCGCTCCGACGAGTTGTCGCACACGAGCCTGCACGTCCGGCGCCGGAACGCCCGCTGCCGCCGCGGCCTTGACCGTCGCGTCGTAAGCGTCGAGCACATCGATAGGCGCTATCTCGTAACCGTAGCCTGCATCCATCCATCGCAAAGCGCACAGTCCGCAGGCCATTGCGAATGACGGCTGCTTCACTGCATATTCGCGCGCCGCGCGCGTGAGCGTTTTGGGGTCTGTCGGGTGATTCTTCGCAAGCGAAAGCGCAATATCCAACAAACCCGCGTCTTTCGCTGCGGCGAACCATTTGCCTAGCGAGCCAGGCTCCGATTCAATGAGGTCGGCAAGAATGCTTTGCGGCGCACGATCGGGATACTTCTTTGCGATTGCCCGAAAAGTCGCAAGGTAGGTCCCTGCCCGATTGGCAGCGAGCGCGTAGCGCTGATAAGCCTCCTCGGCCATCCCACAGTCATGAAGAATCGCCTCGCAACGCCGTGCGATGGCGCCTTCCGGGGCGTTGAGTTCACGGCTCGATTCCGCCAGACTGATCGCGTCGCCTGGGCGACCGAGCGAAACGAGGGACTCGACCGCCCACCGACAATACCACCAGAACTTCAGTCGGTCATGGCTGACAAGCTCCAGCACCTCATCGAAGCGGCCGGCCGCGTGCAATGCGCTCAGACACGGTATCGTCCCGACGAAAAATCCGTACTCGTCCGCCTGCAAAACATGCCGCGTGAGCGGCAGCAATTGGTCTGCCCATCGAGAAGCGAGCTCGGGCGTGACGCATAAAGTGCCCCAGTGTTCGCCCAAACTCTCGATGTACGGCATCTGGTCCTCTTGTAACGCTTCGAACAGCCGTTCCAACCAGCGCTCCCGCACCGCTTGCGGCAAGTCGGCCGCGGCGATCACCGGCACCAGCGCATCGATTGCGCGACTGACGGCGCTGCCCAAAGCGCCCGAGGAACTGTCCACCTGCTCGAGTGCAGGCGACAATTTTTCGAGCAGCAGGACTGCGCCCTCTGCGCCCAGCACCGGATCGCTGCGCGCGGCAGAACGGATTTCAGATATCGCTTCTTTGATACGCTGGATCGGCAGCGCCGATCTCCACCCGAACGCCGAGCGTCTGAAGCGAGGCGCGAAAGTCCATTTATGTGCTGGCATGCGACTTCACCATAGGCCTAGTTGTCGGTGTACCGGTGTGCGTCGACGGATACGCGCGGCAGGCGAAAGCTTGGCATAATCGGAGCGACACATGCTACCGCTACGCTTATGCCCTCATCGACTCGCCTTCGCACGAAGCGAAAACCGTCACGCGGCACGCTGGCGCATTACCGGGATCGCATCGTCGAGATTTTAGGTTAGGCGCGCGGTCAGCGCGTCATGATCCGCTCGATTCATCCCGATGGGCGCGAGCGACTGACGGCCGTCAAACTGGCCAATCTGCTTCCGCTTGAGAGCCAGTTGTTCTGATCCGGCCGCGTGCATTCGCCCACGCCTGAAGTCTCGAGACGTCAAGACGCGTTGACCGCGCCGTGAAGCCTTACCGGTGGAGAACTTGACCGTCATCGCGGCGGCGATCTCGGCAACCTCGCCGGTCAAGGCCCGCGAAGCGACGCGAAGCAGCGAGCGAACTCGTCGGCAGTATCGGACCGATCGGTCGTCCGTCGATCATGCGTCGGCAGTGGCAGTAACTTCCGGGGAAGACGCGAAGCTCAGGCGATGCGCCTGGCGGCGCCGGCCGCAAATATGCAATCAGCATCTCTCGACTTGCAACTCAGTCACCGCCTCGATGACACGACGGTTCGTGTAGTCCCGTCCGACAAACGCTTTCAGCGTGAACCGATTGGAAACCGAGTAGTAACCCATTGACGCCAGCGTGACGTGGAAATCCAGCGCGTTCACAGCGGCCCGGAAATCCCAGTGGCTGCCCCGCGCGCCAAAGTCGCGCGCACCAAGTCGATCACGGGCGAAATCGCCTCGGTCAGTCTCGGCGACCGCTTGAGGCACCGCCCTTCATACAGATTTTCGTTGTTGATGAGATTCAACCACCTCGGATTCGCCCGGAAGTAATCCCAGATGAAAGCGCAAGCGTTCGTATCGGGCCCCCGAAAGTCCGCAGGTTGAAAACTGCTGTGTCGCCTCGCAGTTTCACTAAGAAAACGCTCACCGCCTGAAATCAGCTGAGTCGAGCTTCAACTCTGCCGCCCCACTCCGCAACGCAAGGCGCTCGGCCACGGCGACGATGCGATGGCGTCCGTCGGCGAACGTTCGCAACATGTGGTTCGCGTCCGCATCAGATCGCAGCCAGAAGTGCTGTTCGAGCGCGGCTCTCGAGATCATTGCCGTAACCGGCCGTCCGGATGCCTCGATCGTGAAAATGACGGTGTTGCCATCCTCCGCAACCACCGGTTCCATGAAAGTCGCTGTTGTCATCTGATTCAAAAGAAATATCGCGGTTTTCCTACCGGGTGGCGTTGAAGACAACCCAACTCATACGGTCATCGATAAAGCGCATCGTCGTTCTGCGGCAGTCGCTTGTCGAGCGCGAGGCGCTGAGAAGGGACGAGCGGCGAGAAACCGCCGTTTTCAGGCAAGCAACGGCATCGCCCATGCCGACCCTCAGCATAGCGCAAGGTGGTTGCCGAAGCATGCGAGCGCCTACATTTACGAACCTCGGCTCATCGTCCGTCGGTGCGGCGATTTCGGCGATCCTCTCGCGCGCTCGACGGCTCGACCGGTCCGTCTCATATAGAGGGCTGTTAATGCGTCGTCGAGGTGGCTCGCAGCAGGTCATCGACGGTCAGGGCGCCGTTCACGTTCCGAGCGGCGTAGGAACACAAAGATCCACCTTAATTAGGGCCAGTGTCCGCAAACGAAGGGTCGGATAGTCCTTACTATCCGACCCTTCGCTTCGTCAGCGAGTAGGCGCTGCACGGGGCTCGTTCGGCTACGAATTAGACCGGCCTGCATGCGTCGCGAGTTCGCCAGTCCGTCACGGTTGGCGACGGTTGGCGAATTCGGCGCTACATGCAGCGCCCCAGCGCATTTGACTCCGTATGGACCTCCGTATCGACTATTTATATTCTTTTAGCGGATGTGTTCGCGTTTTTGCAGCAACTTTTGGCTTCTCGCGTGCGTTGCAGGCAACCGAAGCGCAATTGGCTCAAGGTCAATTTTCCGCTGCAAGGGTGCGCCTTGCAGCGACTGTCGCACCACGGCGGAATTGACGGCTTTCGAACCCGCATGCGCCCGCAACCGCCCCGCTTCAATGGTGATAATTCGTATTAGCACGCTTGCGTTTAATGGGTAAAACCGGGGGTACAGCATCTACGTCCCATCCAGACGGGCGCCGACGAACCGTCACGGCGGCTCGTCCGCTCAACGCGTGAGGGTCACGGCGAGACTAAACGTCGCTCAAACCCGCAAACGAAGTATGATTGCCCCGCCTGTCATCTGAGGGAGTACGAGTGAGCGCCGGGGCCTATCGTCGCCAGCTTGATTGATCGCTAGGAAGCTGCCCACCGGGGTCATTCACCTCGATCGAATTCCCGGCGCCGAGTCGATCGGTGAAAATCATCATGTTAGTGCCGCCAGCATGCGCCTGACTCGGAAAAACAATCCCCGTGTAGCCGAGGTCCCGGACCAGGTCGCTTAATACCCAGCTCGGCGGCTCAATGTGTTGGTCGAACTTCCAATACCGCCAGTCCTCGCGCCAGTCGTGCCAAAGCTCATCCCAATTTCCTTGGTCGAGTTGCCGTAGGTCCACCAGGTCCCGAAGCTCGGCGACGTAGGAGCAAATGGTGCAGGGCGGAAGGAAAGGGGAAGCCTGCTGGTATTCGCGCAGCGCGGTCAGTTCTTCTAGCGACAGGTATAGCGCCTCGACCCCTTCGCGGTTGAAGCGTCCACCCTTCAGCGCGGCGCCCGCGCCGCTCATCGGACGGGCGGCCCAGCGCGGAGTGTGAGCGCGATAGAGCGTGGTTCCCTTCGGCAGATCGGTGAGGATCATCCAACGAAACCTGCGCTGATCGACTCCAGGTAATCGATCGCATCCTCGATCCGGCCATCTTGGGCCAACTGGAGGATCGTCTTATGGCGAAACGCCGGAATGGGATGGTTCTTGATGAGGAACACCGCACGCTCGACGTCTGGCTGGACCGCGACCGCCGCCGACACCACCCGCATCAGGTCACGCAGGGCGGCTTGCAGTCTCGGCGACTCAGGGTGCGTGCGCAGCGTATTTCGGTGCACGCCGGCAATGGTGGCCAAATCTTGCTGCTGCAGGCCGAGCACGTTGGCGAGATTGACCGCCGAAAACCGGGACGTTCCCTCTTCTCGGGCAGACTCCAGTACGTCGGCAAAGGTCTCAGCGTTCATTTCTTGGGCTCCCGGCGGCGATCCGTGATGCACATTATACGCACAGTTCAAGCATAGTGCTCAGGGTTGTTCCAAGAAGCGGGTTGTGAAATAAAAAATCCGATTAGTTAGCTGTTTCACGAAAAATTGATAAATCGCTTTATGTAAACTTATCGGGCAACATCAATATCAACAGCGACGCGGGAATGCGCAAGAGTGAGGATGTCCGCGCGATCTAAGATGGCCAGCCACCTTCTTCATCGATAATGTTGTGTCGTTCGCCGTTTTCCTGGGCCGGTAATCATTCGCTGCGCCGATAACTCAACTCCCGTTGGCTGCGAATGGCCGCAACGAACACGGTGTCTATCTCGGGCACAAATCGATACAGTGCGAGATAGCCATGGGCTCCATTTGATATCACGAGCTCGCGTATTCCGTGGACACCGTCAACTGGCCGTCCGATCAGCGGACTTGATTGAAGAATATCGAGCGCGGATACGATATCGTCTATGCGTTTTGCAGCGTGCTGCGGCGTGTGCTCGAAAAGAAAGTCGAAAATGCGATCGAAATCTTCACGAATGTCTGGTGCAAGAATCAGTCGCGCCATTTCTTCGCCTTCGGCGGGCTCGGGTCAGTTCCGGCAGCCCGTCCGCGAAGATACTCGCGCATCTCGGCCCACTCGATTCCGACGCCTACGTCCAGCATCTTCACCAGTCGAGCATTGCCATCACTGATAAATCCACGCCGCAACTCTTCGTTGGCGACCCGTTCGGCGATCGCCTCCAACATAAAGCTATGCGCGGTCTTTCCTGACTCTTCCGCAAGCTTCGAGATGCGGTCGCGAAGGTCCGGCGGCAGGCGAAGCGTTGTCGTAGACATAGTAGTTCCGTTTGGAGTGTCACAACTGTGCTACATCTTACGCACTTTGAACGGTTTCGCAAGCCAGTCAACTGAAGCCGAACTCGGATCATAAGAGCGAGTATCGCCCTTGAGAGAAAATAGGGACAACTTTAGTTATGTCAATCAGGTGTGGGGAAACGCTGTCAGTGTTGTCTATCAGGATAATGAGGCCGGCTGGTTTCTCTTCCACCGCCCCTCATCAAATAACACGCGTCGATGAATGTAGCTAATCCGCCCCACAGCCGATCGGACGCGACAACCAAACCGGCAAGCTCCTCATTGACGGTTCCCGAAAGAAGACGGGAAGTTGATTGATGAACTGAGTTCATAAGCCCATGCACCGTGTTGCGTTCAAAACGCGATAGCAAGGGTATACGCTTGAGTCATCGCGATGAAGCTGACAGCCTGGTATGACCGCTGCCGTGTTTCTCGTCAAATATCAACCCATCTTGGAGCGCGTCATGAACCGCAAAGTATTCGCTACTCTCTTTTTTATCGCTTCCAGTGCATTCGCTGGGTCGGTTTTCGCTAGCGGCTACGGTCCGGCTCCGTTTTACCGGCCGGCGGTCGGTGCGCCGAGCTCACAGCAGGGACCGAGCGCGCAAACATTTGCTGCCGAGCAGACCGCGCACGGCATCGATACGTATAGTTTTGGCAGTTCGCGCGACACGCAGAAGCAATCGGGTGCCCGGCGCGTTGAGGGCGCAAGCAACTCCACTTCGTCGTCGGTCAGTAATTGAAACGCTCCGCGAGGCAGGCTTGCCGTGTGAACGCCCGGTATAGCGGTGACACGGAGCGGATCGTTTGATGACGCTCTGCCGCCGACCCAGCGCGTCCTACGTGCAAGCATGACGTTCGAGTGGGCCTGCGGACTGGGCATGCGAACCCACTTGCTCGCCAATACCGCAGAAGTGGTCAGATCGCCCACGAGAAGGGAGGGTGAAGACAAGGATCATGTTCGAATCCCGTTTAAAGAGTTCAGCCGGGCATTTGGTTGTTGCAACCCTGTTCCCGAGAATGAGTGCTGTGCTGGCCGGCTTCCTGATCATTGGCGTGGCGCTCCCCGTACTGCCTCTACATGTCACAAACGATCTCGGCTTCGGACCACTGGTTGTTGGCCTCGTGGCGGGTGCACAGTTCGCAGCGGCACTGCTCTCACGCATTTGGGCGGGTTCATACTCTAACAGGCGCGGTGCAAAGCGCAGCGTCTTCGTCGGCCTACTCGCCGCCGGGGCCGC
The DNA here is from genome assembly GCF_057814995.1 of Caballeronia sp. SL1002. Classification (NCBI taxonomy): domain Bacteria; kingdom Pseudomonadati; phylum Pseudomonadota; class Betaproteobacteria; order Burkholderiales; family Burkholderiaceae; genus Caballeronia; species Caballeronia sp. SL1002. The sequence goes on along the minus strand of NZ_JBYMUW010000001.1, from coordinate 340,232 downwards.
CGGGCTGCTGTACCTTCTGTCGCTAGTAGTCCTAAAGGCACCCACGGCTTCTGTCGCGATTCTGCTCGTAGGTCGTGCGGTTCTCGGCGGCGCCGAGAGCTTCATTATCACCGGTGGCATCGCCTGGGGGATGGGTCTCGTTGAAAGGCAGCATGCTGGCAAAGTGATCGCTTGGGTCGGAACTGCGATGTTTGCAGCGATGGCGCTGGGCGGTCCTCTCGGGTCCATTCTTTACACATCATTTGGGTTCGTCGCGATAGCACTGATGACCGCCCTTCTGCCACTATTCGTCTTCGCATATGTGAGCCGGACCCCGGCCGCGGTACTGCCCGGTCACGGACAGCACGCTTCTTTCAATGCCATCGTGAGAGCCGTTTGGCTCCCCGGACTCGGCGCGGCGCTCGCCAGCATGGGGTACTGCGCGATCTTGGCGTTCAGTTCGCTTTACTTCGCGGACATGCATTGGCAGCCGATATGGATGGCCTTTACCGCTTTCGGTGTTGCATTGATCGCGGCTCGCACCATCGCTGGGCATCTTCCAGACCGGTTAGGAGGCGCACGAGTTGCCTTCATATTCGTCATCGTGCAGGTAGCTGGCCTTTTAATCATGTGGCTAGCAAAGACAACGCTGCTCGCGTCCCTAGGCGCCGCCCTCTCAGGCGTCGGCTATTCACTCGTCTACCCAGGGCTCGGCGTCGAAGCAGTTCGCACGATCGCACCCAACGATCGCGGCATGGCGATGGGTCTCTATACGGCCTTTCTCGATGTGGCAATGGCTCTAGGCAGCCCGTTCCTTGGATGGGTCGGCGGACACGCCGGCCTGCGTTCAGTGTTCCTAGCCAGCGCCGCGATAGTTGGCTGCGCCGCTGCCGTGGCAATTTTTCTTCAACGTCGACAACACGTAAGTGCATGATCAATCGCAGACGATCGCTATCAAACTCCTCGTCAATGGTTACCCGTGAACATTGCCTAGGATTTCCCGACAACGAAGGTGGAATTCGTTGAAGCGCTTTACATTGATGACCGTGTCTGATTAAAGTGGCGCACCACCGCTGTTGTCATGACCCCGGCTCATGAGTCTGGGGCGCGGAGGCAGCGGGTTCGCGCACGAAGAGTTCGGTGCGCGGATTGAAATTCGACTACACCGGGCGCCTGGCGCAATGGCACGTGAAAACTTTAACGACATCCTCGTCTTTCTCGCAGTCGCGCGGGAGCGCAGCTTTACACGTGCTGCCGCGAAGCTTGGGGTCTCCCAGTCCGCACTGAGCCATACGATTCGTGACCTGGAATCGCGGCTGGGCATTCGCTTGCTCACACGGACGACGCGCAGTGTGTCGATGACCGAAGCCGGAGAGGATCTCTTTCGAACCGCCGCGCCGAGAATTGAGGAAATCGATGCCAAGCTATCGGCCTTGTCAGAGTCAAGGGAAAGACCTGCAGGCATCGTTCGCATCACCGCCACCGATCACGCGATCGACGCCATCGTTTGGCCGAAGGTGCGCAGGGTGCTGCGCGATTATCCGGAAATACAGGTGGAAATGACAGTCGACTACGGGCTCGTCGACATCGTGGAGGACCGATACGACATGGGCATACGGTTTGGCGACCAGGTTGCCAAAGATATGATCGCCGTGCGCATCAGCACGGACATTCGTATGTCCATCGTCGGCTCGCCCGCGTATTTTGAACGCCGGCAATTGCCACGCTCACCGGAAGACCTGCTCAAGCACGACTGCGTCGCGCTGCGCCTGACGACGACCAAAGGCCTTTATGCCTGGGAACTTCAGAAAGGGAAGCGTTCGGTTCAAGCCCGCGTGAGCGGACAGACCATTTTCAACTCGCAACCGCAAATGATCCGGGCCGCGATCGACGGCTACGGTTTGGCGTTCGTTCCCGAGGACGCCGTGCTACCGCACATCCAGAGCGGTGAATTGCGGCCGGTGATGCGCGACTGGTGCCCGGCGTTTCCGGGCCTTCACGCCTATTACCCGAGCCGACGTCAGAGTTCAAAAGCATTCTCTGTCGTCTTGGAAGCGTTGAAACAGCCGCTGTAAAGTAGGGCCGCTACTGCCTTGGGACTAGCTTAAGCTTGCCCCGTAACGCGTGACGCCGTCCTTCCTGCGTTTTCGCATCGAACGCGCGATGCGACCGCCGCCAGCACCGCACCGGCCAGAAGCAGCCCGGCTGAGAGACCAAACGTCGCGCGATATCCGCTGCTGTCGAAAAGCAGACCGCCGAGCGTCGCGCCGAGCGTGATAGCAAGCTGGATAACCGCAACCATCAGGCCCCCGCCGGCTTCTGCATCGCCGGGGAGCGTTTCAGATAGCCACGTGAACCAACCGACGGGTGCTGAGGTAGCGATCAAACCCCACGCGGCCAGCAATACCGCGGTCGTCGCAACCGATTCGCCAAAAAACATTAGCGCGACGGCAATGCCGCTCATAAGCAAGGGAATCGTGATCAACACGCCATGCAGATTCCGCTTGATTATCGAGCCGACGAAAACTGTGCCGCCCAACCCTGCGGCGCCGATCACGAGCAGCATGAAAGACAGAATTGACACGTCTACCTTCGTCACCGTCTCAAGAAAGGGACGCAAGTAGGTGAACAGCGAGAATTGCCCCATAAACAACAGAGCGACAGCGCCGACTCCGCATAAGACCTCACGGTCGCTGATTATTTGAAGTACGCCGCGCCTAGTCTGCGCTTGGCGCTGCACGGGTAATTTCGGCAAGGTGAGCGCTTGCCAGATTAGCGCAATGGCGGCAAGCGGCACGACGCAGAAAAAGGCACCTCGCCATCCAATGATCGAGCCAAGGAAACTTCCCGCGGGTGCGGCGACTGCCGTCGCAAGCGCACTGCCGCCCTGCACTACCGCGATCGCACGCGGCACGAAAGCATCGGGTGCGATGCGCATCATCACGGCCGTGGACATCGACCAGCATCCGCCAATTGAGACACCGAGGAGTGCGCGGCCAAGCATCAAAACAGTGTAGGTGGGCGCCACGGACACGAGAACGCCCGAGGCTACCATCAGCGCTGTCAGCGTGAGCATTACCTTTTTTCGGTCAAAACGTCGCGTCAACGTTGACACAGAAAGGCTCGTCAGAACCGCAAAAAATCCCGACACAGAAATCGCCTGGCCCGCCTGCCCTTCGCTTAGGGAAAGCTCATGTGCGATGGGCGTCAGAAGGCTGACGGGCAAGAACTCTGATGCGACGAGGGCGAAGGCACAGAGCGACATGGAAAGCACAGCGCCCCATACCTGTTTGTTCGATAGGTTGGATCGGGTCATTGGAAAGAAAATTAATGCTTAGATGCGGCGAAAGCGGCGCCTTTGCGAAGCAAAAAAGGCTCGACCAAGGTGCTAATTTACAGCAGGCTGTCAATGGGATTAATCCCTGAAAACTCATCGGGCTTATGAATACGGATCATGAATCGGCCGGCTTGGCGCCCTTATAGTTGGAGAATTGAACACGCTCGCCGCCGAGCGCGCGTTTCCAGGAGCGAAAAATATGAACGCTAGTAGCCAGCACGTTGACGACGACGGCGTCGCCGCAAATTGCAACGCCGCGGAAGACAATCTGAACATCACTCGGCGAAGTCTTCTAAAACTCGCAGGAATGGGCGCTGCCACAATCGCCAGCGGTTCGGTGTCGATTTCCAGCATGTCCGCCGAAGCACCCCGGCCGGGTGCCGCCACCGTGCCAGCATCGAAGGTCCTGTTGCATGTGAACGGCGTGCCGCGCGAACTTTCGCTGGACACACGCACGACGCTGCTCGATGCGCTGCGTGAACAGCTGCATCTGACCGGCACCAAAAAGGGCTGCGACCATGGGCAATGCGGCGCTTGCACCGTGATCGTCGACGGACGGCGCATCAACTCCTGTCTCACGCTTGCGGTGATGCATCACGGTAGTCAGGTCACCACCATCGAAGGCCTTGGCACGCCGGCGAAACTCCATCCAATGCAGGCGGCATTCGTAAAGCACGACGGCTTCCAGTGCGGCTACTGTACGCCTGGGCAGATCTGCTCGGCAGTCGCCGTGCTCGATGAAATCAAGGCCGGTGTCCCGAGTCACGTCAGTACGGACTTGCTGGCTCCTCCTCGTCCGACCAACATGGAAATGCGCGAACGCATGAGCGGCAACATTTGTCGCTGCGGGGCGTACTCCAACATTGCCGAGGCGATGACCGCGGTCGCGGGAGGTCAGGCATGAAGCCGTTCACCTACGAGCGCCCATCGACGCCTGCCGCCGCCGCAACTGCTGCCCAGCAGACGCCGGGCGCGAAGTTCATTGCTGGCGGAACAAACCTGCTTGATCTGATGAAGTTACAGATCGAGACGCCGGTTCATTTGATTGATATCAACGGGCTTGGCTTCGATCGAATCGAGACGACGCCCGATGGCGGACTGCAAGTCGGCGCGCTTGTGCGCAACACGGATCTTGCGGCGAATCAGACAGTGCGCCGCAACTATCCCTTGCTCTCGCGGGCATTACTCGCCGGTGCGTCTGGTCAACTGAGAAACAAGGCGACGACGGCGGGCAATCTGCTTCAACGCACGCGCTGCCCCTACTTCTACGACACCAACCTCCCGTGCAATAAGCGCGCGCCCGGTAGCGGCTGTCCGGCGCTACAAGGAAGCAGCCGGTCCTTGGCCGTGATCGGTGGCAGTGATGCCTGTATCGCCACCTATCCCGGCGACATGGCCGTTGCATTGCGAGCGCTTGACGCAATCATCAACACCGTTCGCGCGGATGGTACGGTGAGAAACATACCCATCGCCGATTTCTACCGGCGTCCCGGCAAGACGCCGCATCTGGAGAACGCGCTGGAACCCGCAGAGCTGATCACGAGTGTCACTCTGCCGAAGCCCATTGGGGGCACGCACATCTATCACAAGGTTCGTGACCGCGCGTCGTATGCATTTGCGCTGGTATCGGTCGCCGCAATCGTGCGCAAAGATGGCACGGGCCGCGTCGCGCTAGGCGGCGTGGCGCCGGTGCCATGGCGCATGGAAGCGGCTGAAGCCGAACTGCCGAATGGCGCGCGCGCGGTGATGTCGCGTCTCATGGCGGATGCCAAGCCGACGCACGATAACGGGTACAAGGTAACGCTGGCAGAGCGCACGCTGGACGCGGTACTGACCGAAGCGAAGGAGGTGAGCCAATGAAGTTCGATACCCCCGCCACCAGTAATCCGATCGATCGCCTAAAACACATTGGTCATGCGACGGACCGCATCGACGGACGTCACAAGGTGACCGGCACCGCGACCTATGCGTACGAATGGCACGACTCGACCCGCGATCCTGCCTATGGCTTCGTTGTGGGCGCCGCAATCGCGCGCGGACGAATGACGTCGATGAATCTCACAGCCGCGAAGGCAGCACCCGGGGTGGTTGCGATTGTCACGGCCGAAAATGCCGGTAATTTGACGAAGGGCGACTTCAATACGGTCAAGTTGCTAGGTGGGCCGCAAATCGATCACTATCACCAGGCGGTCGCACTGGTCGTGGCCAACACCTTCGAACAGGCTCGCGACGCGGCTCAGAAGATACTCATCGACTATGTCGCCGAGGGCGGAAGCTACGATCTCGCCGCAGCGAAAGACACAGCCGACATGGCAGGGACTGGTTACTGGGGCGAACCGGCGACGCGCACGGGTGATTTCGATGGCGCGTTCTCCGCAGCTTCAGTGCACCTTGATGCAACCTACACCACGCCCGATCAAAGCCACGCGATGATGGAACCGCACGCCTCTATCGCGGCATGGAACGGCCACAAATTGACGCTGTGGACTTCGAACCAGATGATTGCGTGGGGAGCAGGCGACGTCGCCAAGACGCTCGGCATTCCCAGCGAGAACGTGCGCTTGATTTCGCCTTACATTGGCGGAGGATTTGGCGGCAAGCTCTTCGTGCGCAGCGACGCGCTGCTGGCCGCGCTTGGCGCAAAAGCCGCGGGCCGTCCTGTGAAGGTCGCGCTCACGCGCCCGCTCATCTTTAACAACACGACACATCGACCGGCGACCATCCAGCGCATCCGCATCGGCGCAGACGCGAACGGAAAAATCACCGCCATCGCACATGAAAGCTGGTCCGGTGACCAGCCAAATGGGCAACCCGAGACCGCCGTCGGTCAGACGCGCCTCATTTATGCTGGCGCGAACCGCATGACGGCGATGCGCCTTGCTACTTTGCATTTACCTGAGGGAAACGCGATGCGCGCGCCTGGCGAAGCGCCAGGCCTGATGGCCCTGGAAGTCGCAATGGACGAGATGGCGGAAAAACTTAAGATCGACCCGATCGAGTGCCGCAGAATCAACGACACCCAGGTCGATCCGGAGCAGCCCGAACGGCCCTTCTCGCAGCGTCAGCTCATCGAGTGCTTCCGCGTGGGCGCCCAAAAGTTTGGCTGGCAGAAGCGTGACGCCCGTCCAGGGCAAGTACGCGACGGCCGCTGGCTGGTCGGCATGGGCACCGCCTCGGCGTTCAGAAACAATATTTCGATGAAGTCGGGTGCACGAGTGAGGCTCGATCGCCGAGGGTTCGTGACGGTCGAAACCGACATGACCGACATCGGCACGGGGACGTACACCATCATTGCGCAGACGGCAGCCGAGATGATGGGGCTGCCGCTCGACAAGATTTCTGTACGCCTGGGCGACTCGACGTTTCCCGTGTCTTCGGGCTCGGGTGGCCAGTGGGGTGCCAACAGCTCAACGGCGGGTGTCTATGCTGCCTGCATGAAGCTGCGTGATGCAGTTGCCAACAGGCTTGAAATGCACGGTACGGACGTCGTCTTTGCGGATGAGCGCGTGCGGTCGGGCGGGCGCAATGTGCGGCTTGCCGAAGCAGCATCTTCCGGCGAAATCGTCGTTGAAGACACCATGGAATACGGCGATCTGGCAAAGCGCTATCAACAATCAACCTTCGGAGCACACTTCGTCGAAGTCGGCGTCCATGCCGCCACCGCCGAAATTCGCGTGCGTCGCATGCTCGCCGTCTGCGCTGCGGGCAGAATCCTTAATCCTAAGACCGCCAGAAGTCAGGTTATCGGTGCGATGACGATGGGCGTAGGCGCAGCGCTCATGGAAGACCTCGTGGTCGACAAGCGCTACGGCATGTTCATCAATCACGATTTGGCTGCTTATGAGGTGCCTGTCCATGCCGACATTCCGCATCAGGAAGTGGTGTTTCTTGACGAAACAGACCCGACCTCCTCGCCGATGAAGGCGAAAGGCGTGGGCGAGCTCGGTATTTGCGGCGTGGGCGCAGCGATCGCCAATGCGCTCTACAACGCTACCGGTGTACGCGTGCGCGATTACCCAATTACGCTCGACAAAATCCTGATGGGAATCGCGTGAGTGCGTCGCGCAGCGCTAGACGACCGATCGCAGCGATCTGTTGTTTCTTGCGTTGCACGCTACCGGCGGTGTCTAGCTCCGCATCGCGCATCCCGCAAGCCGTCCGCCGGGCGTCCCATCGAAGGTTTGAACACTCAGGAGCGAATCATAGAATATCGATCAAGTTCGATGGACAAACGATCATCAGCAGATCTGAAGGACAATCCGAGCAGCTTTGATCCATCCGTAGGTACGGTTGCCTACTATGCAACGTGGGGCAATCTTGCGCTGGTTTACTTGTGTCCGGGCTGGACGCGCTCACCAAGGCGGCGACGTTCGAGGCCACCATCGTACGCGTAATGGATTGAGGGATTGAGGCAACGTTCCTTGGCGGTAAGCGGACCTTTTTTGGGAGAAAAAATATGCAACTTAAACGCGCTGGCTCACAGCCGTCGATCAAAGGACCGGAGGAATGGTTCACAGGCACGGTGCGGATCGATCCGCTCAACGCTCCGCCCCCGCCAGCCCGCGTGTCGTGCGCGAGTGTGACCTTCGAGCCCGGCGCGCGTACCGCGTGGCATACGCACCCGCTCGGTCAGACACTCCTGGTGACGGCCGGATGCGGCTGGACGCAATGCGAAGGCGAGCCGCGCGTCGAAATCCGTGCAGGCGACGTCATCTGGTGCCCGCCCGGCCACAAGCACTGGCATGGCGCGACATCGACGACCGCGATGACCCATATCGCCATCCAGGAAGCACTGGATGGCAAGAACGTCAAGTGGATGGAGCACGTCTCAGACGAGCAATACCTCGACGGTCCGCAACGCGGCTGAGCCGCTTTAAATCAGGAAGAGATATCCATGCACTCGTTCCTCAGGCTTTCCCTGTGCGCCGCCGCCCTTCAGGCCACTTTGGCCATGGCCGCCGAGCCGCAGGCTAATACGTCCGCTGGCGCGCAGCAGATCGAGCGCGGGCGACCAACCCCGGCCGCCGGCCCGGCAGAATTCTTCACCGTCGAGCGCGGGTCGATCCCGTGTGGCCTGCGGACAAGAGCATCAACGCCGCTGGTCTTCTGGTGACCTTCGAGCCTGGCTCGCGCTCCGCCTGGCACACCCGTCCCGCAGGGCAGCGGTTGGCGAAGGCGCGCCTTTCGAAACTTAGCGCGCGTTGTATCGCTCATCGGGACTTTCTCCATCCATGTAACGTTCTTGCCGTCCTCCGTCCCGGTGACAGCCAGGTGGGTCATCGCCGCGATCGGCGAGGCGCCATTCCAGTGCTTGACGCCGGGCGGGCACCACACCACGTCGGTGGGACGGATTGCCTGGGTGGGCTTACCCCATTCCTAGGTCAGACCGACGCCGGACTTCACGGCGCGCTCGCCGTGGCCTTGGGGCTGGTCACTACATTGAGCCAAACCGCCGACGCGCAGGAGACCCGACAGACTACCCAAAGTCCGGCCCGCACACCCAGCGCTTCCGAGACTCTTAACGCCCGCCAGCATGCCATCGTGCCCATCGCGGCCTTTGCCGCCGCGGGCAACATGGCCAAGTTGAATGCATCGCTCAACCAGGGACTGGACGCCGGCATGACAGTGAGCGACGCCAGGGAAATTCTGGTGCAGCTCCACGCCTATGCGGGCTTTCCGCGCAGCCTCAATGCGCTGGGCGAGTTGATGAAGGTGCTGGAGGCATGCAAGCAGGGGGGCATCCAGGATGCGCCGGGCCATGCGCCTAGCCGCCCCATCCCGAAGGGCGATGCGCTGCTAGCCGCCGGAACGGCCAACCAGACCAAGCTGGTGGGCGCGCCTGTCAAGGGTCCGCTGTTCGATTTCGCCCCGGCCATCAACGAATACCTCAAGACGCATCTGTTCGGCGACATCTTCGAGCGCGACAACCTCGATTGGCAAAGCCGTGAGTTGGCCACTATGAGGAACTCATGACCACGAGCCCCAGCGTCTTTCGCAATATCCAACGCCTCCCGGCCTTTAAGAACCGCCATGCACGCGGCCTGCGGGCTTTGCGCGGGCTTGGCCTACTTTGCGGCCTGCTCGTGCTCGGAGCATGTGACGCGGCCCAGCCTGGCGCGTCAGGCCCGCCCACCACCGCCATCGCCGCCAGTTCGGCGGCAACTGTCCAACCAGAGGAATTTCGCATGTGGATGACCCTCGGCGAACGTCGCATCGCCATCACCCTGGCCGATACCGAAGCCGCCCGCGCGTTCGCCGCGATGCTGCCGCTCTCGATCGACATGGCCGACCTCAACAGCAACGAGAAGCACGCCGACCTGCCAAAATCTCTGCCCACGAACGCCAACCGGCCCGGCACGATACGCAGTGGCGATCTCATGCTGTACGGGTCGAGGACCCTGGTCGTCTTCTACCTGACTTTCAACTCGTCCTACTCGTACACCCGCCTCGGCCGCGTGGACGACCCCGCTGGCCTGGCCCAGGCGCTCGGCAGCGGCAGCGTGCGAATCGAATTCTCCAAGAACTAGATGCAGGTGACTCCCTTGAAAAGATCGCCTGCGCCCACGACGCGATTCAATGCATCAGTGCATTAGCGGCTCCTGAATTAGTTGTAACCCAGGATTGCGTCGGAGCTCGCGTCTGAACGCTCCGGAACATTGCTCGCGATGTTGCTAATTGTTCCTGTTATCAACTGCGAGTACGACGAATTTTTAAATTCGCCGCCAATGTGGCGCGACGCTGGCAAGTTCTTCTCGAGCACCTCACCTCGGGAAGCTGGGGCATTGTCAAAAGCGTGGTTCATGTTTCGCTCAAACGTTGAGTTAGGGATGGGGTTCGCTTCGCTCAAATGGCGGGAACCACCTACTGCGCTTGCGAGGATATGGCAAGGGTGAGTGCTCCGAAGCAGGCAGCGTCGCGTACACTGCGAAGCTGCTATTTGAGGACTACTGGAATGAACCATCATATGGACGGGATGCACGCCGTCTGACCGCCATCGACGGAGACAATCGCGCCCGTCATAAAACTTGCGTCATCGGACAACAGAAACGCGGCGACCGCTGCGATTTCCTCGGGCTGACCTTCGCGACCTATCGCATGAGCGGCCCGGATACGCTTGGCCTTCTCCGGATCGTCGAACATGTAGGCCGTAAAAGGCGTGCGGATCATGCCAGGGGCGATGGCGTTTACTCGAATACCGTAAGGCCCAAGCTCCGCGCCCATCGTGCGCGTGATACCTGAGACAGCGAACTTCGAAGCCACGTAGGGCAGCCGGTTCGGCACACCCATGATTCCCGCCCCGGACGAAATGTTCACGATGGCGCGTGACGTCTCGTCATGTTGAACCGCGCGTGCAAATGCCTGGCACATGAGGAAAGTGCCGTCGAGGTTCACCGACATCACATTCTTCCAGTTCTCGGACTCGCAATCCAGCACGTTGCCAACACCCTTGATGCCAGCGCAATTGATCAGACCGTGTAACTTCCCGAGGTTCTGTTGCGCCTCGACGATGAACCGCTGGACCTGTTCCGCGTCCGACACATCGAGCTTTCCGCCAAAGACGCGAACGTCGTCGTGCAACTCGGTGACGAGCTTGTCGATTCCGCTCTGATCTTGATCCGCCAGCGCCACCGACGCGCCCTCTTCCCACAACCGGCGAACGCACGCCGCTCCAATACCGCTGGCAGCGCCCGTCACGACCACCGCCTTACGTTCAAATCGCTTCATGCCGCTGTCTCCCTGTTGATGTATGAGCCTGCGATTAGATGACTGCGTTGAACAGCATCGTCGAATCCTCTAGCGACTCAAGGTTGCGCACGAGGTTGATTGCTTCCTCGATTCGCTCTACCGCAAGCGGCCTCGCCGCAACCGAAGCGCAATCGCGAAATTTAGTGGCGAGCGCGTCCCATGACATCGGTGCTTCGGGGCTTCCCGGCACGTTGTCGCCGACGCGTACCAACTGACGCCCATCGCGGGTCACGATCTCCATGCGACCGTCCGGGATCTTCACTTTCCAGTCGAGGCTGCTGTCTTCTACCGGAACGACCTTCTGAGCGATTGCAAGCACCTCGGGGTCGCGCAACGCTGCCGCGCTGAAATCAGCGATATGGATCTGTCCGCGCGCCGCTGCAAGCGCGACGCAGAATGGAAGGCTGAACTTCGCGTCCACGAGCGTCGCGGGCGCGCGTCGCAGCTCCAGCGGATAACACATGCGCTGATGGAAGTCTCCGACGAAGACCTTAATTTGCTCGATGTCGCTCGCCTTCAGTTGATGCTCGTTCATTAACTCGATGGTGGCGTGAATGTATGTGTGCACGTTCCCGACGGCCGGCCACGCCTTGTACAGCATCGAGGCCCCGAGATACTCCTTGCCCAAACCGTCGACCATCTTTTCCCGGTCGTACTTTCCGCCGAAGTAAACGTTGAAGATGCCCGCCTTTCCCTCGAAGAGTTCCGCGATTCCCGTAATGCCCTTCTTTGCCAGAAGCACCGACATCACAGCGCCCTGTGCCGTGAACCCGGCGTACATCCCGCGAAGATCGCTGCCGATGCCAAAGATGACCTGCATCGTCCCGCTCGACTGCATGCTCGCAATGCCGAGCGTATGCGCAATTTGCTCGCGGCTCATCCCCTGGACGTACGCCGCCGCAGCAGCGGCCGAGAATGCGCCGACGACAGACGAGAGGTTCCAGTCCTGTCGCCATTGAACGTTGCAGCGCAGACGCACGAACAGGTCTTGTCCCAGCGCGACGCTTGTGATCAGATCACGCCCCGAGACCCGTCCTTTGCGTTCGGCGAGTGCAAGCACAGCGGGAACGACGGAGCTGTCGGGGTGCGCGCCCCACGGCGTCTGGTCGTCGAAATCGAGGCAGTGCGCCATGACGCCGTTAGCAAACGCGGCCGACTGCGCCGGCGCTTTACCGCCGAACCCGAGAACAGAAGCTTCCGGTCGCCCGCCTGCATCTAGGATAACGTCGGCCACGCCGCGTACCGCGGGCTCCATGCCACTGCCGGCGAGCGTTACACCCATGATGTCGAGAATGGATTTCTTGGCCGCTTCGACGGCTTCTTGCGACAGGTCTTCGAACCGGGTATCTGCAACGTGGTTGGAGAAGACATGGCAAAGGTCGCCGGCAGGCGTAATGGATTGCGAATCAGCGTGTTGAGAAGGGTTATGCGCGTTCATGTGATGGCTCTCTCGATTCCGCAAATTGACTGAGCATGAGTTTGCTAGGAGATACACCGATGAACAAGCGATGAATCGTGAGGTATTCTTAAGAAACACTTAATAATGCGATGCATCGCGCGGTCCATGTCCCTTCCTCGATTCACGCCACGACAACTCTCGGCGCTCGTGACCGTAGCTGATGTCAAGAGCTTCGCCAAAGCCGGAGAACGTCTTAATCTGTCTGCATCCGCCGTTAGTCAGCTCGTCGCCGAACTGGAGTCCTCGATTGGCTTCCGGCTTTTCGATCGCACAACGCGCAGTGTTGCTTTGTCTCCCGCAGGCCGTGAGTTTCATCGCTCGGCTCGATGCGTGCTCGCGCATATGGAACTCGCACAGGCAGCGGCGGACGACATTCGTAATCGTGCGGCCGGCATTGTTCGTGTGGCCGCGCCGCTTATTCTGGCGAGCACGGTTTTGCCCGCAGCGGTCAAGGCTTACGCAGGATCGCAACCCAAGGTGCTCGTGCGTATACGGGACACGTCAGTAGAGAATCTTGTCGATAGCGTCAGCAGCGCCGCAGTGGACCTAGCCGTCGGCCCGGACCAGACGGTAAGCGATGGTGTCGCGCGGCTCGACCTCTTCAAAAGCGCGTGGGTCTTGTGGTTTGCCACAGGGCATCCGTTGGTCGAACGCAAGGAGATTTCATGGGCCGAATTGAGGCACTATCCGCTAGTCGTCGCCGGGCGAGACTATGAGCGCACGATCTCGCTCACGCATGGCGAATACCATGCGAATGACCGCATTACGCCGGTCGAGATCGTCGAGAACATCAGCACGGCTTTCGGCATGGCGGCCGAGGGACTCGGGCTCGTGATCGCGCCCGCTTACGTCGGGCTGCTCGGGCGGCGCTTCGGCCTCGTGATGCGCCCGATCATCCAACCTGAAGTCATGCGCCAAGTCTGCCTTTACCACTCCTCGACTCGCGATGTGTCTCCCGCGGCCGAGGGCTTCCGTGCACATCTGATTGCGTGGCTCGCGGGAAAGGATCACCTCGGCTTGTGAGGGCGCGTCCACGTTCGTGCACTATTCAAGGGACTATTTACAATGATCGACTTCCCGATCATCGACTCGCATATCCATCTGCTCGACCGAAAACGCTTCGGCTATTCGTGGTCGGGCGGCTCGTCGTGGGCGACCGGCGCCACAAAGCTCGACCGCGACTGGACTGCCGACGACCTCGCAAGCGCTTCGAAGCCCTACCAAGTCCAAGGCTTCGTCTTCGTCGAAGCCGATGTAGACATGCCGCAATATCTCGATGAAGCGGAATGGATCGCCTCGGCGGCCATCGATGACCGACGCATCATGGCGTGTATCGCTTGCCTGAGGATGGAAGAAGGCTTGTCCATCGAGCCGGAGATGGCGCGTCTGTCGCGTCTGAACGCGGTTCGCGGCATACGCCGTCTTATTCAGAACATGCCCGACTCGGCTGTCATCTTGCAGCGCGACTTTCTGGAAGCCGTCAATCTGTTGCCGAAATACCATCTTTCCTTCGATATTTGCATCGATCCACCTCAGTTCGATCATACGATCGAGATGGTGAGACGATGCCCTTCGGTGTCGTTTGTGCTGGACCATATGGGCAAGCCCGAGGTGAAGGAGGGTCGGCTTGGTTCATGGCGCGAGTCCATGAGGGAGCTATCGTCGCTCCCCAACGTCGTCTGCAAGGTCTCCGGCTTATTAACGCAGGCCGATCATGCGACATGGAGCGAAGACCAGGTGCTGCCGCTCATTGACCACGCGATCGACCGCTTCGGCGTGGATCGGGTGCTTTTCGGCGGCGACTGGCCTGTGCTGGAACTCGCGGCAAGCTACGGGCAATGGGTCGATATCGTCGACCGCGCCGCGCAGCACCTGTCGCACGCTGACCGGCGCAAGATCTTTCGCGAGAACGCCATCAAGACTTATCGCCTGGATCAACCGGCCTGACCTTATCTCAGTTCATGTGCGACGCGCGAAGCGCCCTCGTTCGGCGTTGCACTGCCAGATGTACGCAAACTCACGCCTCTCGTTTCCGGCACGAACTGCACGAGGACGAGACAAACGACTGCAATCAATGCCACGTAATAAGCGGGCGCGAGCGGCGAGCCGGACGCCTGAACGAGAAGTGTCGCGATGAATGGCGTCGTCCCGCCGAAGATTGCCACCGCGGCCTGGTAGGAGATCGCGTGCCCGGTGGCTCGAAAGGCAGTCGGAAAGAACTCCGGCGCGGCAACAAAGCAGGCGCCTCCATACAGCCCGACTCCCACGGCGAGCAGCAGTTGACCGGCAAGCGCGCCGGCAATCGTTCCGGTTGCCGCGAGATACACGCCGGGATACGCGGCGAACGCGAGCCAGGCAGCGCCGAAGGACAGGACGGGCTTGCGCCCGAGCCGGTCGCTTAATACGCCGCCGAGCGGAATCATGAACGACAGTACGACGATGGCCGCCGCGTTCGTGATGAGCGCCGATGTCGGGTCGAGCTTCGCCACCCGAACCAGGAACGTGTACATGAATCCCAGCAGCAAGTAGGATCCGACGGTCTGTATGGGCTGAATCATCGCCACATTCAGCATGCCCCTGAGGCCGCCTGTGCGGATTGCGGTGCGCAGCGGATTCTTCGAATCGGTTCTGCTAGTCGCCTGTTTGTATTCGTCCGGTTCGTCGAGATTGCGCCTCAGCCAGAACCCGACGATGCCGATAAGCCCGCCCGCCAGAAATGGAACGCGCCAGACCCAGTCGGCATACGCGCTTGCACCGGCGGCAAACTGAAGGCCGATCAAGAGTCCCGCCACCAACGCGTTGGGCAGATGCGAGAAAATCAAGGTCAGACCGATCCAGCCGCCTCTTCGGTCATCCGGCGCCGATTCGAGGATGAAGCTGGTCGTGCCCGTCGTCTCGCCACCGAGTGCGAGACCTTGAGCAATGCGGCAAAAGACCAGCAGCGCGGGCGCTGCAATGCCGATGCTCGCATACGTGGGCAAGAGCCCGATTACGGCGGTGCCGAGGGCCATCAACCAGACGGTCATCGCCATGACTTTCACACGGCCGACCTTGTCCGCCATGACGCCGAACAACAGTCCGCCGAGCGGCCGTGCGAAGAATGCAACCGCATAGACGGCGAACGTACTGAGTAGCGCGGCGGTGCGATCGCTGCCGGGGAAGAAATGAGCCGACAGAATCGGAACGGAGAATCCGAACACCGCGAAGTCGTAGATTTCGCCGAAGTTGCCGATGGAGCCGGCCGAGAGCGTCCGGATCGAGCTTTGTTTTGTCACCTTTCTTCTCCAGAAGCGCTTCTATCGACAAACGCGCTCAACAATGGGTTCTACTAGATTATTCGGCTGAGACGGAGGATGTCGGGCAGACCAAAATCGCGCACGTCCGGTCGGGCGAGGCCGCGAGAAAGCGCGACGTCCACTGCGATCTCGTGGGCCACTGACCGTTCCCGCAAGAGCGCGGTCAACCCTTGCGAAATGATCTCCCGGTCGGCAGCCGTCAGCGCATCGGAACCGATGAAACGCTCAGTCAGCATCAACGGCTCCCGACGCAACGTGCAATCCGCAACGTGTGCGGACACGGCTTACCGCTTGCGACGCCGCGTACCGCCGACCGTATAGATGGCCGCTGCCGTCACGACCACCGTTCCCTCGATGACGCCCTGATAGTTCGCGCCCAGATTCAGTATGTTGAATCCGTTTGTCAGGGTGAAGAGCAGCAGCGCGCCCGCAAGCGTTTTGATCACGGAGCCTGCGCCGCCAAACAGTGACGTGCCGCCAAGAATCGCCGAAGCGATGACAGTCAATTCCGCGCCTTGCATCGCAGTCGGATTGACTGCGCCCAGACGGCTGCCGAACAGGATTCCGCCGAATCCGGCCGCCGCGCTACAGAGAATGAAGCCTGCCATCTTGTACCGCTTTACGTTGATGCCCGATAAACGCGCTGCCTCGGGATTGCCGCCTACCGCGTAGACCCGCCGGCCAACGTTGGTCATGCTCAAAACGAACCAGACGATCAACGTGAAAACTGCCATATACACGACGGGCTTCGGCATGGCGAGCGACATCCCGCCGGCCCCGACCAAAGCCAGGCAGCAGACTCCACCTGCCAGCATGCCGAACGACGTCACCGGGACATTGCGCGATTCGCGGCGCGCGCGAACCAGGAAATAGCATCCCGCCAACAGCAGCGTCGCGCCGATGACGATGAGCGGAACGGCGATGGGCAGTCGACCCGATTCAAAGAGCCGCATCGCCTGCAAGGCGTCGGGCGTGTCCACCGATAACGAGCGGCCATCGGTATAGATCTGAACCACCCCGCGAATCGCGGTCAATGTGCCCAGCGTCACGATGAACGCGTTAATGCCGAGATACTGAACGATCGCGCCATTCAACAGGCCGGCCAAAACCGAGACCAGCATCGCGATGAGCGCAGCCGGCCAGAAGCCGACAGTATCCGCGAGCCCGACGACCACTGCGGCCGAAAGCGCCGCCACCGAAGCGACCGAAAGATCGAAGTTGCCAGTGATCAGAATCACCGTCATTGCAACTGCGATGATCGCAACCAGCGACGCCTGATAAAGAACGTTGGAGATATTCGCCACACTAAGGTAACTGGGCCTGCCGGTATAAACCGTGACGGCCGAGATGACCATTACCAGCAAGATGAGGGCGTAGTAGACGCCCATCTCGCGCAGACCGAGTAAGCGCCGCCAGTCCGTCGCCTGTGTCTGCGTCGTAGCGGTCACGCCCTCGGTTGGGCCGCCCGAAGAACCGTTGCCGCCGTGAGACGGGCCCGAATGGGTGGAAGTCGTCAGGTTCATCATTACTCACTCTTTGAAGATTGCGCGGCTGCATGTGGCGTGCTCGCCGAGTTTGCACTCGTGCCGCCTGACAGCAGAATCAGTTCGTGCTCGGAGGTTTCGTGGCCCAGGCGCTCGGCGATGCAGCATCCATCACGCATGACCAAGACTCGACTGCTCACCGCCAGAATCTCCTCGAACTCCGACGATACAACGATCACCGCCTTTCCCGCGGCCGCCAGTTCTCGCACGAGCAACAGAACGTCGGTCTTCGCACCGATGTCGATTCCGGCGGTTGGCTCGTCCAGCAGGAACACCTTTACATCGCTGAACAACCACTTCGCAATGGTCACTTTCTGCGCGTTCCCACCGCTCAGTTCGGTTACGAGAATGTCCGGCGAGTTCGCCTTGATCGATAAGCGCCGGATGGCCTCTGCGCCTCGCTTCTGCTCTTGCATCCGGTCCGGCAGCCAGCCTCCGAGCGATACGCCATTGAGCGCCGGAAGCGTCGTGTTGCGCCAAATTTCGAAGCCAGGCACGAGACCCTGTGCCATACGGTCCTCCGGCACGAGAGCCAGTCCCGCCTTCACTGCGGCCGCCGTCGACCGGCCGAGCAGCCGGCCTTCAACGCGTACTTCTCCCGTAGCGTCTGGGTCCGCGCCAAAGATCGCATGCAGCAGCTCGCTGCGACCCGAGCCGAGGAGCCCGGCAATGCCCACGACTTCGCCGGCCTTGACGCTCAAGGAGATCGGTTCGAGCTTGTCTTGAGACGCGAGGCCCTTCAATTCAAGCAGCACAGGGGCCGCCGCGTCGACGGACCGCGGCGTCGCCTGTTCGAGCGCGACGATCTGCCGGCCGACGATGGCTTCAGCGATACGCGATTCGTCGAGATCACGCGTCTGCGCGTCCACCACCGCCTGCCCATCTCTCAGAATCGTCACGCGGTCCGTGAGCGCGATCACTTCATCGAGAAAATGCGAGACAAATACAATCGCCTTCTTTTCAACTCTCGAAAGATGCCGCACGATGCGATAAACCACCTCGCGTTCACTTGCGGCAAGGGACGCTGTCGGCTCGTCCATCACGATCATTTCGGCGCCCGTGCCAAGCGCTTGCAAAATCGCGACCATCTGACGCTGCCCGATGGACAGATCGCTTACCAGACCGTCCGGCTCGAGCCAGTATCCGACGCGCTCGCACAATTCCGAGAACCGCTGCCGTATCTTCGTGTTTCGTCGCCACCGGCCCTCTTCGCCAAGGAACACGTTCTCGAGCACTGAGAGCGTCGGCACGAGCGGAATGTGCTGGTGGATGGTCGCAATGCCCATGTCGTTCGCGGCTTTCGGACTCGAATATTCGACCGCGGCGCCTTTCCAGACGATTCGACCGCCGGTGGCTGCAAGCGAGCCGGAGAGGATCTTGATGAGCGTCGATTTGCCGGCGCCGTTTGCGCCCAGCAACCCGTGCACCGTGCCGCGCGACACTTCCAGATTGACTCCGCGAAGTGCAGTCAGCCCGTTCGGGAATGTCTTCGTCACACCCTCAAGCTGCAACAGCGGGACTTCGTTTGCCATTTGTCTCTCTCCTACCACATCTGTTGTCGTCGCTTGTGCTTACCACTCGGGCACGCATTGCGCGAGGCTCGCCTTAGTGACCTGAGGCGTGTCGACATCGACGAACTGTGCCTTCGGCGCGCCGGGGTTCTTCACCGCTGCGTACAGCGCTTGGAACGCGAGTTGCCCCATTTTTCCGGGTTGGATGCAGACGGTTCCATCGACGTCGCCGACCTTGATCGCGTTGATGCCAAGACGCGATCCACCGCGCCCGATCAGCTTGGCGTGCGAGCCTGCGGAATGGACCGCGCGAGCGCAGCCGATCACCATGTCATCGGCCTGATTGAAGAACAAATCGATGTCCGGGTGCGCCGTCAGCATGTTCTGGCAGACCGATTCGCCTTTCTCGGGCGTCCAGTCGGTAGGCTGCGAGGCGACGATGCGATACTTGATCCCCGCCTTGTCGAGCGCATCCTTGAAACCCTGAGTGGTCTGCCATACGGTCGGATAACCGGGCGCACCTTCGACGATCGCGATATTCGCCGTGCGCCCCTTGGGCAGCAGCGTCGCCGCGATTTGCCCGGCGTTGTATCCGGCATGCACTTCGTCGCTCGCGACCAGCGCGGTCAGCTTCGGATAAACATCCTTCACAGGATGCTTCTGCGGATCACCGACCTGCGTCGCCACGGCCACGATCGGTATGTTGTGGGACGCGGCTCGATCGACCCAGGCTTGCGCGACCACGGCGTCGATCGGCAGGACGGCGATGCCATCGACTTTTTGCGCGATGAGGTCATCGACCGCATTCCCCTGGCGCTCGACACTCGTCTTCGCATCGAGGACGATCGTCTTGACGCCGGCCGCCTTCGCCGCTGCTTCGAAGCCTTTGGCGGCCGCAACGTTGAACGGATACTGCATGCCCGCGGCAACGTAGCCGAGCGTGATGTCCTTCGCCAGAGCGACGTCCGCCATGAACGCAAACGCGCTCGCCAGGCAAATCACCCCCACTTTCCTGAATTGATTCTTCATGTGTGTCTCCGTCGGTTTGTTATGTTGTCTTGCTGTTTTCGTTACTTGAATCGTGTTGTGGGCGGCGTTTACCATTGAGGCACGCAACTGGACACGTTCTCTTTGGTGACGCCGGGCGTAGGGATTTCGATGAACTTGCCTTTCGGTGCGCCGGGATTCGTCACGGCGGCGTAAAGCGCCTTGAACGCCTGCTGGCCCATCTGCTCCGGCTGGACGCAGACGGTGCCATCCACCGCACCCGCCTTGATCGCCGCAATGCCCAGGCGAGAGCCGCCCCAGCCGACGAGCTTTGCATTGGAACCGGCCGCGTGTACAGCGCGTGCACAGCCCACGACCATGTCATCGGCCTGGTTGTAAAAGAGATCGGCATCGGGGTGAGCGGTCAGGATGTTCTGACAGACGGCTTCGCCCTTTTCGGCGGTCCAGTCGGTCGGCTGGGACGCAACAATGCGGTACTTGGCTCCGGCCTTGTCCAACGCATCCTTGAAGCCTTTCGTGCGCTGCCAAACCTGCGGATAACCCGGCGCGCCTTCCACGATCGCGATGTTCGCGACGCGTCCCTTCGGCAGCAGCTTTGCCGCAATCTCCCCCGCGTTATAGCCCGTATGCACCTCGTCGCTCGCCACCAGCGCGGCGAGCTTCGGATAGACGTCGTGGATGGAGCGCTTCTGCGGATCGCCCAGTTCGGTCGCCACCGAGACGAGCGGAATGTCGTGCCCCGCTACGCGGTCCGCCCAGCTTTGCGCGACGACGCCATCCAGCGGCAGAAAAGCGATGCCGTCGACTTTCTGCGAGATCAGGTCGTCGATCGCGTTGCCTTGCTTCTCGACGCTCGTCTTCGGGTCGAGGATGATAGCCTTGGCACCCGCTGCCTTGGCCGCTTCTTCGAATCCCTTCGCGACAGCCACGTTGAACGGATACTGCAATCCCGCAGCGACATACCCAACCGTGACTTGCTTCGCGCCTGCAACACCAGCGGCTAGCAACAGGCTCGCCGCGCCTGCGCTCAAAAGACGCCTCTGAAACGTGCCCATCGTTTGTCTCCAATATGTTTTATTTGGTCCAACGTTTGCGCTCGTTTCTGAACGGGTCTTCTTGTATTGAGCTTTTCTTACATGCGCACTGTCTTTTGCAGCACTGTCTTCGTGACCATATAGGCGTCGAGCGTTGATGGGCCGCCTTCACGTCCGATACCGCTGTCTTTGACACCCCCAAAAGGCGTGTCGGCGTCCGGCGTGCCGAAATGGTTGATGGAGAGGACGCCACACTCCAGCTCGCGGCCGATACGCTCGGCGTCCTCCAATGAGTTGGTAAAGGCATACGCGGCCAGCCCGACCGATAGGCTGTTGGCGAGCGCAATGGCCTCGCCCAGATCGTCCACGCGCACGCATGCGGCGAGCGGGCCGAACGGCTCTATCGTCATTGCGTCGGCGTCGTTCGGGACGTCGGCGAGAACGGTCGGCGCGAAGAAGTAACCTCGTTCGCCAATGCGCTCGCCTCCGGCAGCCACGCGCGCTCCGCGTTGCCGGGCGTCCGCCACGAGAGATTGCATGGCCGCCAGCCGCCGTGCGCTTGCCACCGGCCCCATCTGCGCGGTCTTGCTGAAGCCGTCGCCGACGCGGACATCCTTCACCGCATCGGCGAAAGCGGCGACGAAGTCGTCATACACGCTGCTGTGAACGATGAACCGTGATGGCGACGCGCAGATCTGTCCGCTCGCGTTCGTCTTGCCGCGCGCCGCGAGCCGTCCGACTGCCGCGCCATTCACACCTTCGCAGACCAGTACCGGAGCGTGACCGCCGAGTTCCATCAAGACGGGCTTCATAGCCGCCGCGGCGAGTTGCGTGAGGTGCTTGCCGACCTGCACCGAGCCCGTAAACGTGACGAGCCGAATGACAGGCGAAGCAATGAGGGCCGACGATATTTCCGCCGGATTGCCGAACACGAGATTCAGCACGCCAGGCGGCAACCCCGCCTCTTCGAAAGCCTTCACCATGAGACATGCGGTAGCGGGCGTTTCTT
The DNA here is from genome assembly GCF_057814995.1 of Caballeronia sp. SL1002. NCBI lineage: Bacteria > Pseudomonadati > Pseudomonadota > Betaproteobacteria > Burkholderiales > Burkholderiaceae > Caballeronia > Caballeronia sp. SL1002. The sequence continues at coordinate 318,309 of NZ_JBYMUW010000001.1, read as the reverse complement.
CGGCCGCCTTCAGAATGACTGAGCACCCCGCCGACAAAGCGGCACTGACTTTGCGGGCGGCCGAACTGATCGGTACGTTCCACGGCGTGAACGCGGCCACCGGTCCGATCGGCTGCCGCAAGATGAACTTCTGCATCTGCGGTTCGCCGGGCACGATCAACCCGTAGTCGCGTAGTGACTGCGCCGCATTCCATTCGAAGAAGTTCATCGACCGGTCGGCTTCCGCGTAGGCATCGGAGTAGAGCTTGCCGTTTTCCAACGTGATCGTCGTGGCGATGAGCTCGAGCCGCTCGCGCATCAAAGCCGCTGCTTTCTGGATGATCTTGACGCGCTGCTGGGGCGGTGTGTCGCGCCAGATTGGGAATCCGCGTGCGGCTGCGTCCAGGGCACGCGAAAGATCGTCGCCTGTCGCCTTCGGCACCTGTCCCAGTACTTCTTCCGTAGCCGGGTTTCTTACTTCGACCGCTGTTTCGCGGTCGTAGATCCACTCGCCATCGATGAACAGGCCGACGCGCGGATACTGAGTTTGCACCTTGCTTTGATCGCTTTGAAGACTTGCGGTTGACATTGAAGAAATTCCTTTTGCTTAGCTTGTTCAGACCGCGGACACTCTCTCGATCTCGCGAATGCCTCGACGAGATGAAGCGTCCTTCGCAATCATGTCGGCCGCCTTCACGCCGATCATGATGGAGGGCGCGTTCGTGTTGCCCGACGTGAGATGCGGCATGATCGATGCATCCGCCACCCGCAAGCGCTCTACCCCTCTCACGCGCAGGCGCTCATCCACGACAGCGAGGCGGTCGCGGCCCATCTTGCAGGTGCCCGCCTGATGGTGTGCGGAGTTTCCGGTCATCGCCATCCATTGAAGAATCTGTTCGTCCGTCTCAACCATCGGACCGGGAATCTCTTCTTCGATGACGCGCGATGCGATCGGCGCCGTCGACATGATTTGACGAATCATCTTCACGCCCGCGATCATCGCCCTGTTGTCGTCGTCGTTGCTCAGGAAGTTGGGCTTGAACACGGCGGGATCGTCAGGCTTCGACGAGCGCAAGGTCACGGTCCCAGTGGCGCGCGGACGCAGCAGGTACACCGATACGCCCATGCCTGGCTGACGATCCACTTCGCACTGGCCGCCCGGATGGTAGGTAAAGGTCATCGGCCGGAAGCTGATCTGCAAGTCCGCATACGCTTCTTCGGGACGGCTCTTCACGAAGGCGCCGACTTGCGAGGAGCCGAGCGCCAGATAGCCTTTGCGCGTCAGCAGATAGCGTGCGCCTTCGAGATACTTCCGGAAGCCGCCCAATTCGAGGTTGTAGGAACTATCCGGCGTCGAGCGATAGCTTCCATGCACATAAAAGTGGTCTTGGAGATTGAGCCCCACGCCCGGTAGGTTCACGAGCATTTTGATGCCGTGTCTTTGCAACTCTTCGTCCGGCCCGATGCCGGATAGCATGAGTATCTGCGGCGAGTTGAGCGATCCGGCCGACAGAATCACTTCCTTCGCTGCATCGAACGTTCTACGCTCTCCCTTAACAACGACTTCGACACCTGTCGCCACATTGCCCTTCAGCACGATGCGTTGCACAGCGGCCTCGGTCAGCACCGTTAGGTTGCGCCGGTGACGCACGGGTTCCACGAACGCCGTGTAGGCGGAGTAGCGCCGTCCTCCGCGAATGGTGTGCTGCATGAAGCCGACGCCGTCGTGCACTGCACCGTTGAAGTCCTCCGTGGGAGGAACGCCCAAACGCGCCGTGGCCTCGATAAAATCATGTGAGCTGCGGACCTTCAATACGGGATCGCTGACCCACAGTGGTCCGCCTGCGCCGCGATAGTCGTTCGCGCCGCGTTCGTTGTGCTCCATCTGTTTGAAGTACGTCAGGAGATCGTCGTATCCCCACCCCGGATTTCCCAGGTCGCGCCAACTGTCGAAGTCGTTACGATGTCCCCGAATAAAGATCATTCCGTTGATAGAACTGGAGCCCCCCAGTGTCTTACCGCGCGGCCAATACATCTTTCGGTTGTAAAGCGCCGGCATCGAATCGGTGTGGTAATTCCAGTTGAGCTCTTTATGGAAGTACAGCTTCGCCATACCGGCCGGTGTGTTCACCCAGAACCTGTCGGCAGGAGGCCCAGCTTCCAGAAGCAAGACCTTGTTCTCCGGGTTATCGCTTAGGCCACGTGCAAGCGCGCAGCCCGCCGATCCCGCTCCGATGATGATGTAGTCGTATATTTCCATGCCGTCCAACTGCTGGTCAGAAGTGGGTGTTGCTGTTTGATGAAGGTTATTTCTCAGTTGACGGTTAGGTCTAGTTGGTTTTTCTGGCGTTGAGGGTAAGCATTGCTGAACTGATCTCCGGCCGGCATGCAGACCGTCCGCAGACGCCCGCCACAGCGCCTTTCGCTTGTCAGCATTAGGGTGGCCGATCATTCAAAGCCCGCGCTTCCTAAGGGAAACACCTAGCCTGCGGCTTCGTCTGATTGCCTGCGGTGTCGCGATTTGCGCTGACCTATCGCAAGAGCGCTTTTGTTCTCCGATGCGCGCGTATATCCTCGCCTTTCCTTTTTCCATGTCGACAGGAGAACACCATGTCCGAGGTATCCGCGATTGCCATCTCGTTTGCAAAGCCCGGCTGCGAGGAGGAGCTGGCTGAGGCACTCGAAGGCTTGCTCGCGCCCGTTCACGAAGAAGACGGCGTGCTTCAGTACGAGATGTACCGCGATATGCACGAGCCGCGCTGCTTCGTCTTTATCGAACGATGGGAAAGCCTGGAAACTTTCAACGCGCATTGCAGCTCGCCGCATGTCAAGGCTTACCTGACGAAGACTGAAGGCTGGGTCGAAAGCAACAAGATTCATGTGCTGAAGAAAGGGAAATAACCGGTTCAAGGTGGGCCTTCAGCCTTGCTTACCGTCGAGCGAACAAAAACGAACTGGACCTGACAGGCAACGAGGCAATAACCTGATTCGAAAGGAGACACCTCACCGCGTCATTTCCATTACAAGAGCATATCCATGAAAGAGCATCAGGCGACGCTTGTGGCCGACGGCTTCATCTTCCTGGAGGCGCCACGCTGGTTTGACGACCGCCTTTGGGTCTCGGACGTTTTCGATTCCAAGCTTTATGTCGTCGCTGAAGACGGTACGCGCAGCGTCGTCTGTGATGTACCGGGACGCCCGGCGGGAATCGGCTTTCTGCCGGACAAGACGCTCATTGTCGTGTCATGCGCGCAAAGGAAACTGATGATGGTGTCGAACGGCGCCCTTTCGGTTTATGCGGACCTGAGCGATATAGCGAGTGGTGACCTCAACGATCTCGTCGTCGATGATGCCGGCCGCGCTTATGTCGGGAATTTCGGCTACGACCTGTTCGGTGGAGCGCCGATACGACCGACCGATATGCACGCCGTCGAGCCTGACGGTTCCATTCGCGTCGCAGCCGAGGGACTGGAATTCCCCAATGGAGCAGTGATCAAGGACGACGGCCGCACGCTCGTGGTAGCCGAGACCTGGTGCGGCAGGCTGACTGCGTACGACAGAGCGAATGACGGCAGGCTATCCAACAGGCGTCTTTTCGCGAACCTCAAGAGCAGGCAGCCCGACGGGATCTGTGCGGACAAGCATGGCGCCATCTGGGCGGGCTGCTATAACACCGGCGAGTTCGTTCGTGTACTCGAAGGCGGCGAAATCACGGACCGAATACGGTTCGAGGGCAACGCCGTGTCGTGCACGCTCGGCGGCAGAGGGGGAGATACGCTCTATTGCTGCGTGTACCTCGGAACGGATGAACAACTGCAAGCGCGACAGCCGCGCAGCGCCATATTTAAAACGGAGATATGAAGCAATGACGACTCATCGCAAGTGGAACTATGAAGGGAAAGTGGCTTTCGTGACCGGCGCGGCGAACGGAATCGGGCAGGCAACCGCCCTGGCTTTCGCGCAGGAAGGCGCGGATGTGGTGGTGGTCGATCTCTCGGAAGAAGGCGCACAGGAGACTGTGCGGATGATCGAAGCGGAGGGGGTTCGCGCGCTCGCGGTTAAATGCGATGTCTCGAAGCCGGACGACGTGCAAGCGGCGCTCGCCGCAACCATCGATAAATTCGGCCGGCTCGACTTCGCGTTCAATAACGCAGGCATCGAGCAGGCGCTCGCCTACACGGCCGAGATTCCCGACGAAGCGTTCGAACGCATCCTGCGCGTGAATCTCGGCGGCGTCTTTTACTGCATGAAGTACCAGATCCCGATCATGCTCAAAAACGGCGGCGGTTCGATTGTCAATACATCGTCTGGCGCAGGCGTGGTTGGCATCCGTGGTCAAGGCGCTTACTGTGCGTCCAAGCACGGCGTCATTGGTCTCACAAAGTCGGCAGCGCTCGAGTACGGGAAAGATGGCGTGCGCATCAACGCTGTGTGTCCGGGCATCATCGATACGCCGATGATCGGCCGCTTCACGCAAGGCACCGAAGAGAACCGCAAGCGGATGATCGCGCAAGAGCCGATTGGCCGCCTCGGCCGCCCAGAGGAGATCGCCAATACGGTCCTCTGGCTGTGTTCTGATGTAGCGGGTTTCGCGATCGGTCATGCAGTCGTGGTCGACGGCGGGCAGACAGCGGGCCTCTGACCCACAAATCGACTCCAACGTTCGATGCGTTCGCGGGATCATGGAGACAGGTGCGTGAAGACATATCAGTTGTGGATCAACGGGAAGCACGAGGATCCCGTGAAAGGCGAATGGATCGACACAGTGAATCCCTACACCGGAGAGCCTTGGGCAAGGGTTCCTCGCGGGACGGCTGAAGATTCGGCCCGTGCCGTAAAAGCCGCCAAGCGCGCGCTGGATGACAGCCCGTGGAGCCGGATGACAGCAACCGAGCGCGGCAAGGTGATGCGGCGCATAGGCGATCTGATCGTCCAGCATGCCACGCCACTCGCCGCAACAGAGACGCGGGACAACGGCAAAGTCTTCACGGAGATGCAGGGTCAGTTGAAGACCATTCCCGAATACTGGTACTACTACGGGGGGCTCGCGGACAAGATTGAAGGCGCGGTCATGCCGGTGGAGAAGGCCGACGTCTTCGCCTTTACCACGCATGAGCCAGTGGGCGTCGTCGCGGCGCTGACCGCATGGAATTCGCCGTTGCAATTTTTGTCGTTAAAGTGCGCTCCCGCGTTGGCCGCCGGCTGCACGGTCGTCGTGAAACCTTCGGAATTTGCGTCGGCGAGCTCACTCGAATTTGCAGCGCTCACCAAAGAAGCCGGATTGCCCGATGGGGTCTTCAATGTCGTCACGGGCTATGGCAACGAAGTAGGCGCTGCGCTCGTCGAGCATGAGGATGTCGCGAAAATCAGCTTCACTGGCTCGGACAACACAGGCAAGCGGATCTACGAGACTGCAGCCCGAGGCATGAAGCGCGTCGCAATGGAACTGGGCGGGAAGTCGCCGAATATCGTTTTCGAGGACGCGGACCTCGATGCTGCGGCAGTCGGCGTCGTCTCGGGCATTTTTGGTGCAGCGGGACAGATGTGCATCGCCGGTTCGCGGCTGCTCGTGCAGAATTCGATCAAGGAGCGTTTCACTGAGCGCCTGCTCGCTCGCGCTCGGGGTGTGAATCTTGGCGACCCGATGCAGCCGGAGACGAACGTTGGGCCCATCGCAACGCCTCCTCAATACGCGAAGGTGCTCGACTACATCGAGATCGCAAGACGCGACGGCGCCCGTTGCATTCTCGGCGGCAAGCCCGCGGCCGGTCCCGGTGTAACGGGCGGCCAGTTCGTGGAGCCGACCATCTTCACAGACGTCACCAACGACATGCGCATCGCGCAGGAGGAAGTCTTCGGTCCGGTGCTGTCCATCATCGGGTTCGATGACGAGCAACACGCCGTGGCGTTGGCGAACAGCGTGATTTACGGTCTGGTCGCGGGTGTCTGGACCGCGAACATCGGCCGAGCGATGCGCATGACAAAGGCCCTGAAAGCCGGCACCGTCTGGGTCAATACGTACCGAGCCTACAGTTTCATGATGCCGTTTGGCGGCATGAAGATGTCGGGCATCGGTCGTGAGAACGGAATCGAAGCGGTTCATGAGTTCCTCGAAACCAAAAGCGTCTTTCTATCTACCTCCGAGAAGCCGCCAGCGAATGCCTTCGTGCAGCGGTAGCAACGTTCCTGGTCATACGCGGTAAGACGCACTTACCACCACGCCGAGAAAATGCGACTCGACGCACAACGTGCCGTGGCGCACCATCACTTTGCGCCGCATTGTTCCTGCGGCGGTCGGCCGGGGACGTCATCGGCAATGAAAGTCAGGAGGAGATAAATGCGCATCGGTTATATCGGGCTGGGCGCCATGGGTGGCGCGCTCGCGCGTCATCTGATCGGCAAGTTTCCGTTGAGCGTGTTCGATTTGAACGAGAAGACTGTGAGTGCTTTCGTCGAACTGGGCGCCACAGCGGCAGCAACGCCCGCGGAACTCGCGCGTAATAGCGACGTCGTGCTGCTTTGCTTGCCGAGGAGCTCGGACGTCCAGGCGGTGCTCTTCGGTGCGAACGGGGTGGCCGATGGGCTAGCGCCGGGAAAGATCGTCGTCGATCAAACCAGTGGCGTGCCGGCAGAAACCAACGGATTCGCTCGTCAACTCGAAGAGATGGGCGTCGCATTGTTCGACGCACCGGTCTCCGGTGCGATGGCTACGGCCATTGCCGGTACCATTTCGATCATCGCCTCGGGCCCGCACGACGCGTTTCAGAAGACGCTGCCGGTACTGCACGCGATCAGCCCGAACGTCTTTCATTGCGGCGAACGCGTGGGTAACGGTCAGACCATGAAGACCGTAAACAATATGATGAACGTCAGTTGCCGCCTGGCGACTCTGGAGGTCGTGGCCATGGGGCGAAAGTTCGGCCTGCCCCTCGAACTCATGACCGAGGCGATCAACGCAACGACGGCTCGTAACTACACCTCGCAGGGCATGCTGCCTGCCATCGCGGAAGGGCGTCAGTCCACCAAGTTCTGGCTCGCGCTTCAAGTGAAAGACATCCATCAGGCGATCGGTTTGGCCGCAGAGCAGAAAGTCCCCATGCCCATAGGCGGCGCTGCGCGCTCGCTTCTGCAGATCGGCCTAAATTCGCTCGGCAAGGACGCCCAACTCGAACAGATGATCGGCGTCATCGAGTCGATGGCCGATACCAAGTTCGCTGATCTGCAGAAGAATGTCGCGAACCAGGAGGCAAAGTGACTACGATTGCAATGGCGGGAAGCGGTGATTTAGCCGCGTTTGTCGCGCGTGCGTTGGCGAAGACGCATTCGGTTCGAATTTTTGACACAAACAATGGCTCTCTGCAATGCGAGGGCGCCGAACAAGCGAAGAGCCTTGTGGATCTGACCAAGGGCGCAGACGTCGTCGTGCTATGCACCGATGCCGATAACGCGCGCGAGGCGCTGCTTCGCGACACGGACTGGCTAAAGGGCATCTCCGTTGTCATCGACGTGGGGCAAGGTGACCCGGACAATAGCCGGTCGCTTTCGAAGAACTTGAACGACATCGGCATCGCGCTTGTCGATGCACCTCTTCACACCGAGAACACTGAAGCGATTGCCGACGCATCGGCGATTTTCTTTGGTGGCCCCGCCGACGTACTCGGTTCTGTGCGACCGATTCTTGAAGCGGTGTGCCCGAAGGTGATTCATTGCGGCGATGCCGGGAGCGGGCACGCCATGCGTCTGGTCGTCGCGGCAATTGCGGCATGCAACCGCCTCATCACCTATGAGTGCGCCGCCATGGGCGCCAAGAACGGACTCACGGTTGCAGATATGGCGACCGTGTTGAACAAAAGCTCGGGCTACAACAGTGCGTCCGCGCGTGTGCTTCCGGCTCTCGCCGCGAATGCGCAAACGGCTAATGCAACGGTGGGCAACTGCGCGAGCGACTTGAGAAAAGCATCGGCGCTAGGCATGCGTTACGGGGCACCGATGCTCATCGCGACCATGGTCCGGTCCACGCTCGATGCTGCGTCCCACCGACTCGGCGAATCGGCGAGTATCGACGCGTTGGCGAAGATCTGGGAGATCGATGCGGGGTTGCCAGCGTCAAGCTCACATTGATTCTCCGATGAACTCTGCGGACGGCGGTTCGCGCAACTCAGTCTGACCACCAATACGGGGCAACGGAATCCCCGAGGGAGCGAAGCAATGGCGCAGGCACTGCTCGGCTGCATCGCCGACGACTTCACCGGCGCGACCGATCTGGCCAATATGCTGGTGCGCGGCGGCATGCGCACGGTTCTAACTATCGGTGTACCGGATACAGATGTAAAAATCGAAGCCGATGCGCTCGTCGTCGCGCTTAAGTCGCGCACGATTCCCCGCAAACAAGCCGTGCGGCAATCGCTCGATGCGCTCGAGTGGTTGCGCGCACAGGGCTGCCGGCAGTTTTTCTTCAAATATTGCTCGACCTTCGACTCTACGAATCGAGGCAATATCGGCCCGGTCGCGGATGCGTTGCTCGATGCGTTGAGGGGCGACTTCGCCATCGCCTGCCCGGCGTTTCCAGAAAACGGCCGAACGGTGTTTCGCGGCAATCTTTTCGTCGGCGACGTGTTGCTGAACGAATCGGGCATGGAGAATCACCCGCTCACGCCCATGTCCGATTCCAATCTCGTACGGGTGTTGCAGCGGCAGACCAAGTCCATAGTCGGACTCATTCGTTACGACATCATCGCGAAAGGCGCAGAGGCCGTGCGTGTGCGCATCGAAGAGTTGAAGGAGGACGGCGCGCGGATGGCCATTGCCGACGCACTTTCGGATGCCGATCTGTACACAATCGGCCGGGCATGCCGCGACCTCTCATTGGTTACTGGCGGGTCGGGGATAGCGCTCGGGTTGCCACAAAACTTCCACTCGGCGGACCTGCTCGTGTACGCGGGCGATGCCGCCGATCTTCCGCGCATCGACGGTGGCTCGGTCGTGCTCGCCGGGAGCGCATCGAAGGCGACTAATGCGCAGGTGGCCGAGTGGCGTGCATCGCGGCCGAGCTTTCGCATCGACCCGATCGCGCTGTCTCGCGGCGAACCGGTGGTCGAGCGTGCTATCGAATTCGTGCGCGGACACGATGAAACGGTGCTGATCTACGCCACGACATCGACGGACGAAGTGAAGCTTGCGCAGAAGGAATTGGGCGTTGAGAAGGCGGGGCATTTGGTCGAAGCTGCGCTGGCCTCCATCGCGTGCAAATTACGTGAAGTGGGTGTGCGCAAGTTCGTTGTTGCAGGCGGTGAAACGTCAGGTGCAGTGGTTCAGGCGCTCGATGTCCGCTCGCTGCGCGTTGGACCGCAAATCGATCCTGGGATACCGGCGACGCAATCCATTAGTGCCAAGCCGCTGGGACTGGCCCTGAAGTCTGGCAATTTTGGGACGATCAACTTCTTCGCCAAAGCCCTGGAAGCTTTGAACGGCGCGCATGTGGCCGCCTGATGAAGATGCGCCTAATGTGGCGAAACGCCTTCCATTTGAGACTCTGCAGGAAGACGCTCCAGGATGTGTGACTACTCGTGCATCCTGGAGCGTTCCTAGCGTCTATTCGCAACGCACCGCTCGTCAGTCGAAACCGATCATGGCTTTGGTCTCGAGATACTCCTCGAGCCCGAAGACACCCATCTCTCGTCCATTACCGGAACGCTTGTATCCACCCATCGGCGCCTCTGTGTTGCTCGTCGCACCGTTGAGAAAGACGCGGCCAGCCTGAAGCTGACGGCCGACGAAACCACCTCGTTCCCGGTTCGATGAGAACACGTAAGCGCCTAAACCGTACGGCGTTCCATTCGCGATCTCGATGGCTTCTTCCTCCGTCCGATAAGCAATGACGGCAAGCACAGGACCGAATATTTCTTCCTGCGCGATGCGCATCTGTGGCGTCACGCTGGAGAATATGGTGGGCTTCACAAAGTAACCGCGCTCAAGTCCGTCCGGACGACCGAGGCCGCCAACTCGAACGGTGGCGCCCTCCTCGATGCCAATCCTGATGTAGTCCTGCACTCGTTCGAATTGCAGCTTGTTGACGACTGGGCCCATCGTCACCTGCGGGTCGAGCGGGTTCCCCACTTTCACTGCCTTCGCTTCTTCCTGAAGCAATGCCAACAGTTCATCTTCTTGGCTGGCGTGAACCAGGATGCGCGTGGGCGCATGGCATGACTGACCGGAATTTGAAAATGCGCGTGTGACGTTCCATTTGGCCGCAGCGTGTAAATCCGCATCATCGAGAATCACGTTCGCTGATTTTCCTCCCAGTTCCTGAGCAATGCGCTTGACGGAGGGCGCAGCCGCTTCCGCGATCAAGACCCCGGCTCTGGTGGACCCGGTAAACGAAACCATGTCGATGTCCATGTGCTTGCTAATGGCATTGCCTACGATGGGGCCGTCGCCAAGCACGAGGTTGAAGACGCCCTTCGGGACGCCCGCTTCGTGAAGCACTTCCGTGAGGTGGATCGCACTCAACGGAGTGAACTCACTCGGCTTGAGAACCATCGTGCAGCCGACAGCCAGCGCATAGGCGAGCTTGGTTGCGAGAAGCTGCAGAGGCCAGTTCCATGCGGTGATCAGGCCACACACGCCAATAGGTTCGCGACGAACCGTGTTGGGCCCCAGGCGGTACTCGAACTCGTACTCACGAAGCGTCGCAAGTGCTTGCTTGAAAGAGCCGAGCGCGGCCGGTACATGAATCTTCTGCGAAATCGGTGTACCCAGTTCGAGCGTGACGATTTCCGCGAGCTCGTCCTCGCGTCGAACGAAGCGGTCGATGATGGTTTCGAGCAGTTCGATGCGCTCGTCCTTCGAAGTCTTGCCGAACGAGCCAAAGGCATCCCGCGCGGCCTTCACCGCCAGATCGACGTCTTGCGCGCCGGCCAACATGACTTTTGCGATCGGCTCCTCGGTAGCAGGGTTCACCAATGCCCATTCGCTACGGCTAAGCGGAGAAACCCATTTTCCGTTGATATAGCATTTCTCGTACGATCGCATATGCATCTCCAGTTTGATTTAGTCGGCCACGTCTCGCTTGGGCGTAGCCTTGTAAAGCGTGTGTTTCGGTTGATTTTGGTCCGTGGACCCGGCGCGCTATTCGCGCTCAAGCGCCGAGATTCATGGCGGGCCGCCTGCGCTCTGGCGGAAAGACACACCAGCTCCCGTCGGCGTGGCGAAAGAAGATGAACGCTATGGGACCGTCGTCCGCTGGGCCTTCAACACGCACGAATCTGTATTGCTCGTTGCGACCGTGGCTGAACTGCGTGACGCGAATTCCGTTCGCCACTCCAATCCACTTATCGACGAGCGTGCGTAACGATGTTCCCGAAAGGCTCACTGCTGTCTCCTGCTCTACGTCGACGCCGAAGCGCCTGGCCATCTGTCGCATCCAAAGCGACGACGATAGAAGTTTGAAATCCCACAGACATTGGGTCAAGTCAGCTATTATGGTGCGCTGGTAAGCGGCGCTAACCGACACGAAGAATCATGAGCGTCATGCTGAGACAACGCCCGCGCCCGTTGAAGCTACAGTCTTCCAACCGGCCCCGCTGAAGGAGACACAATAGAGATGGAGCTTCGGCATCTTCGATATTTCATTGCGGCCGCGGAAGAAGAACACTTTGGACGGGCCGCCGTGCGATTACACATCACCCGGCCCGCCGTCTCGCAGATCATCGCCGACCTGGAAGGCGAACTGGGAACACCACTTTTCGAACGGCTCGCGCACACGGTAAAGCTCACTGCGGCCGGGCGCACGCTGTTGCTCCAGCTCGTGCGGGTCATGGACGATTTGAACGAAGCGATCATCCTGACCAAACGTGTTGGACATGGCATGACAGGGACGCTGCGTATCGGATACGGATCGCTGACTCTGATGCATTCGATCTTTCGCGCCGCAGTCAAGCAATTCCGCGAGACGTATCCGGAGATCAGTCTTTCGCTGGTCGAACTCTCGACCTCGCTACAACCGAAGGCTCTCGCAGCGGGTAAGATCGACGCCGGCTTCATGCACTTGGGGCCAAGTCCGCATCCGGGCAAGCGGCGCACCGAGATCAACATCGAGCGGGAAGGCATCGTTCTTGATTCGCTGTGCATCCAGACCGGCCACTTAGGTGTCGCGGTTTCAAATGACCATCGATTAGCGCGGAGGAAGTCGCTTACGCTCGCCGATCTCGCTGACGAAGGGTTCGTAGTCGACCCAAAGTCCAGCAGTAGTCTGAGCTATGGGCAGTTGCATGCTTTCTGCCAGGCAGCCGGGTTCGAGCCGAACATCGTCCAGGAGGTGAGCACGATCGCCTCTCAACTCAACCTTATTTCCGTCGGCATGGGCATTGGATTGGCGGTCATGGGCAAGAACTTCCAGTATCCGAGCGACCTGACGGTCATCCCACTGACGAACCTGGACTATTCAACTCGCTTCATCTTCGGATGGGTACGCAGGCAGAACGATCCGATTTTGGACAAAATGATCGAGATCGTGAATAACCTGTCGAAATAGTCGGGTTGGCGTTGTAGGGCGCGACGCAACTGGGGCCTTCAATCTCGCCCCAGCGCGCACGTTCTCTCAGCGTTGCAACACTTCCGGATTGATCATATTGGACTTTAACGTGCCGTTCAGCGCGCTGATGAGGTTCTCGGCAGCGTTCTTGTTCATTGCGCGTCGCGTCTCATGTGTGGCGGATCCGATATGCGGCAACGTCACCACGTTGTTCATCTTCAGGAGCGGCGACTCAACCGAGAGCGGCTCTTCCAGATAGACATCGAGCCCTGCGCCGGCGATGGTGCCGTCTTTGAGCGCCTCGACGAGCGCCGCTTCGTCGACGATCTGCCCGCGCGACGCATTGATCAAAAACGCGCTGCGCTTCATCGCCTTCAGTTGCGGCGTGCCGATCAGGTTGCGCGTCTCCGCGCTCAACGGCGGCTGTAACAACACGAAGTCGGACGTGCTGAGAAGTTCCTCCAGTTCCACCTTCCTCGCTCCGTACTCGCGTTCAGCGCGCTCGTTGACGCCGTGGTCTACGTACAGAACCTTCATCTCAAAGCCCAAGGCAGCGCGCCGGGCGACCGACGTTCCGATACGGCCCAGTCCAACGATACCCAGCGTCTTGTGATGAACATCCACGCCAAACTTTTCCTCACCGATTTTCTTGGTCCACTTCCCAGCCTTCACGAACGCGTCGAGTTCGGCGAGGCGCCGGGCCGTGAGCAGGACCAGCGAAAACGCAGTGTCGGCGGTCGACTCCGTAAGGACATCCGGCGTATTGGTCAGCAAGATGCCGCGTTGATTCAGATAGTCGATATCGAAGGCATCGAATCCGACCGATACGGTGGATAACACCTTCAGACGTGTCGCGCCCGCGAGCGTTTCCGCGTTCATCTTCACGCCGGTTCCGATGGCGCCGTCAGCAGCCTCGAGCGCGTCGATTAGCGCGTTTGGCTGCTTCGGATCAACGATTGCAACATCGGCGTGAGAACGCAGGTACTCAATCGTTTCCTCGGGCAGCGGCTTATAAACTACGATTTTGTTCATTAACAAGATCCTTGAAGGACAGCAGTCAGAGGTCGCGCATCATCGCGGCCTTGGCGCTTGCTCCGCTCACCAGAAACGAGATGTCGGTGCCAGTCGAGACATATCGTGCCCCCATTTCCACGAACTGCGCGACGAGTTTCGGATGAGCATTGAGGCCGCCGACACCGAGGTGCTTGCCGTGCTTTCTGCAAGCGGCAATCCCCTTCGTGTAAGCATCGCGCACGCTCTCATGCTCGAACTGACCCGCAATGCCAAGCGATGCGCAAAGGTCGTTGGTCCCGATGAAGAGCAGGTCCACGCCTTCGATCGCGGCAATCTCGTCAATCACGTCGAGCGCTTCCTTTGTCTCGATCATGATGACGACCATCGTCGCGTCGTTGACCGCCTCACCCACTTCGGAAGTCGGAAACGAGCGAAAGCCCATGTGAGGCAGCACGCCGCCGTGAGAGCGTTCGCCCAGCGGCGGAAACTTGGCCGCACGAACGACCTGCCTCGCCTGCTCGGCGGTCTCGACATGCGGCGCAATGACCCCCAGCGCGCCACCGTCCAGAATGCGGGCGATCACATCCGACGTGAGATTCGGCAGGCGAACGAATGGCGCGATACCTGCGTTCATGGCCGAGATACAGATTTGGCTCGTCGTTTCCATCGACAGCGTGCTGTGCTCTAGGTCAATGTAAAACGTATCGAAACCCGCAGTTTTGGCAATCGTTACGATCTCAGCCGTTCTGACCAGTCGAACCGTCATGGAGAGCGCCACTTCATCGCGCGCCAGTTTCTCCTTGACGACGTTTCTAACTAGTTCCCGCGCGGTTACTTTCATGTTGTCCCCTCGAGTACACAAGAAGCGCTTGCGCGCTTTCCGTTTAGCGCATGTTGGCGAGTGCTCGCTTGAGCGCTGCGACACCGCTTTGCGGGCTGGATAGCACAGGGATGCGCACGCCCTGCAACTGCGGAACGAGTCGCGCCATTGAAGCCTGCGCCAGCACGACCACGTCGACCTGCTCCGTCAGAGCCGAGATCGTGCCCTTCACGATCTCGTCATGTTTCGCGGCGTCGCCACTGAGCAGCGCCTCGAACGCGCCTCCCGCGATCCGCTCCGTCACGTCAATCGTGCGGCCTAGTTCGGCCGCCTTTTTCTTGATCAGTCGCACGGTCGGTTCGAGCGTCGTCGAAACAGTTGCGACGACGCCGATTCGGCGGCCAATCGAGCTCGCTTCCTCGGCCATCGCCTCATCGATTTTGACGATCGGGGTTGTAACGAAGTGGCGGACGTAGTCAACTGCTTCGCCAACCGAGGAGCATGCGTTCAAAATAATGTCGGCATGCATCGCTTGTGCATTGGACATGTATGAGTTGATTCGACTGGCGACTTCGGGCGTCAGATGCCCGGCAGTTCGTACATCGGCAAGCAAGCTGTCGTCAATAATATTGATGACGCGCGCCTCAGGAATTTGCTCGCTGATTTGCTCCTTGATTGGCTGAACTGTAACCGGCCCGGTGTGAATTACGGCAATCGTAGTCATAGCCTGAGAGGATTCCGTATAAGAGCAACGTTAGACGAGATGCTTTGTTCGACGCAGTAGCGTCAGAATGTTGGCATCACGATACGGAAGAATTCCGTTTCCTCTACCGCCCTGAGCGGCACAGGACCTTCGTTCGCGTCGAACTCAAACGCCGAGTGAAGACCGTACTCTTTGCCTTCAAAGCTGACCTTGCCCTTACTCAGGAAGAGTAACTCGATGGACGGTTGCAACCCTGCGGGAAACGACGCCCCGGCCTCCACCTTCACAAATCCGATTCGTGTATTGCGTTCCGTAAACGAGCCGAGCCATTTTGAAAAGACGCCATTCGTCGGTTCTGGAATCCAGGCATAATTCGCCGGGTTCATCAGTACAAGGTCGTTGTATCGCGGCTGAGCATATTCCAGCTTGCGACCCATCACTTCTTCGAAGCAGGCCTCAAATCCGTCTTGGTTATGCTTCTTGCCCGACTCGTCATACCAAGTGTAGATACCGTCCTTAAATTCGCCTTTGGTTTTGAGCAACTGATTCGCCGCCTCACGCTCTTCGACGCTGACGAATCCGTACCCTTGCGCGCCACCTAACTGGCAGACCATCATCTCCAAGCCTTCGGGACGATCTTGTGGTCCGTAGTACACGCTTTCTGGGAAGTACCCAACCCAACCTTCGGGCATGGTCTTACCCTGTCCGTACGGGAAGCTGCCTTTGATGACGTAGCGAATCTGATCGAAGTTGTGACGGTGACTTGGCGCTGTCCAGCCGCCGGCGCCTGTCCGGCCCACATTAATCAAATAGTTGTTGGGGGAGCCGGGCTTTCCTTGCAACAAAAACTTCTGCTCAAGGACCCCTTCCCGCATGTTGCTTCCAATCCTGCCGAAGTCTGTCGACGACGCTTCTGAAACTCGCATTTAATCCTCCTTACGGTCGTTACATGCCCGCGCTTCATTGCGGATGCGCCCGACGGCGCAAATTCAAATTCGTTGGAACCATTAGGATTCCTGCGTTAAATACACATTTCCCTTTGCGCTGACGAATAACACCGCTTCACGCGGTTCATTCCCTGCTAAGACCTTTCGGCTACGGCTCGCAGTACGTCAGTAGCGTCAACGACCGTTTCGAGCTGGCGGACCAATTGTTGAGCCTTTTCGATGCCCGCGTCTGACGGAGCCACAGTCGCGACGGATGCGCAACTTGCAAACTTCTTGGAGAGCTGCTGCCAGGTAAGCGGTGCTTCGGGGCTACCCGGCACCTTGTCTCCGAGTCGCTCGAACACCTGCCCGTCTTTCGTTGCAATCTCGATTCGGCCGTCAGGCAGCTTGAACGTCCAATTCTGGCTCGGGTCCTGTACTGGCGTCACCTTGGACGCCATCGCGAGTACATGGGGATCCTTCAGCGTCTTCTCAGTAAAATCGGCTATGTCCATTTTTCCTTTGCTCGCCGCGACGCCCACGATGAACGGCAAGCTCATCTTTGCATCAACGAGCGTGGCCGGCGCGCGGCGAACGTCGAGTGGCGTGCACATGGTGTACGTGAAATCGCCGACATAGGTTCGAATCGTCTCGATGTCCTTCGCAGCAATCTGCTTCTCCTTCATCAACTCGATGACGGCGTGGATATAGGTGTGGGAATTTCCGACTGCGGGCCACGCCTTATAGAGGGTCGTGCTTCCGAGAAACTGCTCGCCCAACCCATCGAGCATTTTTTCGCGGTCGTACTTCCCGCCGAAATAGACCTTGAATATCCCGGCCTTTCCTTCGAACAACGTGTCGATGCCCGTAATTCCCTTCTGCGCGAGCAAGGCGGCAATGACAACACCTTTCGCAGTAAAGCCGGCGTACATGCCACGCAAGTCACTGCCCGTTGCAAAGATCACTTCCATCGTCCCGCACGACTGCTGGCTCGCAATACCAAACGCATGGGCGGTCTGCCTGGCAGACAGTCCGAGTACATGAGCGGCTGACGCGGTCGCGGAGAATGCGCCGACCATGGACGACAAATTCCAGTTTTGATTCCAGCCGACATTGCAGCGCAGGCGTGCGAAAAGATCTTGGCCAATGGCGACGGCGGTGATGATCTTCTTGCCAGACACCCCGCCCATGCGTTCCGCCAATGCAAAAACAGATGGTACAATCGAGCTCGCTGCGTGTGCGCCCCACGGAGTCTGGTCGTCGAAGTCCAAACAGTGAGCCATTGAACCGTTAGCAAATGCTGCCGAAATTGCCGGCAGTTTGCTTCCGAAACCCAGAACCGTGCTCTCTGCGCTTCCGCCGCTTTGTTCCAGCAGTTCTACCAACGCTTTCACCGCAGGCTCCATTCCGCTTGCAGCCAGTGTCACGCCCAACGTGTCAAGAATCGTCTTCTTCGCGGCTTCGATGGCGTCGTCGGGCAGATCTTCGTAGCGTGTATTCGCTGCGAATTCGGCAAAGTAATGGCAGAGGTCCAGTTCGTCGTTCATGAAAGAGTTGCTCGGTAAATCAGGGCTTATCGTCGTTTTGATTCTGCGCGACCCAGTTGTTTAAGTACAGTTCGATTTCCTCGACGGCGCGGTAAGTTTGGCTGACTTCCGCCCACATTATGAAAATGACGCGTACTTGACGTTCTGGAACGCCCGAAGACCTTCGATGCCGCCTTCCGAAAACATCCCGCTCTCTTTATGACCGCCGAAGGGCGTTTCCGGATAAGTGACGCGCCAGCCGTTGCAAATAACATTGCCCACTTCGAGGTCATTGACCGCGCGGTGGAGCGTTTCGAATTCGCGGGCGTGCACGTAAGCGCCGAGGCCGTACGGCAGTCGGTTCGATAAGGCTATTGCTTCATCGTACGTATCGAAGGACGTTAATGCTGCGATCGGGCCAAACGGCTCGTCGTTCGACAGCTTTGCGTCAATGGTCACATCGGCAACAATAGTGGGTTCGTAGAAAAACCCCGGGCGATCGATTCTGTTTCCGCCGGTTGTAATGCTCAGCCCGCGCCGCTTGGCATCGGCAACGAGATCCTCGATTGCATTGAGACGTCTTTCGCTTTTCAGTGGCCCCATCTGCGTCGTTGAATCAAAGCCACACCCCACGACGATCTGCTTCGCCTCCGCGGTCATAGCGTCCACAACATCCGCGTAGATTGAGCGTTGCACATAGAAGCGTGTAGGGGCGAAACAGACCTGTCCCGAGTTGGCGAACTTGGCGGCAACCGCGCGTTTGGCGAATGTTTGAACGTCAATACCCTCGAAAGCCAACACGGGTCCGTGACCGCCTAACTCCATGATCGGACGCTTCATGTGTGCGACGGCCTGTTGCGACAGCAACTTCCCAACGGCGGTCGAACCGGTAAACGTAACGGCACGCACCACAGGACTTCCGAGCAACTTGTTGGACATCATCACGGGTTCGCCTGCAAGCACCGACAGCACGCCAGTTGGCAGACCGCATTCGTACACAATCTGGCCTAGCGCGAACGCGCATGCCGGTACCTCTTCGGAAGCGCGAAGCACGATTGAACAGCCCGCGCCCAGCGCGCCTGACATCTTTCGTGAGGGCGTAACTAGCGGCCCATTCCAGGTGACGAAGGCGGCGACAGGACCCACAGGTTCAACAAGCGCCATCTGGCGCGCGTTTAATTCTCTTGACGGTATGACGCGCCCGTACGCGCGTCTACCCTCCTCAGCCGCCCACTCCCACATCCCAGCCGCCACTTCGACCTCTCCAAGCGCCTCATTCCACGGCTTACCTAATTCCAGGACCAAGAGTACAGCCAGGGCTTCCGCTCGCTCGCGCATACGGTCCGCAACGCGCCGCATAAGTTTGCTGCGCTCAAACGCAGATGTATTTCGCCAGGTGTTGAAACCCTTGCTCGTTGCAGCAAGCGCTTCATCAACGTCGCCATCCGTCGCCATCGGCACAGGACCGAGAGCCAAGCCAGTCGTGGGATCAATGACATTCAAGGACGGTTGACCGCTTGCGTATCTCATCTTACCTGCGATGAGCTGGCCCAACTTCGGATACCGTCTGGCCGCTTCTGCTCTGGTAGTGCTCATTCGATTCCCTATTATCTATATTCCTGTGGAGCGACTGGCACTTACGAACGCCGCGACTACATCAAGAACACGCCCTTGCCGCCACTTTGACGGTTAAAGACTTGATAAGCTTCTTGCGCTTGATCCAAGTGCCAACGGTCGGTGAACAATGCGTCGAGATTGAGTCCCCGGTCTACGACGAAGTCCGCGCATGCCCGCTGTCCCTGGACCGACATCGTCCACGACGTCAGAATGCGAACTTGAGTGCGTAGATACTTGGCCAGCGACAGGCTGAATTCCGAGCCGATCCCGACCAGACACACGGTGCCCCAAGGGCCTACTGAGTCAAGTGCGTCCCGATTTGCCGCAGCAGCTCCCGATGTTTCCAACGCAACGCTTACGCCTTTGCCACCGGTCAGCTCCCGAATTGCCTCGGCAACCGGTCCGTCGAGGGGATTGATCACCGCATCGGCGCCGAATTCTCTTGCCGTTTTGCGGCGACTTTCATCGATATCAAGTGCGATGACGCGAGCGCCTTGAGCCTTTGCAAGCATCGTTGCGGATAGCCCCACGGGCCCCTGACCAAACACCGCAACGGTATCGCGGCCAGATAGGTCGATGCGCTCAAATGCGCCCGAGGCTGTACCGGTTCCACACGATATGGCGGCGCCTGCCTCGAAGCTGAGCCGCTCGTCCAGCGGAACGAGCGTATCGGCCCGAACTTTCATGTAAGGAGCGTGTGCGCCATGAGCGTCCGTTCCATACACCGTGATCGGTGCGGTTCGGCACATCTGCGGCCATCCTGAACGGCACTCCGGGCAACCCATGCATCCGCTGTAGTGATGCACCATCACACGTGCGCCAATCCGTGCATGAGGTCCAGCCGCGCCCGGGCCGACTGCGACGACCACTCCACACGGCTCATGACCGGCAATGACCGCCGGAACTTCTCCAGCCGGACGACGATACCAGTGCAGGTCGCTTCCGCACATCCCGGAAGCCTTGATTTCGAGAACAACTTCACCGACGCCCGGGGTTGGATCCGGGAAAGTTGCAAGTTCGAGAGTCGAGTCACCGCGAAAGACGATACCGCGCATGTCCGAATTTCCTCTTCAATTTTTTAGCCGTCAATTTGATGCAGACAACTCACTTTTTAGTTGCTACTAGGCCGTATGAGCGCCCCCGCTGGGGCGCCTAGCGCATTGCCTGATACGTCGTAATCGCGTCGTTTGCTAGCGTCGAGTCGTGGTCGACGCGAGCGCAGTATCCGCCTCAGGCAATTCCTCAGGCTCCAATGCCTCGAGAGATTGTTGATTGGTCTCGATACCAGCCACCATAATCAGAATCGCGATGAAGACATACGCTCCAGAGATGGCGAAAACAACGCCCGAGATTCCGAAGCGGTTGAATAACTCGAGCACGATGAAGGGCGAACCAATCAAACCAAGCCGTCCAAACATTTGAGCCACGCCGCCCCCACGGAATCTATATTCCGTCGGAAACATTTCTGGTGTCATACCCAGACCCAGGGTCAGGAAGATTGCCACTGACGATACGAGCAGGAAGCCGCACGAAATGATCGCTGTTGCGGATGTGAGGAACGGGTAGATCGCTCCCAGGCACGCGCACACGCCCGCGAAGACCATGATCGCGGTACGCCGTCCCATCTTGTCGGAGACGTACGAAAGGAAC
Source organism: Caballeronia sp. SL1002 (assembly GCF_057814995.1). NCBI lineage: Bacteria > Pseudomonadati > Pseudomonadota > Betaproteobacteria > Burkholderiales > Burkholderiaceae > Caballeronia > Caballeronia sp. SL1002. Next base: position 297,542 of record NZ_JBYMUW010000001.1, on the reverse strand, counting down.
AGCGGTCCCGCAATCCAGCCGCCCATCATTGCCGCCGTGAAGCCCAGCGAATGGGTAACGCTCATACCTTGCTTGACGAAGAAAGTTGGCATCCATCCGGTGAGACTATACGATCCAAACAGACAGACAACGTTGACCACGATAGCAAGCAAGGTACGCCGGATGACGGTCCTCGAGAAAAGCGTGGAAAGTGGTACCCAATGCGGCTCGTTGGCCGGCGCTGTAAATTGCGGAGCAGGCGAAAGCGGCGTCGTAATGCCGGCGTCTTTTTCGATCGCCCGCATAATCTCTTCCGCCTCAGCATGGCGACCCACACGTTCCAACCAACGGGGTGACTCGGGGAGGTGACGACGCATCCACCAGACCCAAAGGGTACCAATACCGCCAATCACGAACATTGGGCGCCATCCGATCCAAGGAACAACCAATGTTGCGACCACTGCTGTAACGAAGACACCCGAGCCTCCAATTAGCGCGAGTTTGCCCAGGTATCTGCCGCGATGCGACGGAGGAACAAATTCGATGATGAGGCCGTACCCCATGACGTACTCAGCACCCATCCCAATGCCCATAATGAAGCGAGCAGCGATGAGCCACGGCATCGATGGGGCGAGTGCCGACACAAGCGCCATTCCACCGAAGATCGCAAGGTTGAACTGGTAGGCGAAGCGGCGTCCAAACTTGTCGCTCAACCAGCCTGCGAGTGCAGCACCAATTGTCAGGCCAACGAACGTTGACGACATGAAAACGGAATTCAGCTGCAACGTTGACCAGCCGCTTTTGAGCATTGCGGCAAGGACCGAACTTGAAAGCGTATTATCGAATGAGTCAAAGAACATACCCATTCCGATTAGCCATAAGACGCGCGTATGGAAAGGGCCGATCGGAAGGCGATCAAGCCGCGCACCAGCATTCACTCTATTGCTCATCCGAAGTCCCCTGATAAGACCACCAGACAGTCACTCGTATAGAAGCTCATCACGACGCCGCGCGGGAGAGTGTTACCGCAGTCGCCGGTGTTGAACGCCCACGCAGCGCACGGCTGCTTGCCGATAGCTGCTGTTGATGCGCACATAAGGAACGAATAAACTTCGCCTTCTGCTGGCGAATCAGAGGCTGTCTCAGTACAAACTCGTTGGTGGCACCGAGCCTCTTTGACATCTCGCTCCGCACGAGATAGCGCTTTGAGGTTTGACTGTTGTTCGGAAAGCGTCCCGATCAATAGCAGGTTGGCGCGGCACACGCCACCATTACGGTGGACGGGCTCATAGAAAGTTGTCTCCGTGCTTATTCGGCTAATAGCCATCTTGTGAGGCCAGTTTGCGCTGTGAGCTCCGCTGCGTACAGTTGATTATTCTTCTTGGTGGGTAAGCTAAGCTAACCGCCAACGCACTTCGTCTCTGTCGCGCAGAATTCAGTACGGCCTAAGTGCGGATATATCGGTTGGTCCTTCGGTGGGACTTGCTGTCCTTGTCCTGTTGTCATTTGCTGAGATACCAGGTTGAACTAGATCTGACAAATTGCGAAATGGTTGTCTTGCTCAACATCATCCTGCATTCCTGTGGAAAGTGAATCAACTGTCCGGGCGTAGCTGGACGAGGCGCAGCCTTCTCGCCACGCTGCGGCGCGTCGTTAGAGCGCACGCGGAAACCCCGAATTCCTTCACGCGCGTTCAAGAGTTGGTTCCAGACTGAAAAGTCCGTTCGTTCCTGACTCATGCCCCCGGGTCAGTTGTAGCCGAGAATGGCGACGGCTTGCACGTCGGAGCGGTCCATCGCGTCACCGGCAAGCAATGCCATCGGGCCCGCGAGCAACGACGAGTGCGTGGTGGCAGGGCGAATTTTCGTGGACCCCGTCGGTATCGACGAAGCGCCGCTCGAGCGCCGTGATCAGCTCCTCGGGCGTGCGGATGCCGACAAGCCCTGAGCAACTCACGACATCGCCGTCGCGTATCAACGCGATAGCCTCATCGGCGATAACGACCTTGTCTCGAATCATGGCAGTCTCGGATCACTTATTAAGCGTCAGCTAGTCGGTTGAGAGGTCATTTTTGATGACACCGATCTGCGCCCCGTCCATCAACGCTGGCGCATGTCCACAGTGGGGAAAGTCGCACGCGGTGACCCGACCGTCGCTCGCTGCCTGGCCAAGTTTGAGCATCGCGTCCACGGTGCTGCGCGAGTGCAAGTCGGAGTCTTCCCCACGCAAGATCAGCACCGGGCAATCCTCGAAAAGCGCACGCCAATGCCTGGAATCGAAGTGAAATTAGAAGCCACCTTTGCCGTTCGGGACGGCGCTGTGCTGCGCGAGAGACGCCAGTGCGCGTCGCTGAGTTTGCCAAACGGCGCATGGACTTCGCGCAGATGCGCTTCCACGTCGTCGAACGACGCAAAATGCCACTGACGCTTCAGATAACCGCCGACCCTGCGCAGTGCCGCAGCCAACACGCGTGCGCCAAAATCATTGAGCACAAGCTTTCGTACCGGCGTGCCGGATTCCGACGCCATCAACATGCCGATATGCCCACCGAGGGACGTGCCCACCCAGTCCACCTGATCGACATGAAGCCGGGCAACCACCGTCGACACCGCACGGACATAGGCGCGGTCCGTATCGTGGACGGGCGACGCGAGTCACTCGCTACGGCCACGCCCTGGAAGGTCGGGCACGATGACTCGCACGCCCTTAGCCTCAAGTGCAGCCGCGAGCATGTCGAAACCCCAGGCCCGGTGTGAGACACGCCGTGAACACAGACGACGGTGTGCTCGGCCTTCGGCGCCCCCACTCGGCATGGGCGAGCTTGTGAAATCCACCTCGGCCGATGACGGAGACCTGCTTCAGTTCGGTTTGCATCGCGTCGGGTTCGGGTCAGAGCGAGGGTCAGGCTGGCGCACCATCACGCTCGTGCAGCCACTGGACGATGCCTTTGCCGAGCACGCCCTGCGACTTGCCGCTGACAAAAACGCCGACATGCCCACCGTCGAGGCAAAACTCCTGATAGTCGTCGCTACCCGCTGCATCTCTCAATGCCTGAGTCGTTTTCGGCGGACTGACGTGGTCGTCCTTTGCAAAGACGTTCACCACCGGCATACGGATGTCAGCGAAATCGACCGTGCGGCCACCCAGTCAAAATTCACCGCGAATCAGCTCGTTGTTCGTAGAGGTTGATGAGTAGCTGTTTGGCGGCTTCGCCCGGATGATGCGGCCGGTCATCCAGCCACTTCTCCATGCGCAAAAAACCAGGAGCTTCTTTTCATCGTCGAAGGTGTCGAGCAGACCCACTTTGTACTTCGACGGCGCCGGGCGTCAAATAAAGCCCGCGTGCGGCGGGCTTAAGCTGTCCGAGAAGGGTTCAGATACCCACTGCCCTCGTACAACGATATTCAACGATCTGCTGATCGAGGAACGTGCTAAATCTAAAACGCGCTGAAGTTCGCGAAAGAAAGCACTTTGATCACGAGGTAATGTCAGTAGGAGGGAAAGGTCGGAGAACACAGACGCGCTGTCTATGCAAACCCGCAGCCGCCGAGAAATTAACTTTGCCCCCCCATGCCAGTTCAATAGACCAGAGACGAACTCATGAAACGTTCGTTAATTGCCGTATTGGCCGCCATGGCCGCAATGATGTTTAGTGCGGCTACGGTCGCGCAAACTGAGTCGGTGACAGCCCCCACGGGGACGGCACTGCCAGCCAAGAAACAAGCGCGGCGAGCGAATTGGCAAGTAGAAAAGGCCGTGCGAAAGGCATTGTCATCCGCTAAGCATCTAGATTCATCGGGTATTATTGTTGTTGCAAGGGATCATCAAATCACCCTGGATGGTAGCGTCAAGTGAGGACCAAATCCAGATCGCTCTGGACGTTGCTCGGCGAGAAGAGAGCGGAAAGACGATTGTCAACAACCTGATCCCTCGAGAAGCGGGGCACTGAGACTCTGACGCGGACCGCAAGCGGGGCCGACAAGAGTGATCCCACGTGTCAGCGCTCCGCTTCGCCCGCTGACGGGGCTTCCTGTAATGTCGCGGCGACTGCCGTTTCTACGGTTGACGAAGATCGCGAACGTCAGGCCCCCAATTATCGCAGCTATTAATTTATCGTTTCGGTGTTGCCAACATGGTCCTACAGCAGCACCACTTGCTGCAGAAGCAGGAGTGCTTGCGGCTCGTTCAGCCGCCCCGTCCGTGCTTTTCCGGCCAGGGTCTTAAGCAGCGCCTCTGCTATTGGAGAAATGCCATCCAGGCCCGTCAGATCGGTCATCACGGTCGACGGAACCGCGTCTGGCGCAGACAAGCTTTTGTCGCCCGGCGCCTCCTTTGTCGGCTCGATCACGAAGTCCTGAAGAGCCGGCGACGCTACAGGCAAGCGAACCGGCTCTGAAGCCGGGCGAGCCGAGTCGCCGCAGGTCATCGACCGTTCAGAGCGCCGTTCAAGTCCCGAGCGGCGCAAGAACGCAAAATTCCCCTTAATTAGGGCCCGTGTCCGCAAATGAAGGGGTGGATAGCTGTAACTATCATACCCTTCATTTTTAGTGTCCGAACAGGTACACTCAAATCTAGGTCTCGCTAAAACCCCGGCCCGTAAGACGCACCGGCCAGTCGGCGGCGAGCGTCGCAGTCGCCGACCGTGGCGCGTATCTTCGGTAGCCGTCCGATGAAGTAAAAGTAAAAGCGTTTTTGAAGTAAAAGTAGTAGCGGCAGCGGTTGCCGTCGTATTCGCGCATTGCAGTGAAAGCTCTCTCCGCTGCAAACCGTTCATCGCTCCGGGCTTATGTCTCAGCGGTTATGTCTCAACGGTTCCGCGATCGGCGCGCTGGGGGAAGCACGCTAAAACCTCATTTTTCCGGCTTGGCCCACAACCGCAGCCGCGCTGCCTCGATGGACTGGTGAAGTTTGGCCTGCAAGGTCTCGCGTGAAGGCAGCACGGTCAGGTATTCAGCGACGTGGATGCCGCTCCTGTCCAGTTCGAGCAGTTCGATCTGCTATGTTTCTTGCCGGCGCGAAGGATAATGCCGAGTGGCGGCAGTTCGTCCGGTTCCTGTTCGTGTTTCGCCAGCCAGCGTAGATACAGTTCCATCTGGCTCTTGTATTCAGCCTTGAATGAGCCGAGCTTCAGTTCGATGGCCACGAGCCGCTTGCGGTTGCAGAAAAGCAGATCGATGTAGAAATCATCGTTATCAATCTGCGGCCGCTTCTGGGGGGCCACAACGTTGAAGCCAGCACCGAGTTCAAGCAGGAATCGCTGCATCTCGCGCAGGATGGCGTCTTCGAGATCCTTTTCGAGGTAGTGATCGTTCAGGCCGAGGAAGTCCAGCACATACGGGTCTTTCAACAGCACGTCCGGCTGCACGTGCCGCTCCTGCCGCATTTGCGCCAGATCATGCCGGATCGCGTCTGTGGATTTCCGCGAAATCGCACTGCGCTCGAAGAGCATCGAATCCATGCGCTCCTGCAATTGCCGGGATGATCAGCGTTCGAGCCGACAGAGCTCGAGGTAAAACTCGCGCTTTAGCGGGTCGTCGACATAATGAGCGTCTTAATGTGTGTCCAGCTCAGTTCTCTCCGCACTGCGGGGAAGTCGCGCGCTTACAGGAAAGTCATATCAGTGGACACGGTGCTCCCAAGCCTACTGCGTCAGTTCAAGATGCCTTCGCCAGCCGCTTACGATTGAATTGTCAAATAGACTGATGACTGCGACGATTTGGGCATGAAACAAGCCAATCTAAGATTGGGTTTGACGACCAAACGTTCTTGCGCGATTTATGCAGACGTTCCCTAACCCGTAACATCACGGCTACGTCGCATGCAATTCAGAATTGCATGCAAACGGCTTTCACGTAGAGCCTGCGTCCTTTGCCTGATCACTCGCTCAAAACGTTGCCCAGTCCCCTCCAACGACCTCCGCTGCAGGCGTTTTGAATTCCTTCGGCGCTTGCGCCTTCGCGATCGTGCGACTAGACGCGCGTGGTATTGTGCAGGAGGGCAGTTTCTGCCTCGGTCGCAGCAACGACTTTGGGGCCAGTGCGAAACACGGCGACGGTTGTGCGCAATCGCTCAGCTTGATCTTCCAGCGATCCGGCCGCTGCGGCCGCCTCTTCGACGAGTGCCGCGTTCTGCTGTGTGACCTCGTCCATCTGCGAGATGGCCTGATTCACTTGCTCGATACCGCGCGTCTGCTCATGCGATGCCGAGGCGATTTCGCCCATGATGTCGGTCACGCGTTGAATTGCCGTGCCAACCTTCTGCATCGTTTCCCCGGCGCGGGCAACGAGTTCCGAGCCCGCCTGCACGCGGTCACCCGACGTCTCGATCAACTCCTTGATCTCCTTCGCCGCACTCGACGAACGCTGCGCGAGGCTGCGCACTTCGCTGGCGACAACGGCAAAGCCGCGACCTTGCTCACCTGCGCGAGCCGCTTCGACAGCGGCGTTCAACGCAAGAATGTTGGTCTGGAATGCGATGCTCTCGATCATGCCAATGATCTCCGCGATCTTGGCCGAACTCTGCTCGATGCCCGCCATGGTCTCGACAACCTTACCAACGATGGCGCCACCTTCGTTGGCGACGGCGTTCGCGTTGTCGGCGAGGCCGCTCGCCTGCATCGCACTCTCGGAATTTTGCTTGACCGTGGCGGTGAGTTCTTCCATGCTCGCGGCCGTTTCCTGCAGCGACGCGGCCTGCTGTTCGGTACGCGATGACAGATCAGTGTTGCCCGCCGCGATCTGCTTGCTCGCGCTAGCAATTGCTTCACTGCTCGTGCGTACGGAGCCTACCGTTGCCGCTAGCTTCTCCTTCATGGCGGCGACGCCCGAGAGCAACTGGCCCATTTCATCATGGGTTTTGATCGTGACCGTACGCGTCAGATCGCCTGCTGCGATATACTCAAAATGCGCGAGTGCATCAGCGAGCGGCGACATGATCGCGCGACGCAGAAAAAACCATCCGAACGCCGCACCCGCAATACCCACGAAGAGCGAAATGAAGCCGACGATACGCACAGTCGCATAGCTGTTGTCGTTTTCCTCCTCTTGGTGCGCTGCATCCGTCAGCTGAAATTCCTTAAGCTTTTTGAATGCGTCGCTCGTGCGATTGTAGGCATCGGGCACATATTTCTGCGCATAGCGGACGACCTCGGCCTGATCGCGCTTTTCGATAGCGGCGCCGAATCCTTCGAGTGCTTTGCGCATCTGGACGCGGCTGTCCACCACGTCTTTAGCGAGGACGTCTTCGTCCGCGCCACGGGGGATGACGTCATACTTCTTGTACCACTCGTCGGAATCGGCCACGGCCTTTTCCGCACGAGCGCGTAAGTCAGCCGATTCCGCGCCGTCGCGGTCGAGCGCGAAGCGGTCGAGCAGCACACGCGCACGATTCAGATACACATCCGAGACACCAAGGGCATTGACGGACGGCAAAGTGCTTAGACTCACATCCCTCGCGGACGCCTTGATCGTCGCCATGCCATATAAACCAAACCCGACAGATAAGCTAAGCAGCACGCCCAGGAAGCTCATGGTGAGCGCGAGCCGCGCCCGAATAGTCAGACTCTTCATTTTCATTCCAAAGTATTCGACGGGGGGACGAGGCGCGATGCGCACCTACACCTCATGCAAGGTGTTAACCTGTTATCGGCAATTGAAACGTAAACTGTAATGTCCTGAAAGGTTGCATACGACAAGACGTCGCTCTGGGTTGCTGCGCATCAATCAGTCCGTGTCTGAAAAAAGGTTGACAAGAGGTACTCCATCGCCCTGGCGACCACCATTTATTCCAATTACGTTTAGAACAACTGCGCCATGCTCTTGTTACGACACTGCGTTGATAAAAACATGACCTTCACAAGAGTCCGAACTGTTCTGCATAACGCCGCATCCGATCAACCTAGCGGTATTGATTGGCAGGTTTTGGACATCGCTTCCTTCAATCGCGGACGTTAGATGTGTAACGAAAGAGGAAACTCGCCGGCCGCGTCGGCCCTTGAACGGTGCGACTATCGAAGCGAAGACAACTTTTACCTCTGGTTGAATACACCACAAAACCGGCTCTGGGCCCATCACTCGGGTATTGCGGGCGGTGGCCGATAGGTGAGCTCTCTCGTTCTCCATGAGCACCACCCGAACCTCCGTGTGAGCGGTTGCTTTGCCGAACAAATAGCCTTGACCGGAGGCGCAACCGCGCGCTCGCAACGCCCCGCTTTTCACGTTGTGGCGTGTAGGCCGCTCTCTTGTCGACGGGTCGCCGTGTATATGGGTTATGTATTAGCATGTTCGGTTATATCAAGCACTGCCCGACCGGTTGGCGCTTTGAGCGCACCTCGAAGATGTCTAAGAGAAAAGTGGGAGCTCAGTTTTGAAGAACGCGCCGCAGTCATTTGCCGCAGAGGCAATCGAATTCTCCTGGTCGCGCGAACTCGGTCGAAGTGGGCATTGCCGGGCGGGATCCTGAAACGCGGAGAGCATCTTTCGGACGCCGCACTTCGAGAACTTCGAGAAGAAACGCGACTTTCCGGGAAGTCGGCAAAGTATCTCTTCGATTTTCGAGGCAAGCAGAAGCACCATCACGTGTTCTCCTGCGAAATCTCGAGCCGAGCCAAGGCTCGGCCCAGCAACGAAATCTCCAAGTGCCGTTGGGTCCGCGTCGAGGATATTCCTCGCCTTTTGACCAGTGCACCGACCACCGACATCGCGAAACTCACGGGCCAACGGCGGAAGAAGTAATTGCTCAGGGTGACGAAATTCGCGTCGTCAACTGGGAGAGCGAACAGTCAGCCCATACGGAGCCGCCAAACAGGCGAGTGCCTAGATGCTTGAAGGCTCGGTGCGCCGGCCTCGATCCTGCGCACTGACTTCCGCAACGGCCGCGCTGATGCGCTGACGATTGAGCTGAAACGCAAGATGGAGTCTCGATGATGAAAGATCCTTTGCGCCAAGGCTTTCCATAGCTAGGGCAGCGGGCAAAATCTAAGAACAAAAGCCCCAGCCAGGTCCAAACGCTGATAAGTGAATTTCGCCATTCACTATCGCAGGCTGCGAGAGTTGCAACCCTGATTTGATTTCCACAGGGGAATGCTTCATCGCGAACTTCAAAATAAAATCTTCTGTGCCGCCGTTGCATTGTTACAGCGAGCATGCACACACATCAGACAGAACATCTCGTGCCGGACCGACAGTCCTTCGTTAGAGCTCGGATATCAGCGTCGACAAGTCTTGGGTTGAAGAGAAGCGGGCATACGGTTTCCTGCGAAAACAATCCCGAACTCATGTGTGGTGCCAACCAATAGCTCACGTATGTAAGCTCGAGCGATTAGTGCCTCCCTTCGAGAAATACCGCACCAAGCGCAAGCTATTAAGATAACTATCCTTATTCTAATAGCCGTTTCTTTGCGCTCAACTCACGTTGATGAAAACGCGCGAGATCGCCCTCCCCCACTCTTCGACTGCCGGAACCGATCGAATGGATCAGTCCGCGGTTGCTGACCTGCCCGCTGACCTGCCCGTCGACCTGCCGGATCACGCCGCGCTCGCGGCGCTGCGCGCCTGGTACGCGGGCGTGCCGACGCGCGAGGCCGTGGTGCGCTATCTCCCGGACGCCATCGCGCGAGGCGTCTCCGCGCGGCGTGTGATCGGCGAGATCCGCCGCCAACTCACCCGCTGTGCGCTCGCCCGTCACCGCGATGAACTGGCCACGCTGTTCGGCCACCCTGCGGCCGAACGGGTGAAACGCGCACGAGCGGTGACGCAAGCCATCGAAACGCTCCGCATCGCCACGGTTGCAACACCCTCGATCACCGACGACATTCAGCGCTGGTTACCGCCGCGCGCCACCCGCGCGCTATTGGCACATGGAATCACGACGCTTGCCGAACTGACGCTGCGCATTCCGCGTCGGCGGCAATGGTGGAAAGCGGTGCCCAAACTCGGCCAAGAGAGCGCCCGACAGATCGAAGCGTTTTTTGCGATGTACCCGGCGCTGACCGAGCGTGCCCGTGCGCTGATCAAGTCAAGCGCCGTGCCCATCGTCGTCCCTTGGGAAAACGTCCGTCTCCCCCATGAAATCGACGGCTCGTGTGGTGTATTTCGTGCACCACGCGAAACCTGCGCTCTCGATGCGAACAACGACTACGACGCCGTGCAGACCTGGTTGTCGCTGCACGAGTCGCCCTCCACCCTTCGCGCCTACCGAAAGGAGGCCGAGCGTCTGATTTTGTGGGCCATCGTCGAGCGGGGGCGCGCCCTCTCGTCGCTTACGACCGAGGATGCGATTGCCTATCGCGCATTCTTAAAACGTCCAACGCCACGAGAGCGATGGGTCGGACCCACGCGTCCGCGCTCGTCGGCGCAGTGGCGACCATTTACCGGCAACCTGGCGCCTCGCTCGGTCGCTTGCTCGCTGATGGTCCTCGGAGCGCTTTACCGATGGCTGATCGAGCAACGCTACGTATTGGGAAATCCCTTCTCGGGTGTGAAAATGCGGGGGACCGAACGCGTGGCGGCGCTCGACAACTCCCACGCGTTCACGGAAGGAGAATGGCAACTCCTTCGTGCCATCGCAAATGGACTGGAGTGGTCGTATGGATGGAGGGTCGAAGCCGCTCAGCGACTGCGGTTTCTGCTGGATTTTGGGTATGCGACGGGGCTCCGGGCGAGCGAGCTGGTCGGCGTTACGCTGGGTGACGTCCGTACCGATACGCAAGCGGACCACTGGGTGCACCTAGTCGGCAAAGGAAAAAAGGCGGGCAAGGTCGTGCTGCCTCCGCTTGCACGGTCCGCGCTGGACCGATACTTAATCGAACGCGAACTGCCGGTCTCGCCGGAGCGCTGGCAGCCGGCGATCCCTCTCGTGCCCAGCCTGAGCGCGGATGACGCCCATGCACTCAGCACCGTGCGCCTATGGGCCATACTGAAACGCTTTTTTAAGACCACTGCCGACCTCATCGAGTCTGACAACCCGGCGTTCGCCGCCAAGTTACGCCAAGCAGGGCCGCATTGGATGCGGCACACCCACGCAACACACGCGTTGGAGCGCGGCGCGCAGCTCATCTCCGTTCGAGACAACCTGCGTCACGCGTCGATTTCGACCACTTCTGTCTATTTGCATAGCGACGAGATAGAACGTGCGCGGCAATTACGGGATGCGTTTAAAGCAAGCTGATCGTAAGTCGTTTAGATCTGCCCCCCATTGGACGGACCGGCTTCTGCTGACGTTTTGATTCGTTTCCCACCGCTCGTTCACACCAACTGGAGGATTTTCGGGAACACGATCGTTAGTTGCGTATAGCCCTACTTTCACGGGACCCAGCCTGAGCAAATCTACGCGCTCCCGAATGACGGTCCGCTTACTTGAACGCTCCTTATCGACCCCTTGCAGCCAGTCGGCGCATCGCTGTTCTGACGTCTCGTCTGAAAAGTACACCGGTCATTCGCCGGTCATCCTGAACGGGGAGCAGGCTGTTCCGCCGAAGCGTTGAGACTTCCCTCTGTTAGCTTGCGGGGCGGGCGCTTTTTCTCACCAACGGGTCCCGTTCTGACGACCGCGCTCATGACGACACGCGGCCGCGTGAGTACGCCTTCAATTCTCTTCGGTCTGCACCGTCAGCTTGTTCCTGACTTCGACGACGCCGCTCACACCTTTGGCAACCTCTCCCGCCTTCGACGACTCTATCGACGACGGCACCGATCCCGCCAGCGTGACCACACCATTTTTCACGCGCACGGTGAGGGCTGCCATGTCCACGCCCCCGGCCTTCCTGATCGCGCGCCGGACGTCCTTCGCCAATTGCTTGTCGGCCGGTCTCGCCTGCGCGCCCGATGCGGGAGCTTTGCCCGACGCATTGCTCGCCTGACCGGGTCCCTGAGCCATCGCGAGTCCGACGGATGCCATCAACATGCACGCGATGCCAATTCTTGCGGCGGTACGAAGTTTCATGCTGCTCCTCCTGTGTCTCATCGTTGTGGGTATGGGTTACGAGGGTTACAAGGGTGACGACAGCGCTAGCGCAACGCGGCGCTCAGGTCTTCGAGTTGCCCGGCGAGAAACGCGGCGTCACTGGACACACCGTAGACGTAGTGATCGGGACGCACGATTGCAGCGCCGCACTGCTGCTTTTCGAACCATCCCGCGAGCACGCCTTCGACCTCCTGCACGACATGTCCGTCGAACTCCGCGTCGCGCGGATCCGGCTGCAGGCAGGACCATTGCACGCCCAGTTCCGATGCCTTCGCGCGCGCACCGTCGCTGATCATCGATGGATCGGCGACCACGATGCGCCATCCGCCGCCGATGACTTCATCGAGCAGCTTGACGGTGGCGTCGTCGCGCACGCGGGGCTGCGGAAACAGCGTGCCGTTGGCCGGATGCGCCGTGCCGCTCAGCATGCCGTCGCGCAAACCAGGAACGATCTCCTGTCGCGTCACCGTGCGGATCGTCCCGCCCGCCTCGTCGATCAGACGCTGGTCGCGTGCGCGCGCCGCCTCGGTGTCGCGCTCGCAAATGACGCGGCCGAGTGCCTTGATGCGCGTCGTCAACTCGCGAACATGCGCCTTGCGTTCCGTCTCGTAGCTGTCGAGCAGTGCATCCGACGCCGCACCCCGCATGACCGAGTCCAGCTTCCAGATCAGATTGGTTACATCGCGGATGCCCTGACACATGCCCTGACCGATGAACGGAGGCTGCTGATGCGCCGCATCGCCGGCGATGAACACGCGCCCGCGCCGCCACTCTTTTGCGACGAGCGCATGGAAGCGATAGCTCGCCGCGCGCCACAACTCGCCGTCCTCGGGCGTCATCCATCGTTCGAGCAGCTTCCAGACCTGCGGCGCCTGTTGCATCCGGGCCGGATCTTCGTCCTCCTGCAACATGATTTCCCAGCGCCGATGCCCGCCCGGCCCGACGATAAAGGTGCACGGGCGGCTCGGCTCGCAATACTGGATAGCCGTCTTTGGCAGCTTCGCCAGGCCTCGCTCGTTGACCTTTACATCGACGACGAGCCACGGCTCATCGAATTCCAGGTCTTCATACGCGATGCCGAGCGACGTGCGCACGGTGCTCGACGCGCCGTCGCAACCGATGAGATACCGGCATGTGACGCGCCGGACGCTGCCGTCGTCCGCACGAAGTTCGACATGCACGCGGTCTCCTTCATCGGAAAAGCCGGCGAGTTCAGTTCCGAGCGCCACCTCGACGCTCGGATACGATGCCGCATGCTCGCGCAACGCCGCTTCCACGGGAGGCTGCGTGAACACCATCGTCGGCGTATAGCCGAGCGGATACGGCTCCGGCACGGTGTCGATGCGCTTGATCAGCCGGCCATCCACGCCGTAAAACTCGGAAGCCGGAAACGCCGCGACGTGCTCCATCACGCGATCCGCGACGCCCATTCCCTGAAACACCCGCATGATCTCGTGATCGACGGCGATCGCGCGCGGCTTGTCGTACACCTCCTTCGCGCGGTCGACGCAGAGCGTGCGGATGCCCTTGTGCCCCAGCAATCCGACCGCCACCGCCCCGGACGGACCGAAGCCGACGACGACCACATCGAACTGTTCATCGTTGGTCGTCATTGCGTCCGCGCCTCGTCTTGCACCACGTTCTTCAGCACGCCGATGCCATCGATCTCGACGGCGACCGTGTCTCCGTGCTTAAGCCACACCGGCGGATTGCGCGCCCAGCCGACGCCCGCGGGCGTGCCCATCACCACGACATCGCCGGGTTCGAGCGTCAGGCATTCGGTCAGCAGCTCGATGGTTTCCGCGACGCTCCAGATCATGTCCGACGTGTTGGCGCGCTGCATCACCTCGCCGTTCAGACGCAACCGCAGATCCAGACCTTCGGCCCCGGGCGGAGCCTCGTCGGCGGTGACGAGCCACGGGCCGAACGCGCCGGTGCCGTCGAAATTCTTGCCGATGGTCCATTGGCTCGTGCGCTTCTGATAGTCGCGCACGGAGACATCGTTGAAGCAGGCATAGCCGAACACGTAGTCCAGCGCGTTCTCGCGCTTCACATGCCGCGCACGCTTGCCGATCACCATCACGAGTTCCGCTTCGTAATCGAGCTTCTCCGACACTTGCGGACGAATCACCGGGTCGCCATGCGCGATCAGCGAGCTCGCTCCACGGAAGAAGATCAGCGGATATTCCGGCTTGAGATTGCCGCCTTCCTTTGCGTGGTCGTAATAGTTATGACCGAGGCAGACGATCTTGCCCGGCTCGGGAACGAGCGGCGCGAGTTCAAGCGACGCCATCGGCATGCGTTCGTTCCCGCTGTCGTCCAGCGCCTTGCGCGCCGCCGCCACGATATCGACGCCAGCACGCAAAGCCTCGCGCAGATCGGCGGGAATCGACGCATCCGCCTTCGCCAGATCGACGACCTGTTCCTGGTCCAGCACGCCGAGGCGATATCCCGCTTCGGTCTTGAAAGTGATCAGCTTCAACTTGTGAGTCCTCAAATGATTCCGGTTTGTCAGGAGCGCGGCAGCGCTCAGGTCTGCAACGCGCTGTCCTGCGCAAAGAAAATCGCCTTCTGCGCGGCTTTCAGCCGGGGCGACGGCGCTGTGCCGATGCCCCATTGATCGATGCGTCCCGGCGGCCATTTCCAGTCCTCCGGTCCGCCGGTTTTGTAGCTGTCGTCCACCTGCTGCACTTCCGCCGTGTACTCGATGACGAAATCGAACGGCCCCACGAAATAGGCGAACGCGTTGTTGCCCGGCCCGTGCCGCCCGACGCCCCATTCGATCGGATAGCCCGCGTCGTTCATGCGTCCGCCGCCGCGCATCACGGAGTCGAGATCGGGCATCAGGAACGCGACGTGGTTGAGGCTGTTCTCCTCGGCATCCGCGAGCGCGATGCTGTGATGGTCGGAACCGCAGCGCATGAACGCCATAATTCGCGTCCGGTCGGAAAGCCGGAAACCGAGCGCGTCCTCGAAGAAGCGCTGCGCGACCGCGACGTTCTCGCTGTTGAGCACCACATGTGTGATCTTCACGGGACGGTCGGCGGCGGCTTGTGTATCGGCATGCCGCGCGTCGCCGGTCACGAAGCGAAAGCGCCGCCCTTGCGGATCGCGCGCGACCAGTTCGACGCCGCCCGCCGGATCCGCCGATGCCTCCGGGCCGCTCAGGATCGCGCCGCCATGCTCGGGGATCGTGCGCGCCAACGTGTGCAGCGCCTCGATGGACCGCACGCCGAACACCACGGCGCGCACCTGCGGCGTCTCGCTGCGATGCAGAGCGAGCACGTGATGCGCGTCGCCGGTGCCGCGCAGATAGACCGTATCGGCATCGCGCGCGGCGACGGACAGCCGCCATGTCCCGGTGTAAAACTGCGTGGCCAGATCGAGATCCGGCACGCCGATATCGATCCCGCGCAATGCGGTGACGAGGCCCTGTGTCATCTGTGACTCCTTCATTGCAGGCCGAGAAAGCACTCGGCGTTTCGATGGATCAGGCGCTCGCGAATGTCCTCGTCCGGCACGGCGCGTTCGATGCGTTCGCGCGCGGCGGTATCGGAGAAGCCGAACGGATAATCGGTGCCGAGCATGATTCGCGTATCGCCGAACATCGTCCGCAAATGCGCGAGCGTCGGCGCGTCGAACACGAGCGCGTCGTAATACATGCGGCGCGCCTGTTCGACGGGCGTCATCTCGATGGCATCGCCAAGCGGCGCGAAAACCGTGTGCGCCTGTTCGAGCCTCGGCAGCAGCGATGCGAGCGTGCCGCCGCCATGACTGAACGCGATGCGCAGGCGCGGTCGGCGCACCATCAGATTCGTGCAGATGGCCGAAGCCGCCGCGAGCCCGACATCGGTGGGATAGGCGAGCGCCTGAACCAGTTGGGGCGGACCGATGAGCCGTTCCTTGCCCGCGGGCCGCAGCGCATGCACGAACACGGCCGCGCCGAGGGCTTCGGCCGCTTCGAAGAACGGATCGAACTGCATTGCGCCGATGGGTACGCCATTCACGTTGCTGCCGATCTCGACGCCCGCGAAGCCCGGCTGGTGCATCAGCCGCTCCAGTTCGGCGATGGCCGTATCGACGTTTTGCAGCGGCACCGCGCCGAGTCCGATCATGCGGCCGCGGCTTTGCGCCACCATCTCGCCGATGACGTCGTTCACGTAATGCAGCAACGGCAGCGCGTCGGCTTCGCTCATCCAGTACGAGAGCAGCTCGGGCATCGGCGAGAGCGCCTGCAGGCCGATGCGCTGCGTGTCCAGGTCGGCGATGCGGCGCGGCACGTCCCAGCACTGCTCGGAGACGGTCCGGTAGCGCTTGCCATCGATCATCACGTGGCGATGGCAAGCGTGTGCCGGCTCCATCGAAGGCCAGCCATCCGGCACGCGTCCCGCGACGCTTGCCGGAAACGATGCGGGCACGACATGCGTATGGATATCGACGCCGCCCTTCGCGCATGAACAGTGGATCGTGTGATGCATGGGCGCCTCAGCGATGCGTGAAGCCAGCCGCTTCCACGCCGGCGATGCAGATGGCTTCGTCCTCGTCGCCCGTACCGCCGCTCGCGCCGACCGCGCCCAGCACCTGCCCCTCGCCGCCGACGATCACGACCGCGCCCGTTTGCGGGACGAACTTGCCCTGCGCGGTCGCGGAGAGCGCGCCGAAGAACGCGGGGTTCTCCTTTGCGCGTTCGAGCAACGCGCGGCTCGCGACGCCCATGCCGGCCGCTGCATACGCCTTGCCCTGCGCGATATCGAAGCGCAGCATGCTCGCGCCGTCTTCGCGGTGCATGGCCTTCAGATGTCCGGCGTCATCGAGCACGACGACCGTCATCGGCTTATGATTGCGCTTGCGCGCGGCGGCGAGCGCAGCTTCGATGATGCGGCTGGCATCGGCGAGACAGAGGCTTTGCATGATGTCGTCTCCTCGTTGCGATCAGAGCGTGGCGGGCTGGATCGGCGGCTTCGCGCGCTGCACGAACTCGATCAGGTTGCCCGCGTTGTCGCGCATGAAGAGGTTCGAGCCGAAGGGAAACTTCTTGACCCAGACGATATCGGCGCCGCGCGCCTTGAGTTCGTCGGCGAGCGCGAACACGTCTTCCGCCGCGAACGAGACGTGCTTGTTGCCGAAGGTCTTCAGGTCTTCGTTCGGCAGGCTGCGGTCTTCCGCGGGCGGCTTGGCGCCCGGCACCTGAAACAGTTCGAGGCGCAGGTTCCCGTTGATCAGGATCGCCACTTCGGCGGGAATCGATTCGATGGTGTTGCGGCGCTCGACGGTGAAGCCGAGCACCCCTTCGTACCACGCGATCGATTCGTCGAGATTGGGCACGCTGATGCCCGCATGGTCATGCCAGAATTCGATGCTGCTCATTGAACGGGTCTCCACGTAGTGTTCATGCTCTTCATGCGTTCGGAACGGTCTCACGCGCGGCCGAGCGCGCACGCTGAACCCGGGCGTCTTGAAATTCGAGCGCTTCACGATTGAGCGGCTCGCCTGCTTCGATGCGTTCGCCGAAGCGCATCGCGAGCGGCGCGTGCGGCGTGAAGGCGGGCCATGCGGGCAGGCCGTCGACATTCGGATTGCCGGTGCGCGCGAAAGCCACCCATCTGCGCGACATGTGATGCGCGATGAGCGCGTCTTGCGCCGTCCACGCCCAGGGCTGCTGCTTCAGGGTATCGAACACATACCAGAGCTCCGCGCCGTGATACGCGCCGTAGCCGTGCGGCGGCGCCGGTTCGTGAAAGCGCGCCGTCTGCGGCAAGGGAACGTCACGCTCGAAATTGAAGAGCCAGGTATCCGCGATGCCCGCTCGGGCCGCAAACTGCGCGTACTTGTACGGCTGATACGCGAACGCCGTGTCGCGCCGGAGCAGATAGCTGGACTGCGCGGCCTCTTCATCGGTCGCATGCGGATAGAGGCGCAGGAAAGCCTCGGCGGCATCGCCATAAGTATTCGATGCATGACGCATGAAGCCTTCGCGCGTATGCAGATCGGTCTGCGGATACGGCGCAGCTTCGTTCGACGTATAGCCCGCGAGCACGGGCACGCGCGTTTCGTCGCCGCGCTCGAACACGATCTGCACGCTGTCGTTGAGCAGCGCGCCGTCGATGATCGGATTCCACATGCCGCGCGGACCAGTCATGACGTCGGCGGGCATGTTGCGCAGTTCGTCGAGCGAACGCGCACCGAGGCTCGCGAGCAGACGTTCGCCGTCCTGTTCCGCTTCTTCACGCATCTTCATCGGCGCGCCCGTGGGTCCGCCCGCGAAGCGCCCGGAGCTATGCACGATCACGCGATGAAACAGCCCGCGCGCGAGCGGCGACGCCGCAAGCACGTTCACATGCGCCGCGCCCGCCGATTGCCCGAAGAGCGTCACGCAGGAGGGATCGCCGCCGAACGTGTCGATGTTGCGCTCCACCCACTGCAACGCGGCCACGAGATCGAGACCGGCGTAGTTGCCCGATGTGCCCGACTCGCGCGTCAACTCGGGATGCGCAAGATAACCGAGCGCGCCGAGCCGGTAGTTCACCGACACGACGACCGCGCCGAGCCTCGCGAGCTGCGTGCCGTCCGCGACCGGATGCGACGCGCTCCCGACCCGATGCCCGCCGCCGAAGATCCACACGATGACGGGCCGCTTCTCGCCGGAAGCACGCGCGCCGGTCCATACGTTCAGATACAGGCAGTCTTCGCTGATGCCGCACTCGGGCGGGCTAGCGAACGAGAACTGCCGCATGATGCTGTCGCCCGCGATGAGCGGCTGCACCGGCGCGGGGCCGAAGCGATCGGCGCGCCGCACGCCCTGCCACGGCTCGACCGGCTGCGGCGCGCGCCAGCGCAACGGACCGACGGGCGGCGCGGCGAACGGAATGCCTTTGAACACGCGGCAGCCGCCGTCTTCGCTGACAAGACCTTCGATGCGCCCGCTGTCGATCTCGACGATATCCGTACGCATCATGAGCGGTCTCCGCCGAACGTCACCGCCTGCTTCGATTCGACACCGAAGGCGTTGATCGTCATCGAGATCAGCGTGTAATAACCCGCCAGGCCGACCAGATCGATCACCGCGTCCTGCCCGAGCACCTCGACGGCGTGGGCGTACAGCGCATCGGAGACGGCGCGCTCGCGATGCAGCGCGGTCACGAAGTCGTGCACGGCCTCTTCATCGCGCGCGGTGAAGGTCGGCGTTACGCCGTCGCGAATGGCATCGACGATATCGGGCGCGATGCCCGCCTGCAACGCGAGCGGCGCGTGCGCCTCCCACTCGTACGCCGATTGCCAGATCGCGCCCGTCACGATGATGGCGAGCTCGGAAAGCCGCGCTGGCACACAGGTTTCGTACCGGCAATACCGGCCCAGCGCCTGCGCATGCATGGCCAGCTTCGGCCGATGCAGCCACACGGCCAGCGGTCCGCGCACGCCGCCGCGCGGACCGGCCGCGATGGCCGCGTGTACTTGCGCCTGTTCCGCGTCGAGCGCGAATACATCGAGATCGGCGATTCGTTTCATGGGTGTCGGTCGTGAAGTCATGTCAGCTCCGCGACAAAACGCTGGAGCACTTCGTTGAACGCGTCGGGGCGTTCGAGATTGGGCAGATGGCCCGCGTCGGGAATTGTCATGTAGCGCGCGTCGGGGGTCGCGTCGCTCATCTGCCGCATCACGGCGGGAAGCGCGCCATCGTTCGCGCCGGCGACATAGCGCACCGGCACGCGCAGATGCGGATAGTCGCCACGAAAATCGTAGGACTGCATCGCGCGGGCGGCGGCGATGTAGCCCGCGGCGGAAGTCGCGCCGATCATGCGCCGCGCGTGCTGCACGCCGTCCGTCGCGTGGGCGAGCGAGCCTGCCGTGAACCAGCGCGATACCGTGGGTTCGACGAGCGCCGCCATCCCTTCGTCCATCGCGATGCGTATGCGCGCCTCCCAGGTCTCGCGCGCGCCAGCGGGCGCGGCCCACTGACCATCGCAGGCGAGCACGCCCGCCACGCGCGACGGATGCAATGCCGCGCAACGCAGCATCGTCACCGCGCCCATCGATACGCCGACGAGCAACGCGCGCTCGATATCAAGCGCATCGAGAACGGCCACGACCTCCTGCGCGAGCGTGTCGAAGGTGATGTCGCTCGATGCAACGGGCGTCATGCCGTGGCCGCGCTGGTCGTAGCGAATCACGTTGCATCGATTCGCGAGCGCATCGGCTTGCGCGGACCACAGCGAAAGATCGGTCGCGTGGGAATTGCTGAAGACGATCGCGGGGCCCTCGGCGTGGCCGTCCAGTCTGACATTCAGCGGTCCGCGCGGCGTCTGTATCTGAAAGCATTCGCCACGGCGCGATGCATGAAGCGTTGTCGCGTTGCTCATGCCGTCAGCCTCGCGTGTAGGGAACATACAGGTTGAACACGTTCGCGCCGTGTCCCTTCAGCGCGCCCAGCGGCTCGTGAAGCGCGGCGGCGCAGATCGGCACATTGAAGCCGACCATCAGCCAGAGCGACGTGGCGTCGTCCTCGCGCGCTTCGAAGCCGCGAACATGCACGACATCGTCGCGCGCGCCGAGACGCTCGAACGCCTGCGCGACGAGCGCGTGCGAATCCTTCACGCGCGGATAGCACGCGATGAGCAGACGGGACACCGTTGTGTCATCGCTGTGCGGCGCATCGGCGTTCAAGGCCGTCGCGATGACCCGGCGACGTCCACATGTGCGCGGCAGCATGCGCTTGCTCCACGGCGTGGACTGCGCGCCGGATGCGGCGAGATAGGCGCCGCTCTTCAGCGCATCGGGCGATTCGAGATCGTAGAGCGCGCCATAGCGCGGCCAGCCATCCACGCATACCCAGCGCGATGCCGACTCGAAGCCCGGCATCGCACGGCGCTGCGGAAAATGCTCGGTGTCGTACCAGTCGTTGAACTCTTCTTCGAGCGTCGCGGGTGGCTCCATCATCACGAGCAAGAGCGCTTTTGAAGTCATGCGTGTACTCCGGGATTCGCGCGGCAGTCACGCGTGAAGTCGAGAATGTGCCGGGCGAGTTCATCGGGCGCCTGGACCGGCATCACGTGAGCGCAATCGAGCTCGGCGTAGCGCGCATCCGCGAAGAGCGGCACCAGCGACCGCACGTAGGAAGGCGGACGCAGCGGATCGCGCCTGCCCGCCAGCAGCAGACACGGATAGTCGATCGATGAAAGCCGATCATCGAGCGTGAAGTCGATCAGCGCGCGATTGGCGAGACCATAAGACACGGGATCGTTGGCGAGCCAGCGCGCGCGATAGGTGTCGAAGCGCTTGTCCGCGCGTTTATCGGCGGGATAAGAACGGTCCAGCGATGCATCGGCGATGGCGCGCATGCCGGATCGCTCCGCTTGCTGCATGCGCGCTTCGAGATATGAACGGCGCGCGGCATCCGTCGAAAGCGCGGGCGCGCAGAGCACGATTCCCGCGACGCGATCCGCGAAACGCGCGGCGAATGCCAGCGCGGCGGCGGCGGCCGCCGCGACGCCGACGAGCCACAGCCGCCCATCGAACGCGAGATGCCGCGCGAGCTGCATCGCATCGTTCGCATGATCCGTCATGCAGAAAGGACGGCGCACCTTTTCGGATAGGCCGTGTCCGCGCTGATCGAAACGCAGCACGCGGAACCGCGCGCTCAACGCGTCGATCACGCCGTCCCAGCTATGCACGCTGCCGCCCAGTTCATGGAACAGCACCATCCCTGCCCCCCTGCCGCGCACGTCATAGCGCAGGCTCACTTCGCCGGTATCGTGAAAGCCGCTCGCTTCTGCCTGGTACAAGACTCGTCTCCCTTCGTGCATCGTTTAGAGAGACTGTATGCGAGCGTTTTGCTCCTGCCTACGCCACGCCCGGCAAAGCAGCTATGAGCAAACGGGAACGGCTGCCGATAAACCGCTCAATCGGCGTCGAGCGCGCCGTCTTCAGGCGCGAGATCGAGACCCTCTGCGGGAAAGGTCCAGCCCATCGCGGGCGCGAGCTCCAGCGCCGCTTCGCGGATCAGCCGCGACACATGACGCACCGCGACCGTCGAAGGCCGCGTCGACGATGCGCTCAGGTAGATCGGCCGCTCCAGCACGGGCTCGACGATGCGCGCGGCGCTCAGGCGTCCGCGCTGAATCTCGGGCAGCACCGAGGCCATCGAAAGCACGCCATAGCCGATGCCCGCGATGACCATCTCCTTCGTCAGCGCGACCGACTCCATCTCCGCGACCACGTTCCAGCTAAAGCCATGCTGACGCGCGGTGTGCTCCAGGCTCAGGCGCATCGCGTTCGGCGCACCGGGTTGAAGCACCGGCACGCCCGCGAGCCGCGCGAGCGGAATGGTTTCATCCTGCGTGAGCGGATCGCCGGGCGGACCAACGAGGCAAAGCTGAATCTTCGCGACGGGCTGCTCGAACACGCAGCCCGCGCCTTTGCGCAGCACGAAGCCGAGATCGCAGACGCCCGTCGCCAGCCATTGTTCGATGTTGCCGCTTAAGCCCTCCGACGCGTGAATGATCACATCGGGCAGCGCCTTTCGCGCCTCGCTCACGACCTTGGTCATCAACGAACTGGCGATAGACGGCAGGCAGGCGATGCGCACGGTGCCGCGCACCGTGCCCGCGCTTTCGCTGATTTCGGCTTCGAGCGATTTGGCGTCGTTGAGCAGCGCGCGCGCTTTCGGCAGGATGCGTTCGCCCAGTTCGGTAAGCGAGACGCCGCGCCCCGTGCGATGCAGCAGGCGTCCACGGCATTCCGTTTCCAGCGCGGACAACTGGCGGCTCAGCGCCGACGGCACGAGACCGTAACGCGCGGCGGCTTTCGACAGGCTGCCGAGCTCCGCGACGCAAACGAACGCCTCCAGTTTTGCGAGGTCCATCGATGTCTCCGGCCGTTCGGGGCTCTCGTATTGCAGGACAGACAGTATAGGCGCGGGCCACGCGAAGTCTCCATTCGCAACAACCCGCGAGACGCGTGTTAGCGCGCGAATTCCGCCGTTTCGCTCACCTGCCGCGCGAGCACGGGCGCCTTGCGGAACGCGCCGTCCTGCATGATCGCGAGCAGCTTCGCGTGATCCTGGAGAATCGTGATGTCGTCGAGCGGATTGCCGTCGACCAGCAGCAGATCGGCGAGAAAGCCCTCCCTGATCTGCCCGAGTTCGGAACCCATGCCCATGAGATCCGCACCCCATTGCGTCGCGGCGACGAGCACGTCCTTCGCGGGCCACGAGAACAGCTTGACGAACAGTTCGAGATCGCGGGCATTCTCGCCGATCGGGTTCCACGGAAAGCCGTAGTCGCCGCCCGGCAGCACGCGAATGCCGCGCTTGCGCATGCGCGCATAGACGTCGATGTTGCGTTCGAGCGCGTCGAAGTAGCCGTTCTTCTCCGCCGCTTCGCGCGTGAAGCCGAACGCTTCGCCGAGATACGCCTTCGCATACACGATGCCGATAGCGGGCGCGGTAAAGACATCGTCGCGGCGCGCTTCGAGCAGATCGAGCGCTTCCTCGTCCGCGTGCGTGCAGTGATAGATCACGCGAAAGCCGTGGCGCGCGGCCATCTTCACCGCCTCGGGCGCCTGCGCGTGCGCGGCGAGCCAGATGCCCTGCTCGCGCGCGGCGGCGCCTGCGGCGGCCACTTCCTCGTCGGTGTATTCGACATCGAGCGAGCCGCCCTTGCCGAATGCATCGTCGCCGGACAAGAGCAGCTTGACGGACTGCACGCCGTCCTGCGCGGCATGCGCGATGAACTGCGCGAGCGCTTCAGGGCCACTGCGCGTCTTGTCGGCGTCGGCGGCGCGCTCGAACGTGGAAGGCACGAGGCGCGGTCCCGGCAGATAGCCGCCATCGATCTCCTTCTTCAGCGCCACTTCAAAACGCGCGCCCTTCGAACCCGCCGAATACGCGCTCGTGAAACCGCTGTCGAGCAGCACGGCCGCGTTGTGCGCCGTGATGAGCAGATGCTCTTCCGCCGGCAGATTGCGCTCGCGGATGATGCGCCCCGTCGACGATGCGAACGACAAATGCGCGTGCGCCTCGATCATGCCGGGCATCAGCGTCGCGCCGTTGCCATCGATCACGCGCGCATCGCCTTCGTCCACGGGCTGCGTGCCGCGCATCACGCTCACGATGCGCTGCCCTTCGACGCGCACCGCACCGGCGAACGGCTCCGCGCCGCTGCCATCGAAAATATTCACGTTCCTGAACAAGACTGAAGTCATCTGGCCTGGCCTTTGAAGACGTTTGGAAAGACGCGCGGCGCATGCTTCCCGCGCCCGGTCGATGACACCAGTCTAGCGAGCGATATCGCGTGTTTTAAGGGCTTCGCGCTGCAAACCAGTTGTGCTTCGGATGCACACGTGAAGCCCCTGATGCGTTCAATGAACGCGTTCACGCGACGGCTCGATGCCCTCCGCATCCTGCGCAAATACAGCGGGCGGCAGCGCGCGTCCGAGCAGCAGATCCGCCGCTTTTTCCGCGACCATGATGGTCGGCGCATTCAGATTGCCGCTCACGACATTGGGCATCACGGAGGCATCGGCGATGCGCAATCCCTCGACACCGTGCACGCGTAAGTGCGGATCGACTACGGCGAGGCTGTCGACGCCCATCGCGCAAGTGCCGCACGGATGACACGCGGTGCGCGCGTTCTGCCGCAGAAAGGCCTGCAAATCGGCATCGCTCGAACGGGCCGGACCCGGCGCGACTTCATCGGCGACGAGCTCGCGCAGCGAGGGCATCGAGAACAGCTCGCGCGTCTGGCGGATCGCGCGCACGAGCGCCTCGCAGTCCTCGGCATCGGCCAGCATGTTCGATACGACCTGCGGCGGCGCGGCCGGATCGCGCGACTGAAGCCGCAGCACGCCCCGGCTCTTCGGCCGCAACAGCGCATTGCGCGCCGTCACGATGTTGGATGTCGGCCCGCGCACGCCGGGAAACCAGAGACGCGCATCCATCGATACGGGGCTGAAGAAGAACTGCACGTCCGGCCGTTCGAGCGCGGGCAACGTCTTGCGAAACGCCCAGCAGGAAAGCGGAATCTGTGCGAACGCGCCGGTCCCGAAGAGCTTCCATTGCAGCACGGCCAGCGCCGCGCGATCGAAGCGAAGAAAGCGGTTGAAAGTCACGTCGCCGAGTGCGCGATACATCATCGCGACGACCACGTGATCCTGCAGATTGCGCCCGACGCCCGGAAGATCCACGACGGGATCAATGCCGAGCGCGCGCAGTTCGTCCGCCGGGCCGATGCCGGAAAGCATGAGCAATTGCGGCGAGTTATACGCGCCGCCCGCGACGACGATCTCGCGCTCGGCGAACACGCTCGCCATGGCCCCGTCGCGCCGATACTCCACGCCCACGGCGCGACGCTCGGAAAACAGGATGCGGCTCGCGAGCGCATTGCATTCGACGGTGAGATTGGGCCGACGCATCGCGGGACGCAGATAGCGCTCCGCCGTGCTCGCCCGCCGGCCTCCGCCGATGGTGAACTCGACATTCGCGAAGCCTTCGAGCGAAGGGCCGCAGTAGTCGTCGTTGATGCGCTCGCCGAGTTGCGCGGCCGCCTGCATCATCGCGGGATGAAAGGGATCGTCGACGGGCTCGCCACGGCTCACCGCGAGCGGCCCGCTGCCGCCGTGCCAGGGCGTCTCGCCGCGCCAGCTCGACTCCGCGCGCCGGAAGTAAGGC
This sequence comes from Caballeronia sp. SL1002, assembly GCF_057814995.1. NCBI lineage: Bacteria > Pseudomonadati > Pseudomonadota > Betaproteobacteria > Burkholderiales > Burkholderiaceae > Caballeronia > Caballeronia sp. SL1002. The sequence goes on along the minus strand of NZ_JBYMUW010000001.1, from coordinate 271,939 downwards.
AGCACGTTCGCGTAGTCCCAACCCGTCGCGCCGGCTGACGCCCAGTCGTCGTAATCCTGACGATCGCCGCGCGCGTAGGTCATGCCGTTGATCGCGCCCGTGCCGCCGAGCACCTTGCCGCGCTGAAGCGGCAGCGTGCGGCCGTCGGCATGCGGTTCCGCCGCGCTGCTGTAGCCCCACATCAGCGACGGCTCCTTGAGCAGCGCATAGAACGCGGCGGGCATCGGCATATAGCGATGACGGCGGTCCGGCCCGGCTTCGAGCAACAGCACGCGCACGGAGGGATCCTCGGAGAGCCGCGCGGCGAGCGCACAGCCCGCCGAGCCGCCGCCCACGACGATGTAGTCGAAGCGGCGCGAAGCAGGCACGCCGCTCATCACCGCGTCTCCGCCGTCAGGAAAGACAGGAACACGCCGCGCGGATCGTGCTGCGCACGCAGGCGTTCGAGCTTGTCGCTGACTTCGTCGGAGAGATACTTGTCGGGGCGCGCGAGCATGTTCTCGTCGTTCATCTGGCCGCCGGCCGAGAGATCCTCCAGCTTGCGCATCTGCTCGACGGGCCACGCATCCATCGCGGCGTCCTCGGCAGGATCGCTCCAGATCGAATACGCGCCCAGATAGATGTCGCCCTGCACCGACAGCACCAGATCGCCGAGCGGCTTCACCGGTCCCCAGTTGAACCAGAACACATGCGAGCGCGGTGTCGGCAATGACGTGAAAAGCTCGCGCATGCGCGGAATCAGCTCGCTCGCCGGCGCGTTCGTGTAGAGGTTGTCGCAGGCGTAGCGATAACCCACCGGATCGGCGGCCGTGCCGCTTACATAGCGTTCGGTCAGGTTCGTCGGCTGGAAGGTTTTGCGTTTGGTCGCGCGATCCACCACGGGGCAGCGCTCGAACAGCGAGAGCGCTTCGTCGGCCTCTTCGTCCGTGTCGGTGATGGCGAGCGCGGAGAGCGTCAGACGCACCGGCGCCCAGTTGCCGTCCGGATCGTGCGCCGTCGACGTGATCACCAGTTCGACGAACGGCGGCACCTCGCTCACGATCTCGCGCGCCCAGGTGAGCAGCTCTTCGAGCACGTCGGCGGGATAGACGTAGACGCTGCTCTTCATGACGGCGGGCAACGGATGCGCCGTCAGTTTGAAGCGCGTCACCACGCCGAAGTAACCCGCACCCGAGCCGCGCACGGCCCACCAGAAATCACGGTTCGTGTGCTCGTCCGCGTAGATGATCTCGCCCTGCGCCGTCACGACCTCCACGCCCGCGATCTGGGCGCACCCATTGCCCCACAGGCGCGAGTTCCAGCCGAAGCCGCCGCACATGAGAAAGCCGCCCACCGCGACCGTCGAATGATGGCCCGTCGGCACGATCAGGCCATGCGGCTTGAGCGCGTCGTTGACCTTCTCGCCCTGCGCGCCGGGGCCGACCCAGACATGACGCGTTTCGGTGTCCACGTCGATGCCATTGAGCCGCGACACGTCGATCAGCATCGCGCCGTCGCGCAGATGCGGCGAGGTCCAGCTATGTCCGCCCGAGCGCACGCCGACCTTCAGGCCGTGCTTCGCGGCATGGCGCACGGCGATGGCCACATCGGCGGCACTTTCCGCCACGACGATCACCTTCGGATAACGGTTCGGCTTGTTCGCGCGCCACACCGCCGCGCCGCGCGCGTCTTCGTATCCTTCCTCGCCCTGGCAGAAGACCTTGCCTTCGACCGCATCGAGTTCATTGCTATCGTTCACTGCGATTTCCATCCGTCTTCTCCAAATCTCTCTCGTTGCGTGTCGCGTCAGGGATGCGCCGTGCCCGTGTCGAGCCGGCTGTCGACCTTCATGAAAAGCGGCTCCTGTTCCGCGGGAAAGCGGCGGAAGAACATGAGCAGCGCGGCGGCGGCGAGCAGCACGACGACCAGCGTCCACAAAGCCGGGCCATAGCCGCCCGCGCCCTGCGCGATATGCGCCGTGGTGACCGGGCCGATGCCCGAGCCGAGCGCGAACAGCGAGAAGCACGCGCCGTAGATGCGGCTGTAGTGCTTCAGCCCGAAGTAGCGGCTCGCCATGTACGCGAAGGTGTCGACTTCCGCGCCCGCCGCGAGACCGATCAGCATCGCCGCGACAAAGGCCGACGAACCCGTCGCGCCGGTGGCGAACATCGCCGCGCCGATGACCGGCAGCAGCAGGAAGGCCATCGCGACGCGCGCCGCGAAGAAGCGGTCGAGCAGCCAGCCGGTGATGATCCGCCCGAACACGAGCGCGCCCCACAGCGACGCCTGGATGATGCCCGCGATGTTGGCCGGATCGCCCGCCTTCTTCACGATGGGCACGAGGTTGAACATGATGCTCTGCACACCGAACGCGACGAGGAACGACACGGCGAGCAGCATCCAGAACTGGCGCGTGCGCGCGGCCTCGAGCAGGCTCATGCCCCAGTCGCGGTTGATGGCCGTCTCGCTGCCCGGCGCGCCGCCATCGACGCGCAGGCCCATCGAAGCGGGATCGTCGCGCAGAATCATGTACAGCATCGGGGCGGCGAACAGGCCGATGAAGGCCGCGAACCAGCCGAACGACGCGCGCCAGCCGATCGACGCGAACATCGTGCTGACCGCGAGCGACCACAGCACGCCGCCGAGCCCCGTGCCCGCGAGCGCCACGCCGAGCGCGAGGCCGCGCCTGCGATGGAACCAGCGCGAGATCATCGTCGTGAAGCCGATCGCGGTGCAGCCGCTGCACAACAGCGCGAAGGCGGCGAAGCGCGCGTAGAACAGCACGAGCGAATCGCTCATGAAGCGAAACGACAGAATGATGAGCGCCTCGATGACGAACGAAGCGATGATGACCTTGCGCGCGCCGAGCCGGTCGACGAGCGCGCCGATGAACGGTCCGACCAGCACGCCCGCCGTCGTCGTGAAGATGTTCGCGGCCATGACCTGCTGCACGGACCAGCCGAACTCACGGTTGAGCGGGCCGGCGAGCAGGCCGAGCGTCGCCGGAATCAGCACCGCGAAACTGCAGGCGATGCCGAATCCCGACGCGAATGTAATGATCCAGCCGAAGAAAAAGCGTGACTTCATGGGTGTCGATCCTCTGTGTCGTTCTGATTTGCCGATTTCGGTGCGCATCGTGTCTCCTCTTTGCGCATCCGGCAGGGACGCGTTAGCTTCAGCCGGCCATCACACCTCCGTCAACGGGAAAATTGGCGCCGGTCACCCAGCCCGATTCGTCGGAAGCGAGATAGACCGCGCACCACGCGATGTCCTCCGGGCGGCCGAGGCGTTTCATCGGAATGCGCGCGAGCAGGCGCTCGCGCACTTCGCCTTGCGTCGCGCCCGCGTATTCCGTCGCAGGCGTGACGATGAGGCCGGGCGAGATGGTGTTGGCGCGGATCGTCGGGCCGCCTTCGAGCGCGAGCTGGCGCGTCATCGCGAGCACCGCCGCCTTGCCCGCGCAATGCGCGGCCATGCCGAAACTCACCGACGCGCGAAACGCCGACACCGACGCGAAATTGATGATCGAGGCCGCCGCGCTGCGCTGGAGATACGGCCACGCGAGCTTGCAGGCGAGAAACACCAGATCGACCTCGCCGACCATCGTCGGGGTCCACTGGCTCGCGTAGTCCATCTCGGCCACCGAAGCCATGTGGGGCGGGATCGCCGCCGCGTTGAGCAGCACGTCGATGCGTCCGTAACGCTCGCCGCCATGCTCGACGAAGCGACGCACGTCGTCCGGTTGGGTAAGATCGCACGGCGCCACGGCATCGATCGACAGGCCGCGCTCGCGTGCCTCGCTGACGGTCGCGGCGGCGGTGCCTGCATCGATGTCGCAGCCGATCACGGTCGCACCTTCCTGCGCGAACAGCATCGCGCAGCCCTTGCCGATGCCGCCACCGATACCCGTCACCAGCGCCACCTTGCCGCTCAGTCTTCCTGCCATGTCTCGCTCCATGTTGAGGCGGCCCGCGCCGCCCGTGCTTCACTCGTACCGGACAGCCGGTTTCGCCCGGTTTTCGGAAGACTGTAGGCGCGCCGCCCGCCCTTGCCTATCGCCAATCCGGCAAACCAGTTGTGCGTGGAGCGGAACGCGGCGCGTCGCCAATCCCGCACAACTGGTTTGCTCCGCCAGCAATGGTTTTCCGAGTCCCACTCCATTAACTTTCGCTCGTGGCAACTCGACGAACTGGATTCACGGCGCCGCCCACTGCAGGCGTGCCATGTGAAGCGAATAAAACAACGATGTCTGGAGACTGGATGAGATCCCAACGACTCGCCGCCGTCGCGGCGCTTGGCACCTGCGTTTCCCTCGGCGCGCATGCGCAAAGTTCGGTTACGCTCGGCGGATATGTCGATAGCTATTTTCAGCACGCCATCACCGGGCAGGGCACGGTGAACGGACTCGGCAACGGCGCGCTCAATCAAAGCCGCTTCTTCCTGTCGGGCGTCGAAGACCTCGGCGGCGGCACGAAAGCACTCTTCGATCTGGAAGCGCCGTTCAATCCGAACACTGGCGTGGGCGCGACGTCCTTTTTCAGCCGCAATGCCTATCTGGCCCTGCGCAACGACGCATATGGTGAATTGCGCATGGGCCGTGTGACGACGCTGCAAAACGACATTTTGTCGAACTTCTGGATGGCGCGCTGGGGCGCTTCCGAGAACGCGTTTCTGTTTCAGGGCTACACGGTGATGAACACCAACAACACGGTGCGTTACGAATCGCCTTCGCTGTACGGCCTGGTGCTCGATGCCCAATATTCCTTCGGCGCCAATGGCAACGCCGCGGGCAATCTCTGGGAAGTGAAGGGCCAATACGATTTCGGCGGGCTGCGCGTGGCAGGCGGCTTCTATCGCTCGAAATCGCCGCATGACGTGAATTTCCCCAATTCGATGCTCTCGATGGTCACCGCCGGCGCGAGCTACGCCTTCGCCTATGCCATTCCCTACGTGCTGTATCAGCGCGTCTTCACCACCGATGCCACCGGCACGGCGGCGGTGAACCGCTATAACGTCGACTTTGCGCTTGCCATTCCGTTCGGCGCAACGTCCGTGCGCTTCGACTACGGCTTCACGCGCGATCAGGCCGTCGCCAATGCAAACGCCGATTCCGCGAGCGTGCGCGTGGACTACAGCCTCTCGAAACGCACCATCGTGTATGCGGGCGTAAGCAAGGTCTGGAACGGCGAGAACGCCTACTATCAGGCGACCAGCGCGTCGGGTAGCACACCGGTTTCGACCGTGACGACCGCTTACCTCGGAAAGAATTCCACCTCGTTCATCGTCGGCATGCGTACGGCGTTCTAGCGGCACGGCGCTCGTCGCGCGCTGCCCTGTCGGCGCGCGACGATCCGCAGGTCGCGAGCGTGTTCGTTGTTCCACGGGTAAACCCCTGAGCGCGTCATTGCGTATTGAAAGGCCAGTCGGCACGCGCTAAATTACCATCGATAGTAATAAAGAGCAAAGGAGTCGGAGAGCATGGATTTCAACGGGAAGGTGGTGCTTATCACGGGCGCGGGGCGCGGCATCGGCGAGGCGCTCGCGCACCAGCTCGCAGGCGAAGGCGCACGCGCCGTGATCGCCGATATCGATGCGGAGCGCGCGCACGCTGTGGCCGCGGCGCTCGCCGAAAGTGGCGCGCAATCGCTCGCCGTCACGTGCGATGTCGGCGATGCAGCGTCCATCGAAGCGGCGCGCGGGCGCATCGTCGAGCGCTTCGGACGCGTCGACGTACTCATCAACAACGCCGCCGCACAGCAGTTCGGCCCCGGCGACGTGCGCACGATCGATCTTGACCGTTATCGTCAATCGTTCGAGATCAACGTGCTCGGCGACGTCCGCATGGTCGAGGCGTTTGTGCCTGACATGATCGAGCGACGCAGCGGCTACATCGTCAATACGGCTTCGTCGCTCGTGATCCGGCCGAATCCGGTCGTGCAGCATTTGATGCCCTACGTGACATCGAAAGGCGCCGTGCTGGCGTGGACCTATGCGTTGTCCTGCGCGATGAAGCCGCATGGCATCGGCGTGTCGCTGTTCTGCCCGGGACTCACCGCCACGCGTCCCGATGGGCTCACCTATCCGCAACGCATGGGCTGGTTCGAGCGCACGCCCGCCGAACTGGCGACTCCCGGAAGCATGACCGATTGCGCGACGCGCCTGCTGCAAGGGCTGCGCGAGGAACGCTTCGCGATTTCCTCCGAGCCCGACTACGAAGAGGCGCTGGTGGACTTCGCGCGTGCCGGCCTCGATCCCAACTTCTATTCCGCTTGATCCGGAACACCGATTCATCAAGGAGACATGTAATGCCGCAATTCGATGTCGTCGTCATGGGCGCGGGCCACAACGGGCTCGTCGCCGCCGCTTATCTCGCCAAGGCGGGCAAGAGCGTGCTCGTGCTGGAGCGCGCGTCCTTCTACGGAGGCGGCGTGGTCACTCGCGAGATCACCTTGCCTGGATTTCATCACGACACGCACTCGTCGTCGCACGTCATGCTGGCCGGCAATCCGATGATGACCGAGGACGAACTCGGCCTTTTGTCACGCTTCGGGTTGAAGTACGTCGCGATGGACAAGCCGCAAGCCACGCTCTTCGCCGATGGCAGCCACATCGTCACGCATCGCAACTCCGACCAGACCTGCGAGTCGATCGCGAAGTTCTCCGAGAAGGACGCCGAGACCTATCGACGCTTCGCCGCGCAAAGCGAAAAGCTCCTGCCGATGTTCCTGCAGGGCATGTACGCGCCGCCCGCGCCGACCGGCCCGTTTCTCGCGATGCTTTCGCAAAGCCCTGAAGGCCGCGACATCTTCCAGATGATGACGCGCAGCCCGCTGGACTTCGTCGACGACATGTTCGAGAACGAGCAGGTGAAGATCCACATGCTGAAGCCTTCAGCCGAACTGCTGCACTTTCCCGACGAAGGCGGCACCGCGATGGGCCTGTTCCTGTTCCCGGCACTGATGCACAAGTTCGGATCGCCGAAGCCGATCGGCGGCAGCGGCAAGCTGTCGGATGCGCTCGTGCAATGCATTCGGCACTTCGGCGGTGAAGTGGTCTGCAATCGTGAAGTGCGCAAGGTGCTCACGAGCGGCGATCGCGCGGTCGGTCTCGAAACCACCGACGGCGAGCAATACATGGCGCGCGATGCGGTCATCGCGGCGATTCACCCGAAGGTGCTCGATCGCTTCGTGGATGGCCTCGCGCCGCCGCTCATCAAGCGCGCCAAAGCCGGCAAGTTCTCGTCGTTCAATGTGCTTCAGGTGCACATGGCGCTCGACAAGCCGCTCGAATTCCGCGCGGGCAAGTCGCTCGAAAGCTGTCAGATGGTTCAGTACTGCCATACGGACAGACTGTCGGAGTTCCTCAAGGAATACGATCCGCTGCGGCACGGCGAGATTCCCGCTAACCAGATTCTTTCCGGTCAGGACCAGACGCGTATCGATGCGACGCGCGCGCCTGCCGGCAAGGGCATCGCGTTCACGCAGGCGTTCGTGCCGTATCGGCTCGCGGAAGGCGGCGCGGCGCGCTGGGACGAAGTGAAGCACGAGATCGGCGAACAGGCGCTCGAAGGCGCCCGCAAGTTCGTAAGCAATCTCGATGAGGGCAACATCCTCGCGCGTGAAGTTCAAAGCCCGCTGGATCACGAACGCGATTCACCCAACAGTTTCGTCGAGGGAGATATTCACGGGCTCGGCGGCAACTTCTTCCAAAGCGGCGGCAATCGCCCGACGCCTGAGCTCTCGGACTATCGCGTTCCGGGCGTGAAACGCCTCTATCTCGTCGGCCCGTTCATGCACCCTGGCGGCAGCGTCTTCGGCGCGGGACGCAACACCGTGATGAACGTATTCTCGGACATCGGTCTCAACTTCGATCGCGTACGCAAGGCGGCTGTATGAAAATTTATTCTTCGGATGGTCAGGAAATGATGACGGTGACGTCGTTCGAACGCGACGGATCGAGCCTCATCGTCAAGGGCATGATCTTCGGCGCCATGCCGATGTCGGCGGAGCTTCGGCCGGAAGAAGCGCGCGCGGCGCTGAAGCTCTTCGACTTGAAAACGCTCTGGCTTTTGCTGACAATTGCCTTCCGGCGCAGAAAATCGGACACACCTTCCGGCGCGGCTCAGGAAGGTCTGTGACGTTCCGCCCTTCAACCTTCAGACGCGATGCCAAAGTCAGCCAATGTCACACCGCAAGGTGCAACGAAGCGCAAACCCCGCGCCGTCAAGCGACCGAGCGGACGTCCGGGCGCCGACGCACCGGCGATCGGACGTGACACCATCGTCGAATGTGCGTGCGAGCTTCTGCGCAAGCTTCCTCCAAGCAAGATCACGCGCTCGGAGGTGGCGCGTCTTGCGGGCGTCGACCCATCTCTCGCGCGCTATTACTTCCGCGACGGCCAAAGCATGCTGCTCGCCGTCGCCGAAAGGCTCACAGAGCAGTTTGCGCATCGTGTCGATCGCTTCGTCGCCGCGTCCGATGGCACGCCACAGGAGGCGCTGAAGGCACGGATCAGGTCGCTGATGGCGCTGCAGATCGAGTATCCCTTCTTTCACCAGCTCATCGCGCAGGAGGTGATGGAGTCTGCTGATCCGACCGCACGGCGCCTGATGGAAAGGCTGACCGACAGCGGCATGCGCGCCTATCAGGCGATCATCGACTCCGGGGTCGCTGACCAGTCGATGCGCGCGGTCGATGGGCAGCAGCTCTTTCTCGCGGTCGTAGGCATGTGCGAGTCCTTCGTCACCGGTTTGCCCATGCTGCGCTTTGCTCGTGCAAAGACGATCGACGTCCTGGCCGAAAGCAGACGCTACGAAGAATTCATCTGCGAACTCGTGCTTCGTGGCGTGCTCGCGCGGTCATAAAAGTCCACGGCGGATGGCGAGGTCGACCACGCCCACTCGCGCGCGCAGTGGTCGTCATCGCCCCGGTGCCAAGATCCACGGATCAAATGGAGCATCTTGTCGAAGAACGCGCTCGTGAGACTCTACGCCACGTAACCATTCTTTAGCCATCCAGAGTAAGCCGGTGTATCCCGCACATTTTCCATGTTCACATCCGTGGGCTGAAGATCGGCTGCACACGTCTTCAGTGAAGAGCGAAACACTATTCTGAACAACTTCCGCGACCCTGGAATTCGTATGGCCGGTTAGCCGACTTGAGCAGTCGATCGAGTGTCCAGCGCCACCCAATGCCGAATGACCGGAAGTGGCCGCTTGCCGAAGTTCGAGGCAGACGCCCAATCGAGCGCTGCGGCCGCACGGTCAAACTTCCGGAGCCGACCCTACACCGCCGCTGGGCCTGGTGAAACACTAATGGAGGCGTTAAGGACCGTTTCGGACATCGGCCCCCCGCTATTCGCTGCACCTCGTAGCCGGTGGTGTGTACATATCGTTCGTGCGACTTGACACGGCGCGCTTGCCGTCACGCTCACTCCTTTCCGTCCGGAAAGAGACATCCGCCGTTGCGCACCAGTGCCTTAACCTCTTCGCTTACCTGAGCGTGGCTTCGTCTTAATCGAGAGAGGAATTCCTTACTGCGCCGCACGTACGACTTCGAGTCGTACTGCGCGCTCCAAAGGATAATGTCAAGCACGATGGGAATGAGGTCAAGGCCCTTCTCGGTGAGCGTGTAGAAGTCACGGCGCCCGTCATCGGGGCTGGGCGCCTTTGAGAGAATTCCTTGCTCTTCAAGAAATGCAAGGCGGGAAGCAAGGACATTGGTCGCGATTCCCTCTTCCGATTTAAGGAACTCGCCATACGTCTTCTTACCCACAAAAACGATGTCGCGAATGATCAAGAGCGACCACCGGTCGCCGAAGATCTCCACGCCGTAGTTCACCGCGCAATGGGACCGAATGTCTTCTTTAGATGTCGTCTTCATAGCTAGATATTAACATCGCTTGTATATCGCAAGTAAATTCCGGTTATTACTTGTTTTTTACAAGTAATGTGTCTAGCATGGTTGTTCGGGGTACGAGCAGCACCCAACAAACCAGGAGGCTGCACATGAGCACTATCAGCATTATCGGCACAGGTAGCATGGCCGCAACGATCGGCGGCCTTTCCGCCAAGGCCGGACACCCCGTCGAGGTGATGAGTCGTGACGCCGCCAAGGCGCGGGCACTCGCCGACCAGCTCGGAGCCGGCGCGACGACAGGAACGTTCCGCGCCGCCCCGGCCGGGGACATGGTCATCCTGGCGGTTCCCTACTCCGCCGTTCTTGACGTGGTGAAGCAGTACGGCGATGCGCTGGCAGGCAAGGTTCTTGTCGACGTCACCAATCCCGTCGCCTCCGACCACACGAGCTTCGTGACCCTCGGCGACAGTTTCGGCGCGCAGGAGATCGCCAAGGCCGCCCCTGCCGATGCGAAAGTCGTCAAGGCGTTCAACACTCAGTTCTCCCACGTCCTGGCGGCCGGTCCCGTCCTGGTCCACCCGTTGGACGTGTTCATCGCAGGGGACGACGCGCAGGCGAAGGTGCGCGTCTCGGCGTTCATCGAGAGTCTCGGACTGCGCCCGTTGGATACCGGATCGCTGCCCATGGCGCGGACACTGGAGAACGCCTGCCTGCTGTCGCTGGGCCTCCTCAGCCACTCCGTCAAGCACACCAACTTCTCAATCGGCGTCAGCCTGCTCGGCTGAGTGCATCTATACCGCCGCTTCCCGCATCACTTTACTCATAAGGACCGTTCAGATGCACATATTCGTCACTGGCGGGACCGGCCATTCCGGTCCGTACATCATCTCTGACCTCATCGCCGCCGGCCATGAGGTCACCGCCCTGGCTCGTTCAGACAAAGCGGCGGCTTCGGTGTCCGCACTCGGTGCAAAGGCGCGTCTCGGTAGCCTCGAGGATCTTGACGGTCTTAAAGAAGCGGCCGCCGCCTCAGACGGTGTCATCCATGTCGCACACCGGCAAGACTTGATGCCGGTCGGCGGGATCAACGCCGTGGCCGATGCGGAGCTTCAGATCATGCTCGCATATGGCGAGGCACTGGCCGGAACCGGAAAGCCGCTGGTCTCATCGGGAAGCATCGGCTCGCCCGGATGGGAAGGCCTGGGCCGGCCGGCCACCGAGGAGGATCAGCCCCTTCCCGGCGGCGATCCGTACAGGAATACCCTGCGGGTTCGCAACATCGTGGAAACCACGGTGATTGGCCTCGCTGAGAAGGGCGTCCGGTCTTCGGTCGTACGGATTCCTGAGATCATGCACAGCACGACCGATAACGCCGGCTTCCTTCCGCTGCTGATCGGGCTCGCGAAGGAAAAGGGTGTTGTCGGCTACCCCGGCGACGGTCAGAACCGGTGGGCCGCCGTGCATGCCCATGACCTCGCCACTGTGTTCCGTCTGGCGCTCGAGAAGGGTCCCGCCGGGAGAAACTGGCACGCGGTCGCTGACGAAGCTTTCACGTTCCGCGAGCTCGCTGAGGCGATTGGCAGCCGTCTGAACCTGCCCGCCGTGCCCATTCCCGCGGACGAGCTCATGCTGCCCGGATTTTTCGGGTTCCTCGCGAATCTGGTCAAGCTGGACACCCCGGCGTCTAACGCCATCACGCGCCAGACCCTTGGCTGGGAGCCCACTCAGCCCGGCCTGTTCGCCGGTCTGGACAACGGCCATTACTTCCCTGTCGGCTGACCCCGCCGAGGGACCACCAGCGGCACCGCAACTCTCAGGAGAATGAAGATGAGCACTATCAGCATCATCGGCGCAGGAACCATGGCCACGGCGATTGCCGGCCGTATTGCCAACGCCGGGCATACCGTCGAGGTAGTCAACCGCGACCCCGACAAGGCACAGGCGCTGGCCGACAAGCTCGCGGCCGGAGCGACGACAGGGACGTACGGCGCAGCGCCGGCGGGCGAGATCGTCATCCTCGCCGTGCCGTACAGCAACGCGGCGGCGGTGGTGGCCGACTTTGGGGAAGCGCTCGACGGCAAGGTGATCATTGACATCGCCAACCCCGTTGCCCCCGACCTTTCGGGCCTCGTCACCCCCCACGGCAGTTCTGGAGCGCAGGAGACCGCCAACGGGCTCCCCGCTGGCGCGCATGTCGTGAAGGCGTTCAACACCATCTTCGGTCACGTGCTCGCCAGGAACGGACGCCTCGACGCATTCATCGCAGCCGACGATGCGCAGGCCAAGGCGCGCGTCTCGACCTTCATCGAAAGTCTCGGTCTGCGTCCGTTGGATGTCGGCGGCCTGCACATGGCGCAGACGCTTGAAGCACTCGGCTTGATGATGATCGGCCTGGCCAAAAACGGCGCTGGGACCTGGGACATCGCCTTGAACGTCGATATCGGCTAAAGCAGCGACGTTACGTTATCGCCGGCAAACCGACAGCGTGTCCTGTCGGGGCCGACATGATCGGAGATGAAAGAATGGAGAGATCGGAATGAGCATCGAGCGGAACGTCCAGATCGTGAAGGATTTTTTTTCTGCAGTCGGCCACCGCGATATGCAAGGTCTGCTGGCCTTGTGTGCGGAAGATATCGAATGGATCATTCCCGGCGAGGACTGGCCGCTGGCCGGCACCCGCCGCGGGCACGACGGGCTAAAAGATCTACTTCAGAAAGAATCCGAAACAATGGAAACTTCATTCATGGAGGCACGTGAATTCGTCGCGCAGGCAGACCGGGTTCTCGTGATCGGCTTGCCAAGGGGAGCGTCAAGGCCACGAAGAGGACCTGGGAGGACCATTGGGTCTTCGCGGTCACCGTTCAACATGGCAAGCTGACGAATATCCGGGAATATGTCGCACGCAGGCGTTGGCGCGAGCCTCCGGGATGCCGTGAGTCCTGCCCAACCGGTCGCGCCTGCACATCAGGTATTGGATGCTTCGGTAAGCGCCGCGATGGCGACTTGCAGTCGGGCCGGCACGGCCGGTGTCGTCGCCCAAAGCAAATGGATGTCATGGTGACGGGCAAGGACATCAGGCAGTAGGCGTATGAGTCGTCCTGTCTCGAGCGCATCCTCTATTAGCCAGTCGGGCAGCCACGCGACACCCCGCCCCGAGATCGCGACATCGAAGATGATGCCGAGATCGGCCGCCCGAATTCGGGAAGCCGGTTCGATCGACACATGACGCCCGTCCTCGTCAGGGAACATCCAAGGCTCAGTCCAGCCATCGCGGTGGTAAATAATGGCGTCGTATCGAGCGAGGTCATCGAGTGAACCGGGCATGCCGAGTCGCTCGACCAGAGACGGTGCGGCGCAGAGCACAGTGGCATGTCGACCAACGACACAGGTCGACAGACCTGCTACGGAACCGATTGGACCGCTTCTGACAGCGAGGTCGAACCCTTCCTCTACCAGGGAAACGCGTCGGTCTCGCAGGTCCAGTTCGAGTGTCAATTCGGGATGTTCATCTGCGAGGCGCAACAGCATAGGCGCGACCTTCAGCCGCCCGTAAAGGACCGGCATCGTGACCTTGAGTACGCCCCCGATGCTTGACCGCCGCGCTTCGAGTAGAGCCGCGCCCTCGAGCAACTCATCCGTTGCCCTGACACACCGTGCAAGGAATGCACGGCCCTCTTCCGTGAGTATCTGTGCGCGCGTCGTGCGACTGAACAATCGCACGCCGAGCCGCGTTTCGATTCGGGCGATCGCTTTGCCGACAGCCGAGCGGAAGAGATGTAGATCCCGTCCGGCGGCCGAAAAGCTACCGGCCCTGGCGGCCGCGACGAACGCTGGAATGTCATTGAAAAGATCGAGCACATTGTATCCTTAGTCGCTACATTGAGTAGAAATAATATCCCAATGTAGCCAATTGATATTCAGCAATGACGTCGATACTATTGGTCACAAGGAGACACACATGTATTCAATACGCACATGCGGCGGTCTGGCAGTAGCGCTTGTCGTTACCTGATGTTTTTTGAGCTTGCCTGCCTTCGCACAAACATCGGCGGAGACTGCGGCGCTGTCCGAACAGGAAGGCAGTTGGTCAGTGGTCGATACATTCAAGGCTGGACCCGGCGCGGCGCCGGAGGTCAGCAAGGGTCTGGTTGCCGAGCGTCGGATGGTGGGTAGCTTCCTAGAGGAAACGCTACACACGTCGGAAACACTTAAACCGCTCCGAATCGACTACCTCGGTTACGACACGACAGCAGGACAGTGGCGCTACGTCTCGATCGAAGCGCGCATTCCTGTTGCGCCGATGTCGGCATCGAGTTTCGAGCGAGACACGCCGCACCGCATCACGCTGCGGTTCGATCCGTTCGCCGCGCCGCCGGTCGCGCCCGGTTGGGCCGGGCGCATGCTTCGAATGGAAGAAGTGATCACGCGCGATGGCCCCGATCATGAAACGAAAGATCAGTATTTCATCCTTGCAGATGGATCGGCGAGACGTTGGCTTGCTCACCGGTACGACTACCGGCGCCCGCGCTGAGAACAGCGAATCGGGATCCCCGACCGTCAAGCCAACTTGATGAGGTCCTTGAAGGTCAGGCGGCTTCAAACGTACTGTTGGACTATTTCTTGACTCGCTTTGTGGACCTGTCGCTTGACGCTCTCTATCGAGGCCGTCCTCATCTCACGCGGTCTTCCCATCCAATCAGGTCATCACGTGCATCCTTCCGTGGAGTTCCAGGGAAGCAGCGAACTTCGTGCTGAGACCGGTCCAGCGCTTCGCGACCACCAACGAGATCGCTAATGCGTTAGGTCGTTACGCCTAGGCAGCGAATTTGACGATGTTCTGACTACAGTGCCGGCTCGGTCAGTTCCGGACAACTGCTTGTCATTGTCCGAAGCGCGAACCAGGCATTCGTCGTTTTACTAACCTGGTCCGCCATAAGCCCGCTGACCTCCAGTGCGGAAAGCCAATGTTCGATTTCCCGAATGGACGCCGGTTTTCAGGCGCGTACCCGACGTCTCAACGTCTGGGTGACGCGATGGGTGAATGACGCTTCGTGGCCGGTTGCCGGAGCTCACAGTTCGAGCGCCGACCAAGGCGTTGCGACCGCGGGGCGAAGTCGCTACCCGACCCAAAAGCGACCTTCGGCGTAAGTCGTCGGCGACGACTGCTTTCGGAAAGATTCAGGACATCCGCGGGGCGCTTGGCAACAGAAAGTCACCGAAGTACCGTCAAATCTCGCCCTTCACCGATTCGGCGCGAGGCTGTGGATCGCACGGATTATGCCTTCGGGGCGTTATCTCGTTGCTGTTCGCGTTCATTCAGCGGATTTCGAGCGCCATCGGCGTCTCCAATCTGATGACTTTCTCCACGCTTCGTTTCTTGCTCGGTGCGTGCGAGGCAGGCTCATCTTTTATCTGACGCTGTGGTTTCCTGCGGTGTATCGAGCGCGGGTTGTATCTCTCTTCATGTTGCATGATACCGGTAACATGGAAACGGGCTTGGCGGGTGATCACCGCGTGAAGTTAGAGCAGCGGCAGGCCGCCGTCAACCGGTAGCAGCCCCGGGGAAACCCGCGCGAAATCGCAATGGACGACCATCGGTCGCACGCGCATTGCGAGTACCATCTCACGGCTCGACCTCCGACGAAACCGAGGTCGGTAGGGATCGGTGGAGGCCAACGCGTTAAGCTGCAGTACGATCCACGTAGAAGCGCTGCATAAATGCGGCGAATGACAGGTAGCGTAAAGAAAACTGCGTGCGCTGCCGGTTGTAAAGTTGCAAAACAGTTCGATGTATTTGATGATGGCGAGTTTTGGCTTGCTCGCGCGTAGCGAACCGCAGATGGTAGATTAGTTCGCTCTTGAGACCATCCCAGAACGATTTGATCGGCGCGTTATCGCTGGCGTCGCTCACCAACGCCGTGATGGCTTGGAACACGATGCGTATGCAACGTGCCGTTGGTCGGATCGACGCGATGAGTGGCGACGTCCTTGGGCTGTGGACCTGCGTCGAATCGCACCCACCTATCTGGAAGGCAAACTTGCGTGGCACGTTCGATCTTCCGATAGCCCGCTATGCGGACCGCGTCCTGCCCGGCCTAGTGTGCGGGTGTTCATCGACACGTTGATTGAACATCTCGTTCGCGACGATGCGGAAGCAACCTGAAAAATCGTCCCGTAAAGCGACGCCTTAACATCTCTAATGTCAACCAGCGACGGTGTATGTCATCGGTATTCGAAAGACCGATGACGAGCAGAACGTCGCGCGAGTGTCTAAATGGCAGTCACGACGAACGAGTCTTCGTTGCCCGCACAATACCCGATTACGTCGGACGCATGTCGACCGGATTTGGCTGTGAGCGCTGACGAGCAACGAGCTGCGTCATCAAAAATCCCGATATCCGGCGGCTTGAAGCACCGATGCCATTAGCGGCGCTACGGAGCGCTCGCAGCGGCGTGGTCGTTCAGAAACCAGCCAACGCTGCCAGAACGTGGCGATCCGTCGTTATTGTTGCATCGCGTCGACGATCGCGGCTCGCCGCTTTTCGTGAACATCGCGAATCCCCGTGCTGTCAGCTAGGCCACCAGATAACCGCCGTCGACCGGTACGATAGCCCCCGTCATGAAGGCCGCTGCCGGGGAACACAGGAAAGCGACGACATCGGCGACGTCCTCGGGACGGCCCCAGCGCTTCATCGGCGTACGTTCCAGGATTGCCTGCGAGCGGCTCTCGTCAGACACCAACGCCTGCGTGAGAGGCGTCGCGATCCAGCCGGGCGCGACTGCATTCACGCGGATGCCCTGCGCTGCATAGGCGATCGCGAGCGACTTCGTCAGTTGCGCAACGCCACCTTTGCTCGCGCTGTAGCCCGGCACGAGGCCACCGCCAAAGTAGGCCAGCATCGAGGCGGTATTGACGATCACACCGCCCGCCGCCTCCAGCTTCTGGCGCGCGGCGGCGCAGACCCGCATTGTCCCGCCCAGGTTCACCGCGATCACCGTTCGAACATCTCGATCTCGAGCTCCTCGCCGCGCCGGATCATTCCGGCGCAGTTGACAAGGATGTCTATTGCTTGCGCCTCGCCGACGAACGACGCCACGCTGGCATCGTCGCTGACATCGAGCGCGACAACTTTCACCCGCGCACCAAGCGTTTGCCGCTGCTCATCGGTCGGCGCGATGCCGCCCGCGATCACCTGCGCGCCGAGCGAGGCGAGCCGTTGCGCGATGGCCGCCCCGATACCCTGGGTGCCGCCGGGTGACAAGGGCGGTCTTGCCTTTGAACAAATCAGTCAGGAAAGTCATATCGGTCAGGAAAAGTCGGAAACAGGAAGAGCGGAGACGGCGGTTTCGCCATCCTCGATTCGGCTGCGCACGACGAACATGTAGACGAGAGCCGCTGCGAACGCGACGGCCGCACTGATGAGAAACGCGTTCACAAACGAGTGAGTCCGGTCTACGACGATCCCCGTCACGAATGGAGCAAACGATCCGCCGAAGTATCCGCCGAAGTTCTGAATGCTCGCAAGCGACGCCACCATGTGCCGTGGCGCGGCCACTGTCGCGAGCGCCCAGCACGCGCCGCTCGCCATGTTGACGAAGTACATCGCGGCACAAAGGTAAATCATTGCGAGTGTCAGGTTTGGGGTGAACGCGGCAGGCACGGTGAAGAGCGCAGCGCCGAGGAGCCCGACGCAGATTGGCCACTTGCGGCTGCGCATCGGCGCCATGCCGCGCGCCATCAGGCCATCGGCGACGAAGCCGCTCGAGAGCATGCCGATCGTACCGAACAGGTACGGGATGGAGACGAGCCACCCGGTGCTCGCAATCGAAAGATGCCGCTCGTGCTCGAGGTATGCGGGCAGCCATGTGAGATAGAGCCACACCATGTAGATCACGCCCATGTTGCCAAAGATCATGCCCCACGTCGTCGATTTGCTGAATAGGTTGCGCCATTCGCGCATCGTCATACGGCGCTCGGCGCGTTGCTCGCCTTCACCCTCGCTGAGAAAAGCAATCTCGCTACGTTCGAGCGGGACCTTCCGGCGGTCTCGATAGACGAGATACCATCCGATCGACACTGCAATCCCAAACGCGCCCATGATGATAAACATCGTGCGCCAGCCGAACGTCAACAGGAGCACGGTTAATACAGGCGGGGCAAGCGCCGGTCCGATGGTCGACGAAGTGATGAAGATGCCGGTCGGCCGTCCGCGCTCATGTACGCCGAACCATTCGCTGACGACTTTCGCGCCGGCCGGAAAATTCGGCGATTCGCCGAGACCGAGCGCGACGCGCGCGACGAGAAACTGCGGAAGGCTCGTCACGAGGCCGCCGCACAATTGCGCGGCGGACCAGACGAACATGCCAAGGCCAAGCATCACGCGAGCGCCGAAGCGATCGAGCAGCATACCGATGGGCAACTGCGAGAACGCGTAGGCGAATGAGAAGGCGGAAAGCAGCAAGCCCATCTGCGATGCGGAAAGGCCGAGTTCCTGGCTCACGGAATGATTTGCGATCGACAGCGTACTTCGATCCAGATAATTGACGATGCCCGCAATCGTCAGCATTGCGATGGCGATCACCTGAATACGCTTCAGGCGCGATGACTTCACATGCATGGTGTCTCCTACAATGCTCTTGTAAGCTGGGGGAACGCGGCCTTCTGGATTACCGGATGAACTGATCGACGTATTCCTCGCCGAGTCCGACGCTCGCGAAGTGCTTGCGGCACATGTCGACTTTCGTGAAGACGTCCTCATAGCCGGTGTAGTTGCCATACGGATCGCAATAGAACATCACGCCGTTGACCTGAAAGTAAGTGATCATCTCTTCCACGTCTTCGGGTACGTAGAGCGTGTGGGTTTCACCGGGCGGCTCGAATACGTAGCTGCCTTCGGTCGCTTCCCAGTCGTGCTCCAGATAGCGCCAGCGGCCCTTGAGCACCATGCCATGCACCGCCTGCGGATGGCGGTGGCGGCTCAGCACGCCGGACTTTCGCACGCGCAGCAGGTTCATCCAGTAGCCGGTCGATACGTTCAGGCACAGCGGCCTAAACCACACGTTCTCGGCTTGCGGCACCCACAGGCGCTCGTCTTCGGGTATCGCCGACGGCACGACGATCTCCTTCGCTGCTTCTTTCGGAAACGGCAATTGATAGGGTCTCATTGCGTCCGCGGAAGGGTTCGATCCGGCCATGCGTTGTCTCCTTGTGATTAATGGCGAGTGCGACCTTGCAACTGTCGCGAAGGTCGCGGCTCGTTAGCGCGGCTCGTTACAGCGCCTTGACCTTGCCGATCGAGGCCCGCGAATACGGGCCGAGCACGGGGCCATCGCCTGCGACTGTCGTGCGACGAAACACGCGGCGGTACTTGCTCATGTCGTAGGCTTCGGCCTTGTGAAGCATCGTGCGGTTGTCCCAGACAACCAGGTCACCCTTCTCCCATTCGTGGAAGTAAGTGAACTGCGGCTGCGCGATGTGTTCAACTAGCGTTCTGTGCAACGCCTGGCCTTCTTCGAGCGGCAGTCCGCTGACTTCGTTGCCGGCATTCGCCGTGAAGTACAGCGAGCGCTCATAGTTACGGTCCGGATGCACGCGCACGAGCGGCTGGCTCACCGGGGGCACCGACTCCTTCTCATGCTTCGTCACCGGCGGTAGTTCGGGGAAAAGGCGCCGACCGAATTCATATGTGTGGACCATGTGCAGCGGTTCGATCTGGTCCTTCAGAGCATCGGGCAACGCGGCGTACGCCGTAATCATGTTCGAGAATCCCGTGCGTCCACCTGGTGCGCCCTTTGGCATCACCTCGATCCCGTACAGCAGCGACACATAGGCCGGGACGTACCGATAAGAACTGTCGGTATGCCAGCGTGCGTTGACCTTCTGGAAGATCACGCGGAAGTCCGTCTCCGGCAGGCTCTGACCGTCCGCAGAAACGTTTGCCACGTGATAGACAGTCGCCGCCGATACCGTCTTGTCCTCCTCCGGAAAGTCTTCCAGCGGTCCCCACTGTTTCGAGAACGCGATCTGTTGCCCCTCGCTCAGCGACTGGCTGCGAAAACACAGCACGCCGTATTGACCGATCGCGTGCTTGAGTTCCGCGATGATTTCGCCGCTTACAGGCGTCGAGAGATCGAGGCCCGTCACTTCCGCGCCCAACGCGTCTCCCAAGGGCGAAATCATGTACTGACTGGTTGCTGCTTGCTCCATCGTCCCCTCCAAAATGGTCGCTTTAAATTCTGGCATGCCACTGGCATGCCAGTACGGAGACGATAGTAAGGGTGATGTTTGCGTGCGGCAACTGCGAGATAACCCTTAGATGGAATCCGAGCCGAAGCGCCTCAGTCGGGCTGGTGGGGATGCGGCAGCGTGGCCTGAGCGAACGCGACGAGATGGTCAATCAGCGCGTTGGAAGACTGGCCTGCCAGCGCAGGATCGCCCGATGCGATTGCTTCGACGAGATCGGCGTGGATCGGGCCGATCTCCGCAAGGGCCTTGCGTTCATCGTGGTGATAAAACCAGAAACGACGCGACACGGTATGCAGTGTCGATGCGAGCGCTGCCGCCGTGCTGTTGCGCGCGGCCTTGGCTAGCAACAGGTTCAGTTCGGCATCGAGGCGCAAGAACTCGCGGGTGTCGTGGTCGGCGATTGCCTTGCGCGTCATCGCGAGATTGCCCGCAAAAGCTTCCCGCTCCGCAGCTGTTGAGCGACTTGCGGCTGCGGAACTTAGCAGCCGGTCTAGTTCACGTCGGGTTTCGAGCACTTCGAACTGGCGTCGTACGTCGATGGTCGTCACCACGACACCGCGCCGCGGAATGATCTCGACGAGATATTCCCGCGCGAGCCGCTGCAGCGCTTCGCGGATCGGCGTCGTGCCGATGCCAAGCTGCCGGCTCAGGATCGATTCGGACACCAGCGAGCCGGGCGCAAGCTCAAGCGTCACGATCATTTCCTCTAGCCGCCGGTACGCTTCCTGGTTGAGCGTGGTGCTGCCGGGAATCGGCTGCTCAGAAACGGCTGCGGTCTCATTCGGGTCCTTCAGGCGCTGCACGGCACGAATCTCCGGAGGTTGGGAAGTTACGTACCCTATAGCTTACCCGACCGTAGGTTCTGACCGGAATTCACTGGTCCGTCGAAGGCATGTTTCAATTGACAACGCGTCAGCATTCGATCGGGCACCCACCCTCAAGCACTCGTTCGACTCTGACGTTAGTCAGATCGCTGACCATAACCTGGGCCGTTTTACGCCTGTCATTATCCACGTGCGAATTCAGACGGCGATGCCGACGATTAATTCCGAATGGAGCGTCTCCACCGTCCCGGGAGCATGCCGAACAGCTACGCCTAAGTGGATCAGACCTTCGAACGTAAGCGTCCAGCGTGGCGCAAAGACGGATGATGGCCGCTTCCTGTTGTCACCACCGTCGAAACCCGACTCATTGCCGACAGTCGGGTCGTCACGGTTCAAAGGGCAGGTATCAGAATGGAACGGCCATACCGCGCCTTCGTCGCGGCACTTAACCGCGCTCATAGTCAGCCGTTTACCACGACGTTCCAATTTCCTCGCGACAAATTCTCCTTACGCGGTTCTGAAGCTCCCTCGATATTGCTGAGGTGTGACGTTGAGTCGTCGCTGAAACGCGCTCCGCATTTGGTCGGGACTGGTAAAGCCACAGTCGAAAGCGATGGTCTTGAGGGCCACCTCTGTGGATTCCAAAAGTTTGCGAGCTTGATCTAGGCGAACCCCTTCTACGAATTCATGCGGGGTTACTCTCAGTTCACTAACGAAAAGCCGCGCAATGCTACGCGGGCTTACACCGCCAATATCAGCGAGCCGCTCAACCGGGAAGGCCTCCCGGATATGTTCCATTACATAGGTTTGCACCTTGCCCAGCGGGGTTTCCGGGTCGCGGACCGAGATCAGCAGGGGGCTGAACTGAGATTGGCCTCCCTGGCGCTGCGCGACAACAACGAGTGCCTTGGCGCATGCGAGAGAAAGCGCAGGTCCGTGATCTTCTCCAACCAGAGCGAGGCTAAGGTCAATGCCGGCCGTTACGCCGGCGGAGGTCACCAGTCGATCGTCACGAGAATAGATCCGGTCGTGCTCCACTCGTGCTGCAGGGAACCGCGTTGCGAGTTGCTCCGAACAAAGCCAATGCGTCGTGACGGTTCGCCCATCGAGAAGTCCCGCATGGCCTAGCGCAAAAGCGCCCGTGCAGATCGAGCCGTATCGCTGGGCCGCTACACCCCATCTTCTCAGCCATGCCGACATGTCATCGTCGGGTGGACTGGCGGGAAGGTGCGGGCCTCCTGCTACCAGTACTGTGTGAAAAGCGCGGTCTGCCTGAGCGAAGCTGAGATCAGCGACCATCCACATTCCGTTGGACCCGCGCAGGCGCTGTGTGCTGTTCGCCACCAGGACGCATTGGTAATGGTCCTGTTTCGGCAAAAAGCCATTGGCTGCTGTGAAGACATCGAGCGGCCCGGCTACGTCAAGCGCCTGAACGCCGTCGAAAACGACAACTGCTACTTCTCTCTGTGCCATCAGTACCCGTGTCCTTGTGCCAGGAATGATCCGTTTTCCGGCCGCCACTCAGCCCAAAACGCCGCTGGCAGTTTATCACTCACGCTTGGCAGTTTTCCGGACATCAATGCAATTGCTGCCAGGCCGGAACGTCGCGATGATGACTGGGTCGGCTGCTAGGTCCTCGTCGGGCACCAGTCAAACCATCCATTCAATCCAGGGCAACGGCCGTCAGCAAAAGCCGCTGCCGCATTCATCAGATACCCGCCATGTCTGCTATCCAAGGAGAACAATCTTGACCCACCATCATCATGCAACGCGGGCCATCAATGGCATCGCCATTCCCGACAGCGCCCTGGCCCGGGCTATCACCGAATTTGTGCGCGATACCGAGACCGAGCTGCTCTTCAACCATTCCAGCCGAGTTTATTTTTTCGGCGCCATCGCCGGACAGCAACGTGGCCTGAGCTTCAATCCGGAGCTGCTTTACGCAGCGACGATGTTCCACGACGTCGGTCTGATGCCGTCGCACAGCAGCGCCAACCTGCGCTTCGAAGTGGATGGCGCGAACGCCGCCCGCGACTTCCTGCAAAGCTACAAGCTCGACCCCGCTGACATTGAAAAGGTGTGGACTGGCATTGCGCTGCACACCACGCCGGGCGTACCGGAATTTATGCATCCGGTGATCGCTCTTACCACTGCAGGCGTTGAGATGGACGTGCTGGGCCTGACCTATGACCGCTATCCCGCTGACATCCGTGAGGCCGTGGTCGCAGCCTTTCCACGCACACCCGCCTTCAAGGAAGACATCATCCAGGCCTTCTACGACGGCGTCAGGCATAAGCCCGACACCACATTCGGCAACGTCAAGGCAGACGTGATCGGCGACAAGGAGCCGCATTTCCATCGCGGTAATTTCTGCTCCGTCATCCGCTGCTCGCACTGGCACGGCTAAACATCTTCCCCCAAGCATTTATTCAAGGAGAAATACCATGACTGTCTCAGCATCTCACTCTGTCTCTAATAATCCTCGTTCATGGCGCTTGGGCTGATGGCTCCAGCTGGGCCAAGATCATTCCTCTGCTGGCCGCCAGGGGAATGACCTTGACTGCCGTCCAGCTCCCGCTCACCAGTTTCGAGGCCGATGTCGCGGCCGTTGGCCGTGCCATCGCGCGGGCGCAGGGAGATGTGGTTCTGGTTGGTCACAGCTATGCGGGCGCCGTGATCGGGCAGGCAGGTAACGATCCCAAGGTCAAACGGCTCGTGTACATCGACGCCTTTGCGCCGGATGCGGGGGAATCCGCGGGTTCGCTCTTCGCCCAGTTCGAAGCAGCCCCGCTCAACGACGAAATCAGGCCCGACGCGGAAGGGTTCCTGTCGCTCACCTCCAAGGGCGTCGCCACCCTGTTCGCACAGGACCTCGACCCCGCCGAGCAGAAGGTAGCCCATGCCACGCAGGGCCCGATCAACGGTGCGGCGCTTGGCGGCACTCTGACACAGGCCGCATGGCACAGTCGTCCCACCTTCTACCTGATCGGCGAAGACGATCAGGCCATCCTGCGCGGGGAGCAGGAACGCATGGCCGCGCGCATGAATGCAACGATCAAGCGCGTCGCTTCCAGCCATGTGCCGATGCTGTCACATCCCGTGGTCGTCGCTGACTTCATCCTTCAGGCCGCCGCCTGAGATCACCACAGCCGCAATATCCGTGCTGCCAGCCTGTTTCAGGAGCCGTCTCGTGAACACCTGTTCGAACAACTTCAAACTGCATGTCGAGGATCTCGGGATCAACACTCCGGCGCTTGTGTTCCTGCATTACTGGGGAGGTTCCTCGCGCACGTGGCGGCATGTCACCCGGAGCCTTAGGGCCGCTTTTCGTACTATCGCTATCGATCAGCGAGGCTGGGGCCAGTCGGACAAGCCACCTGGCGGTTACATGCTAGCGGCTCTGGCCGATGATGCCCAACGGCTGATCGAAAGGCTCGGCCTCGATCGTTACATCCTGGTGGGGCATTCAATGGGCGGCAAAGTCGCGCAGCTGCTGGCATCGCGCCACCCGGCGGGACTGGCAGGGCTGGTGCTGGCGGCGCCATCGCCGCCATCTCCGATGAACATGCCGCTTGCAGTCAGGCAAGGCATGGTCAACGCCTACGACAGCCGGGAAAGCATCCTGGCCACCGTCCGGCAGGTGCTGGCAGCCAGCCCTCTTCAACCGGACGATCTGGAAACAGTCGTGCAGGACAGCCTGCAAGGAGCGCCCGCTGCCAAAGTGGCGTGGCCGCTGGCCGCCAGCCAGGAAGACATCAGCTCGCAAGCCGCACTGATTCGCGTCCCCACCCTCGTCATTTCGGGCGAAAAGATCAAGTCGATCCACCGGCAGTGCTGCAGCGGGAGTTGATGACGCGCATACCGTATGCCACTTTGCATATTCTGTCGGGCATCGGCCATCTCTCGCCCCTGGAAGCACCGGGCGACCTGTCAGACCTGATCCGGGGCTTTGCCGCGCCGTTAGTCGCTGCTATGCCCTCAAAGATTGAGCCTGCGGAAGGGCCTCTTGCCGGTCTTTACATGATCGCGGGCACCGGTGAGCGCGTGGCATCGCAGCGATGAGGAAGACTTCTTCATTTACACAATAGACCGCAAGTAGCCGTGCCCTTGCATATCCAAGGATAACTCCATGTTTCAGATCCAGATCATTACCATTCCGATCTTGCCTTTTGGTATGGTCAACGCCCACCTCATCCGCAGCGAGGCCGGTTGTGTACTCATTGACACCGGCATTCCCGGATCGGAAATCAAGATCGGCAAGGTTCTGGCCGAACACGGGCTGACGTTTCGCGACATCAAGTTGATCGTTGTCACGCATGCCCATACCGATCACGCCGGCAGCGCGGCACGTGTGCGCGCATTGTCGGGCGCGCCCATTCTGGCGCACCAGAATGACGCGCATTTTTACAGTTGCAAGGAGCCGATGACTTATTGCACGACGAGTTGGGTCGGCAAGCTGTTTCTCAAGACGCCAGTTCCGCACGAACCATACGAAGGCTTTGTCCCGGACATCATGATGACCAACGGCCACACGGTGAACCTGCTCGACTTCGGAGTTGATGGCGTCGTGCGGCATACTGGCGGCCATACGCCGGGCTCGATTGCCGTGGAGTTGTCGTCCCAGGACATGATGGTCGGCGACCTGATCGCATCAGGCATCCTGATAGGTGGTGTGATCCGAAAGGGGCGAGCGATTCGACCGCCGTTCGAAGATGATCCCGCGACTGTGTCGCGTGAATTGATCCGGATGGTGGAGAGCGGCGGCAAGCGGTTCCACATGGGTCACGGTGGGCCTTTGGAGGTCGGCGAGGTGCTGCGCCATGCCCAAGCTCTTGCGAAGCTAGAGCGCAATCCATGCGTCTCTGGCAAATGCGAACACCTGCATCACTAAACCTTCCAGAATCATCAACTAGTGCTCGTCAAAAATGAGCTCTTGTCATGCGTTCCAATGTCAGTCTCTGGCCCAGACGAAGCGCTGACGGTCGGCCAGGTCTCGTCCGCCGGGAAGCATGTAATGTCGGAGGAAGGAGCGACGCGAAAGGGGTGCAATTATCCTTGCCGCGTACTTGTCATGACAGCAGCCCGGGATCACTCATTCGCCTTCGACTCGAGACGCTGCAGAGCAAAGCGAAGGCTGCATTGTCGGCGAAGAAGCGACGGCACCGAAATTAGTCGGGTGCGGTGTCGCTACTGCGCGCGCCTTGGGTCGATGAACGGCAACGAGGCGTTGTTTCCGTGCGAGTATTTGCGGACAATATCGGCTCGTGCGGCATCAACTCGACCCCGTTCACAGCCGGGCGCATCGTGATGCAAGACTTCCGCCTCCACTTGCGAGCTGGTCGGCTGGCGCTTTGCTGCTAGGTGTCTATCTGTTCAGCCGAAGCGAGGAGCGCCTCGTGCAGGTCCGTTCCGCTCGTTTCGGGCAAGAAAACGGCGGCTCCGAAGGCGACAACGTAGGCGCACAGGGCGCATGCCGCCATCGCCGTGCCGAGCGACAAAGACGCGGCAAGAAGCCCTACCGCTGCCGGGACCACGGACCCGAAACCGCGCCCGCCTCCAAGGCAAAACCCTTGGCCGCTGGCCCGAATGGTAGTCGGAAACAATTCGGCAAAGGTCGGAAGCATCCCGGACGCCAAGGCCGCCTGGAAAGCGCCCAGAAAGAAGCTGAGTCCGATAGTGACGATGGGGCCTATCGAAGCAAGCAGAAAAGCGGCTACGTTCGCGGCTTGAAGAGCTAGGAATGCCATGAACGCCGGTCGTCGGCCCACGCGGTCCGCCATCCATCCGTAAAAGAAAGGTCCGACAAGCGAACCTAGGATATTAAAGGCCAAATATCCGGCGCTCGTTGCGACCGAGAGATGCAACGCGGTGCGTAGATAGGTAGGCAACCAGGTGATCATGACATACGCGCCTCCGTATATGCCGGTCGCCATAACCACTGCGGCCACGGTGCGACGCAGGTGAGCTCCAGCGAAGATCTCCCAAAACGGCATCTGCATGCCCCCTGTATCGCGAGCCGCCTTCGCATCCGAGTAGACGCTAGACTCAGGCACGAGACGACGGATGAAAGAAACTAAGCCAGCCGGCAAAATGCCGATAGCGAAGAAAACCCGCCATCCAATCTCCTCGGGGAACAGAGAGGATATGACCGGCAAGAGCCCGACAGAGGCAGCATAGCCGAGCGCATAACCACTTTGGACAGAGGCCGCAACCCGGCCACGCAGCGCAGGCCGGATGACTTCGCTGATTAGCACGCCACCAACGGCAGCTTCACCTCCGTAACCTAATCCCTGCATGAAGCGGATAGCAAACAGTACGTGAAACGAGTTCACGAAAGCCGCGGCAAGGGTAAAGATGCCAACCCACAGAATGGTGAACTGCAGCACCCGAACGCGCCCAAGTTTATCGGCGAGAATTCCGGCGCCCCAGCCTCCGATGGCGACCCCTAGCAGTGCCGCAGTAGCCAAGTAGCCCACTTGCGGGTGAGTCAGGCCGAGCGTCGCAATCAGAGCGGGAATCACCAGTGAAAATATCGTGGCGTCCATTGAATCGAGCCCGAGTCCAGCAAAGCAAGCCCAGTATGTGCGCCGCTCCACAGGCGTGAGATTAGAGTACCAACCCAGTCGCATTGCTAGTCCCTGTCAGTTGCGGTGAGGTCCGACAGCGTATCCACCGCAGTTTATTGAGTTATAGAAGTTCTCGATCGGAGTGGCGCTCGACAACGTGATGGCCATGGCTTTCAAAACGCGCACTGCTCGACGATTGGCGCGGCGCCGGCTCGCCCACGAGGCTTGCTGGTCCGCTTCGACTGAAAGCGTAGGGTCTCATCGTTGCGGAGGCGACGAACGGGCCACTTATCGCGAGAAGTGAAGAAACGTCCTCGGCAGCACCCTAACGAGGAAGCGCGCGGTTCAAGAAGGCCGGGTTTACCAGATGAAATCATGCGGCGTTCGGCTTTTTCGCATTCTTCGCCAACAGCAGGCGACAGCGAGTTTGTCCCTGCGCCCCTGCCGCGCAGGACCCGCACCATTTCTCTTCTTTTGAGAGGCAATCCTCGTCTTGGTTATGGCTTGACCGCTCAATAACTAAATCAGATGGCTTCAGTCGGAAGTCGCAAGGACGCTGTCATACAGTGCGTAGCCATTTAGCGCCGCGGTCACTCCGAGCGATGTCACCAGGCTGCTCGACTCAGTCGCGCAAATCTGGACTTATAGACTACATACCGCCGATCGGTTCCCACACAAAAACTCTTACCAGTCGTCTCCTCGCGTTACGCTTCTGGCACCGCACACACATCTCAAACCTCCACAACGCAAGTCGCCCTGCCCCGGACTATCCTCTCTCGCACACCTAGCAAGGCTCGCCGAAAGAAACGAGACGCACACAAGGCTAGCGCCGCGCAAACCGTGGAGAACACACGGAAATACCCCTGTAACTCAAACCTGCGGCTCCCCTGCCTACACTACGCGCTTTGTTTAAGAGGGAGCTAGGCGATGGAAAGGCGACACGCACTGACGATCGATTCACTCGACGGATTCCGGCTCACCGGCGATGGACGCTACCTGGTCGTCGACGCCAAAAGTCACGACTCCGTCGCGCTGCATTGCTCAGTGATGCACGAAATGCTCGCCGCGCTCGCCAACGCCATCTCATGGTCCGAACGCATCCGCAAAAACGAGCGCGCCACCAAGTTTGCGATGGAATGCGCAGGCTGGGAAATCGCTATCGACGCGGACTGCACGGACTCGCTCGTCCTCTCGTTTCTGCTTCGCGGCGGCGCGGAGCTGTCGTTCCGTCTGCGCCGGACAAGCGCGGAACAAATGAATGAAGTCCTCGGCGTCGCGACTGGCCAGTCGCTTCCGACACCCGGAAATGGGCCGCTGCAGTAAAGCGGCCACGCCATCTCATCTCTTTTGAAAAGCTCGAATGAAGCATCACACCCTGCGCTCACTCGCACTCGCCGCAGGCGCCGTCATGACGTCGCAAGCGCACGCAGTCACTCCGTTCACGATCCGCGATATACGTATCGAAGGTCTCAGCCGCATTGAACCTTCTTCGGTCTTCGCGTACCTGCCGATCAAGCGCGGCGACACTTTTAGCGACGACCGCGCATCGGAAGCAATCCGGACGCTCTATGAAACCGGTCTCTTTACCGATGTCAGTGCTTCGATCGAGGGTGACGTCGTAATCATGCGCGTCGTGGAGTCCGCGGCCATCGCGAGGATCGACTTCGCAGGCCTGCATGAATTCGATAAGGACACACTCACCAAAGCGCTGCGTGCGGTCGGTCTGTCTCCGGGCCGGCCCTTCGAACGCGCGCTGGTGAATCGCGCCGAGCAAGAATTGAAGCGTCAGTACCTCACGCGGGGCTTTTATGCAGCCGAGGTCACAACCACCGTGACACCTGTAGATCAAGGCCGGGTTCAGCTGCTGTTTTCCGTGACGGAGGGCCCGAGCGCCAAAATTCGCCAAATCAATCTTCTGGGCAATACCGTATTCGAAACGAAGACCTTGCTCGAGGAGATGCAGTTGTCCACGCCGAACTGGTTCTCTTGGTACACGAAGAACGACTTGTATGCGAAGGAAAAGCTCGCTGGCGATCTCCAGAACGTTCGCTCTTATTATTTGAATCGCGGCTACCTCGAGTTCAACGTGGAATCGACCCAGGTGTCGATTTCGCCCGACAAGAAGGACATGTATCTCACGGTGACGTTGCACGAAGGCGAGCCCTACGCCGTGTCGAGCGTAAAACTCGCAGGCACGCTCCTCGGCCGCGAAGCCGAACTCGAGCGCCTGCTCAGGATTGCCCCGGGCGAAAGGTTTTCTGCCGACAAGCTGCAGAGCGTAACTCAGTCGCTGGTCGATAAGCTCGGCGAATATGGTTACGCGTTCGCAAGCGTGAACGCCGCGCCCGTAATCGACCAGGTGCATCACAAGGTGGCGCTCGTGCTGCAAGTGGATCCGGGTCGGCGCGTCTACGTGCGTCATGTCGAGGTTGTTGGCAACACTCGCACGCGCGACGAGGTCGTGCGGCGCGAGATGCGACAGTTCGAGAGCGCTTGGTTCGACAGCAACGCGCTCAAACTATCGAAGGATCGCGTGAACCGTCTGGGCTATTTCACCGACGTGGACGTCACTACGATTCCCGTGGATGGCGTGCAGGATCAGGTCGATATCCAGGTCAAAGTGGCTGAAAAGCCGACCGGCGCGATCACACTCGGTGCGGGCTTTTCATCGACTGACAAGATCGTGCTGTCGGCGGGCGTGACCCAGGAAAACGTGTTCGGCTCGGGCACGAGCCTCGGAGTGAATGTGAATACAGCGAAGACCTATCGTACCCTTAGCGTCACGCAGACGGATCCCTACTTCACAATCGACGGCATTCAGCGCATCACGGACGCGTACTACAAGACGTCCTACCCGCTCTATTATTCGAGCGACTCGAGCTTTCGGATCGTGACGGTCGGAGCGGATACCAAGTTCGGCATTCCGTTCTCGGAGGCGGACATGGTGTATTTTGGCGCGGGGCTAGAGCAGAACCGCTTCAATGTTGATTCAGCGACGCCGCAGTCGTATCAGGACTACGTGTCTGAATTCGGCCGCGTGGTGAACAACGTGCCGGTCACAGCAGGCTGGAAGCGCGACAACCGGGACAGCGCGCTCGTGCCGAGCCGCGGCTACTATTTGCAGTCGAACGCGGAGTTCGGCACGCCGCTCGGCAATACCGAGTACTACAAGACCGATGTCACCGCGCAGTTTTACCACTCGTTTTCCCGCGGCTTCGTGCTCGGACTCAACTTCCAGGCGGGCTACGGCGCGGGGCTCGGCGGCAAGTCGTTTCCAATCTTCAAGAACTACTACGCCGGCGGCATCGGCTCGGTTCGCGGCTACGATTCGAGTTCGCTCGGTCCGCGCGACAAGACCACCAACGACCCCATCGGCGGCTCAAAGATGCTGGTCGGCAACGTCGAGCTGACGTTTCCGCTGCCGGGGACCGGCTACGACCGCACCTTGCGCGTGTTTACGTTCGTCGACGGTGGCAACGTCTGGGGCGATGAAGGCAACAGCACAGGCTCGAACGGATTGCGCTACAGCTACGGTATGGGTCTCGAATGGATTTCGCCGATTGGGCCGCTCAAGCTGAGTCTCGGCTTTCCAATCGTCCACCACGCCGGCGATACCTATCAAAAGTTTCAGTTCCAGATCGGCACGGCATTTTGAGGGCGCGTTTGCAGTGAGCATTTCCAAGCGCCTGGCACTGCTGCTGGCCGGAGCACCGGCAGTAGCGCTCCATCCAGCCGCGGCGCAAGTCGAATTGCGCCTCAGTCCGCAGCTCGACGAACACCTGACCCAAGCGGACAGCCGTCCAGCGGTATTCGGCTTGGCGGACTCGCTGACCGCGACCGCCGACACCGATGCAGCGCTCACGGGTCACGCCGAATTGCGCCGCACGGGGCGGCTCGTGAAGGGCGATGCGCTGCATTACGACGCCGACACCGACCGCGTCGATGCCTACGGTCGCGTCCGCCTTTTCCACTCGGGCGACACCTTCGCCGGCCCCGAGGCACACCTGCAAGTCGACGCGATGGATGGCTACATGATCGCGCCGAAATACCGCTTCCGGGTCACCAACGGGAGCGGTAGTGCCGCGCGGATCGACTTGATTGACGACGATCGCTCCGTCATCCATAGAGGTACCTACACGGGCTGCGATTGCGCAGAGGACCCCGCGTGGTATCTGAAGGCGAAGCGCTTCGACATGGATAGCGCGTCCAATCAGGGCATCGCGCGCGACGGCGTGCTGTTCTTCCAGGGCGTGCCGATGTTCGCGAGCCCGTGGCTGTCGTTTCCGCTCGATTCGACGCGCGCAAGCGGGCTGTTGCCGCCGACCTTGTCGTACAGTTCGAGCAACGGCTTCGACATGATGCTGCCCTACTATTTCAATCTCGCGCCCAATTACGACTTGACGCTCACGACCCGCGCGATGTCGAGGCGGGGCGTGATGCTGACACCCGACTATCGCTATCTTTCGTCGAATTACTCGGGGGAGCTGAGCGTGTCGTACTTGCCGGATGACGCCGTCGACAAGCGCAACCGCTACTCGATCGCGTTCAAACACAATCAAAATTTCGGGGCCGGGCTGGCGGGCTATGTGAACTACAACCGCGTATCGGATGCGGACTTCACCAACGACCTCGCGTCGGCGAACAGCTACCTCGCCGGCTCGCAAACGCTTTTCCAGCAGGAAGCCGGACTGACGTACAACAGCGGCCCGTGGTCCGCGCTCGTGCGCGAGCAGCGCTGGCAGTCGTTCGATTCGAGCCCGCCTTACAATCGCGAACCGGAGGTCAACATGGACTACGCCCGCTACAACGTCGGCGGCTTCGATTTCGGCATGCAGGCCAACGCGACTCGTTTTACGATCGCCACGGCCGACACCATGCAGGGCGACCGCTTCGTCTTTAATCCGTATCTCAGCTATTCGATCAACCGACCGGGCTTCTTTTTCACGCCGAAGGTGCAGTGGCATTTCGCGTCGTACGAGCTTTCCACGATCGGTAGCGACACGCTCGCCGGACAGCCCAAGCACTTCACGGTGAGCGTGCCGACCGCGAGCCTGGATACGGGGCTCGTGTTTCAGCGGACGATCCGTGTGTTCGGTGCAAGCTTGA
The DNA here is from genome assembly GCF_057814995.1 of Caballeronia sp. SL1002. Classification (NCBI taxonomy): domain Bacteria; kingdom Pseudomonadati; phylum Pseudomonadota; class Betaproteobacteria; order Burkholderiales; family Burkholderiaceae; genus Caballeronia; species Caballeronia sp. SL1002. The sequence goes on along the minus strand of NZ_JBYMUW010000001.1, from coordinate 239,361 downwards.
TTCAGACGCTGGAGCCGCGGCTCTTTTACGTCTACACGCCGTACCGCGACCAGAACTACGCACCGCTCTTCGATACAGCCGCCGCCGACTTCGGCATCGCCGAGATCTTCTCGGAGAACACCTATGTGGGCAACGACCGCATAGCCGATCAAAACCGCCTGACCGCCGGCCTCACGACGCGTTTCGTGAGCGCCGAATCCGGCGCGGAACTCGCGCGCGTCGTAATCGCGCAAGCGTACTATTTCCGCGATCAGCGCGTGACTTTCCTGCCGACCGACGCGCCTTCCTCGGCGGATCACTCCGACCTCATCATGGGCGCCTCGTTTCGTGTGGGCGAGGGCTTCAGTGCGGAGCAGGCCATCCAGTTCAATCAGGGACGAAACCAACTCGAACGCGCGACGGCGGGCTTCGCGTGGAGTCCAGCCTCGCAGCGCGTGCTCAATGTCGGATATCGCTATACGCGCGCCGACCTCGCCGTGCTCGACAATCAGCCGGTCAACCAATTAGTCGCTTCGACGCAATGGCCACTTACCAATCGCCTGTCAGGGGTCGGCCGCGTGAATTTCGACATGCGCGTGCATCGGATAACGGCAGGTCTGCTGGGCCTGCAATTCGACGCGCAGTGCTGGTCGCTCGGCTTCGCGGTGCAGCGCTACATCACCACTTCGACGAGCACCGCGTCGGGCGGCAGCGGCACGCGCGTGCTCCTGCAATTGCAGCTAAAAGGCCTTTCGAACGTCGATACGGGACTGATCGAGCAATTCCGTGCCAGCGTGCCCGGCTATTCGCCGCTGCCCGCAAGTAGCCCGGCGCAATCGGAATTCGGGAGTTACGAGTGAGCCGTGAGTCGGCTGAGCCTCGTCAGCCAGACGCACGAGCCGGTTGACGCTCGCATGCGGAAGAAGGAGGCGCGCAGGTGCGAAAGGCTCGACCCACGCCGCGCATCAGTGCGGGCTGAAGACGTAGCCGCGCCCGCGAACAGTCTGGATGTAGCGAGGCCGGGCAGGCTCGTCTTCCAGCGCCCGGCGCAAACGGCAAATCAACACGTCGAGCGACCGGCCGCAGCGGCCCGGGCCGAACTCTCCCAATTGGTCGGCGAGACTGCTACGCGACAATACGGTAAGCGGACGCTGCGCGAACAGTTCGAGCAAGGCAAACAACAACGGATGCAGCGGTACCGGTTCACCATCGCGCAGCAACAGACGCGCATTGAAGTCCAGGACGAACGGGCCCACTCTGCACTTGCCGGATTGGTCCACGAGCGAAGGCGTTTTCCGCGGCATCCGGCCCAGGACGTTGCGCACCCGCGTCAAGAATTCACGCTCATTGCAGGGCAATTTCACGTAGTCGTCTGCGCCAAGTTCGAGACAGATGATGGCGTCGATGGATCCGCTCGACGCGCCGATCACTACGACTGGTATGTCGTAACCCGTGCTTTGCAGCGTCTGCAGGACGGCTGCGCTGGTAGTGTCGGGAAGCCCGTCGCGCAATACGATCAGCGAAGGGGCTTCGCGCTTGATTTCCGCGAACAGCGACCGGACAGTCGTCAGTGGCACGACCTGCATGGGCTGCATTGCGAGGCTGCGGCGAAGTTTCTCCTGCACGGCCGGGTCGGGCTCTACGAGAAGGATGCGGGTTTTCAACGGCGTCTCCGGATTGGTGGTTTTGTCAGTGCCCGTGCTCAGGTGCGGCGCAGACGGGTGCGCATTTGCGGGGCTTCGGGGTCGTCGGTGACGAAATGGCGCAGACCGCTTCGGTGCCGCCGCATGCGCTCGCGGATTTCCTCAACGCTCGCGGCATCCGGCACGGCCATGCACGAGTATTCTCCGCTGCGGTCGACCCACTCGACGATCCGGCAGCGCGCGCCCCACATCTGAGAAAGCGGCGCCGAGATCCTGCAGCCGCGCAGTTTGACGAACGCCTCGGACCGATCGGGCGGCGGGGCCGTGGCGGCCGCGGCGTCGGCGCTCGGCGCGGCGTCGACGCCGGACCTCCACTCAGGCCAGACGTCCCGCGTGCCGGCAGTGCTTAAATTCGCCGAAGCTTGCATTCCGTTTCCTCCTTGGATGTCTCGAGACGCCGAGGCGAGGCGTTAACGCACAGGCATCGTAGTCAGTAACGGCGCAGCCACAATGAAGAAAGGATGGAGAAGTCGTGGAGATTTGCCCGGACGACGAAGTGCCATATCGCGATCCTTTAGAATCCCGCCATGCCCAGCCCAACTTACTTTTTCTGGCCAATAGGTCATTTAAGCGCCCTGCTCGCGCGCGTCAGCGCGCGGCGAGCAAAGATGCGCTTCGGCATTACCTGGAAAATGTTTCTAGCTGTATTGATCGCCTGCCTCGTAATTGCACTGACGATGGGCTATGCCGTGCGTGTAAGCTTCGAGAACGGCTTCTTGCACTATGTCCGCGAACGCGACGCGGGGCGCGTCAACGCGATTGTGGCTAAGGTCAGACGCGGCTACGCGATTCACGGCGACTGGAGTTTCCTTCGCGAACATCCGGACGCGTGGCTCGCGCTGCTCGACAGCGCGCAGGACGAGGCCGTCCGGCAAGAGCTCGCCGCAGCCCAGACCGGAAAGCAGCCGAGCTGGAAGACCTTTCCCGGCAGCGGCAGCGTTCAGCAGTTGCTAGAGCCGCTCTCGGGTCAGTCCGAAGGACCGCACTGGGGCATGCGCCTTCCGGCTCCACCGCCCGAGTCGGGCATGACGGTGGGCGGTGACCGCGCGATCGTGGGGAGTGTCGAGCGCAGCGACCCGAGCGATTCGCGCGCGCCGGCGCCCTCGCACGATGGCTTTAATCGCAGCGCGCATCGCTTGCGTCCGCGCGCAGCGCTCTTCGACGCCAATCGCGAACTCGTGGTCACGTCGGCCCCAGACCTCGGCCCCGACAGCGCAATGAAGCCCGTCGTCCATAACGGCCGTATTGTGGGCTGGCTGGCGGCCGATGGCCCGGACACGCTGTCCGACGCCGCGGACATCGCGTTTCAGGCGCAGCAGATGCGCGCCACCTGGCAGATCGCGGGAGTGGCCGTCGTGCTAGCGGCCCTCGTCGCGTTGCTGCTTGCGCGCATCGTACTCGCGCCGGTCAAGCGCCTGATGAACGCGACACACCGTCTCGCGGGCGGCGACTACACCACGCGCGTGCCGGCGGGCCGGCGCGACGAACTCGACCGCCTCGCGGGCGACTTCAATGTGCTGGCCGATTCACTGCAAAAAGCTGAGCGCTCGCGCCGGGACTTTATCGCGGATATTTCGCATGAACTGCGCACACCGCTCGCGGTGCTGCGCAGCGAACTCGAAGCGATCGAAGACGGCGTGCACGCCTTCGATCGCGATTCTCTGACATCGCTGCAAGCCGAGGTCGGCATGCTTAACAAGCTGATCGAAGACCTGTACGAGCTTTCGCTGAGCGATGTTGGCGCGCTGACTTATCACAAGACGCCGACGCATGTCGCACAACTCACCCGCGTGTCCGTTGAAGCGATGCGCGAATCGTTCAAGGCGAAGCGGATCGCGCTCGAATTCATCTGTCCCGAAGAAACCGCTCACGCGAGCTTCGACGTCGACCCCGCGCGCTTCGTGCAGTTGCTGAAGAACCTGCTGCAAAATTCGCTGCGTTATACGGACCCAGGCGGCTATGTGCGCGTAACGCTTTCACACATCGCCGATGCATGGCAGCTCGAGTTGCAGGATTCGCTGCCGGGCGTGCCCGACGCCGCGCTCGAATATCTCTTCGATCGTCTTTATCGTGTCGATGAATCGCGCAGCCGCCAGAGCGGCGGCGCAGGCCTTGGTCTTGCGCTATGCCGCGCGATCGTAGGCGCACACGGCGGCGCCATCGGAGCGCAGGCCTCGCCGCTCGGCGGCGTTGCGATCACCGCCCGGTTTCCGCTGGGAGGAGATTGACGCGATGACTGTCGAGCGCCCCGTGCATATTTTGATTGTCGAGGACGAGCCTAAGCTTGCCGCTGTGCTCACCGACTATTTGCATCTCGAAGGTTTCACCACCACGACGCTTGCGGACGGCCGTGAGGTGACGCCCTTTATCCGGGCGACGCCGCCGTCGCTGATGCTTCTCGACGTGATGCTCCCCGGTAGGAGCGGCATGGATATTTGTCGAGAACTTCGGCAGTTCTCAGCAGTTCCTGTGATCATCCTGACCGCGCGCGTGGACGAAATCGACCGTCTGCTCGGTCTCGAACTCGGTGCCGACGATTACGTCTGCAAGCCGTTCAGTCCACGAGAGGTCGTCGCCCGGGTGAAGGCTATCTTGCGGCGCTCGTCACCCGCCGCCTCGGGACCCGCTGGCGCGTCGAAGCCGGAGAACGGCCTCGAAGTGGATGAACAGTTTCATCATGCGTTGCTCGACGGCATCGTGCTCAGACTCACGCCCGTCGAATTCCGGCTGCTTTCGCTGATGATGAACGCACCGGGACGAATCTTTCCTCGCACCTACCTGCTAAGCCACCTGTACGACGACCATCGTGTGGTTACCGACCGCACTATCGACAGTCACATCAAGAATCTACGCCGTAAGCTGCAGCATGTGCGGCCGGGCAGTGATCCGCTCGTCTCCGTGTATGGCGTTGGGTACAGACTCGAAATATGAAGAGACGGAACGATCAACGCGCTGTTGTAACGCGCACCGCATCGCTGTTGAAAAACGTGAATTTCGGACAGTGTCCATCCAAGTGCTATGTTGTCCATTGAATCTGCTAGCGCAGGCGGACGGTCGCATAAAACAAGCGTATTTCGCGGTAGCGGTCGGTCGCCGGAAGCGCGGCGTCGACTTTTTGATGGCGGAACATGGACGGCGGCACCGCTTCAGGCGGCCGGGATGCACCTACAGGATCCGGCTGTCGGACCGGCCGATTCGCGTTTTCAACGTCGAGCTGGACGTTTGGTTAGATTCAGTTAACGTACGCGTCGCAGCGAGTCAAGGCGGAGATTCTGCCGTCTGAGACCGTCAGTCAACGCTTCAGACGACCTCTTGTGTCGCGATTCTCCGCATCTCCGCTGGTCAAGTTAAGGCACCACGAAGTCGTCCGGCTTTATCCGTGCAGTGGTGAATGGCAAGAGACGGGGCTCAATAGAACTCCAGTCGCCACCTAATTTGGTGTTTCGCGCTGTTCTGCGTGATCCTCGCGGCATCACCGTCGCGGGCCACTACTGTGAAGCCGGCACAGTCCCTCTGCTGCAAAGCCGTCTTGTGCCGCATAACAATCCGGTCGTAGGACACGCACAGCTCTAACGGAATAGAAATTGGATCAGTTGAATGCCGTAAGGTCTGTCGGCCTGATCCACGCTGCTCGCACCTGCGGAAACGAGATCATTCGCGCACGAGGCACTGATCGAATGGCTGCTCATGGGATCCGCGCGCGGCCGAATGTCGATCCAGGAGTCCCCTGCGTTCGTCGGGTTGGACCACCTCGGTCCTCCAGACCGTCGCGCCGACGTTGGCGACCCGTCCTCACTCAAATCCTCACCGCGTCTTACCAGCGCCGGCAAGCCTCCTCTGATAAGTTACCATTGAACACACGACGGCGGGCTCAAAGCGGGCACCGTCACACCTGGCGCATCGCTCAGATGGTCGAACCCGTCCGCGAATGGGTGTTCCGCCAGCACAAGTGAAAGTTGAAATAAGCGAACGCACTCCCATCCCCACTTGCTTGAGTTGAGTGTTCGATCGTAGGGGGTTCACCCTAAATCCGCATATCTCTTCCAAACAAATGGGCACGCGCGTTAACTGGTCTGCCCGAAGAATCGATATAGCAATTTGCGCAAACAAGACTGGCTAGACAAAATGTATAGAATGGTTCTTGTCATAATGAGTACCGTGGCTACGTCCGTCCAAGCGAAAAGCGTCGACGAACTGATCACAGCGGCGCGTGAGGCCTCGATGCATTATTGCGATGCAAGAACTGCTGCGGAATCGTTCGAGTCAGGCAAGTCACGTCCTTACTATGTGCTCCGAAGCGGTACGTTGGTTTGCCCCGCTCTCAGTGACTTGTCCAGCAGTCCGACGGCGACCAACTTCGAACCAGAAATAGGGACGAGCCGTCAGAGCCGGTGTACCCGGCTCCAGCAAGAAGCGATCGTGGACTTTAGGCGTGCAGCCCGCACCGGGACGAGTGGAGCGTGCGATCTCGCACAGATCCACTATTTCCTGCCGGTCATAAACGTGCCGACGACGGCGTTCGTCCGCCTTTCGGATATTCGAACGGCGCGACAACTGCTTCCCCGGCGAAGCTCTGTTGATGAGTAGTACGGCGGGTGAGAGAAATTTCTTCTTCGTAATCGACCAGATGCTACTGGTAGCGCCGCAAGTCCTCGACCGTCGCGGTGTCTGGGGAGCGACCAAGAAACACACTGAACTGGAGAACCACAATATCCCTAGGCCACCAAGCCAGTGCACAAAAGGTGCATTCCCTCCGAGACTAGGCTGCGGCGCGGCGCCTAACGAAGCTAATCCATGGGTACCGGATCGGGGAACTTCCATGCGCCCGTCAAGACTTCTTCGCGGGGCCGGTAGAGTCGAACCGTGTAGTTCCATCCAGGGACAATGGGCAGACAATTCGACTTGGACGAATCGCATCCGCCAAACTGCATATCGATGCTTCCATCCGCGCCCTTTTCGGCCGTAAGGTTGTTAAGCGCATAGGCGTTTCGACTGTTCTTCTCGAAGTAACCCTTCTCGTTGTAGACGCTAACAGACCAGAAGCCATCAACCGGAACGTCCTTCACGTGCAGGCGATAGACTGTTTTGCCGTCGTTGTGGGATGGCGTGATGTTCAAATAGGTCGCGTCCCGGTCAGGGTTGCCGCCCCAAGCCGCGGCCGTGCCGAGCAAATGTCGAACCGGATCGACCTCTTGTCTGGTTCCGAAGGCGTGACGGAAGTCCGGAATTGTTGCGGCAAGAACTAGTAGTGCATCCCGGACTTTCTTTTGGCTAGCCGCGTCCCACCTGGGAAGCTCCAACTTCCCAGGCGCTTGCTGGTTCAGCGTTATCGCGTCTTGCAATGCATGCACCTGTGCGATGTCGTCCCGGCTGCCTGGATTGACGAGAGTGCGGATGCCGACGACGACGTACCGAGTGCCGACGCTCTCACGTGTGAGCGTGTGCGCTCCAGCGCCGTAGAATACGTTCGGCACGTAGTGATCTTCGTTGATGACCTGCATTGACATAAAGCGCTTGCCGGGGTCAGGCATCGTGATTGTCACCGGACCAGCGTCAAGGTCAAAGACGCCAGAGGTGTAGAGCGTGTCCCGGTTGAGCCGAACAATGGCTTGGTCTTCGATGGCAGCGGGTTCCCGTCGGTGAAGCAGTTTGCCGAGGCCGCCTTGTTTAACAAGAGCGCCGACATACTGGTCTGACTCGGCTCGCACAAAGTTATCGACCGTCACCCGTGTCGACACCGATTGTGCAAACACGACGGGAACGACGCCCACTATCGCAGCCGCGAAAACAAAAAAACACCGTGCCTTGCCCATTGCGACTCCTGCTTTAAACGTGACGGTTGCCAAGACGAGGGATGGTCCGATCAAGCCTCGGAAGCCTGCTACTGGAAGGTCGCGCCGATCGAAAGCTGCACGACGTTGCCTTTCGGGCGCCGAGTCACTTGGAATTCGTTGACCCAGCGAAGCGACGCTGAAATGGGCGTCTGGCCGATCTTCCCCGACCACGTCACCATCGGCCCGATGCCTACGGCGTGGCCGCTCGCACCGCCCGTTAGTTCGGCGATTCCGCCAGTATCGTTTCCGAGCTGCTGAGTCCACCCGCCTACCACCCCGACGCCCCATCCCCCGGAAAATCGCTTAAGCGCCAAAAGATCAAGGACGCTAAGCGGAGCGTTTTGATAATGCGTTTTGTCATTGGCCGTGTAGAACTGAATACCGTAGTTAGCCGACAACTCGATGTTATGAGAGGGAATCAGATGTGTGTACGCGATGGTCGGTACGAATGTCCATGTGTTCTGCCCCGCATTGGCAAGCCGACCGACGCTGTAGGCGCCTGTCGGCGCATACATCTGAACGCTCAGCGCGATGTGGTCCGTCTTGGACAAGTGGTAGCCGGCGACAATCGGTGTGAAGAAAATGTCCGCAAATTGCGTGGCAACGTCGTCCGGTAGGATGCCGTGGTAGCTCGAAACGTTCGTGTATTGGAACGGCACGCCAAATGAAGAGGCGAAGTTCCATCCGCCGACGGAGACGCCCCAGGTCTTCACGAGATTCGCGATCGTGTAAATTACCTGATAATCAAGCCCGGCCGTAACCGTTCCGGCGACGGGAAGCGACTTCGATGCTCCAAGCGATCCGTCGTAATAGATTGTACTTAGGGACACGATCCAGTCGGACGTCGGCGGAACGATGCCGGCGTAAGGCATCACTTGTTCGCCGGTTAGCGGTCGCCCGATGCCTCCCTCAGTCGCGTTGGCAAGGCTTACGAAGCCCGCGCTCAATGCAACGCTCAACGCCGCGCTCCTGAACACCCATCCGGTACGGCATCCCATACTGTTCGTCACAATAGCCTTTCCTGGGTCGTCAGCGAATTGGTGCCTCATCTCACCGTTTCTCCGGAACCGGGAATTTCCAGCTTCCGTCGAATACCGTTCTTTCCGGTCCATAGATCCGTGCGATCAGGTCATAAGCGCCTTGCGGCGCTGGCAGCCAGTTTGACTCTTTATCCGCGCCCGGCGACGCTTGCTGGACATAGATGTCGAGCGAGCCGTCTACGTCGTATTTCAGGCCCTTTGTCCTATCGCCGATCGAATAGCGCTTGATCGGATTCGCAACAAGGTGGCGTCCCGGGAGGTCATACATCGTCATGGACCAGAAGAAACGCGCCGGGGGCAGATCCTTTTTATCGAAATGAATGACGTAAGGCTGTGAGCCGACCAGCTGTTGATGGTCCGCGTTCAGTCGCGTGCCAACGTAGACTGCCTCCTCCTTGGTATTCCCGTAGATGCCCATGGCCGCCGCGACGGCGCGTATCAGATAATTGCCGTTGAGATCTTGTCGCGTACCGAATAGGTCGTATGAGCTCGTTGTACGCTTTTCGGCCTCCGCAACGGCACTCTTTCCGTCGGCGACGCCTGCCTCAATAGCTTGCTTCATGTCCGGCGCCAAGGCCGATGCATCAAATTGCTTGCCCGGTGCAATGCCGATGCGGGCGAAGCGCTGCATAAGGTCTACTTCGGATGGCGCAGTCGGCTGTGCGAACTGCAACAGGAAGTTAAGGTAGCCGATGAACTCAATCGACGTCGCTCTCGCCTCGTTCCAAACAGGGAAACTCAATTTCGGTGCGGGGCGAGATGCGCTACTGTGTTCGAATGTCGAGAGCGGTGTGAGGCGGTATCCTTTTTGAATAGCCTGCATCCGCCCGATATCCTTCGGTCCATCCAACGCCGTCCGGCCGAGCGTCAAAATGAAGTCGGTCTCTGAACGAAATACCTTGTCGATTCCCTTGGGTTTGTCGCCTGTCCAATGCGGGCCGGCGAACAGATAATGCCCCGCGCCGTCCCCCGTCGTGCGCGATCCGACGTACGCGAAGTTATAAGTGAACAAGTCGATCCACTGAAACACGTAGTAACGGTTGTCCCGGATTGCCGGCACACTGAGCACCCACGGCTCTCGTCGCAAATCCAGCCACGCCCATGAATAAGGCGTGTCGTTGTTCGGCGTTACGATGTCGGTGTTTTCAGGTCCGTAGGGGCTGGCGTAGTTCCGAAACTTCCCGAAGCCACCGACGTACGCTTTCGATTTCGGGTCGATCGCTTGTTCGTACATTGTCTTGTAGTTGTACAGCATCGGATAAGCGTATATGTACGCATCTTTAGCGATGCTGCGCGCGTCTTCTGGGCTACTGGCGCTTTGGGAATGCGCGTTCGTGGCGATGAACAGCAGGCTGAGCGCTAGCGCTCCAATCCGACGGATGGTTCGATGCATGGGTCTGCGGCCTCGGCTGGTAATGCTATTTTCCGAACGTCATGTTGAGCCCTGCGAAAATCTGCCACTTCGGCACATTTCCCGAATGGGCTACCGAGTACTGCGGCTCCATGAACGCGTTGTAGATGGTCGAGCCGCCCCGCCAGGCTTTGCCCGCGCCGAGACCAACTGGCATGTAGTAGTTGCCGCGCTGAAGGTCGAAGGTCCAAACGCCGGTTGAGCGGATGTACCACCCATCGGGCAGATTGAGAATGCCGAATGGTTGCGCCGTGAGCGACTGAACGGTCGGACGGCTGCTTTGGCCGGCGAAGGAACGCTGCCATTGCACCAGAGCGCCGATCAACCTCGCTTTGTTAGCATTGACAACGACCGCAGCAAGACCTGCTTGCCATTTTCCGGTGCCGAGTGTCGGGTCAGTTGCCGTAGGCGCCGTGACGAGCGGCCCGACGCCAATCTGCGTCTCGCCTTGACTAAGCAGAAATATATCGAAGAGATTGATATCGCCCAAGCCGGTGTTGTATCCGCCGCTCGGGTCCGGCCGGGTGCTAATGGGCGCCGTCACCCTAAAGATTTCCGGGACCGGGATGACTCCGTTCGGGCCTACGGGTATGGTCGGCCTGAGCAAGATATCGTTGGTGTGGCCGTTAACCCCAAAAAGGCTCGGCACAAACGAGTTCTGGATGTTAAAGGACGACGCGAGGTTGAGCGGATTGTTGCTCTTGTTCGCATCGTCGGCACCTTCTTGGGCGAGGCAAGTGAGACTCACGATTGCCAAGGGAACCGCAACTGAAGCCCGGCGCAGCCAGACATAACTGTAGTTCACATGCGCTCCCCGTTTTAGGACCGACGATAGGGTGTTCGCCAAGCAGTTCTGCCGGAATCGTGAACGGCACAAGGACAGCCGCCCAACCTTGTCTAGGACATCTCACGAGATCGTCGCTGAATGCTAGCAAACAATTTAACACCTGCCAAAGAGATTTTCGGCCGGCGTCACACTCGGTTCGGAGCGTCTCCGGCCCGGTAGATAATCCAAATTCAACGACCAATCAAGATCTTTTTAGTCCAGTTATTGACTTTTTTGATCTTTATTTTTCCTTCCAAACGAGCTATCAAAGGTAAAGAAACAGGAAAGCTTCCGGCGCCGCAGCACTAGTGGCATCAAGCATCTTCCTGCATTGCTCGACGAGCTACTTGGCAGCGACTCCCCTCTTCCGGCGTCCCTCTCGGCGGACTCTTCTCAGGAAATGCCTAATGCTAAAGAAAAAGGTCGAGCGGCCAACGGTGACCCGGCGTCTTCGAGCTTCCGAGATGTTGTCGAACGGAGCGTCGGACCGTGAAATCGTAGAAGCGCTGCAGCTGTCCAGGCAGACGGTAAGTCGGTACCGGACGCTCTTCGATGTTGGCGGGGTCGATGCGATCCTTACGCTGGGGGTCGGAGGAAGAACATCGGCCCTCGGAGAGGACGGCGCAGATTGGATATCGGCGGCGTTGCAGCGATCCGCGAAGGATTTCGGGTTCGAGAGCGATGCCTGGACCAACGCGCGACTGATGCACTTGATCCAGAGTAAGTTCGGCGTGAAGTTCTCGCGCGTCTATGTCTGGCAACTGGCAACGAACTTAGGATGCGGGCACCTGCTATCGAAATCCCGACGCTGAGGCACAGGACCGATGCCGGAGACTTGAATGCGGCCGATTGCGGAGCGCGGCCAATCAAATCGTCCTGCTCTTCGCGTTGGCAGACGCTAATCACTCTGAGGTCGCGGAGCCGACCGCACCTCGAAAGCCCGCCCCGGACGATTCCGCTCAACTGCCCCGTCTTTACTGACCAACGAACTGCATTGGCTGGGTTTTCCGACACTAATAGCCGCCGTCGCGCGACGCTCGCAACATGTCTTTCGCCTCGTCCCCGTCTTCGGGCAAGCGAGCAGAAACCTTCGATTCATAGGCAACCTCATACGCCTTATACCGCGAACACAGATACCTAAGCGTCACAGATGCTCGCACGCAGGCCTGCGCTGCGGCGGATTGCTGCACGGCGGAAGGCCGAGGAGTTAGATCGCCACTAAGATGCATCGCCGCATGCGAGCCGCGTTGAAAGAAGAGAACCGGATCGAATAACCTGCGGCGCTGCGCGACGCTGGCGGCGGACCACTCGCCATTCACGACGGTGTCCATCGTGGCGCAGCATCAATAATGGCGAGCCAAATATTCGCTCTGCGGTTCAATCGCCGCATCCGGTTTGAGAAAACGGTGTCGAGGGAAAGTACCTAAAGCACCGGACCAAAGGAGTGGGTACGATCGTACCCGTACAAACGTACCGATCCGGAAATGAATACGCCCCCCGAACCCACGAATGATTCGCGACCGAATGGGAAGCTCGGCCCCAAGGCTCGCCTTGTGCACGAGGCCATCCTGCTCTTCGCGCAGCATGGTATTGAAGGCGTGTCGATTCGGACACTAAACAAGGCGGCTGGCGTAGCTAGTCAAAATGCGGTCTACCATCACTTCGGCGACATGTGGGGGCTCGTCGAGGCGGCTATCAGCGTTTCGCTGAACCAGTACCTCGACGGTGTGAGCGCCTTGCTTGACGCCGCCGAATCTCAAACAAGAGAACAGTTGTCGCTGGGCGATGTTGTCGAGGCGATGGTCAGGCCAATCGTTCGTATTGCCAGCACCCCAAGCGGTTTAGCAAGCCTTCAGTTCCTCGCGCGAATGATTGGCGGTTCGGGCGCACGAGGGAAAGAAGTTATTGCGCGCGAGTGGCGCAGCGTTGCCGAACGCGTGAACAACCTGGTGTATAACGCCGTTCCCGAGAACGGTCGAGAGGCTGCGGGCGTCAAGGCCCTGTTTGCGTTCAACACCGCACTTAACGTTGTAGTCGATATCGGTCTGGAGGCCTACTGGCCGCTCGAAACAACGAGTGTCGACCGCCTCGACCGGTATCTCCTCGACTACATCGAGGGAGGCATCCGCTTTAGCAGCAAGCAACAAGTCAGAGAAGCCTAATACATCAGACCGGGAGACGGATCGATTATGAACAAGCCACTACTTGGCACGGGGATTTTCAAATCAGTTGTCCTCATTACGTCCATGTTGTCTGGCGTAGTGGTCCTGTCCGGCTGCGGAGGAGGCAATGCGACATCCTCTCAGTCCTTGCCGGCCAGCTTCGGGGTCTCGCACGCCATGACCAGTTGCCTGTGGCAAGGACCCATTGGCACCGCGCCGACCGAAGTCAATGAAGCGTATCCGGATTCCGGTGCAACATACTGGACCGCGCAATTTCAGATTCCAGCAGGAGCACGTGTTTTTTTGAAAGGCCAGTACGCCTACTCGCGGTATCTTTCATTCAACAGCTATCGAACCGACAATTCGCCGGCCGCGAAGCTAACCGACTTCCAAATCGCACCGGACGCGGGCTCGACGAACCCCTTCGCAGCAGGGGCTTCCCGCTACGCCGAAAAGCGGAACTACACGTTGGAGATCGTTCCGACTTCGGCACAGGGCGCCGCGACGCCGAACACGCTCTACGGCAACAGTGACTACGGCCAGACAATCACAGTCTGGTACCGCGTGTACGTTGCAGACAAAGGGGCCGATGCAACGGGGGGCGTTGGACTCCCCGACTTGCAAGTGCAGCAGGCAGACGGTACCACTTTGACGGGGACGCAGGCGTGCGGCGTCTTATCTCCGGCGCAGGCCGCCACTGCCTCGCCGCTCTTGCCAGGGGCGACCTATGCGGCTTTGCGGAATCAGACAGGAGTGTCCTCAGGATTCCCCGCTGTGAACCCCGCCGTCTGGATGGCTCAATACAATACCCAATATGGTTTGCAGTGCATGTTTCTGGGTAACTGTGCCGGCAACCCAGTGCGACAGGTCGGTTTCTTTGCGAATCTTGACAACGCCTATGTCTCAGCGCTCATCAGCCGCGCTTATGGCCCAGTCGTAGTTCTGCAAGGACACATGCCGACCGCGCCGAAGACCTACAACAACGGGCCAACCATGACGTCAGGTCAACTCCGCTACTGGTCGATGTGCACCAACGAGTTTTACACGCAGAAGGCGACCTCCTGCCTCTATGATGAACAAGTTCCCGTAGACGCAAACGGAAACTACATCATCGTCGTAAGTCGGGCATCGGATAAGCTGACAAATGCGACTGCGGCGTGCGGTCGTGGTTTCATCACCTGGTCTGACGTGGGCGACGGCGCGGGCCACGCGGCCTACTCATAATGCGCAACATGCTACCAAGTGCGGACTTTCAAAATGCCATCCAAAATACAAAGACGCCGGGAGATGAATCCACCGTGGTTGGGCCATTCTTGCCAACGATCTCGTACACAACGACGGCGGCGTTTAAGGCGCTCGGATGCAAGTGAAGAGCTAGCGAGTACCGCGGTGCCTTCCCGTCGTGGGAACATCCTTTCGTTGCGTGCAGGCCGGCGCGGGGCCCGCCTGTACGCAAATACCGCATTGTCCGCTGTGCCGCGATTTCAATGAAAACTACCGAGGAGTGGCGAACGGCCGCGGTAGCATTCGCAACAAAGACTTCCATTTAAAAATGCAACCATGTTTTTAAATGTTGCAATTCCGAATGCCTTCAATTGAAGATTGTTTTGTTTATTTTTTGCGCTCTAGTAAAACTTGAATACAATGGATCTATTCTTTATTGGTAGAGGGTTTAAAAACGGCCCTACCTCCGTTGCGCTTTGGCGGTTGCGATTTCCACCTGGACTGGAGGAAGGCGTAGCTCTGATGTGACTGAAACAGATCCCTTCGAGCAATCCAATGATTGAGCCGACCTCCGCGCTCGCGAAAGAGAAGCGACTTCACTTGCTGTGTTATCTCGTTGTTGCGGCACTAGCATCCTATTCGCTCACTAGGCGGTGGCGAATTGAGCACCTTGTCGAAACCTCGCGGATCTGGCTCGTCAGAAACGGTACTACCGCGACATGGATGGACCGAGTCGTGACGGGTCAACTTGCGCTAAAGCTTGCTCAAAGCAATGTCGCGGTACCGAAAGTAGTGGTGAGGCAACGGGACGTAGCTAAGTTATTCACAGATAATCTGGCACTGAATTGGGAGAGTCCCGTCGTTGGTGGTCTGTGGGCAATTTGCGCGGAAGCGCTCCACTGCGATCCAGGAGGGTCGTCAGCGACCGACAGAGCCACGTCCCGAACACGCAGATAGCACGACAGGTTACAGTCCTTCGGTATTCGCCTTTCGCGCACGATGCGCACGCCAATTGACGGGTCTATTGTCGACCGAGAGCGGTCAACCCGATTTCTCGAAAACGGCCGTTCATGGATGCCATTCATGGAAGTCTTTTTTTTCCGTCGATGGCCCCATAGGCGTCCGCTTGATGGAAGTGTTACCCGCCACGAGGGCCGCTCTGAGAAGCTGCACATGCTCCGTGCCAAAACGAACTTTTCTTTCGCACTTCCGGCGCGATGTGCCCAAAGCGTTCACGAAACAGGCAAGTAAAACCTAGCCATAGGTCAGCCGTTGCACACACGACCGGCGATGGCACGGGCTCGTCCGACGAATCTCCAAACGCCGCCTTATCCAAATAACGGTTCGTCATTACTTAGCAGCCGTTCGTCGACGGAGTGCGAGCGACCGAAAGCGGCCGACGAGCGACCGCTAGCCGGCCCGGCGCGTACTAGACTTCGGATTTGCTCCGCCACAAGCGCGTCGTTTCGAGCCCAAGGTATCGAACGATACATTCGAGTTTCGTGCGACTTAGCAGCAGTTGAAAAGCCACGCTCGTCCGTTCAGCGACTTTCTTGCGACGGTCCGTGCGCGACACGCGGCTCTGTACGAACCGCCGCTGCGCCAGACGTGTAATGACTTCCGCCAAATTGGCGCGATCGAGTCCTACCGCGCGCGACAGCGCCACCTGCTCCGAAGGCCCAAGCTGATCGAGCGCAGTGAGAATGCTGTACTTCAACGGCGTAATCCCTTCTGCCGCGCACTCTTCCATGAAGAACGCGACATGGATCCGATGCAGCCGGCGTACTAGAAACCCCGGGCGTTGACTGAGCGCCGTGGCGCGCCATGCGGGCTGCGTGTCCGTTTCCGTGTCCCCGACGATGCCGGCATTCGGTAAAGCCTCCATATGCCGAACGTTGCGTTTATTTTCCCTACAAATCGTCGATGTGCCCCGCGCAATTTGTCGGCATCCGTCGCGTCGTTCGCCGAACTTAGTTTCGAACCAAAAATGGCCCGCGAATTTCGCGTCGACCAACAAGCCATCCATCCCAACAGCCATATGTCACATTTCGGTGCGTTCGTGCACGACGACGAAGCCGCTCCGGCATCCGTGGTGCACCACACATTTCGACGCGACGACGTGTGCGCCGCATTAGAGGCCGCTTCTCAGGAAATCGCGCCTCGATAGATCGTTGGCATACCACTTGCATATTCCGAAGATGATTTCGTCAGTACCCAAACGAATTGTCGACTTGACGATCGCCAACCAGTGACCGTGCACGTATGAAACGCAGTGCACGCGATCTCAACCACCAAAGGGGCCTTTCATGTCACTCCGTCTCACCCATCGCGATCCAAATCAGTCGAAACAGCACACCGCCGTCACGCTCCTTCGCTCGTGCGCGCTCATGCTCGTCGCGACCTTCGGCTTGAGCCACGCGGCTCATGCGGCGACCGCGGAGGAAGTCAAGGCACGCGGCTATCTGAGCGTGGCGACCGAGGACGACTACAACCCGTTCGAATTCGTCGAGAACGGCAAGAGCACCGGGTACGACAACGAATTGCTCGCGCTGATGCGCAAGAAGCTCCCCGTCGATGTCAGGCAACAGGTGATGCCCTGGTCCGGCATTCTGCCCGGCGTGACAACGGGCAAGTACGATATGGCGTTGAGCGCGGTGCTCGTCACCGAGGAGCGCAAGAAGAATTTCGATTTCGCATCGCCGACGTGCGAGGCCGTCACCATGTACGGGACCAAGAAAGGCTCGCCGATCAAGAGCCCGGACGATCTCGTCGACAAGGTCGTGGGGGCGGAAACGGGTAGCGCCATGCTGGCCGACCTCAAGCTCTTCAACGAGGAACTTAAGAAGAAGCACGGTGGCAGCGGTCTAAAGCAGATTGTCGAATATCAGTCATATCCGGAGGCTTATCAGGATCTCGGACTCGGCCGCGTCGATGCCGTCGCCAACACAGAGATCAGCCTCAACTCGCTCGTGAAGACGCGCCCGGACATGTTCGTCGTCGGCCAGGCGATCGGCAAGCCGACCTACATCGCGTGGGCCGTGAAGAAGGGCAATGCCGACGTGCTGAAGATGGTCGATACCGCGCTGCTCGAATTGCGCAAGAACGGCGAGATGTACCAGCTTCAGCAGAAGTGGCTCGGCGCCAGCTACAAGGAAATGCCGCAGTCAGTCAACTGATCCATACTCCTACACGATCCCGCTTCGATGAACGCCTTCGACTACTGGAGCATCGCGCAGGGCGCGCTGGCGACCGTGCTTCTCTCGGTCGCAAGCATCGTGCTCGGCGTACCGCTGGGACTGGGCCTCGCGCTGATCCGATGGGCGCGCGTGCCGTATCTCAACCGCATCGCGCTCGCGTACGTCAGTCTCATTCGCTCCTGCCCTGCCGTGACGCTCACGTTGCTGATCTTCTTCGCGTTGCCGCAGTTTGGCATCTCGCTGGACCCGACGCCCGCCGCGATCCTCGCCCTCACTATCAGCACTGCGGCGTTCAACTGTGAAATCTGGCGCGCCGCGCTCATCAACTTTCCACGAGATCAGTACGACGCCGCCCTCGCCTTCGCGATGCCGCGAAACCTGCGTTTCCGGCGCATCGTGCTGCCGCAGATCTGGCGTGCGAGTCTTCCGGGTCTCGTCAACGAGATGACCTTGCAAATCAAATCGACGCCCGCGGTCGCGGTCATCGGCATCGTCGAGATCACGCGTGCGGCCCTGCGTGTAGGGGCACGCACCTATGATCCGCTGCCGCCCTTCGTTTTCGCGCTGGTGTTGTACGGACTGATCGTGTTCGTGCTGATCCGGGCACAGCGCGTGATCGAGCGTCGTCAGCCTGTGGAGGCGCGTGCATGACGGACCATTTTCTGATCGTCTGGCAGCAGCGCGCAGACGTGCTCTCGGGCCTGCTCGACACGCTCGGGCTGCTCGCGGTCGCCGCAATCGCGTCGCTCGTGCTCGGCGCACTGCTCGCGCCCGCGCTGATGTCGAAGCACCCGGCCATCGCCCGGCTCGCCTTGCTCTATGTCGATGCAATGCGCTGCGCGCCCTTCCTGCTGTTCGTCTATTTGATCTATTTCGGCTTGCCGAGCGCCGGCATTCGCCTGTCGAACTGGTGGGCGGGCGCCATCGCGCTGATCCTCTACAACACCGCCTACATGGCCGAACTGCTGCGCGGTGCGTGGGCCGACCTGCCCGCGCCGATGATCGAAGCCGCGCGCGCCTATGGCTTTCACGGCTTCGTCCTGGTTCGCCGCATCATCATGCCTCAGGTTTTCACGGTCGCGTTGCCGATGATCGGCAATCAACTTGTGCAGATCGTGAAGGACAGTGCGTTCCTCACGGTGATCGCGGTCGGCGAACTAACGCATCAGATGAACGGCATTCAGGCTACCTATTTCATCCCGTTCGCCGCGTTCATCACGGCCGTGCTGCTGTACTGGGCCATCTGCCTCGTGATCGAAGGCAGCAGCGGATTACTGGCGAGATTTGCCGAGGAACGCAGAGCATGAACATTTCGAACGACGCCCCGCTCACCACCATGGGCGCGGTCAAGGCGTCGGCCACCCTCGCGACCAGCGCGGCGAGCCCGGCGGCACAAACGGTCCTGCAACTTAACGGCGTTTCGAAGTCATTCGGCGACAACCACGTCCTGCGCGATGTCTCGCTCATCGTGCACAAGGGCGAGACCGTGTGCCTGTTGGGACCGTCGGGTTGTGGCAAATCCACGCTGCTGCGCTGCGTGAACTGGCTGGAGACTCCCGACGCCGGCACGATTCACGTGTCCGGACGGCGCATGGGCATGCGCGAAGGCTCGTCGATCAAGATGAACGATGCGGAACTGGCGCGCTCGCGCGCGCGTATTGGCATGGTGTTTCAGCATTTTGCGTTGTGGCCGCATTTGACGGTGCTGCAGAACGTGATGGAAGCGCCGTTGCACGTGCTCGGTCGCCCGCGCGACGAAGTGCGCGCGGAAGCCGAGCGCCTGCTGGAACGCGTCGGTCTCGAGGGCAAGATGGACGCTTTTCCGTCGCGGCTGTCGGGCGGGCAGAGGCAACGCGTGGGGATCGCGCGGGCGCTGGCGATGAAACCCGACATCCTCCTCCTTGACGAACCTACCAGCGCGCTCGACCCGATGCTCGTCGGCGAAGTGCTGAACGTGATGCGGTCGCTCGCGCAGGAAGGCGCGACGATGGTGGTCGTCACACATGAGATGGAGTTCGCGCGGCAAGTGGCGAGCCGCGTCGTGTTCATGGACGCGGGGCAAGTAATCGAAAGCGCGCCGCCCGAGCAGTTCTTCGGTGCACCGAAAACGCCCCGCGCGCGACAGTTTCTCGCGCGCTTTCACTCGCCTCATCAAGCGGCCGGCGACTGGAGCGCGTTCTCCGAACGCGCCTGATATTCACGCCTGTCGCGGTTCACTTGCCCCGCGAGGAGCGTGAGCGCGTTCACTGCGGCGCAGCCATGTCCGCGGCCTGTTTCACTTCGCCGTCCTTGTATCTACCCCAGGTTTGCGCCAATTCCCTCATCGAACGCGGATCGCAGTCGTATTCAGGCAAGGTGTCGGCATCCCAATGACCGAAACGATCGACGCCCCGCACGAGCGTCGCGCGACGGCGTCCCGTGGCGGATCGCACATGCGCCGGCACATAGAAAAACGCGAAACCGACGCGCCGGTCATCCGAACGATTCGGCAACGAGCTATGCGCGGTGCGTTCGTGATGCATCGAGAATTCGCCCGGCTGAAGCGGCATTTCGACCGCAAGATTTTCGTCGATGCCGACAAGCGTCTGTCCCTTCGCGAGCATGTTGTCCTTCGCGTAAGTCTCGACGTGCTTCAGGTCCGGTCCGCAATGCGATCCGGGTAACACGCGAAGCACGCCGTTGACCGAATTCGCTGGCGTGAGCGCGACCCACACGGTCACTTCCTCGTGCGGCGTCAGCCCGAAATACGTCGAATCCTGATGCCACGATACGTAGCGCGGATCGCGGCCGTTCTTGGCGAAGATCGACGCGCCGAACAACATGATGTCCGGCCCGATGAGATCCTCGACCGCATCGAGAATGACCGGATGACGCCCCAGCCCCACGATCGCCGGCAAGGCCAGGTGTCCCTTAATCTTCAGCGTCTTGTTGACGTCCTCGCCGGAGGACGCCTCGTACCGTTCGATGACGCGGCGATACTCCGCCGCCTCCTGCACGCCGATCGCGCGCATCGGATACACATAGCCGTGCTGCTTGAAGTGCGCAATCTGCGCTTCGGTCAGATGCTTCGTCATGACATTCCTTTAAGTAGGCTTTGATCGGAAAGACGCTTGCTCGTCCGGCCGCGGGCCGTGTCCGCACGGACGCTTAGCGCAAGACTTCGTGCACCGCGCGCGCCGATCACGCAGACACCGACGGGCGCGCCGTCGATGCCCCCAAGGCACGCTCACTTGCGGCAAGCCTTCGAGACCTGCGACGCCAGCATCTGCTGCGCACGTGCACGCGCGTGATCGACCGTTTCCGCCGATGCATCGACGCAGGTCGTTTCGCGTCATGGCGCATCCATCCGGCTCACATGATCGGTAGCGTCGTCCGAAAGGTTCTTCAGGGCGAGCGCGAAGAGTTCGGGCGGGGCGGCATACAGACCGCGTCCGAGGAGGCCAGCGCGTCCGTCGCCGCCGATCATCGCGATGGCGGCGAGCGGCGCGATGCCCTCTCGCGCGACGCGAGCGGCATCGAGCACGCCGCGCAGTAGCCCGAACGCGGGATGCGGCTCCGTGCGAATCCGCTCTTGCTCCTCCCGCCAGCCGGCAGAAAGAAAACCGTCGAAAACCTGCGTGAGTTCCGGTGCGAACGCCTGCGCGCCGAAACCCGCCGCATCGATGACGCCGCTGTCGCCAGTCAGCGGCGCAGCGTTCGCCTGTTGCTGAGGGTCGATGCGCGGTCCTTGCGGCGCGCGCGCATCGGCGGTAATCCAGCGCGAAGGCGCACGGCCAAGCCGAATACCGACGCGCTCGCCATTGCCCGCCAGCGCCACCACAAGCGTCGACGAAGCATCGCCCGAACGCGCCGCCGCGGAGAGCATCAGCGCGCACGCGGCCATCCACAGCGTGAGGAAGAAAAGCGGCGTCTCTGCAAACATCGCGTCGATCTCGGCGGATGCCCCGTCCAGACGCAAAGCGAGCAGCGCGCGCAGTGCGGCGGTGGCGCTCGTGGTTCGTGCGTGCAGGTCGTCGCCGTCGTCAAGGCCGATTCGCGCCAGGGCGATCAAATCGAGCGGGCCGCGAGCGAGTGCTGCATCGAGCCCGGGCGCGAGCACTTCGTCGCGCCACTTCATGCGATCAATGATTCTAGGGTCGCGGTTGCCGAAGCGAATCTGTGGTCCCGCGCCGCTGCCCAGCAACGACCACGCACGCGCGTCGAGATCGTTCGCATCGCTCACCTCGACGAGCATCGTGCGCGGCGAGATCACTGCCGCGAGCGGCGTCACCACACCGTAGGATTGCGCACATTCGAGCCGCACGTCGCCTTGCGCGATCAGCCGTTCGGCGTGCGCTTCGTCCTTCGCCCAGCCTTCGTACAGACAGCACAGGATCGCCGACGAAAATACCGGCGCGGAAGGAACGCGCGGATTCTCGAACGGCGGCCCCGCATGCAGCAGCGTGAAGTCCCGCAAACGGACCGCGTCGCGCGCCGCCACGACCGCGCGCCATTGTGGACGAACCGCGTGAACGCGGATCAGGGCGCGTGCGCTGGCGTCGTCGGCACGCATGGTCAATGGGCCGCGAAGCTGAACAGTCCGCGCAAGCGCGACCACAGCATCTTCCAGAAGAGATTTCCTACATCGAGCGGCGCATTTGCCACATTCGTCGCTCGCGCGTGCGCAGCCGGACGCGATTCGACGCGCGTTTGCGGAGCGGGCGCAACCGGCGCGGCAGGCGCTTCGACCTCCTGCACAAGGGGCGTCGCTTCCGCCAGCGCCTGTGCGCTTTCCGATGCCGCGCCCGGATCATCGAGCTTCGCCTTGAGATTTTCTGCGAACGCTTCGGTCATGCGCGTCGCCAGTTCCTTAACGATGCCGCCGCGCGAGAATTGCGCGAGGCTGCCGCCAATTGTGTAGTCCACTTTTACATCGACACGCGTTTCGCTCGCCGCCGTGGTTTCAAGCGCGAACGACGCCACACCTTTCACTCGCGACGAACTCTTGCGGTCCACGCCAGTTCCGGTGATCCCGCCGCGATACTGGTCATCGTCGAGCTTCATCGCGCCGTCGCCCGCAAACGACGCGACGATCGGCCCCAGCTTCACGGTCATCGCAAGCTTCAGCTTGCCGTTCTCGACCGGCGCCGTGAGTGACGCGCCCGGCAGGCACGCGACGATCCCGGACGTATCGTGAAAGCGCGCCCATACGGTATCGCGTGGATAGGGGACGGTAAAGCTTTGTTCGATTTCCATTGCGTACGAATCCGGTTGAGAGTTTCAGGCGGTGACTGCGACGACCGCGAGCGGAACCGCCGCGCGGGCGCGACGCGCATCGATCACGCGCCGGATCGCGCGGACGATACCCACGTAGCCCGTGCAACGGCACAGGTTGCCGGAGAGTTCTAGCCGTACGCGCGCATCGTCGGCATCGGGCAGGCGCGTGACGATGTCGCGCGCGGTCATCAGCATGCCCGGCGTGCAGTAGCCGCATTGCAGCGCATGTTCAGCGCTGAAGGCCGCACGCAGTTCGTTCATGGTGGCGTCGTCGTCGAAGCCTTCGATGGTCCGCACCGCGCTCCCCGCGCAACTGATCGCGGGCGTGATGCACGAACGGGTCGGCGCGCCGTCCACTTCGATCGTGCATGCGCCGCATACGCCCTGCTCGCAACCGATGTTCGTGCCGCACAGCATGCGTTGCTCGCGTAAAAAGTCGGCAAGGCTCGTGCGTGGTTCGACTCGGTCCGCGACCTGCGCCTGGTTGACGACGAGTTCGATCGTCCTGATGAAAGCGTCGCTCATGATGCTTGTCCATCCTGGTTGCGAATGCCTGCCGCCGCGCGCACCAGCGCGACACGATGCACTTCATGCTCGTAGCTTCCCGCTTCGATGCCCGCGGCTTCGAGATGCGCGTTGAAGCACGACGTATGAGGATCGGCGTCGCTCAGCAGGCCGCGCGCACCGTCGATCACGAAGGGCGGTCCGTCGATCGCGCCGATCACGGCACGGCACACGCCATTCGCCGCGTCGTCGATAAACGCCGCAATGGCCTCCGCGAATTCGCCCGGCTTGCGGTTGAACTTGTAGTAGCTCCAGCGCGCTGTCGCCGAGAGACGGGCGAAGCGCACGCCAGTCAGGATCTCGTCGGCTTCGAGTGTGGTCGTGAACGCGCCGGCCATCCAGTCGCCGCCGGCGATCACGCGCACGCCGCCCGGTCCCGCGACGAGAAAACTCGCATCGAGCGCGCACATTGTGTTGATCCAGTCGGCGGCGGGATCGGCGTGGGCGAGACTGCCGCCCAGCGTTCCACGATTGCGCACCGCGCGGTACGCGATGCCACGCGCCACATATTCCATGAGTCCGCGTGTTCCGGTCTCGACCTTGCCGTCCTCAATCTCAGCATGCTTGATGGACGCGCCGAGCGTGACGATCTCGCCTTCGACGCCGCACGCGCGCAGCGCCGCGATGCCGCGCAGATCGACGAGCATCTCCGGCTGCGCGAGGCGCAGGTTCATCATCGGTCCGAGCGACTGACTGCCGGACACGAACTTGCCCATACCGTCGGTGCCGCCGATGAGCGCGATCGCCTCGTCGCAGGCGAGCGGCTTTGCATAATCGTAGATCGCGGCTTTCATGCGGGCATTCCTTTTGTCGCGTGGGCCTGTCGTTCACGCTCCTTTGCGAGCGCTTCGACGATCAGGCGCGGCGTGATCGGCAGCTGGTCGATGCGCACGCCGAGTTCGCGCAGGGCATCGTTGACGGCGTTTGCGAGCGCGGCGGGCGCACCGATGGCCCCGCTCTCGCCGATGCCCTTTTGCCCGAACTCCGTGTACGGTGCGGGCGTTTCCATATGTTCGATGCGAATGGCGGGCACTTCGGTCGCGCCGGGCAAAAGGTAGTCGGCGAGCGTCGAGGCGAGCGGCTGGCCGTCGTCGCTGTACGGCATCGCCTCGTAGAGCGCCGTGCCGATCCCCTGCGCCGCGCCGCCATAGACCTGCCCATCGACGACCATCGGATTGATCAGCACGCCGCCGTCTTCGACGATCACGTAATCGAGAATCTCTGTTTGACCGAGCGCCGGATCGACCGCGACGACCACCGCGTGGCACGCGTAACTGAAGGTGCCCGAATCGCGCTTTGCCTGATAGCACGTCGAGACCTCGAGTCCGCGCGGATCGACGTCGGACGGCAGCAGTTGCGGCGCGAGATACCAGGTCCGCGCGATCTCGCGCAGGCTGCGCGACGCATGAGTGCCGACGACCGCGCCGTTTTCCCAGCGCACGATGCTCAAGTCTTCGCCGAGCAAATGCGCGCCGATCTTCATCAGCCGTTCTCTTAGTTCCTTCGATGCGCGGCCCACCGCGCCACCCGCCATCACGATCGAGCGCGAGCCCCACGTGCCGGTCGAATATGGCGTGACACCGGTGTCACCCAGCACGATGCGCACGCGGTCGGTATCGATGCCGAGGACCTCGTGCGCGATCTGCGCGAGCGTCGTCTCCATGCTCTGCCCGTGCGAATGCACACCCGCGCGCACTTCGAGCACGCCATCGGGCGTGAGGCGAATCACCGCCGGTTCGTGGCCGGGCACCATTGGAATGCCCCACCCGTGATACACCGACGTGCCGTGCGCGCCCTGCTCGCAGAACACCGACATGCCGAAGCCGATGCGCCTGCCGTCCGGCTCGCCGCGCCGCTGCCTCCCGCGCACCGCGGGCAGGTCAATCGCAGCCATCGCGCGGCGCACCGCCTCGGGATAGTCGCCGCTGTCGAAATGCTTCTTTGTGATGTTGTCGTAGGGCATTTCGTGCGGCCCCACCAGATTGCGCAGACGCACCTCGTAGGGCTCGATGCCAGTTTCGAGCGCAATCGCATCCATGACGGTTTCCATCGCGTAACACACGCCCGTGCGCGCCACGCCGCGATACGGCAGGATCGGTGGCTTGTTGGTCGCGACCGACCACGTGCGGCATTGAAAGCGCTCCATCTTGTACGGCCCCGGCAAGATGCTGCCGACCTGTGCCGCTTCGAGGCACGCCGAGAACGGATACGAAGAATACGCGCCCGAATCCACGTGCGCCTCGCATTCGACTGCAAGCAAACGGCCGTCCCGCCCCGCGTAGCCGGTAATGTCGTAGTCATGCTCGCGGCAGTTCGCATTCGCCGTGAGCTGTTCGCGGCGATCCTCGATCCACCGAACGGGCTTTTCCAGCCGCATCGCGAGCCAGCCGCAGCACACTTCCTCAGGCAACAAAATACCTTTGTAGCCGAAGCCTCCACCCACATCGGGCGCGATCACGCGGACTTGCCCCTCGTCCAGGCCGAGACACTCCGCGAGCCCCGTTCGCGTGATGTGCGGCATCTGGGCCGACGTGTGCAGGATCAGTTGCGACAGCCGCCGGTCCCAGTGCGCGACCACGCCGCGCCCTTCCATCGGCGCCATGCTCTGCCTCGCCGTGCGCAGCTTGCGATGCACGCGTATGGGAGCATCGCGCCGGATCGCTTCGAGATCGACGTCGGGATTCGCATCGACGAAAGTTTCGAGGAAGACGTTGTCGCCCCAGTGTTCGTGCACGAGCGTGGATTTCTCGTGCCGCGCGGCGAGCATGTCGACTACTGCGGGCAGTTCCTCGAAATCGACGAAAACCTGCGCCGCGATGTCTTCGGCCTGCGCGCGTGTTGCAGCCACGCACATTGCGATGGTCTCGCCAACCTGGCGCACCTTGCCGCTCGCGAGCACCGGCTGCTCGGAACACTTGAAGCCCGGCAAACCCGAATTCGCGACGATGGGCCTCACGCCCTCCATGTCGGCAAGCGTGTAGATCGCGTGTTGCAACCCCTCCGGCTTCTCAATGCCGACAATATGACCATGGGCGATCGGGCTGCGCACGAACGCTACATCGACCATGCCGACCATGCGGATATTGGGCACGTACTCGCCGCGCCCATGCATGAAGCGCTCGTCTTCCTTGCGCGTGAGCGATGCGCCGATGCCTTGCGGGCGATCGCCGCCGCCCTGCTTGTGTGGACGTTTGATCATCTCGTGAACCTCGTGTTCTCAGGCGGCGCGTGCGAGCGGCAGGCTCGGCGAGACCGCGTCGTGGCGCACGCCGTCGCGCAGGCAAAACAGCGGCGACAGCATGCGGTCGGTGATGACCTGCGTGCCTTCGTTGTCCTCCAGCACCCAGCGCCCCCGGCGATCGTCGAGCACGCTGATGTCCGCGCCGCGGCCCACCTGCAGCGCACCGATCTCGTGCTCCATGCCGATCATCTTCGCGGCATTGCAGGTCGCCATCGCGACGACGTGATCCAGCGGCAGGCCGACGGCGAGCATGCTGCTCATTGCGCTGACAAGGCTGAACTGCGTGCGGCCGAGGAACGAATGCTCCTCGTCGGGATGGCTGTCGGGTGTGCCGGCGGGCGCGGGAACGTGCGTGTTGTAGCCGTGCATGTCCGCGCCAAGGGTGTCGGGCACGACGCCCGCATCGAGCACAATGCGCGCCGTCTTGAAGCTGAAGTGCGAACCGTGGCCCACGTCGATCTTCAAGCCGCGCGCGACCGCTTCATGCACGAGCGGATGCAGTTGCCCGTTCTCTTCGACGAAGCCGCCCGGATGGCGGCTGAACGGATGCGCGAGGATGTCGCCGGGCTTGAGCGTCTCGACCACCTGATTGAAGATGCAGTCCGGCTGCACCGGCAGTCCCCCGCTCTGAGGCTTCGGCCACAGCTGGCCGAAGTGGATGTACAAGGGCAGTTGCGCGCCACGGCCGATCTGCGAGGCGATCTTCATCACGTCGAGGCCCCAGCGTGCGAAGCCACCGATTTCCGCATGCGCCTTGATGCCCTTCACGAGATCGGGATTCGCCTCGACGGACTTGATGGTCGCCTCGGCGTCGAGGCAGTCGGGGCGATACAGGTCCGGATAATAGTGGCCTTCAAGTCCGCCGACGAGATAGGCGGAGATGAACGCAAGCACGCGCGTGGCCGAACGTTCCGCCACGTAATGACGGAAGCCTGGAATCGTGATGCAGCTGGGACCGCCCTGATCGACGATCGTCGTTACGCCCGATTGCACGCCGCACTGATCCGCATTCAGGCCAAAGCGGCCCGTGACGTACTGATAGACGTGGCCATGCGTGTCGATGAGACCGGGCAGCACCAGCTTGCCGCTGCAATCGATAATTTCCGCCTGCCGCGCCTGACTCGCGGCGTCGGCACCGGTTGCGGCGATGACACCATTGTCCACCAGAATGTCGAGCGTAGCGTCGATCTTTTGGGCCGGGTCGATGACGCGCCCCCCTTTGAGAAGAACTTGTGACATGGACTGTGCATTTGGCCGAGTGGAAAGATGCGTGGTGTACCGCAAGTTGTATGCCGGTTTTTCGGCGTCACTTTAAGATGGACGGTTTCCTTTTGCAATCATCACGTTAGCTGGTGTTGAAAACCTTTTATGCGTGCCGTACCACGGTTTTTTTAAAATTGTCTCGCACCAACTCCGACAGCGCCGCAGCGTGCGCGCACCACACTTATGCGCGATGCATTCTCATGGTGATTCATCGGCGTACCACGCATTTGCTGAGCTTTGCGTTTTCGGCCTAGAATGCACGTCAAAGCGTCCTTACTCAGAGTGGCTTACATGCGGACTACGATCACCGATCACATCGATATTCAAACGATTCGTGCAGAGCTTGCCGAGCGGCAGGCGCACTCGCCGCTGTACGCGCGACCGGGCTTTCTGATCCGCCGCATGCATCAGATCCATACGTTCCTGTTCGCGCAGGAAACAAGCGAATTTGGCATTACTCCGGTGCAATACAGTTTGCTTACCGCGCTGGAATCGCTCGGCGAAATGGATCAGAACTCACTGGCCGTCGAAGTGGGACTCGAGCGTTCCAGCGTCGCGGAAGTCATTCCACGACTCAATGCGCGCGGGCTGGTCAGTCGCACGCAGGCGGCACATGACAAGCGGCTGCGGCTCGTCAGGCTCACTCCCGCAGGCAAGCGGCTGGTCAGGAAGATGGCGGACGCCGTGCGGCGCGCGCACGATCGCACCATCGAGCACCTGTCGCCCGAGGAGCGCGATGTCTTCATGCTGCAGATGATCCGGCTGGTGGAAGCGAACAATTCGGACAATCTGGTGCCCTTCCGGCTACCCGACAGCCAGCTGCTCGCACAGGACGAAAGCGAAGCCGACACGACACGAACGTAACGCCCGACGAACGCTTTGCCATTACCCCAAACGCCCTCGGCGGCGTTGTATTGAAAACGCATGACGACGAGCACGTCTTTTCGGATCGCCACCTTCTCGTTGACAATGCGTTATTTGGGCGTCAGACGCGAGGGCGCCACGAAGCCGGACCTGCTTAGCCCACAAGAAAACGTCCATGGCGCACTGTCGGTTTCGCCGTCGCAGCGATTAATCAATACGGGATGTGAACGGCTACTTCCAACGAAAAATCTTCGGGACAAGCACGCTACGCGAGCTATCCCAGCCTCGAAGACCGGGTCGTGCTCATTACGGGCGGCGCGAGTGGCATTGGCGCTTCGTTCGTCGAGCACTTCGTCGCGCGAACAACGCGGCGAACGATCGCCGCCACGCGCTCGCCGACGTTACGCCCGAGTCGTTCGATGCAGTAGTTGCAGTGAACGTTCGGCATCACTTGTTCGCAGCGCATGCCGTGGTCGACGATATGAAGGCCGCACGCGCCGGCTCGATCATTAATCTGGGCTCGTATTGCTGGATGCTCAAGAGCAGCCAGTTCCCGGTTTCGCAATGAGCAGGCGGCATCGTATGGGATCCGCGTGAACACGCTCGTGCCGGGTTGGGTGCTGACAGAGAAGCAGCGCAACCTGTGGCTCACCGACGAAGGCCGCAAAGAGATACGACGCCGCCAGTGCATCGACGAGGAAATGGAGCCCGGCGATCTCGCGCGCATGGCGCTCTTCCTCGCGGCCGACGGGATGTCATGGTGACGGGTGGCTAGGTCGTAATAAAGCCGATTCTCACCCCGGCGGTTTGGCCCATCGACGAGCGGTAGTGGCGTGGCAACTTCCGAGGAAGGGTTGGCCGATTGTGGAAGCGCGTTCGCGACCTCGCGCAACCGCGCGAGGCCTCGAAGATTGTCGACGATGTCTCCCGTAACGTCGACTGACCGTTGATGGCGGATCCCGAAGATGTCGATACAGGCGCCGCATAACGGATGCGGCCCCGACCCGATCCTCCGTACTCGACCCTGACGCGTCATTCGTTTTCCTAAGGTCGCAGTGACCGGTTTCAACTGTATCTGTTGTTAGTGCGATCGATTGAGCGAGGCTTTGGTAATTGGAAGCCTTACCCGGAGACCGCTGGCCGGAAGAGTCGGCGGTTTGCGATCACATAATCGCGTACCTGCATCGGTTTTTGTCCGGTAATCTTTTCTACGACGTCGTTCGTGCCGGCGAACTCGCCCGCCTGATACGCGCGGTACACCGCCGTAATGTGCTGGATGAAATGCGCCGACAACCCGAGCTGCGCGAGACGGGCTTCGAACGATGCGAAGCTCTCGTCTTCGTATCGGATCGGCCGACCGAGCGCATTGCCCACCGCTTGCGCGAGTTCCTCGTGATTCATTTCTTCGGCGCCGAACAACGCGTAGGTCTTGCCCGCATGAGGCGCGGGATCGAGCAGGACGCTGGCGATTACGCGACCTTGATCGGCGGCGGCGATCGGCGCGTGCCGGCCGTTTGCGGCGGGCACGCGGAGCAGATCGTGATTCGCGATCAGCGGCAACTGGAAACCGTACGTCAGCCATTCCATGAAGAACGTCGGACGCAGATGCGTTACGGGAATTCCCGCCCAATCGAACACGCGCTCGCCATACCAATGGGCCAGCGCCGCCTGGCTCCGGGCGTCGGCCTTTGCGGAAATCTGCGACATGTTGACTATCGACCGAATGCCCGCAAGCTTTGCGGCATGCGCAAAATAAGCGGTCGCGTCGACGAGTTGCGCCTGCACGACCGGATACACGAAATACGCGCCGGTGACGCCTTGCAGCGCGGCTTGCACAGCATGGCTGTCCAGCAGATCACCAACGACGACCTCGACGTCTTTGGCCCGCAGCGCCGAAGCTCGCGCGTCGTCGCGATGGACCAGGGCGCGCACGCGGGCACCCTTCGAGCGCAAATCGGCGATGGCGGCGCTGCCCGTGTCGCCGGTGGCGCCTGTGATCAGATAAAGGTCTTGGTTCATCATGCTCCATAACGGGAAGATTCAGCGGAACTGCTCAAGCGGCAGCGTGCGAGCCAAGTTCAGCAGTGGCTGTCAATCGGGCTGTGCTCGCAAAGGCGTCGGAGGCATGACGGTCTGAATCCGGCCGTTTTTCACGTCGTAGACGAGACCCGACACAATCAGCCCGTCGGGCAGATCGCGGTTCGCCTTAAGCGCGGCGATATCGAGGGCGACAGCCTCGTAAGGGTCGTCGATCGACATCCCTTCCAGCGCGGCCGATTCGACGCCTAGGTAGGTGGCGAGCAGCGCAGGCGCATGTCGATGGCATCCGATGATGCCGCAATCGGTATGCTGAAGCAGAACAAGATTGCGAGGACCGCCGGGACGTCCGGCCGCTGCGCTAACGACGCTTAATACCGCCAGCGTTTCTATCAACGCGTGGCTGACGCGGCCACCGACGTTACGGATCACCGCCGCTTCTCCGAGCTTCAAACCCAGCACGTTTGCCGGGTCGACGCGAGGATCGACGCAGCCGACTACGATCGTTCCTGTCGACGGCATCATCTTGAGTTCGGGCGAGAACCCGGTACTGGCGAAGCTAGCGTTACGTTCGAGCATCACTTCATGGAAGTCCATTCTCTCTACTCCTGCGTGATGAGTGAAAAGTCGAAGGCAGAAACGCCCGGAATGCCAGGATATGGAGCGCCAGTGCGACAGGCGCCATGAAGCCCGGGATGAATGTGAACGGAAACATCAGGATCGCGGTATCGGGCGGTTCTGCATCGATGAGTCGAAACGGTCCCGGCGCCGTCAACACCGCGCGCGCAACGATGTTCGCAAGCGAGAGCGTTCCAGTCACGTTCCAGAGCCAGGCGATTCGGCGACCGGATGCACCGCGTGAAACGAGCCAAGCCGCGATGGGCGCAGTTATCGCCACGAGAATTTCTATGTTGCCGCCCTCGAGAGTCATCATTCTCGGCGCAAAGCCGAGACTCGAAAGACGATGCAAAGCCAGTTCCACGACGACACGGTAAACCTGAAATCCGATGAGGACGCTAAGCGGAATTTTGCGAGCGAGTTCGGCTCCGCCTCGGGTCAGCACGACCGCGAGCATCGCAACCATGACCGGAACGGTGAGCCGCGCGATCCCCGGCGGAAATTGATCGACGGGCTGCCCGACGATCCCCGCGAAGCCCAGCCATCCGGCGAAAGCCAGCCAGACCGCCAGAAAGCCGAGCGTGGCGATCGTTTCGCGACGATCGAGCCATCTCCGCGCGACGAGTGCAGCCGCAGCAACGACTGCCGCGAGATAAGCCATGAACAGAGCCGGGAACGTCACGATAGAGGAGCGTTTGGTTCAAGGATGGGTACGTGAGCGCCGATACGCGGCCTAGCGAACACTTCGAGGTCTTTGGCTGCATCGTCGGCCTTACTGGGCAGCAGTCGCTCCAAGACATGCGTTCTCGGCGTGCGGTCGATTACGAGCGCGAGCACGTCGGGACGGCTGTAATGGCCGCGCGAATCCATCATGCGCTTGCGTTTGTCGATCTTCCAGAAGTCGAGGTCCGCGATAATCTCGCCCTCGCCTTCTCGCAATGGTGGCCCGCCCATGAACTCGCCCTCCGGCGAAACGATCGCCGTAAAACAGCCGCTGGAGATCGGACCCAGGTCGGTCGTATTGGTATCCTGCAGAATCCGTTGCTGCTGTTCGGGAGTCAGCCACGCAGTCGCGTTCACGACGAAAGCACCGGCTTCCAGCGCATGCTGGCGGATATTGACGGAAATCTGTTCGGAGAAGATGTCGCCCGCGAACGAACCCGGATACATCGCCGAATGGATTTCTTCTCCGTCGGCCATCAGCGCGTAGCGCGCAAGCGGGTTGTAGTGTTCCCAGCACGCAAGCTGGCCGACGCGGCCCACGGCTGTATCGATGGCGCGCAGGCCAGAACCGTCTCCCATGCCCCACACCATGCGCTCGTGATACGTCGGCGACAGCTTGCGCCGACGCTGCACCAGCTTGCCATCGGCGTCGAACAAAAGCTGGGTGTTGTAGAGCGATCCGCCGTCGCGTTCGTTCACGCCGATCGACACGACCATGCGCGCCTGGCGCGCCGCGTCGCCGATCGCTGTAGTCGTAATGGACGGCACCATGACCGACTGGTCGAGCAGTTTGTAATGCTCGGCGCCCATGGCATACGGCGCTTCGACAAACGAAAAGTATGGGTAATAGGGAACGACGGTTTCCGGGAACGTCGCGAACTGAACGCCCTCTCGGCCGAGATCGGAAATCTTTCGAACGACCTTGTCGACCGTGCCTTCCCGGCTGTAAAGAACGGGCGCAATCTGAACGGCTGCAGCACGAATGACCTTCGACATAACGGAACCCTCTGCTCGACATGCGGTGACGGAACAAAGCGCTTGTACGTTACCGCGCCGGGCCGATAGCATGTATGTCGTTATTGCCACCATTCAGGACGTTCGCCGCGGGACGCGTCGAATGGTTGTTCGGGCGTGCGTCGTGCGCAATGGACGCCGCGTCCGCAACCCGCGAATCTCAGACTGCAGGAGCCACGTATGCATCGCATCGGTTTCATCGTGCCGGAAAGGTTTCAGTTGATGAGTCTCGCCGCCCTGACAGCGTTCGAACTGGCGAACTTGCCGCCGACGGGCTCGTGCTATGACATTCATCTGCTTTCCGAGCGCGGCGGTCCGGTCCGTTCGTCGGCCGGCATGACCCTTGAAACCGAAAAGTTCGGCGATCCATCCTTCGACACGATCATCGTCGGCTCCCTCACCGAACTGAAAATGCCTCCATTTGACCCGAGCCTGATTGCGTTCGTGCAACAGGCCGCCGGCGCATCGAGACGAACGGCCTCCATCTGCAGCGGCGCGTTCGTTCTCGCCGAGGCTGGTCTGCTGGATGGCCGACGCGCGACCATGCACTGGGCTCACGCGGCCGAATTCAGAGCCCGCTTTCCGCACATCACGACCGACGAAGACCGTATTTTCGTCAACGATGGCCCGGTGTGGACCTCGGCAGGAATGACCGCAGGTATCGATCTCGTTTTGGCGTTGATCGACCACGATCTTGGTCCAGATGCCGCAAAGATGATCGCCAGGCTTCTAGTCATGAATCAACGTCGGCTGGGCGGCCAGAAGCAACATTCGGCGCTGCTTGACATGTCGCCGAAGTCCGATCGCATCGAATTGGTGTTGGCGCATATCCGCCGGAACTTGCGCAACGTCTTGAGCGTCGACGAGCTTGCGGCGGTCGCGAACCTCAGCCCCCGACAGTTCAGCCGCGCGTTCGTGGCCGAAACCGGTCTGCCGCCGGCCAAAGCCGTGGAGCGACTCCGGCTTGAAGCGGCGCGGTTCATGATCGAACAGGGACGCCATCCGATTGAAGTGGTGTCGAATGAAACCGGCTTCGCAGACCGAGAGCGCATGCGCCGTGCATTCCTGCGGACGTTCGGCGTGCCCGCCGATGTATTGCGCCGGAATGCCCGGAACGAACCGGTTGATGGCAAATAAAATTATCCCTATTCAGCTTATACCTGTCAGCAATCGAAC
The DNA here is from genome assembly GCF_057814995.1 of Caballeronia sp. SL1002. Classification (NCBI taxonomy): domain Bacteria; kingdom Pseudomonadati; phylum Pseudomonadota; class Betaproteobacteria; order Burkholderiales; family Burkholderiaceae; genus Caballeronia; species Caballeronia sp. SL1002. The sequence goes on along the minus strand of NZ_JBYMUW010000001.1, from coordinate 205,229 downwards.
CTAGACGTCTGCGGTTTAGCGCACCTACCATAAACCCCGCACGGCAACCCAAGATCGCATGCATTCGTACAACATTCGCCCGAACGTCCGCGTACCGCGAGCGATGAAGGAGCCCTAGTGGCCGGGAGCTGGTCAACGGACGGCCGAACCCGACCCATTGCTGTCACTCGAGCTCCATCAATCAATGTCTGCAGTGAAGTGGTTGCCTTCTCTCGTATCGCTAGGCCGGACGGCCGATTTTAGTTGGGAAGCAGACGTAGCATTTGCAGCTGTGGCGCGGCGATGGACTTTGAAGCTCGCCCAGGATGCGCCGGAACGTCTATCGACGGACCTCCCGCAGCGCATCCGCCAAGCGGCGAATTCCCTCTTCGATAGCGTCCTGTTCCAGCAGCGCATAGCCCATCACTAGGCCGGCTGAGCGCTGTCCAGCGGGCCACGTCGTGCTCGGATGGAACAAGGGGCCAATTGGATGCACACGCACGCCTCGCTGCCGCGTCGCATCGACCAGGGCGCGCTCCGCCGTCGCCGGCAATGCCCGAAACCACACCACCACATGCAGTCCACTAGCAACCCCTTGCACCTCGACTTCTACGCCGAGATGTCGGTCCAGAGCTTCGACCAATGCGCGCTGTCTTGCCTGCTGCAGACGGCGGATACGCCGCACATGTCGGTCGTAACCGCCGTCCTCCAGGAGCCGAGCTAACGCTCGTTGCACGCCAGTCGCTGCATGGCGGTCGGTCACCCGCTTGGCATCAGCAAAAGTCTCCACCAGAGCCAGCGGCAGCACCATGTAGCCGAGCCGCATCTGCGGCGACAAGGTCTTTGAAAAGGTACCGACGTGAATCACCCGGCCATGGCTGTCGAGTGACTGTAGCGTTGCCTCTGGGCGCACGGCGTAGCGGTATTCGCTGTCGTAGTCGTCCTCGACGACCCACGCCTGTCGTTCTGCCGCCCAGTCGAGCAGATGGCGACGACGTGTGATTGGCAAGAAGGAGCCAAGTGGAAACTGATGGGTTGGTGTGACGTAGGCCAGCTGTGCCGGCCCAAGTTCGGAAAGTCTTTCCGTTACCAAACCATGCGAATCGACGTCGGCGCAAAGCAGCTTTGCTCCATAAGCCTCGAACGCATGGTGTGCCATCCGGTAGCCCGGGTTTTCAACGACCACGCTGCCACCTGGGTCGACAAGCAGACGAGCGCAGAGGTCAATTGCTTGCTGCGAGCCGCTGACAATCAAAAGCTGCTCGATCGAACAAGCCAAGCCGCGCGACTGGCTGAGGTGCGCCTGCAGTGCCCGGCGCAGCTCCATGTTGCCGCGCGGGTCATCGTACTCTAGGCGACGGGTGCGCTGACGTTCGACGGTACGCAGCGCCTTTATCCACGGAAGCGTCGGGAAGTCGTTGCCGGACAGCGGCCCGTAGACGAAATCAATTTCTCCTAGCGCCGTCGGGCTAGGATCGCCCAGTTTGAGCGAGGCGATGTGCTGGCCAATGGTAGAGAGCGACCCGGCAAGGCGATCGGGCGCGGTCCGCTTCGCCCGCGCTTGCTTGGCACCGCCGCCGGCGCTTGCCTGACAGGCCCCCGCCGCAACGCGACTGGCTGCACCAGCACGGCTCTCAATGAAGCCGTCGGCGGCCAATTGTTCATACACTAGCGAAACGGTGGCGCGGGACAGGCCACGCTCCGCAGCCAGGGCCCGTGTCGACGGCAGGTGCTCGCCAGTAGCGTAGGTGCCATCCGCAATGCGCGCGCGGATTTCCTCATAGAGCCTCCGGCTCAATCCTGAGCGGCGTTCGACGTCTTTTGGCATAGAAACTGGTCTGTAGATTTAATTCATAACTGGCTATTTTCACCTATCCGGCTTCGATGCAAAGTTAACGCTTCGCCGGACTTCCGGCCACACCTACATTCGAACGCCCATGTATCTGCCTCAGCAATTTGCCGAATCCCATATCGCAGAACTTCACCGCATCGTGCGCGAGAACGCGCTGGGTATGTTGGTGACGAAAACTGCAACAGGTCTTGAAGCCAACCATTTGCCATTCCTGCTCGACGCCGACGCAGGCGGCGCAAACATTCTGACCGCTCACGTGGCACGGGCGAACCCGGTTTGGCAGGAGGTCGGCGATGGCGAGCAGGTTCTCGTTGTCTTCCGCGGCGTGCAGGGCTACATCTCGCCAAGTTGGTATCCCGGCAAACAGGAGACGCACCGACGTGTGCCGACATGGAACTATGAGGTCGTGCACGCTCACGGCAGTATCCATGTCCGCGACGACGAGAAGTTCATCCGGGGTGTCGTGGCGCGCCTGACGCGCAAGCATGAGGCCGACCAACCAGAGCCCTGGAAAATGGGCGATGCGCCGCCGGACTACCTGGCTGAGCAGCTGCGGCACATTGTTGGAATCGAGGTTCGGCTGAGCCGCCTGGAAGGCAAGCGCAAGCTGAACCAGCACCATCAGCCGCAGGACCGCGAGGGCGCCATCCTTGGTCTGGAATCGCGTGGCAACCATGGCCTGGCTCGAGCCATGAGAGACCCGGCGCAGAAGGCCTCGTCATGACCACATATATCCCAGGGACGACTTGGGTTTCGACATCAGCACCGAGTACCCGAACATCTCTGCGTGGATGGGGCGCATCGCGCAGATACCTGGCTGGCAACCGCACCTACGACCTGCTGAGCTGAGGTCTCATGTACAGCGCAACCTTCACTTTCGCCAAGGGCGAGTACGACGACGAGTTCCACCAATTCGACAAGCTCATCGCCGACATTGCCAAAGGCATCCCGGGCTATCTGGGCGAGGAGGCCTGGGAGAATCCGTCAGCCGGCCTTATCTCGACGGTTTATTACTGGGAGACGCTGGAAGCCCTTCAGCAGCTCGTTCAGCATCCAGCACACATCGCTGCCAAGCACAAGCAGACGCAGTGGATACGCGGCTACCACATCGTTGTCGCCCAAGTCATCCGTTCCTACGGAGACGGCGGTGTCGGGCATCCGCTCGCGGCCGCAGGTGGTCCTGCTTCATCACATCAATCCTGAGCATCAAGCCATGTCGCTACTCGCCTTTGTCTTCGCAGCCGTCGTATTGGCCATCACACCCGGCCCTGGCATTGCCTATGTCGTCGCCCGTACGGGAGCCGGCGGTCGTACTGAGGGTTTGGCCTCGTGTCTGGGCACCGGGTTGGGTGGCCTGGTTCACGTGCTGGGTGCAACGCTCGGGCTGTCACTGCTCATCGCGCAGTCGGCTTGGGCATTCAACCTGGTCAAGTATCTCGGTGCTTCCTACCTCGTTTACTTGGGTGTACGCATGCTGCTCCGCCGCAGCTCGGGCGACGCAGCACCGACGGTAAGCGCTCAAGGTGCCCGGCGAGCCTTCATGGAAGGCATCGCGGTTGAAGCCTTGAACATCAAGACGGCACTCTTCTTCCTGGCCTTCTTGCCGCATTTCACCGCGCCAGAATTATCGCTGGCGCCGCAGCTGGTGGTCCTCGGGTCCATCTGCGTGGTGCTAAACACCTTTGTGGATGTTTTGGCGGTGTTCGGTGCGGACCGCATGCTGAAATCCAGCACGGCCCGCGCAGCACGTGCGAAGGTTTTGAACCGCGTCTCTGGCGGCACGATGGTCGCGCTGGGCGTCTTCCTTGCCACCTCACGACGCGGCGCCTGAACTCGCTTCGCTAAATTTGAGCTCCCAAAGTCCAAAGCGGCCTTTGGCGGAAGCAAATACGACTTCGCTTCTTGTACATCGTCGGGGACGGCCCCGTCACCATGGGGAACCTGATGAACTGGATTGTTCTATTCGTTGCTGGGCTTTTTGAGTCGTATAGGCTGTAGGCCTCAAATACACCGAAGGCTTCACGAGGCTCTGGCCCTCTGTCGGTACAGGATGGCCTCCCTATAGCCTTGGTCTGCTCAGTTGGGCTATGCGTGACCTCCCTGTTGAAAGAGCCTATGCCGTATGGTGGCAATCGGTGCCGCGGGCACGGCCCTCGTTGGCGTGACGCTCCTAGGCGAACCTTCAACTGTGGCAAGGTTGGCGAGGCTGGTTCTTGTGGCCGCTGGCATTGTTGGACTCAAGTTGTCAGCAAACGCATAGGCTCAATGCAACGACCTGCGCGACAACCCTCGCGCAAGCTTCCGCTTCGGATCTGAGAGCGGTCATTGCGGCGTCTGTGACGGCGGACTGCTGTTCAGCCTAGACCGGTCGTTCGCTGCCTGGCGTCGGACGACAGCTGATGGCCGCGTGCCGTCAAACGCGGCCGGCAGAACTCGACCCACAGCAGCCGATTGCGGCCAGCCTGCCAGCATCCCTTGACAACAACATACCGGACGCTCAACTCAAACATTCCGGTTGGCTCAACGATCTGTGATTCGATCGGCTGAGAACCTCGAATGACCGTCAACTTGTCGATGCCCAGTCGTCCGCCTGGAGCGCGCCAATAATCTTCGATACCTGGACGAAGACCGCCAAGGTATATTTTTCGTGTGCGTTTGCTAATCACCCTGGAGTTCCTGCGCGGCTTTCGCAAGATCTCTGGAGGGCGGCAGGCCGAACAAACGCGCATATTCCCGGCTGAACTGGTTTGGACTTTCGTAGCCGACGCTGAAGGCGATCGATGTCGCGCTGCCCTGACCGGAGATCAGTTGTGACCGCGCGTGCAACAACCGGATACGCTTCTGATACTGCAACGGACTCAATGCCGTTACCGCCTTGAAATGGCGATGAAATGCCGAAACGCTCAACGCCGCCATCTCGGCCAGGGCATCAACCCTTATCTGTTCGGTGAAGTTGCGTCGTATCCAGTTAATCGCAACGCCGATACGCGAAAGCGCCGTGTCCGGCGATGCGATATCTCGCAGCATCCAGCCGAGCGGCCCCTGAAGCACCCGAAACAGAATCTCGCGCTCGTACGAGGGAGCAAGCACCGCGATCTCGTCCGGCCGCTCCATCAACCGGAGCATCCGAATCCAGGCGTCGAGCAGTTCATCATTGACCGGTGCGACTGAAAATCCAGAGTCGAACAGCGTCCTGCAGACCTGCACCGGCAGATCGCGGATGAGCGCCGCGACGATGGTGGGATCGAGCGTCAGGCTGACTGCAAGATACGGTTCGCCGGTCGCGGTCGGATGGACGGTACCAACCGCGGGTAGATCCACGGACATGACGAAGTAGGTCGCCGGATCATAGTGAAAGGTCCGGTCACCGACCGTCATCGTCTTCGATCCCGTCAGGATCAGGTTCACCATAGGCTCGTAGACGGCAGCGAGCAGGTGCTCGGGGATTTCTCCCTGGACCATGGCGACACGCGGAATACCCGTCTCGGTGCGCCTGTTTTCAGCCCGGGACGTTAGTGCTCTTAATTCCTGTAGTTGCTTTTCCATGGCCCCACGCTAGCAGAGGCCATCCGGGCATGCAATCCAACAGCAGAAATAGGCAAGTTTCGAGGAGGATCGGGTGAGTGCGCGGTGCTCGATGGTCGTATCTTCACTCTCACCAGACAGACGGGAGAGACCCAGTGAAGATTGTCATTGTGACCGGAAGTAGTCGTGGCATTGGTGCCAGCACCGCACTCGAATGCGCCAGGCGTGGAATGGGTGTGGTCGTCACCTACAACAGCAATCCGGAACAGGCGACACAGGTTGTGAAAGCAATCGCCGGGATCGGCGGGGCGTCGGTTGCCCTGAAGCTCGACGTCGGCAACAGCAGCTCGTTTCCCGAGTTTCGCGAAGCGGTCTCCGCACGGATTAATGCCATCTGGGGCAGGCAGACCTTCGACTTCCTCGTGAACAACGCCGGGCACGGCCTCTACGCTCCAATCACCGACGTGACCGAAGACCAGTTCGATGGGCTGTTCAACGTGCATCTCAAGGGACCGTTCTTTCTGACCCAGGCACTTCTGCCGCTGATCGAGGACGGCGGCCACGTCGTCAACGTCACCAGTGCGACCAGCCGCGTCGCCACCGCAGGCGTCGCGCCCTATGCCGCGTTCAAGGGCGGACTGCAGGTTCTGACTCGCTACATGGCCAAGGAATTCGGGGAGCGGCGCATCAGAGCGAACTCGATTGCGCCGGGAGCGATCCGCACAGAGCTGGGCGGCGGATTGAACGATGAATTCGAGGCCATTCTTGCGGGCCAGACGGCGCTCGGGCGGGTGGGCGAGCCCGAAGACATTGGCGGCGTCATCGCAAGCCTGCTATCCGACGAGAGCCGCTGGATCAATGCCCAGAACATCGAAGTGGCGGGCGGTTACATCATCTGAATCGGGGAGAAATCATCATGCTCGACCACGTCTTCATATCCGTCAGCGATATCAATCGCTCGATCGCTTTCTACGAGAAGGCGCTCGCACCGCTCGGCATCGTACATGCGATCGACTACGACGGCAGCCAAGGCCCCGCCGGCCACCCTGATCTCAAAGGTTTTGGTGCGAACGGGCGCGTGTTCTTCTGGTTGCGCGAAGGTACGGTCGAAGGTCGCGCCGCACACGTCGGTTTCATCGCCGCTGGCAAGCGCGAAGTCGATGCGGCTTTCTCAGCGGCGATGTCCGTAGGTGCCACCGAAATCCATCCGCCCGGGCCGCAGCGTCACTATGACCCGCGCTATTACGCCGCTCAGGTGCGCGACCCCGACGGCTACAGCCTCGAATTTGTCTATAAGGAATGGCAGCACTGATATGAAGAAGCTCATGATTTACGGCGCGACGGGATATACCGGTCGCATGGCGGCAGAACATGCCTCAGCAGCAGGTACGTCGATAATCCTCGCAGGACGCAATGAAGCGACGCTCGTACCGCTTGCTGCGAGGCTCGGGGTGGAGTATCGGGTCTTCGCGCTCGAAGACTCTTCTGTGATTGACCGATCACTCTTTGACGTCGGTGTCCTCCTCAACTGCGCGGGGCCATTTTCCAGGACCGCCAATGTCATGATGACGGCTAGCATCTGCAACGGCGTGCACTATCTCGACGTCGCCGCGGAACTCGACGGATATCGTCTGGCCGAAGTGCTCGATGCAGAGGCCAGAACTGCTGACGTCATGCTTCTGCCCGGCAGCGGCGGCAGTGTCGCAATGCTCGGGTGCCTTGCCGAGAATGCTGTTGCGAGAACGAACAATCCCTCGAGCATCAAGGTGGCGATGCACGTCTCGGGCGGTCTGTCACGAGGCTCGGCCGTCAGCGCCATGGGGAGCGTCACCGTCGAAACTCTGGTGCGGGCCGACGGGAAGCTGGTCCCCCGGTCTGCAGGAGCCATCCGAGGGTTCGACTTCGGAAAGGGTGCCGTCGACTGTTTTCAGGTGACACTCCCCGATCTCATCACGATCTGGCGATCGACGAACGTGCGAAACATTGAGACGTTCGTCCACGTGACGGGCGATGGATTTCCACGAGGTGATCTCTCTGCACTGCCAGACGGACCGAGCGTGGAGGAACGACTGGCCAACCGGTACCAGGCGGTCGTTGAGGTAACTGATTCCGACGGCAGGATCTTCCGCTCGGTTCTCGATACGGTCAACGGCTACACATTCACGGCAACTGCTGCGGCCGAAGCCGGCCGGCGCGTTTTGGCCGGCGAGGCCCGCCCGGGCTTCCAGACGCCCGCGATGCTGTTCGGCAGCGGTTTTGCCAGGACAATCGCAGACACCACCATCGTAGACGTTTGAGGAGCAGGCCATGGAGAAACTCGTTGCTACATTTATCCAGACCGCCAATTCCTTCGACGTCGAGGGCGTGGCGACCCTTTTCACAGCCGATGCAGTTATCGACGACGTTTCCGTTGGCGATGCCTTTGTTGGTGCCGAAGGTATTCGCCTCTACCTCAGGCAATTTTTCGTTGGCTACAAAACCGCCAGCAAGCTTCTGTCCCTGGAGCAACTGGACGACTTCACTGCCGTCGCTCGCGTGGATTTCACAGGCGACTTTGGCCACGAGATCGGGACTCTCAAGATCAAGCGCAACACCGATGGTCTTATCGAGCGAATCGACGCGAATCTCGAATAGCGATCACGGGATACAGCCATTGCTGCTTGCCTGGGCGCTGATGCCGCGATGGCTTCACTTCGCAAACTTCTGGAATAGGAAGGACAACACTTATGACCATGTCAACATCACTCACCAACGAAGCCGCAGACAAGCTTGCGGTTGTCGATGCCCTCTACCGGTTCGCCGCGGGTATTGACCGTCGCGACATGAACCTTCTATCCTCCTCACTCGCAGAAAACGCCGTATCGGACTTTCGCCAGGCCGCTGCTAAAGCCGGGTTCGACTATCCGGTCATCGAGGGCAGAGACGTTATCGTCGAGGCCCTCACGGTATCTCTCGCGACTCTGGATACGACGCACTCCGTCACAAACCCGCGGGTCACCATCGCCGGGGACACGGCCCGCCTCGATGCACTTGTAGAAGCCCAGCATGTACCACGGGGCGATCATACTCGTCACTATCTGATGAAGAACCGCTACGATGTCGAACTGGCAAGAAAGGGCGATGTCTGGATCATCACGCGGAGCACGATCGACAACGTCTGGCGCTCTGGAGATCCTGCGGTTCTTTCTGTTGTGTAGAGTGTGTTTGGCTGGAGACTGAACTGCGGCGTGATCGAGTTAGCGTCGCCACGACGCTGCGCACTCGGTCACTCCATCCGGAGCACATAGTAGGCCTTGCGGTGATGCCTGTTTATCACCCAATGACCGAATTGCGCCAGGCAGCGGGCGTCCGCGCAGGCTCGGCGATTGACTCTTCCTGGCCGGTTGCCGAAGTTCGAGGCAGACGCCAATCGAGCGCTGCGGTCGCGCGGCGAACTTCCGTAGCCGACCCGCACCTGCCTTTGGGTCTTCACCAAAGCGGCCGATCAAACACACGCCTCTCGGCATCAGGGTGACGGTTCGACGCCGAATTCGCCGAACCAACTTGCGCTTCAGCGGGTTCCTGCGACTCCCCTAATCGGCAGGTCGTTCCGGACTCCGTTACCGTGATCGATTGTGAACATTGCAATTGCGGAGCAGTCGCGATCACCAAAACCCGCGTCCACGGCGTCACGCATCCGGCAGTGAACGACATCAAGCATCGGCAGTACGCGAGCCGCAGCGGTGGCGGCCTCCTTGGCCAGACGAAGATCCCTGAGACCAAGCGTTGCCTTGAATCCGGGTTCGTATTCGTTCCGGATGATATTGCCGGAATAGGTTTGATAGGGGCGACTGCCGAACAGCGTACGCAGGATCAACGTAAAGAAGCGCTCTCGCGAAAGTCCGTTCGTCTCCGTTAGAACTACGGCTTCCGCCATCGCCTCAATGGCCATCGTGATCATCATGTTGCAGGCGATCTTGGCAGCATAGGCCGTGGACGGCTCATCGCTCATGTCCCAGACGTGTTCGCTAATGACTTCCAGTGCCGGCATCACTTTTTCCACCGCAGCGGGCGCGCCGGCCGCGAGGACGTTCAGTTCACCCTTAGCGGCGACGTCCGGCCGGCCGAGCACTGCAGCCGCCACATACGCGATACCTGCCGCGCGATGAATCTCCACCAGTTCCCGCGCGAATGCTATTGACGAGCGGCGAACGCCCGCGGTTTTCAAGCAAGCGACCGCGTCGCTTGCCTCGAACTCAAAATAGCGCTATGCGATTCCTGAGACATGCGAGCCTACATCGATAACTCCAACTTCGAATATATGTCGCCTTAATACATCTTCATCTTTCGGTGATATTTTAACCACTGTGTTAAACATTATAGTGTCAATATTTTTACGGTCGATCCGGTGTGCTTTAACTCACGGTCAGAGAGCAAAACTGGGAAAGCCTTCATTTCCAGCGAGAAGCTTCCGCAACCGGCGCTTAGCTTGCTCCAGCCGATGCACTGGCAAGGTCGATAGCTGATCATCGTGAAGTCGAAGCAGTGCCGCAATGTGAAGCGCGTCTATCTCGTTGAGGGCCCACTTCTGGGTGTCCGCTGCGCGAACGATGCTCGATTTCAAAGCTTTCTCGGCAGCGAGGAGGTTGTCCTTCTGTTCCTGCACAGTTGCGTCGTCACTCAGGTAAAACATCCAGTAAAGCGTTTTCAGGAGTTCTCCAGCGAGATCAAGGTTGCCTTGCCCGTTTTTCATTGCCGCAAGCGCCATGTGATTCCTGAGCGAAATCGAGCGCGCGATTGACGGTGACGTGGGTAATAAGTCGCTGCGGCTGAGCCGCTGCGCGTTCGGGGTCGATTTACGTTTGTTCGATTTCGATGCCATGGCAGATATTGAGGCGAAGCGATGAACGGTACCCGGCTCGGTTAGAGGGTGTTCACTCCGACGCGTTCCATCTATTACAACGAAACAATCTGCTGGAGCAGTTTCAAGGCAGTACCTTCGTCTAGACGTCCAATTCGCGCTTTTCCCGCCAGCGTCTTCAACAACGCTTCAGCAATCGGTGCGATACCCCGGAGCGTATCCAGGTCTGTCATCACCGTAGAGGGATTGTTATTCGCCTTGTACACCTGAGCGGCGGCTGATGCCATTGGAACTGTTTCCAGTGTAGAGGTGTTCTCGTTGCTATTTGCGAGCGCTCCCGATACTGCGTTGACTAAATCGCTCTGTGCCTCTGGTTCAGCGCTTTCCGCCTTAACAAGCCCTCGATCAGTCTGATCGGAATCTTTAGCAGCGTCCTCAACCGCGATGTCTGAAGAAGCGTTTTGAACGTCCGATGCCGACCGCGATTTCGATCGGTGTCGCGTCGGCGGTGCAAGCTTATTCGAAACAGCCGCCGGCACGTCCACAGTCTCGCGCGGTGTGTCAAGCCAGCCCGACGGCAGGTCCAACACGTTGGTGATGCGCTCGGATTCTGCATCGTCCAGGCGCTTCTTCCCGTGCAGGCGATGGGCCATGTTCGATTGGCTGAGGTTTAATAAACGACCCAGCAATGCCTTTGAACCATTGCGCGCTGTCAACACGTGCAGATTAACCCGCCGAATTTCCAGCACAGAGGGCTCGGCAGCTAACTCCAAGGAATGCTGAAGCTCGGCTTTGGTCGGTCCGGCCACCTTGGTTCCGCTGGGTCCGTTCTGCTTCTGGGCTCGATTGCCTGTGTCCGTCGAGCCGCCTTTCTTGGTCGACGGAGGTGGTATCGCTACTTTGGGCTCTTTGGTTGCCATCTCATTACTCCGTGTTATCGGAACTTCATGCGGAGTCGTGTAAGCAGTCGACGATACGAGAGCGTTCTGGTCCGACCCAGCGCCGCCCTCCTCGGCTACACCGTCGTTCAGCAGGATTTCCAGCGGTGAGCGCAGGCGGGCCGTTACCTCTGGAGTCAATACAGGGTACGGTTGATCAAAAAACCCGTGCGGCAATCCCAGCGTTGCTTCCATGTGAAACGCCGTCTCGGCTGTAAATCGTTCGCCGTTTGCCAGCTCCGCGATGCGCGCCAAGTTTGAATCAAGCGCGAGAGCAAGATTCTCGGCGCCCACGGCGTTCACGAGCAACTTGAACGCTCGCGTCTTGATAACGGATGCCGTCTGCGCTGGCTCCCGCGACGGCACCGATTTTACAAAGTGTTTTTTGATGTGTTGCGCCGGGTTTCCAGTTGGGGGTTGACGCGACGCTTGCGACTTCTCCCCCCGCGCTTTAGAACGCCCGTAAGGTTGGCCCATCGAATAACTCCAGTTTATTGTGGTGCCGCGGTCTCACAACCGGCAGCACGTGCACGGTACGCGAAGACCGAAATCACGGGTTATAGGCGTTTGATACTGAGACAGCGTAAGCGGGCTGCAACGGTCCTAACGTGCGAAATCGCTCGCATCAAGTCTGACCTCGGTTGCCCCACAACGCGATGCGCTGGGCCAGAGCGCTAATGCGGCGATGGCCCGCAGCGAAGGTGCGAAGGATTTGCTCGGCATTGGCATCCTTTCGCAACCAAAAATACTGCTCCAACGCTGCTTTTTGAGACGGATGATTCTACCTCACGCCCGCCAACGGTGACCGAAAACGTACGACGCCGAAGCCATCGTCGAGGCTGCATCCCGGCCGTCCATGAACTTTGTTGCCGTGAAGTCGGTTGAGCAACGGGACATGCAGGCAGCGCACCGTGTGCGCGAACTTCTGGTCCAGCAACGAACGGCGATTATCAACCAGGCAAGGGGTCTTCTTGGCGAGCGCGGCATTGCGATGGCCCGGTCGCCAGCAGCCTTCAGGCGATACCCGAGATTCTCGTACAGAGTGAGGGGGAGCTCACCAGCTTCTGCCAGTCCCTGATCTTGGCGCTCGTTCAACATTTGCGCGTTCTGGAAGAGGAAATAGCCGTGGCAGAAGGCTGGATTCGCTCGTTCATGAATCGCTCGGCTCTGTGCCAGAAGATCGCGGCCGTCCCGGGAATCGGCCCAATTACAGCGACGGCAATTGTCGCCGCTGTCGGCCGCGCGGACGGCTTCAGGAATGGCCGTCATGTTGCGGCGTGGCTTGGTCTGGTGCCCAGGCAGCACTCGTCCGGCGGAAAATCGCAACTCTACGGCATCAGTAAAAGAGGGGACAAGTATCTACGGACACTGTTAATTCACGGAGCCAGATCTGTCCTGATACGCGTGTCCGGCAAACTCGACGCCCGTAGCCGTTGGCTGCAGGAGTTGATTGCGCGTCGAGGATATAACCGAGCCTGCGTTGCATTCGCCAACAAGAATGCACGCATCATTCAAGTACTTCTGAGCACCGAAGCCACATACAAACCTGTTGCACTGGCCGATACATGAAGGCACTGAAAACTATGAAGAACCCATGTTAGCGATAGCGAAATAACCATCACTGGTTTGCTAAGCTTTCTGATTGTGATGACAAAACCGGTTAGACCAGCGCCCCACGATCCTGTACTTTATGCCGGCCAATAAAAAAGGCCGAACTGCTGCCAAGGACAGGGCGCGCGGATCTCATCAAGGCTGCTGCGGGCATGTCGATAGGCCCACCAAGCAAGCCGGATACATGTTTGCAGACCGTTTTACGTCACAAAAGAAAGCTTGCAAAACGCGTCGGGTCCATACATGCATAAAGTGGATGCGCGACATCGTCTCTACCGGAAACGGCGGCCTGCCACGCTTACCTTCGGGCGCATGCGGCAATACCAGCGCCACCAGTTCGCCCCATGGAACCACCCGGTTCATCTCGTCGAGGAACTCGCGCTTGCGCGTTCGTTTGGTCGTCAAATCCAATCCCCGATTACCTTGTCTCACGCCCAAATCGTCGCAGTCGACGGCATATTTGGCAACTCAATTCCTGCATGATTTATGCAGACCTTCCTTAACACAGTCCGCCCTCTCTTGATTCCGAACTCGGACCCGCGCGCGCCGCCGAGCGTGACGCAATGACGCGTATTGACGGTTTGGAGAGGTCACATGCTGACGACGCGGGGCGCGGTATTACGCCGCTAATTTCGGGCTCCTCTTGCGCATGAGGTGGCACAAGCGATCGGTGAGCGGTGAAATGTTGTGGGAATGCCGCTCCAGCGCTCCACCGGTCGTAATGCACATCCTGAAAGCGTTCACTGCTTGACCCGCTCCACGGTTGCGCAACCCTTTCCCGACGCAAATGGTAATGGGAGTTCTTTGTTCTTTTTGGCACCGGGGTCACGTCACCACAACACGGTGGCCGCCTCGGATTCGACGTCAACGCCGCCGCTGTGCGCCAGGGCGATGCGCTTTCAAACATAAAGGCCAATACTGCCCCCGCTGTTCCGCGATGCCCGGGCCACGCACCTGTGCGCAGGAACGACTGCAGTGGCATGGCGGTTGCGCCGCCCGATGGGCGCCTATGCGCTTAACCGCTTAACCCGTAGGAGAAGATTATGGGATTACGCGAAGGGAACGTCGCATAGAGGCGGGTGCTTTCCAACGGCACGCCGTCGCGTCCTCTTGATGTGCGAGTAGTTCGGAGCCCTGCCGCCGGTACACGCGCCGAGCCGGGAATTTCCGACGCTGTTGCCGCCCGTGCTGCGAGTTCCGCATTCGGAACGCTGCAGCGATGCATATCTGCATCTCTTTGCAGATACTTAGCGTAACCGGCCAGAGAATCGTCGGCAAACCTCTAGTTTGGTGCTCCCTTCTCGCGCCCCCCTCCGCCAGCAGCTTTCGATACCAGGTCGCCTATCAACGTGAGCAATCGAGTTGTATCTACGGGCTTAGGGAGGAACCAATCGAATCCGGCTTGATAAGCTCGTTCTTCGTCTTCCGGGCGAGTGAAAGCGGTAATAGCGACCGCTGGCGTTGGAATTTGCTGCTCGCGGATCCAGCGCATCAATGAATAACCATCTTCACCGGGCATGCCTATATCCGATGCAATGATGTCGTAAATATGAGAAGACAGCAGATGCCGCGCCGCGTAAGCAGATTCGGCTGTTGCAACCTGCGCGCCCTCCAGTTCGAAAACCGCTGCCATTGCTGCAAGCGCGTCAAGATTGTCTTCGACAATCAGAATCCGAACCCCGTTGAGGCGACAAACATCGGCGTCGCGCCGCGAGATTCCTGTGAGCGATTTGTCCTCCCCTGTCGGTCCGTCCTCCGAGTCAAGGCGTCGAAGGGTCACGACGAACTCGCTGCCCAAACCAAGTCCATCGCTCCGCGCGGTAATTGATCCCCCATGAAGATCAACAATGTTGGCGGCGATCGAGAGTCCGATGCCAAGGCCGTCATGGTGACGGCCGATTGCGGTATCGGCCTGTGTGAACGGCTCGAAAAGGTGCGGCATAAATTCGGGCGCAATTCCGCTGCCATTGTCGGCAAAGGAAATCTTGGCGTCCCTTGCCTGACCTACAAGTGAAACTTTCACCCAGCCGCCCGAGCTAGTGTACTTGACAGCATTGTCCAAAACATTGACGAAGACTTGCCGAAGCCGCGATACGTCGGCTTTCAGCGAAATGTCATGCTCAACCTCGGCAATAATCTGAACATCCTTTGTAAGCGCGGCCGCTTTGACGTCGCTGATCGCAGCGTTCATGACCTTCTTTAGGGAAACGGTCTCAATTTCTAAGAACAGCTTGCCCGACGTTATCCGTCCTATATCAAGCAGATCGTCGACGAGCTTCGCCTGCATTCGGACGTTTCGCTCGATAGACTCGAGCGCTCGCGCCACAAGTTCGGAATCTCGATGATTTTGACGTAACAAATAGATCCACGTTTGCATCGCGTTCAAGGGCGTGCGAAGTTCGTGTGATACGGTCGCGAGGAACGCGTCCTTTAACCGGCTCGCATTTTGCGCAGCTGCCTTTTCACCCCGCTCCCGCTCTAAAAGCCTGTCTCGTTGGGTCTGCAATGCTTTCTGAGCCGAGATGTCGATGGTGATACCGTCGAATCTAATCGGCCGCCCGCTCGCATCGCCATAGGTACTCCCTTTGGCGCGGATCCATCGGACTTCGCCGTCTGGCGATACGGTTCGATACTCAATGTCATACGGTTTTGCAGTCAGGACAGCCCGTGTGACCGCCTCGCGAGTGGCCTCTTGATCGGCGGGGTGAATGATCGAATAAAAGCGGTCGAAATCGACCTCCTCATCATCCGTGAGCCAAAAATGCTGCCTGCAGCGGGCGTTCCAAACGATCTTATTCAACGGCATCGGGCAATGAAAGGTGCCGATCTCCGCAGCTTCGATCGAAAGCGCGAGGCGCTCCTGTTCCTCCCGCAGGCGCTCCGCATTCTGGAGGTTATCTTCGACGTCTGCGATCATGCCCACCCACTCGAACACATCACCGCGTTCGTCCTTGGTGCCAGCGGCGTTAATTCGACAGCGATGGTAGTCGCCAGCTGCCGAACACCACACCCTCACATCGACACGATATGGCGCGTCGGTCTCGACCGACTTTGAAAGAGCTGCCGCTGCCTTCGCGCGATCGTCCGGATGGATCATCTGGGCCCACCCGAAGCCCTGGTGTTCCTCCCAAGGCTGCCCTGTAAATCGCTGCCATGACGACTGCGGCGATGCAAACCGTCCATCAGCATCGCACTGGTACACGACGTCACTAGCGGCAGCAACGAGCGACCGGTAACGCGACTCCGCGGCCACCCCAAGGCCATCTGCTGCCACCGCATCGTCGATGTCGACGGTCACGCCGAGCCAGCCGTGAAAGCCGCCGTCCGGTGCCACGACTGCTTTAGCACGCGATGAAAACCAACGGTAACTTCCACTGATCTTCATCCGGTGCTTAATGCGGAAGTCCACCCTGCTGCTAATCGTGTGCTGCCAGGCAGCCGCGGTGGCTGCTACATCATCTGGATGAAGGGGATCTTCCCGCCCATTTGAGTAGCGATTGTGAGCGGTCGGTGCAAAACCGAAATAGGGGTCGCTGATAAAGTCGATTAATCCATCGGGCTCTGCGGTCCAAGACACCACTGGCATTGACTGCGCCAGGAGCCGATAACTGCGAAAGATGTCTTTGCCAGACCAGGCTTCCCCTGAAACCGGAGCACGCTCCGGCGCCCCATTTTCTACTGGCATATCGCCGCCCTGCTTCAAAGTCGAAAGATATTTTAAAAAAGCACGTTGGGCTGTCGCTGAGCTGCCAACGAGTACTTCGGGCGTTCTGATGTTCGCCGCCGCCGCGTACTCAGTATTATATAAACCATACAATGCCGGGCGGAGGCTCTAAAAAGCGCGCGAGGAATGAAGCGAGAACGATCATGTGAAAGGAAGTCTAAGGGGGCGCATTGTCGCGTAGATACCGTCGGGTGAGCAAGCAGCGGGCCAGCCGGCAGGGCCGGCTCCGTCCGTCAATGCGCCTACCTGCTAGGCAACAAGGCACCGGTTTATTGAAGCGAGGGCAACGACGACAGGCCGATAGGCTGAGCGCGGGCGTCCGCAGCCCCGCCACCTACTGGCGATCGCAAAGCCGACCTATCGACAATTCTCGCGTTGCGACTCCGCCGACTAGTTGTTTTTGATGCGGCCGGCTATGGACGACCCCAGGCTGACACCGGTGACGCAGAACTTGATGACGGATTGCAGACCAGCAACAGCCGTTCAAATGATCTGTCGCTAGTTACGGACGAGGCTCAGGGGCGACTCGCGGCGCTAAGGCCGAAGGCGGCGTCGGCAAGCGCAACGGCGGCGCCGCAGTCCGGGGCAGCCACTATCGGCGCGGGAGTCAGGTGGACCGATGTGTCGCGGATTGCAGCCGGACCGGGTAGCATCGGATGCCGCCGGATATGAACGCGTCCGCGGCGGAATGCACATGACCCGGACCGTCCATTCACGTTTCTTGAACCAACGCGCTTATTGGATACTTTGCAATTCGACGATTGGTCGTATAACCTTTCTCGTGCCCCGTCCATCCGGAAGCACGATGACCGATCTGACCGCCGCTCCTCGCCCATCAGGTCACGACAACGAAGGTCATGCTTGGCCTCAAGCGGTTCAGGAGCGCCGCAACCACGATTGCAGGCATCGAGTTGATGCATCGCATTCGAAAGGGTCAGTTCAATCTCGCAACGTTCGACCTCAAAGATACCGCTACGCCGACCGTTTGGAAAATGGTCCTGTCGGTTCAATAAGCTATCCTATTAAAAACAACCTCATCGATCATTTCTGCTATTTGCTCCAGAGCCCCCAGGGATACGCACGCGCTACTTTTCGCCGTGAAAAGTGGGGCGTCGCACCAGTCCCGGGCCAATGGATTCTCGATCGATGGAACACAAATCCGATTGGAAATCCCGGTCGGGTAGCGGCCGCCAAATCGGGCTGCCCGTTCAATAACCATCGGAATTTGTGTATAACGGGCCTAGTCCGGGGGCGACGGCCGCCGGAATTTATACATCTAATAGCCTTGCGCCCGGTCAATGGCGCCGACCATGCTTTCGCCTGCGAGATGTCGCCGAAGATTCTCCAGCACGACCTGCACGGCGCTTTCAGGCCGCGTCGCGCTTGCGATATGCGGTGTCAAACGCACACGGGGATGCGCCCAGAACGGATGCCCCGGCGGCAGCGGTTCGGGATCGGTGGCGTCGAGAATGGCCAAGTGCAGCTTGCCACTGTCGAGCGCGTCGAGCAGATTCTGCTGCACGAGATGCGGTCCGCGTCCGACGTTGACGAGTGATGCGCCGCGCGGCAAGCCATCGAACACGCCCTTGCCGAGCAGGCCGCGTGTCGAATCCGTGAGCGGCAGCAGGCAGATGAGGATATCGCTGCGGGCCAGGAATGCATCGAGCGCGCCATCGCTCGCGTAACACTCGAGGCCTTCGATCGCGTGCTGCGAGCGACTCCACCCAGCGCATGGGAAGCCGAACCGTTGCAGCATTTCGAGTGCCGCCGTGCCGAATATGCCGAGACCGAGCACGCCCACGCGCCGCGTCGATGCCTCGGGATCGGCCTTGTAGAGCAATGTCATCAGTCCTTCGACACCCAGATCTTGCGCGTCGGCTCAATCACCCGCCACGTTCCGACGAAGTCTGGCTTCATCACGAAGCTATCGCCCGCGCGCACGGTGAAGGGTTCCTGACCGTCTTCAGTGATCTCGGAGACACCGGACAGGATGACGCACACCTCCCACGTGCTGCCCTTGATGCAGCGATAAGCGCCCGGCGTTACTTCCCAAACGCCGGTGCGCACATCGCCCGACTCCGTCTGGTCGATGTCCCACGTCGTGAATACCTGCGAGCCTTCCACGACACGGTCGGGCTGGGGCGCGCCGATGCGGGGCGTGCCGAGGTGATTGAAATTGAAATGAACAAGTGACGACATGGCAGTCAATCCAGAAAGTTAAGGGCGAACACGAAGCAGAGTGTATAAGTGCCAATTTGTGAATCGAAAGCGAAAACGGTGATGAATCTGCGCTTTTTATGCGTATTCGAGAATTTCACGCAGCATTTATGCTCGCCTCCTTCGCACTTCTTCTGGAGCGTCGCGCTTAATAGACACCTCCAATGCATCGACTCATGAGTCGGGCGACCCCTCCGCCTCCGGGCTGCCCGATAAACGCTTGTTCGACCTGGTATTCGAATTACTGCAAAAACTAAGGTTATTTAGCAGTAATACTGCTTGTATATGCGGTTCAACGTTTGTTTTAGGCGATTCTGCGAGATTAGAATTTCTCACATCGAATCGACGAAGAGGTGGAGCGTGACTGAATATCTGGCGCAGGTAGCACTCGATGTCCTCGAAGTGAAGCGCCTGTTCGCGGATTCGGCTTCAGTTGTCGAGTTTTTTCCGGACGTGGCGGACCTCGATGTCCGCGCCTCGGTCGACGAGGGCGCACTGGTCGAAGACCCGGCGACCGGACAGGTCATCGCCCGCGTGCAGGTCCGTGGAGCGGACGAGATTCGTGCCGCCATCGACCATGCGGAACGTGCGTTTCCGGACTGGCGCAATCGGTTGGCGGAAGCGCGCCGCGCCGCACTGCGGGCATGGGCGACTGCGGTTCGCCGGGAAAGTGCCTCGCTCGCAAAGATCCTGAGTGCGGAGCAAGGCAAGCCCTTGAACGAAGCGGAAGCGGAAATCCGCTACGGTGTAGCGTTCATCGACTGGTTCGCCGATGAAGCGATTCGCGTAAGCGGCCAGACCTTTACTCCTCACAAACCGGCCAGCATGGGCTGGGTTTCGAAGCAGCCGATCGGCATCACCGTCGCCATCACGCCGTGGAATTTCCCGATGGCGATGATCGCGCGCAAAGCCGCCGCCGCGCTCGCGGCCGGCTGTCCCGTGATCGTCAAGCCCGCACCCGAGACGCCCTTGTCCGCGTTCGTGCTGGCGACGCTTGCGAAGGAAGCGGGCATTCCAGATGGCGTGTTTCAGATCATTCACGGCGACGGCGAGCGCTTCGCGGGCATCATCGCCGGCGACAGCCGCGTGCGTGCGGTGAGCTTCACCGGCTCGACCGCCATCGGCAAGATCTTGTATGGACAGTCTGCCGCGACCGTCAAGAAGCTCTCCATGGAACTGGGCGGTCACGCACCGCTCCTCGTGTTCGACGATGTCGATCTCGATGCAACCGTCGAAGCCTGCATGGCCGCTAAATTCGCGACCTCGGGACAGGACTGTCTCGCCGCGAACCGCATCTATGTGCAGCGCAAGCTCTATCACGCATTCTGCGATCGCTTCGCCGGTCGCGTCGCCGCCCTGAAGGTCGGGCATGGCCTGTTGCCTGATACCGATATTGGTCCGATGACCAAGGCGGCTGTCGCCAGTAAGTGCCGCGCGCAGATCGACGACGCCATCCAGCGCGGCGCGCGCGTGCTCGCGGGCAATGGCGAGATCGACGGCAACTTCGTTACACCCACCGCCCTTTGCGATGTCACCGACGACATGCTGATCGCGCGGGAAGAAACTTTCGGGCCGGTCGCCGCCATTCTTCCATTTGATACGGAAACCGAAGTGATTGCCCGCGCGAACACCTCGGAGATGGGGTTGGCCGCCTATGTGTTCACCGCCGACCTGAACCGCGCAATCCGTTGCTCGGCCGCGCTCGAGTACGGCATGGTGGCGGTTAACACCCCATCGTTCACGGGGCCGCCCGTGCCGTTCGGCGGATGGAAGGAATCCGGACTGGGTCGCGAAGGCTCGACGCATGGTATCGACGAATTTCTCGAACTGAAGTACGTATGCGTCGGCGACCTCGCGCGCGGCATGACGCCATCGCACGCGGTTTAAATCACTCAATCAAGCTGAACCAGATTTGTCATAGAAAGGAATACTCATGGAATACATCGATCAGATTACCGAGATGGACCGACGCTCGGTGTTGCATCCGTTCACATATCTGAAGGACTATGCGACGGGCACTACCGATCCCGTCATCATCGAAACGGGCAAGGGCGTGCGTATCAAGGACGCGACGGGCCGCGAGTATATCGACGGCTTCGCCGGTCTTTACTGCGTGAATGTCGGCTATGGCCGCACGGAAGTGGCCGAGGCAATCGCGCGTCAGGCGTACAAGCTTGCTTACTACCACAGCTATGCATCGCATACGACCGATCAACTGGCGAAGCTCTCCGATCGTCTCGTGAAGATGGCGCCGGGCAAGATGTCCAAGGTGTTCTACGGGCTGTCCGGGTCCGATGCCAACGAAACGCAGGCGAAGCTCGTCTGGTACTACAACAACCTGCGCGGCCTGCCGCAAAAAAAGAAGATCATCTCGCGCGAACGCGGCTATCACGGTTGCTCGGTCGTGTCGGGATCGATGACCGGCCTCAGTTTCTATCACGACCACATGGATCTGCCGACCGCGCGGATTCTGCATACGGGCGTGCCGCATCACTACTGGGGTTCGGAACCGGGCGAAAGTGTCGCGGCCTTCGTCGCGCGCCGTGCAGCCGAACTCGAAGCGATGATCCTGCGCGAAGGGCCGGAGACGGTCGGTGCTTTCATCGGCGAGCCGGTGCTCGGCACGGGCGGCATTATTCCCGCGCCAGAAGGCTATTGGCCCGCGATTCAGGCGGTTCTCAAGAAGTACGACGTGCTGCTGATCGCCGATGAGGTCATCACTGGTTTTGGTCGTACCGGCAAGCTGTTCGGCTCCACGCTCTATGGCATGGAACCGGATCTTGTCACGGTGGCGAAGGGGCTGACGGCCGCCTATGCGCCGCTGTCCGCGAGCATCGTCAGCGAGAAGGTGTATCAGGTGATGGAAGACGCGACGCCGCAGGTCGGCAGCTTCTCGCACGGTTATACCTATTCCGGCCATCCGATCAGCGTGGCGGCGGCCAATGCGGTGCTCGATATCGTCGAGGCGGAAGATCTGCCCGGCAAGGCGGAAACCAACGGCGCGTATATGCAGACCCGCTTCAGGGAACGTTTCGCGGATCTGCCCTTCGTCGGCGAAGTGCGCGGCGTCGGCATGATGGCGGCGGTTGAGTTCGTCGCGCATTCGGGCAAGAAGCTGCGCTTCGATCCGGCGCTGAAGGTCGGCGCACGCATCTCGCAGGCCGCACGCGATCGCGGGTTGATAGCGCGCGCCATGCCGCACGGCGACATTCTGGGCTTCGCACCGCCGCTCACCATGACGCAGGCCGAGATCGACGAGATGGTCGATATCGCAGGCAAGGCCATCGATCAAGTCACGCAGGAACTGCATAAATCCGGCGATCTGCAACGACCGGCGCAGCCTGACCTGATTTACACCGCCTCAACCGGACGACTCACATGACAGCCAAGCCCATCCTCGAAATCCGCGATCTGAAAAAGCGCTTCGCCGCCGATCTGGTTCTCAACGGCATCAACCTGAAAGTGAATCAGGGCGAGGTCATTTCGTTGATCGGATCGTCGGGATCGGGCAAGAGCACCCTGCTCAGATGCATCAATTTTCTCGAGATGCCGACTTCCGGCGCAGTGAGCCTGCATGGGCAGACCGTGCAGTTCGATACCGACCGGCAGGGTGTGAGTTCATCGAAAAACACGGCTGCTATTCCCGAGTTTCGCAAGCAGATCGGCATGGTGTTTCAAAGCTTCAACTTATGGCCGCATCGCACGGTGATCGAGAACGTGACGGAAGCGCTCAGGTTCGTCAAAGGGATGAAGCGTGCCGAAGCGGAAGAGACGGCTATCCAGATGCTGGCGAAGGTGGGCATGGCGGAGAAGCGCGATGCCTATCCTTCGCAACTGTCAGGCGGTCAGCAGCAACGCGTCGCAATTGCGCGGGCGCTGGCGATGAAGCCGGGCGTCGTGCTGTTCGACGAACCGACCTCGGCGCTCGATCCGGAACTCGTCGGCGAAGTACTCAAGGTCATTCGCAAGCTGGCGGAAGAGGGCAACACGATTTTGCTGGTCACGCATGAAATGCGCTTCGCGCGCGAAGTATCGTCACGCATCATCTTTTTGCATCAGGGACGAATCGAGGAAGACGACACGCCGGAAGTCATCTTCACCTCGCCGAAGTCGGAACGGGTGCGCAGTTTTCTGTCTCAACACTAACGACCGACCCCACCACGAATCGGTCCGGTGACATGCTTTTAAACCACTCTCACTGTTTGGAGAAAACTGTATGAAATGGTCTTTTCTCTCGCTCGCGATGAGCGCCGCAGTATTGTTCTCGGCCTACGCTCCGGCACAGGCGGCGACCTTGTCCGTCGGAACCGAGGGTGATGCACCGCCCTTTAGCATGGCGGATGCCAACGGTAATGTCACCGGCTACGACGCCGATGTCGCGAACGCCATCTGCACCGAACTCAAGACGCAGTGCAAGTTTGTGGTCCAGTCGTTCAACACGCTGATTCCCGCGCTGTCGGCGGGCCAGTTCGATGTGATCGTTTCGGGCCTGGGCATTACCGAAACGCGCAGGAAGCAGATCGACTACTCGATTCCCTACGCCGGCGTGACCAAGTACTTCGCCGTCAAGAAGGGATCGCCGCTGCTTCAGGCCAGCTCGCTCGAAGCGGTCGGCAAGGCGATGGACGGCAAAGCGGTCGGCGTCGTGAACGGTACGACCTACGCGAAGTACGTCGAAAAGCATTTCGCGAATGCGGACATCAAGTCGTATGACTCGGTCAATGCGATGGTGAGCGATCTGCAAAGCGGGCGGCTCTACGCCGCGTTCAGCGATTCGCCGACCTGGGCCGATGTGATGAAAACGCCGAGCGGCGCGGCTATTACGCGTGTTCCGGTGGCAGTTCGTCAGAAGGAAGACCCGGAAATTCTCGGTACGGGCATGGGCGTCGGGATCCGCAAGGGCAATGTGGAACTGAAAAAGCAGGTGGACACGGCGCTCTGCACGCTGATCAAGAACGGCACGATGAAGAAGATCAGCGAGAAGTGGTTCCAGGAAGACTACACGATTCCGTGTGCGCTCTGATTGAGAAGCCGGCAGGACGTGCAGGATGCGAGGCGAGATCCGGCCTTCGTCCCGCACGCGATCGACACCCCGAACATCCGTCTGGAAGCGAACCGCCACGATGCTTATCGACACACTACAGTTACTGCTCAAGCAAGGCTGGCTGATATCGATCCTCAAGGGGAGCGCGGTCACCATCCTGCTTGGCTTGCTTGGCATGGTGCTCGGCATCGTCGTGGCGGTGCCGCTCGCCATCGCGCGCTGGCGCCGTGTGGCGATCCTGTCTCTGGCGATCGAAGCCTTCACCGGCGTTATCCGCAGCGTGCCTGGCCTGCTCGTGATCTATCTGCTGTTCTTCGGCTCCGTGGAAACCGTCGATCACATCGGCGAATTGTTCGGCTTCCGCGAGGGTCTGCGTTCGGCATACAGCTTCATCATGGGCACCGTTTCGATCGGTGCGATCTCGGCGGCCTATTCGATCGAGGTGTTGCGCGGCGCGCTGCAGTCCATCGCGCCGGGCGGCATCGAAGCGGCGCAGGCGCTCGGCTTCAACCGCCTCACCATCTACCGGCGCGTGATCGCGCCGCTCATGTTCCGCTATGCGCTCGGCGGCCTCAACAACGTCTGGCAGATGACGATCAAGGATACCTCGCTGGTCTCGGTCGTCGGCCTGCAGGAACTCATGCGCGTGTCCGCGATTGCCGCGGGCATCACTCATAGCCCGCTGCTGTTCTACATGATCGCGGGCCTCGTTTTTCTGTTCATTACTTGGTCCAGTCAGCGCGTGTCCGTCGTGATCGAACGCACCCTGAATCGCGGCTTCGTCGGAGGTAGGTGATGGGTGATCTGATCAATACGTCCCTGCCGTTTCTGCTCAAAGGGGCGCGCGTCACCCTGCTGATCGGCATCGTAGGGATCGTGGCGGGATTTCCGCTCGGTGTCGGATTGGCATTGCTGCGCATCGGCGCGCGCCGCTTACTCGCCCGCCTCGGAGACACCTACAGCGGGCTCTTTCGCGGCACGCCGATGCTGGTGCAGATTTTCATCATCTATTACGGCTTCGGGCAACTGCAGTTCATTCAGGACACACCTGTGCTGTGGTGGCTCTTCGGCGACAGCCTGCACTGCGCGATGCTGACGGTGCTGCTCAATACGATCGCCTACACGTCGGAGATTTTCCGGGGCGCGTTTCTGGCCGTGCCGAAAGGCTCGCTCGAAGCGGCGCTCGCGTGCGGCATGTCGCCGGCGACGCTGCTGCGACGCGTGAGCTTTCCGCTCGCGGTACGTCACGCGCTGCCGGCCTATGGCAACGAAGTGGCCATCGTCATCAAGGAATCGAGTCTGGCATCGACCATCACGGTGCTCGAAATCACCGGTGAGGCGAAGCGGCTGATGAGCGAGACCTTCGCCATCATCGAGATCTTCGCGATTGCATCGGCGCTTTATCTGCTGATCAACTTCTTCGCGCTGCTGGCCATGCGCGTAATCGAACGGCGACTCGCTGAAGGCGGCGCATCGGCGCGGCGGCCCGCGCTCTAAGCGTGTACCGCATACAGACGGTCTTCGGGCCAACGGGATAACAGGGCAAGGTAACGCATATGCAACAGCAGAAAAACGTGGCGCGCAGCGCGCAACGGCATGTCGTGGTCGTCGGGGCGGGGGCGGTGGGTCTGTCGACCGCACGGGCGGCACTGCTGCGCGGCCACCGTGTGACGATCATCGAACAGAACACGGTGCCGAATCCGCACAGTGCCTCGTTCGACCAGCACCGGATGATCCGCTTCCAGTACGGCGCGGCGCAAGGCTATACGCGCATGGTTCATCAGGCGTTCGCTGCGTGGAACCGGCTGTGGCGCGATCTCGGCGCGCAGCATTATTACCGCGCCGGCGCGCTCGGCGTCTCGACGGATACGAACGACTATGTCGCGGCATCGGTTCCGTCGCTCCAGGCGGCGGGTGTTGCATTCGAATGGCTCGACCATGCAGACATGGAGAAGCGCGTTCCGCAACTGAAGTTGCCGAAGGCGGCGTGCGGCCTGTACACGGACGAAGGCGGCGTGCTGTTCGCTGACCGGATCGTCAGCGGACTCGCGGCCTGGGTCAGAGCGCATGGCGCCACCATCCACGAGAATACGCGCGCGGTCGAAGTCGAGGTTTCGCGGGCCAGAGTGCGGATCGATGGCGGCACGACGATTCAGGGCGATGCACTCGTCGTGGCCGCCGGCGCGTGGCTTCCCACGCTTGCTCTCGACGATGCTTCGGCAGTCAGGCTGAACCACGGCAATCTGCCGATCTGGCGGCAGGCCGTATGTTATGTCGGACCGCCCGCCCAGTATGCGGAAGCGTGGGCCGGCGGTCCTTGTCTGACCGACATCGGGGAGGGCGACAACTACGCGCTGATGCCGGTGGACGGAACCGGACTCAAATTCGGATCCGGCGCTCATCGCCGTGTCGGCACGCCGCGCGACGGATTTGCGGCGGACCCGGCGGAGGGCCATAAAGTCATCGGCCACTTCGCGCCGTATCTGCGCCGCGCGGAAGAGTACGTTCCACTGCGCATGGCTGTAGGCTATTACGTGAAGGACACCAGCGAGCAGTTCAACGTGCAGCGCTTCGGCGACGGTATCGTCGTCACGAATTGCGATGGCCAGATGTTCAAGTTTTCGGCGTTGATGGGCGAGCGGGTTATGGAATGTCTCGACGGAGACCTCGACGCGCGGGATCTGTCGACATGGGCGGCGGGCGGCTGACTGGCTCCGCCTTCTGGTTTGATCTGCCGTACCCATTGATCTTACTCCCCGCTGAGCTCGGAGAAGTCGATGGGTACGGAGAAGCCAACCTTCACCCGGTCCATGATGACCATCGTCTTGAAGCCTTTGATGTCGGGGTTTTCGTAGAAGAACTTGCGCGTGAACTGTTCGTAGTCTTCCATGCTGCGGGCGGTGACGATCAGCAGAAAGTCCGAATCGCCCGTCACATAGAAGCCATTCATGACCTCGGGTGTCTGCCGGATCGACTGCTTGAAGCGGTCGACGATATCCGCCCGCTCGCGTTCCAGCGTCACCATGACCACGATCGAGATCGGCCGGCCGACGGCCTTGGGCTGCACGATCGACACGTCCGCTTCGATCACGCCGTCCGCGCGCAGTTTTTTGAGGCGTCGCTGTACGGCAGTCGACGATAGCCCTGCGGCCTTGCCAATTTCGTCAGTGGTCAGGCGGTTGTTGCGTTGAAGCAGCGCGAGAATATTGGCGTCGATGCGGTCAATGGACATGGATCGTATCCGGCGAAAGTGGCGGTTCGACTTGTATCATCATTCTTGCAGCGACAGGCGCCGAAGCATGCAGATGAGTCTGTCCTGAAAAATGTGACCGGGCCGCAATGGCGCGCATGGCCTGCAGACCCAGGACGGCCGGATAGAATCGCCAGGTCGTCACCGCCTCACGCAAGGCGGCTTCAATGCGCTGGCATTGTGCGAGCCGGTCCTCAATCGTACGCCGCAGCTCCTCAAATGCGAATTGCTGCCATTCGCTGCCAAACGCATACCGGCTTACCCAGCGCCGGTGAGCAGGTCCCCAGTCGGCGTGACCGACATAGCGTACGTTATGTGCCAGCAGAAACGATTTAAGCCGTCGCCGCGCCTGCCGTAAATCGTCTTGGGCCGACATCCATGCACGGGCCAGGTCACGAAACGCTTCGTCCTCGACGGTCGGCACGTGTACCTCTGACAGGTCCCCAGCCCGCAGGGAGCGTACAAGCTTGACCGCATCGCGCCGATCCGTCTTGACGCGCTCGCCGGGCTTTCTGGGAATCAACGACGGTGAGCACACCATACAGTCGAATCCCTTCTGGACCAGTTGCCGGTAAAGGCCGTAGCCACAGGGGCCCGCCTCATAAACGACGCTTACGCGGCGCGCTTTCGATTGAAGACGTTTGCTCAGGCGATCTATATCCGTCTTCGTCGTACCAATCTTGCCGAGCAGTTCGACCTCGCCCGTGCCGCGAGCATACGCGACCGTGATCGAGTCCTTGTGAACGTCCAGACCGACGTACACAGTGATATCGTTTTCCATGTTGGCCTCCGTGCCGAAAATCGCCGCGGTGCGGCGCATCCACATCTTGCGGCCCTGGCAATGCTAACCCGCGTTAGATTCCCTCACGGCGGGCCAGCCTTTGCCTCACGGAAAGTGATACTGTCTTAACAACTGCGGCCGGTCGCGGAAGTCGTTCACGACCATTGAGATTCATTCACTCGGAACCATCGAAATGTCCAATGCACGCTTGATACACTGACTGGACGGTGCGCGAGCGATGGTCCAGCTGCCAGCGGTCGACATGGAATAGTTGTGCGAGAGAGTGTTCATCGACTGGAAAATGGATGGAGAGCGACCGAGCCATTTCTTCCGCAGCGCCGGCCAAAGCAAGTCGGTTCTCCAATTCGTCGATGCGCCATTGGCCCGCAGCCAAATTCGCAGAGTCTCTATTACGTTGGCCGCAGAGAGCCACTCGTCGGTGAGTGCTCGTGCAGTAAGCTGAGACACGACCAGATAGCAGAGAAGTTCGGCTCGCGCCTCGCTGCCCAGATTGTGTGGCACTTGACTCACGACACTCTCCTGAATTCAGACCTGCTACGCTGAAAAAATGTCGCTTAGGCTGCGGCGCTTCTATCGCATTAAATAATAACGAGGGAAGGCGTAGTGAAAAAATGGCGGTTCTGCCTATTTTACTTTCCATCCGTTCAGTTGCGGTGGCCATGACCTCTGGCTGGGCGCGATCCGACACATGTGATCCCAATAGGCGATGCCTCGCTGGCTCTCGGAACGGCAAGCCAAAAGCCGCGTTAAGGCATCCATGTGTCGTGCTACGGAATAGTTAAGTCTGCGCAGGTCCCGGATGACCGTTCGAGCGAAGCGTCATATACTCGAATCGCCACTGCAGAAGAACTCGCGCTCGACTTACGGGGAGGTCTTCCTCTGAGATGGCGAGGCAGTTCTTCAGCACGATGTCCGTTCCGCTGGTCAGGCGCTGCTCGCATATTCGCTGCACGGCATTCGCAACTTCATCTGCGGCGTTCGCTGACGCCTCGGCATCGTCGCCAGCAGGGTACACCAACACAATGCTTAGCTCGTAGGGGCTGCCCTCGTCCCGGTCGACAATTCGGCCTCCGTCAACGTCGAAATAAACGACGGATATCAGTGCTCCGCGCGGCTCGAGAGCTTTTGCAAGCTTCGAGTCGAGCTTGGTAGCGGCCATGCGGTTGACGAACGGATCCGGAAACGCGCTGCGATTGTACCGTGCGCCTAGCCAGCTTCTTAGAACTGCTAGTCCCTGACCGTCGAGGTCGAATCCGTCGTCGGGCTCGAATTGTGCCAACTCGCGCTTGGGGATCAGTCGCTTACCCGTCGCGACCAACTCAACCGTCACAAATCCGCCATCGCGCGCCATGGATAGATGAAGTGTGCGCGGTGCTTTACCCCACGAGAAATTCCCGTTAGCTGCCCCGACTAGCTTTCCGACAATGACTTCGGCGGCAGGCTCGGCGTCGAGATTGTCGTTTGCTAAGTCGCAGTCGTGACTCACTACGACAACGAGAGCGACAGCTTCGTCAATGCTTTGTCTGAGATTGAGTGCTTCTACGGTCCCCGCCTCCAGTACCCGCCCTTGGCGCCAAGGCGTGTCGCGTCCCCATAGTTTTGGCGGTTCATCGTTCATAACAGGTTCAGACACTCTCGTTGAGTGAAGGAGCTCCCATATCCGAGGCGTCTGGCTTTGCCTTCCGGCTGCCGAGCAGATCGTCGAGCTTCGCTCTCGAATCGGCTCCTCGTTGCGTAATACGAACGAGCTTCTTTGCAGTGTCCCGTCCATCCGCGCCATCGCTGAGATGCTGAAGCAAGGACTTGCCCTCCGAGATCTTACGATCGAGGGAAAGCGAGGTGGGCTTGAATCCAAGTTCGGCAAAGGCACGGGCAGCCTCGGCAAGTTGTCTTAGCTTGGCATGATGCACGTCCTTCGGCGTTTCGCCGTCGAGCCAGTTGTACAAAGTC
The DNA here is from genome assembly GCF_057814995.1 of Caballeronia sp. SL1002. NCBI lineage: Bacteria > Pseudomonadati > Pseudomonadota > Betaproteobacteria > Burkholderiales > Burkholderiaceae > Caballeronia > Caballeronia sp. SL1002. The sequence continues at coordinate 175,497 of NZ_JBYMUW010000001.1, read as the reverse complement.
TGGCGCGACACGCCAAACACCTCTGGCAGGCGCGACATGGTGCGGGCAAAGCCAACCTTTACCTCCTCCATCAACTTTGCAAACGGTGGTTGCTGGCTTGCCATCGCGCAGTCGACAACGGAAAAAGGCTCGTAGCCTATGTGGACGCGGTAGTAGCCTTCACCGTCCAAGCCTCCTGTACCGGATGCTCCAATAAACGGGAGACGCTGCAGCTTCATTGGTGCGCGCCGATAAATCGCAGGAACCGGTCGATAACCGAGGCCAGTGTGTCCATCGTTCATGCCAAAAATAGCGAGAGTCTCGATCATTTTTCGTCCCAGATCGCGAGAGCGTGCTCGGTCACAGTGGCCTTGAAGGCGGTTCCGATCACTTCGTGAATGGCTTGCAGTCGGCTCCGAACAAAATCTGACGAGAACACTTCTCGGCCCTCGACAGAACCGTCAGTATCCAGCAAAGCGTGATGGCCGTTGTAGGCGAGGAATTTCTTATTGATTTCCATGTTATCCGGTAACAGATCCGGCGGGAACGAGAGGCCGCCGCTCCGAATTACTACTCGGGAAAGAAGCCGGACGCCTTCGACGATATTAAGTGTTTCTGAAAATGAATGAACAGGCGTGCCTCCGAAATGCGCACTCATTCCGTGGACTTCAGGCGCTAGATATTCACCCAACGAATCCTGAGCCGTGGGTGCTACATGGTCCAGGTACCGCAGACCAACACGGTCAATGAAATCGAGCTGGACCAACTCGTGGACGCGCTCAAGCCCCTGGAGGAACATCCCCGAAAATTCTTCAAAGGTTCCATAGTTAGTGGACTGCAGCGTGAGGAACTCCGGTCCCATCACGAAAAAGTGGGCTCTATCTGTGGTTCCAAACAGGAAGCGTTCCTGAGGAAGAGGAGTCGGCACGGCCTGCCCGTCCTGCATCACGATCTGGAGCGCGATCGATCTGTGGCTAACGAAATCCGGGAAACCGGCTCGTCGCATAGCTTCCTGGATCGACGGCAGGAACTCCGCGAGCTTCAGGAGCACATTGAAACGGACCTGCGCCACGGTGAAGTAGACAGGCGGATTCTTTAGCGGTGCTCCCATCTTCGGCTCCTCGATAATGACCTCAGTTTACACTCTGGTTGACAGACGCGGGAAACAAATAAGGGTTCAAGATCTCCCTTTGTCGGCGGGATCGGCGCTTGGTCTCCTACGTCGAGTCTCGTCGCGGGACGCACGTCTTGAGCGGTCGAGCGGCCGCGCGACAATCTTTGCGATCCCCGCAGGGTACGCGCTGCATATTGCCGTCGGCACGCTGGCAATCGTCTATCCGGTTCCGGAGCTGATCGCCTACTATCAGGGTTTGGGGTTCGAACCGCCGCCGGCCGGACAGAATTGGACCAAAAAGCAAGGACTTAGGAGCTTGACTATGCAACCACAGGTGAAAGACAAACCAGCAGGCAGTCGCCAGCCGTTGACCGACGGACAGGGCGTGGCTGCGGCTCGTCTGCGAGAACTGGCGAGCAAATTTCGATCCGACAAGCATCCTCGCGTGACGGAACGTGATGGCGCTTTTGCCGGCGATCCGACGAAAGACCGCCGCTAGCTCTGAAGCATCGTGAGCGGCCGCGACTCGCGGATAACAGTGGATTGTTTGTTTTCCGTGACACATGGCTCTACCTTCGATCATATATGTCCTCGCAACTCACTTCAGATGGTCTCGAGTAACTCGGCAATAGCATTAGCCCGCCACACCATCCCAACATCAGATTCCTCGTGCATACGTCCGCTGTAAATACCCAAAAAATGTGACATTGGTCCAGAAAGAAAAACTGAGTTTCCGTTGGCCAAGTTCCCGAGTCCCCGTTTCGAAACGCGATAACAGGAGAGCCAGACTGTCCCTTTCCGGCTTTTGCAATCAACCAAAAAGACGGGCAAATCGTTATAATGTAACCGTCCGGCCACGACCGTTCTTGACAGCGTGTTGATAGCGAATTGTTGGACGGCAGCGCGTTGAGTTCAGGCGACGTCGTGGTGAAGCCGATCGGCAACGACCCATGGCAACAGCTCGTCGACGCGATTGACGGGATGCTCGGCGATGCGAGCGATGACGTGGCGCAGGTAGGCCTCGGGATCAAGGCCATTCAGTTTGGCGGTACCGACCAGGGTGTAGATTGCGGCCCCGCGTTCGCCGCCGCTGTCGGCACCGAAGTGCAGGAAGTTTTTCCTGCCGAGAGCGACGGCACGTAAAGCGCGTTCGGCTGCGTTGTTGTCGATTTCCACGGCGCCATCCTCGATGTACAGCGCGAGCGCCGCCCATTGATTCAGCGCGTAGTTGATGGCTTTGGCGGTATCGCCTTTCTGCGACACCGAACCCAATGTCGAGCGCAGCCAGATCTCGAACGCATCGAGTAGCGGACGCGCCTGCTCCTGCCTGACACGTCTTCGTTCGTCTGGTGGCTTGCCGCGAATCGCGGCTTCGATTGCGTACAGTTCGCCGATCCGGCGCAACGCTTCAGTGTTGACCTCGTTCCTGCGCGCGACGAACAGATCGTGGAATTTACGGCGCGCGTGCGCCATGCATGCAGCCTCGCGCACATCACCACCTTCATAGACCGCGTTGTACCCCGCGAACGCGTCGGCCTGCAACGTTCCCCTGAAGTCCTTCAAATGGCCCTGTGGATATTCGCCAGCCCTTGTGGGACTGTATGCGAACCAGACCGCCGGCGCCTCCTTCGAGCCGGCTGGCCGGTCATCCCGAACGTATGTCCAGAGACGTGCGGTACGGGTCTTGCCGTTCCCGGGCTCAAGCACAGGTACGGGCGTGTCATCCGCGTGGATCTTCGAGGCGGCCATCACGTACCGGCGAACGACCTCTACCAGTGGCCGGAGCAACGCACTGCACTGGCCGACCCAGTCCGCGAGTGTCGAACGGCTGAGCTGCACGCCGTCGCGCGCGTAAATCACTGACTGTCGATACAGGGGGAGATGGTCACAGAATTTGGCGACCAGAACATGCGCGAGCAACCCCGGACCCGGCATGCCGCGATCGATTGGCCGGCTGGGCGCAGCCGCCTGCACGATGCAGTCGCAACAGGTACAGGCCTTCTTGAGTCGGCGGTGACGAATCACTCGCCAATGCCCCGGCACGTAGTCGAGTTGCTCGGAGACGTCCTCGCCGAGCTCGCCAAGCGCACCGCCGCATTGCGGACAGCACGCGTCGTCGGGCTGATGAACAACGTCTTCGCGCGGCAGATGTTCCGGAAGTGGCTTGCGTCCCGTCGGCTTGCCGGTTTCTGGGCGAGGCCTTGTCGGTACGTCGACCGTCGCCGCGCCATCGTCGGCCTGCAGATCTTCGAGACGCAATTCCAGTTGTTCGATCTGGCGATCAATCTTCTCCGACTTGCGCCCGAACTGCATGCGCTGGAGTTTCGCGATCCACAGCTTCAGGTGCTCGATCTCGATCGCCCGGTCGGAGAGTGTCTTCCGGAGCGCCGTTACAGTGTCGCGCAGATCCGTGAGTTCGCCTTCGTGCTCACGTAACGCCGCCTCACGCGCGATCAAGAGAGCCTTCAAGGCCTCGATATCGTCCGGAAACGTAGCGTCGCTGGATGCCATGCAGGCAGTTTACGCGCGTGCATGGCGCTATGGCCGCGTTGTCACATACGTTTACAAAGCGCTGCAGGGGCGCGCTGCATCAACTGGCTGTCGCCAGTCGAATCCTTCGAGCAGGAGGCCGAGTTGAGCGCTGGTCAGCGAAACAACACCGCCGTCAGCACGAGGCCACGCAAAGCGCCCACGCTCCAGGCGTTTGGCGAACAGACATAGGCCGCCGTCGCGCCAGTACAGGCACTTGATGAGGTCGCCACGTTTGCCCCTGAACACGAAGATGTGGCCAGAGAATGGATCCTTCGCCAGCACAGTCTGCACCTTCGCGGCCAGGCCGTCGAAGCCGCAGCGCATATCCGTAAATCCGGCGGCAACCCAGATTCGCGTGTTTGCGAGCGGACCAATCATCGGATCAGGCACTGGATCACCACGCGAAGTGTGTTGGGATCGACGCTCCCTTCAACATGTACCTCGCCTCGTGGCAACTGGATTCGGAGCGTGCCAGGCGCCTGGGCCGAACGCGTCGCTGCATCCGGTTCGGCCGCGCCGCTGTCGCTGGCCGCATTCACGGTGACCGGCAGCAAGGCGCATTCGCGACCGTTCACGCCAAGGCGTCCATCCAGATACTGCTTGCGCCAGTCGAACAGCTGATTCGCGTTCACTTCGTGACTGCGTGCAATCTCAGCCACCGAACGTCCACTGGATAACGTCTCTTCGACGATCTGCCGTTTCTCGTCCACGGTACGCCGGCGATACTTCCGGGCGACTTTGACTTCGATGAATTTAGTCACTGTGTCCATGATTCCTTTGTGGACACAGTCACATTTGTGCCCCCGGAAAGCATGGCGTCGCCTTCATCAAGCGTCTACACGGTCAGGGTCGGACGGTTACGTTATAATCGACATCAAGTTCGAAGCTATTGTGCCCGTTACCCATACTGGCAAAGCGAGCGCCGGCGGATAGCCCAAGAGGAAAACCAATAATAGAAACTTGGTCAGTAGGCAACAAACTGAATTGAGGTACGTCTACAAGCGCCTTCACTTGATAAAGAAGTATGGGATCGACCATTCCCAAATTTACGCGCAGCGCAACGAAGTCCGCTTGCTTGCCGAGAACCGGATGCTCTGTCCATTGTAGGAATGTCCGGTGGCGGTATCTCGATACGAGGTGCTACCTCTGCATAGAAATGTAGAAATGCGCAAGCGCACGCCAGGTAGCGTCCCATTGCGTCTTCCCTTCGAGAAGAACGAACTTGCCATCGAGCGATAGCGTTCGACCTTCAAGGCGGTAGTCGGCCAGTCCGTGCGGGGCTGAGATGATCCAAGGACCTTTCCCGGCCGCTTCACTCCACCATCGCCAAGTTGATGTTGGCGATGTTTTGCGGCCGAACCCAAACTTCTTCCAAATTTCGATCATTTCGATCGGCGCTGCGACTATTCATGAGCATTTCCCCTCGAAACCTTTGGAACTGTGCGCCTCCACTTGGCACTGGCGAGCGGCCGAGGCACTCGCCCACGGCACGCGGCCGGCACTACTGCAACGGAAAGATGCTACCTACAAAACCGGGAAAGTCATAAATCGGAGTAAGGTCATGTGCGGCTGAAGATCACCTGACCGCCTTCCAAAACTGCACTGATGAACGCCGTCCTTGCGTATTGCTTTCCGCATCCTATCCTTTCGTTGACGACGTTTTTTGCGCAGAGTGGAAGTAGGCATCGTGCAACCCCGTTTCCTGCTCATGTTCGTCTTTTTAGCATCTGTTCTCATAGATATCGGCGTTCCTTTATACAAATACGTCGACCAGCACATAATTTTGGTCATTCAAAGCTAGCCGCGAATGCATCGCAATCTCAAATGTCCATAGGACTGGATGACTCCAATCCACGCTGTCTCGATATCTTCTTTTGCTGTTTGGACGCTTAGCATAAGATGCATTCGCCCGATTTTATCTTGGCTTGCATCTTCAAACAGAGTAAGAATAAGCTGTGTTGATTTGGTCATACTTCTCTGCGATGCACGAGATGTTGTTGGAGTTCCTATATCGAATATTGAGACAATGAGGCGCGCAAAATTTTCGACTTGGGGGTCGTGAGTGTTCAAAGCAAGAGCCCTAGCTAGCTCTCTTACTTTTATACGACCAATTCGTTGACTTTCGCGTAACGTTAAAATTTCATTTCTTACCTCCTCCAGCGTAACTTTATCCTTGCTTTGAAGCATTGTTAGACATCGACAAAACATGGCGTAGTAATCATCGACAACAGGTTCAAGTTCCCGGAAAATCGGCTCAATGACATCGTCTAGTAAACGTCTACGGCTTTCAAGACGGGTAGAAAGGATTCCGCGTATTTTCTCCGCACAAGTTAAAAAACGGCCTACGGTTTCAAGAATCACACATCCTCCTCAGCTTGTTTGCTGTATTTCAAAAAATACATTGACCTGATTAGGCGTTCAACAAAATTTAACGTTACGAAGTGTCGGCCGCCCGCCAGAGCCGAATGGAGGCGCGCACTTTCATGAACGTCGATCGGCTGCGGAGCGTTTCGGCCCACCTCTCGCTGGGCTACTCCAAATCAACGGAGACAGGCGGTGTCTCGCCGAGGCAGAGCGAATCGATGGAAGTATTGCTGCCCCAAAATTTGAACAATCCTCGTGCGGTGCAGATATGGGTTTTTACAATTCGTCAGATACAATTCTGGCCCCAACTTGGGCAAACATGCCGAAGTACCTCAACGATGGAGCCGTCGCTGGTGAAGAACGCTTTAATCTATGCCGTTGCTGCCGTTATCTGCTGCTTTGCTTTGTCCACTGGATTTGAGTCGGGTATGAGAAACATCCCGTCTGCCCAACCTGCCATAGCTCAAGAGAGTCGATTGAATGGGTGGACCGTGACGCACGAATACAACGATGGTTGGGCAATCTTCAATAAAGATACAGGCCAGATGTGCATTCTCCAGAAAAACCAGTTCGCGACGGACTTCACTTCGACATGTAGTCAAAAACAAAAATAAAAAAACCGCAGGCGTCAACACGGCTATGCCCGCAGGCCTGCGGGCGTGCGTCATATCACGACGAAAATTGTCGGCCGCCCGCCGCGCACAAGGGCCTCAGTTGCTCGCCAGAACGCCGACGGCGAGTGGCGCGCGCAACTGCCTTTCGCCCACGTAATCGCAGCGCTTCGCCCGGTCGGCGAGCACCGCCTTGAAGTACGCCGCGCCCTTGCCGCCGAAGTATATGAAACAAGATAAAACTAAGACAGTGCCGTCATTCGACGACTACGATGGTCTCTTGGCCGTCAAGGAAGGGCAGGACCAAATTAAACTGGAGCTGACGCAGGTGTTCGATTGCGCTCCGGGGCACGGCGCAGAGCTTCAGGACGCGGTTGATCTCGGCTGTCGAATGGTTGCGCCTCAAAGCCAGCTACCGCGCCCGCACACCAATCAGGTAGAGATCGCCTTCAATGAGGGTAGGTTTTTTCAGAATGCGCTCGAGACAGCCGTCGCGGACTTCGTCGTGTAATGCAACTCAGCAGGCCGGATGATCCAGTTCGTAAAGTTGGCGACACTCCAGCGAACCGGCGAAGGGCCACGAGCCTGTATTGGGAGTTCGTCGAACGTCTCGGAGTGCCTGCCGTGCGGTTGAAAGTGCGAATCCACAGGCGCTTTGGAGATTCACCGCTGCGCGTTGAACTCAGCAAAAATTTCGGAATCGGAGATATTTCAACGCTTGTCGTTTGCTCGGATGAAGTCGTGCGACTGGCAATCGACGCCAAAAGGCAGAATCCCGACGGCTTCAGCCGCGCACTGCTGCAAAAATTGATTCGTAATGCGATGGGCGAGAAAGCGACGAAACCCCGGAAAGAAAAAAATGAATAGCTACGGAATTCACCAAGTCGAGGAAGCAATTAATTATTGGCGGGCGCGCCAACAGGCAGGCGAGGACGCTGCCCTTTGTCCTCGAGCACGTATCCTCGCGAACGTGTACGGGCGGTTGAATTTCGAACGAGCGGAATGCGTCGATGCACGGTCCCCGTCACCGGAACAAAACGAGGCGCTTAACCTCGCGCTTGCACAAGGTGAGTTGTCGCTTTAGATCGAACACAAAAGATGCAGGCTGCGTTACACCCAGGCTCCCACGGCAACATAGAGTTGTGCCGTACTTTTTCCATTAGAAACCATGAAAGACGAAACAGCTAAAAAAACGAACGATGCGCACGCAATGCGGTTGATTGACGCTATCGCGGAAGCGTTCGCCGGACATTTGGAAACAGAGGACGCGATTGAGCTTGAATTCTCAAAGCTGTGCCTAAAATTCCCGCAAGTTGCCGCCCAGCTAAAAGCGGCATTCGATCTCGGGCGCCAGATGGGCGAGCTCGAAACTGCTGTATCAACGCAGGCCCCCACGCCCGCACCTGCGCCGCTGCCTGCGCCGGAACCGGACATAGATTTTGAATTACCCGCGTTGTTTGGCATCGACGTGTTGCATCAACACGAGGATGAGGAACCGGATCTCGTGGCGGTACTGGATAAGGAAATTGATGCGTCGGAAGCTTGGCGATATATCCGTGCTGCGCGCGATGATGCTCGCTCATACCCGCCGCTCTTCTTTGACTCGAACGTCGGAGACGTGACCGTCACGGTTATCTTCACGTTGAAAGGCGGAGAGGATCAGAACGAACGAAGGACGGTCGAGTTTCCGCGCTTCACCGCCTGCAGTGCGATTGCCTCCCTGTTCGGGTTGAACGAAAGCGATCTAGAGGCCGCCGTTGCGCCTGAGCATGTAGCGGCTCTGTATGTTGAAGAGCGCGAAAATGCTCAGCGAGTTTCGGAAAATCTTGCGGCCGGCACATTGAAGCCACGAACTTTTCACTGATCGAGCGACAACCGCACAGTTTATTCGAGCGGTTACACGAATTCCAGCATGCGCTATCTGAACCGACTGACAAGCGCCTCGCACGAGAATTTCGATGCGCTCTCCACCGACACGCAGGCAGAAGCCGACTTCCGCACCGGATCGCTCGCGCATACGGTGTTGATGGCGATCGACTATCAGACGGTCATGGCCGACCGTGCGCTATATTCCGGCAAGGCGCCGTCTCTCGATATCACCGCGCCGGTCTATGGCGTCGCAATCGCATCGCCGACGCTTGCGAGCTACACGCGTCAGCGTACCGACGACTTAGGGCTGTATCTGCAGGACCAGATTGCAATCGGCAAATGGTCCTTCGTGATCGGCGGACGTGAAGACTATGCTTCGACGAGCCTGAACGAATATCTCAAGCAAACATCGTCGCGACAGTTCGATCGGGCCTTCACGTGGCGTGCCGGCGCGACGTATGCGTTCGACAACGGCTTCTCGCCCTATGCGAGCTATTCCGAATCGTTCCAGCCAGTGACGTCCGGCACTACATCGAGCGGCGCCGCGCTGAATCCTTCCACCGGCCGGCAGTACGAGATCGGCGTGAAGTACCAGGTTCCCGGCACGACGAGCTTCACCACCGTTTCGCTCTACGATCTCGAACAGCACAACGTATCGACGCCCGATCCGGTCGATTCGGCGTATCGGGTTCAGACCGGTGCAGTACGGAGCCGCGGCGTCGAGGTCGAAACTCATCTCGATGTCACGCGCGAGTTGTCGCTGATCGTGGCGTACAGCTACATCAGCGCGTGGGTCGCGAGCGCGAACGATACGTCGCTGGGCCACACGCCTGTCGCCGTTCCGCGGCAGGCCGCGTCGCTATGGGCGGATTACACGCTTCATCGAGGCGCGCTTAAAGGCTTCGGCGTGGGCGCAGGTGTGCGCTTTATCGGCAGCACCTATGGTGCGAACGACGACTCGTTCAGCGTCAGTTCATACACGCTGTTCGATCTGGCGATGCACTACGACTGGCGCAACTGGCGCTTCGCGCTTAACGCATCGAACCTATTCGACCGCCAGTACGTCGCCGCGTGTGCCAGCGCCACGCAATGCTTCTATGGCGTGCGCCGCGAAGTTCTCGGCACCGCGCGCTATCAATGGTAGGAGCCGGCATGAAACGAATTTTTTACGCTACGTTGTACGCCTGGCTCGTGTGGACTTCACAGGCGCGGGCGGAAGATTTCTGCGATACGTCCAAGGCTCCAAGCGCGCCACAGGCGCTGCTTCCAGATGTCGAGTCGTTTGTGTTGCGCGCGGGCGCCGGTACGCCGTGTTATCGCATTTGGCTGTACAAGCCGGCGATTGTGCGCACAGGCCGCATGCAAGAGGCGGCGAGCGGCGAAGTCGCGAAGTCTGCCGACAGGCACGATGCGCCACCGCTTCTCGTAATTCTCGACGGCAACGCGAAGTTCGCACTGGCGGTGAGCGCGGCGCGATTGCAGGCGCGGCTGATCGGTCCGGTCGTGATCGCCGCGATTGCCGCGCCGAACGACGCGCCCTTCGACGAATCACAACGGTTTCGCGACTTCACGACGCCCGCAATCGACACCTGGGGTATCCCGCGTGACGCCGAAGGCCGCCTGCTCACGTCCGGCGGTGCCGATGCCTTCGACGCGCTGATCGACGGTCAGTTGCTGCAGGCGATCGAAAGCCGCGCCGACGTGTCGCCGACGCGGCGCACGTTGTTCGGGCATTCGCTTGGCGGTTTTTTTGTGCTCCATCATGCGGTGACGCGACCGGCGTCGAGTTTCTCGCGCATTGTTGCGGCGAGTCCGTCCCTCTGGTGGAACGACCGCGAATTACTGCGGCTCTCCTCCGTCGGAGCGCGTGCGGAACCCCAGCCACATGCCCATCGGTAACTGAGAATGCACGCCCAATCTGGCGTGTGCGAGGTCAACTTCGAGCATGCCGTCGTGGGCGTTCGGGGAGAGGTATCGCCAGCGTGCCGCGCCTGTTGATCCGCGAGCTGTCTCGCCTTCCCGAGACAGCGCGATGACCGGCCTTCCGGCGGGCATGCGGATTTGGGTTGCTGCAGGCGTAACTGATATGCGTAATGGCTTCCAAGGCTCGGCCGCGAAGCTCGGGCCAGCGCTTCAAGATAACCTATCTCAGGTCACGTCGGTGAATACGTTCCAAAAGCGACATTAAGATTTCGGCGAGAAAACCGTAAACAAGCTATGGCTACTTGCCACCGAAACGTCCGGCTTTTTCATACTTTTGTTCATCTCACGCGATCTGGAACGCGATCGTGTCAACCCCCAAGAAGGGGATTAAAGGCTCGCCTGGATAACAGCAGCCAGACAAGCTCCGGGGGAACAGGAGTTATGAGCCTCGTCGGCGCTTGAAGGAGATGACACTGCAAGACTGCGCAGGACATGCAGCTTCAAGAAGCGGCAGCCGCGAAAAACCAGTTTGACCGTTTCCTTCGGTGTCGTTGCGGTGGCGCCAACCAACAAGATAGCTTGCCGTAGAGAGCTAGAGGCGTTGAACTCACTAAGACAGTTGAAAAAACATGAAAGAAGCACTGATGGGAAAGCTTGCGAGTTCAAGTCGCTTTCGTTTTATCTTCTTCGCGAGTATTACGACCGCGCTTTTTTTTTGGGCCTTCGGGATAGTTTGCCTTCATCTTACGCACATCGCCAACGATGCTGATCGCATAGACGACGCCTGGATCGCGAATACACGAATTTTGGGCGAGATGAGCGACCGCGTAACGGAGTTGCGGCTAGCGCAGGCGTTGTTTGTCTTGGCTGATTCGCCGGAGAAGCGGGCAGATGCAAAGATGAAAGCAGTAACGCACCGTAGAATCTTGACGACAAGCGAGAGGGCGTTTCGTGAGAGCGCACCGTCTCGTGGGCTTACACAAGCCGAGGCGGCCTTTGCAGCATTGCACGCCTATGAGGCTGCTGAACTCGCGTGGGAAACCAATGCCAACACGGGTCTACGGTGGCACGCTGATTTCGTAGGCAAAACGAAAGCGCTGTACGTGGCCGCTGACGAAGCCCTAGACCTACTCATCGATGCCAATGCCAATGCTGCTCATGCCGATACGGGCCAAATCTCAACAACATCGAATGTCTTATTAGCCGCCGTCGTGGTCATAGGCCTTCTGGTATGCGGCGTTACCCTTTTCTTCATCAGGCGGTTAGACAAGCTCCTTTTTTGTCCGCTTGCCGAAATTACGGACGCGCTCACGCAGCTCTCATCGGGTGACCATGATGTGACCGTTCCGTCCGCGCGTCGAAGCGATGAGATAGGACGACTTGCAAGAGCGTTCCAATGTTTTCGTCAGCGCGCCGAAGCCCTGCGGGATGCATACGTTGCGACCAAGCTTGCAGAAGAGTCGGCCGCACGCATCGCACGGCACGACGCGCTGACTGGGCTCTTCAATCGTGGTTTTGTGTCTGCACGCATTAACGGTCTTTCAGCTCGTGACTCGCCTGACGGTGCTTATTACCTGTATATCATCGATCTCGACCGGTTCAAACCTGTAAACGATCTGCACGGGCACGCCGCTGGGGATTCCGTATTGTGCGAGGTTGCGGACCGCCTGCGCGCTCAAACTCGCGAAGGGGACGTTGTTGGCCGTCTAGGGGGTGATGAGTTTGCCGTGCTTGCACATGTGGACTCAGATCTTGACGCCGGTCTGCTTGCTGCACAAATGGTTGAGGCTATCTCAACGCCCCTGAAAATCGAGAATTGTCAGGTCGAGGTCGGTGGCAGCATTGGCGTTGCACGTTACGGTCGTGACGGCATTGACGCGGAGACGCTTGTTCGGTCAGCTGATGCAGCGATGTATGCCGCAAAGGGCAGTGGGCGTCGGAATTTCCAGTTCTTCGAAGAGAACATGCGCCAGGCGTTGCATGCACGGGCTGAGCTGGAGGCTGACGTGAGGGTCGCGGTAACGAACGAAGTCATCCAACCGTACTACCAGCCTTTGGTTGACCTACAAGCTGATCGTATCTACGGATTTGAAGTTCTGGCGCGATGGACAGACGAACGGCGAGGATCCGTGTCGCCGGAGGCTTTTATCCCGGTCGTTGAACGTTTGGGGCTTGCGACGCCGTTCACGCTATCTATGCTACGTCGTGCATGCCGACATGCCCAGGAGTGGCCAAGCCATATCGTTTTGGCCTTGAATGTGTCACCAGTACAGCTCGCAGATCCGCTCCTACCGGCGCAAATAATCGCCGTCTTACAGGAGGAACATTTCTCTCCGAAAAGGCTTGAAATTGAGATGACGGAGTCCGCATTGGTGGACGATTTAAATGCTGCGAAGAACGCGATAGACGGTTTTCGGGCTTTAGGAATCCAAGTTTCCTTGGACGACTTCGGGACAGGCTATTCTAGCTTGCATCATCTGCGTGAACTAAGGTTTGACAAGGTGAAGATTGACAAGTCGTTTGTACGGACGATGCTATCAGACCCTGAGCACGAAAAAATTGTCGATGCTATCTTGAATCTTTCAGACGGCCTGGGCCTACGGACCCTGGCGGAGGGGATCGAGTCGAAAGACTTGGAGAGGGCGTTGCGAGCGCGCGGTTGCGCCTTCGGCCAAGGCTATTTGTTCGGCAAAGCAACCGCTCACACGGAGGTTCAGGTGGTGCTCATGGAGAACGAGAGAGCTCACCTATCGGCCACCGCAATACCCGAGTGATGGGCCCAGAGCCGGTTTTGTGGTGTATTCAACCAGAGGTAAAAGTTGTCTTCGCTTCGTTAGTCGCACCGTTCAAGGGCCGACGCGGCCGGCGAGTTTCCTCTTTCGTTACACATCTAACGTCGGCGATTGAACGAAGCGATGTCCAAAACCTGCCAATCAATACCGCTAGGTTGATCGGATGCGGCGTTATGCAAAACAGTTCGGACTTTTGTGAAGGTCATGTTTTTATCAACGCAGTGTCGTAACAAGAGCGTGGCGCAGTTGTTCTAAACGTAATGGGAATAAATGGTGGTCGCCAGGGCGATGGAGTACCTCTTGTCAACCTATTTGCAGACAAGGACCAATTGATGCGCAGCAACGCAGAGCGACGTCTTGTCGTATGCAACCTTTCACGACATTACAGTTTACGTTTCAATTGCCGATAACAGGTTGGCACCTTGCATGAGGTGTAGGTGCGCATCGCGCCTCGTCCCTCCGTCGAATACTTTGGAATGAAAATGAAGAGTCTGACTATTCGGGCGCGGCTCGCGCTCACCATGAGCTTCCTGGGCGTGCTGCTTAGCTTATCTGTGGGGTTTGGTTTATATGGCATGGCGACGATCAAGGCGTCCGCGAGGGATGTGAGTCTAAGCACTTTGCCGTCCGTCAATGCCCTTGGTGTCGCGGATGTGTATTTGAATCGTGCGCGTGTGCTGCTCGACCGCTTCGCGCTCGACCGCGACGGCGCGGAATCGGCTGACTTACGCGTTCGTGCGGAAAAGGCCGTGGCCGATTCCGACGAGTGGTACAAGAAGTATGACGTCATCCCCCGTGGCGCGGATGAAGACGTCCTCGCTAAAGACGTGGTGGACAGCCGCGTCCAAATGCGCAAGGCACTCGAAGGATTCGGCGCCGCTATCGAAAAGCGCGATCAGTCCGAGGTCGTTCGCTATGCGCAGAAATATGTGCCCGATGCCTACAATCGCACGAGCGACGCATTCAAAAAGCTTAAGGAATTTCAGCTGACGGATGCAGCGCACCAAGACGAGGAAAACGACAACAGCTATGCGACTGTGCGTATCGTCGGCTTCATTTCGCTCTTCGTGGGTATTGCGGGTGCGGCGTTCGGATGGTTTTTTCTGCGTCGCGCGATCATGTCGCCGCTCGCTGATGCACTCGCGCATTTTGAGTATATCGCAGCAGGCGATCTGACGCGTACGGTCACGATCAAGACCCATGATGAAATGGGCCAGTTGCTCTCGGGCGTCGCCGCCATGAAGGAGAAGCTCGCGGCAACGGTAGGCTGCGTACGCACGAGCAGTGAAGCAATTGCTAGCGCGAGCAAGCAGATCGCGGCGGGCAACACTGATCTGTCATCGCGTACCGAACAGCAGGCCGCGTCGCTGCAGGAAACGGCCGCGAGCATGGAAGAACTCACCGCCACGGTCAAGCAAAACTCCGAGAATGCGATGCAGGCGAGCGGCCTCGCCGACAACGCGAACGCCGTCGCCAACGAAGGTGGCGCCATCGTTGGTAAGGTTGTCGAGACCATGGCGGGCATCGAGCAGAGTTCGGCCAAGATCGCGGAGATCATTGGCATGATCGAGAGCATCGCATTCCAGACCAACATTCTTGCGTTGAACGCCGCTGTCGAAGCGGCTCGCGCAGGTGAGCAAGGTCGCGGCTTTGCCGTTGTCGCCAGCGAAGTGCGCAGCCTCGCGCAGCGTTCGTCGAGTGCGGCGAAGGAGATCAAGGAGTTAATCGAGACGTCGGGTGACCGCGTGCAGGCGGGCTCGGAACTCGTTGCCTGCGCCGGGGAAACGATGCAGAAGGTTGGCACGGCAATTCAACGCGTGACCGACATCATGGGCGAAATCGCCTCGGCATCGCATGAGCAGACGCGCGGTATCGAGCAAGTGAATCAGGCCATCTCGCAGATGGACGAGGTCACACAGCAGAACGCGGCACTCGTCGAAGAGGCGGCGGCAGCAGCCGGATCGCTGGAAGATCAAGCTGAGCGATTGCGCACAACCGTCGCCGTGTTTCGCACTGGCCCAAAAGTCGTTGTTGCGACCGAGGCAAAAGCTGCCCTCCTGCACAGTACCACGCGCGCATCTAGTCGCACGATCGCGAAGGTACAAGCGCCGAAGGAATTCAAAACGCCTGCATCGGAGGTCGTTGGAGGGGACTGGGCAACGTTCTGAGCGAGTGATCAGGCAAAGGTCGCAGGCTCTACGTGAAAGCCGTTTGCATGCAATTCTGAATTGCATGCGACGTAGCCGTGATGTTACGGGTTAGGGAACGTCTGCATAAATCGCGCAAGAATTGAATTGTCAAATAGACTGATGACTGCGACGATTTGGGCATGGAACAAGCCAATCTAGGATTGGATTGACGACCAAACGTAAGCGGCTGGCGAAGGCATCTTGAACTGACGCAGTAGCCTGGGAGCATCGTATCCACCGATATGACTTTCCTGTAAGCGCGCGACTTCCCACACCTAGGTTGCGTTGTTGAGAAAGCTCACGATTGCGTCCGCAACCTCATTCTTGCGGACGCGATCCATGACAGAAGATGACCTCAGCTTTTTGCCCCTACGCGTGACGCGTGTCGGTGTCGGCGGCAAGCGAAGCTTCGATCCGACAAACAAACGATGTCACGGATCGCCGTATAGGAGCCAATTGATGATCGGCGCATAACGGCGACTCGAACGCCTCCTCAAAGCAGCAAAGTTGAAGAATCCTCAGGCATGCGTCGAAGACGTTAAATTCCGGCAGAGCCGTGGGATCGATCAACGAATGATCGCAATGCTGGCCGGCTGTGACTGGGTTCGTCACGCCCAGAACCTCATCCTGACCGGACCTACGGGAGCCGGCAAGACCTGGATTGCGTGTGCATTCGGACAGCAGGCGTGCCGGCAAGGCTTCTCCGTGTTCTATGTACGCGTTGGAGGCTTGTTCGAAGAGTTAAAGATCGCCCATGGCGACGGCAGTTTCAGCCGCCGCCTCGCCCAGCTCGCAAAGGTCGACGTGTTGCTACTTGACGATTGGGGATTGCAGGACCTGGACCAAGGTGCACGCAACGATTTGCTCGAAGTACTCGACGACCGCGTCGGCACACGCTCGACAGTCACCACCAGCCAATTGCCCCTGGAACACTGACATGCGTGGCTACAAGACCCGACCCTCGCTGACGCGATTCTCGATCGTCTTGTTCATCAGGCTCACAAACTTCCGCTCAAGAGCGAATCAATGCGAAAGACGAACATAAAGCACGATGCCAACCCAGCATCGTGATCGCCGCAGCTATAATATTTCAACCGCGCAACACCATCTTCTAGACTGATCACGTTCGCCGAAACGCCCGATCACCATCACCGAAACCCGCAGCTGCACCGCCTACGCTGGTTGGCTGAGTTCGGCATGGCCTACGCTCGACAGCGAAGCGAGGTCTTTGCTTCTCGACGTCGGCGCGCTTTTGCACGCCAATGCTTCGGCCTATGGCGATATCCCGGGCTCGATTCAGGGCATGCTTGAACACCTCTTCCTGCGAAATTTGAAGTGAGTGGCTTCCTTTACAGCAGATAGTGAGAGCGTCAGATGAACTTTCAGCTAAAGGATGTGTTGGAGACTGCCGGGCCGACCGCGAGCCTGGTCTTCGCAAGGCGGTCGCAAACCGTCACCTGACGGACAGGGCATGGCCGCGGCTCGTCTGCGAGAACTGGCGAATACAAGCATCCTTGCGTGACGGAACGTGATGGCGCTTTTGCCGGCGACACGACGAAAGGTCAACCTAACGGCTGCAGAATCTGTGGCCTCCCCCGTTCGGCTCGGACCCGCCCTCGACCGCAACATATGGCGCCGCGGGGCGGTTTTTTTTATTCCAGCAGACACTCGCGGTAGGCGAGGATTAGCGTTCGAATTCGCTGCCGGATATGAAACAAGATAAACTGAAACAGTCACGTTATTCGACACGGCTGAGTCCCAAGACCCACTGCCGAGTCCGCACACCAAAGAGGTAGAGGTCGACTTTCAACGAGGGACGGAATTTTCAAAAGGCGTTCGAGGAAACGATCGCGAACTTCATCGAGCGAGCTGGCGACACCCCGAAAAACCGGCGGACCGCAGCGGCCCCTTTTTGGGAGTTTGTCGAACAGCATCTGGCAGTGCCGGCCGTCCGGCTGAAGGTACGAATTTACAGGCGCTTTGGAGATTCACCGTTCCGTAACGAACTCAGCCGACTTTTCGGAATGGGAGAAATATCCATGCTCGTCGTCTGCTCGGACGAAGTGGTGCAAATGGCGATCGATGCCAAATGGCGCGATCCTGAGTTCAGCCGCGCGAAGCTGCACAAGCTGATCCGCGAGGCGCCCGGCGAGAAAGCCGCGAGATCCTCCAAGGCAAGAACATGAGTCGCTACGAAAACCACCAAGTCGAGGAAGCAATCAACTATTGGCGCACACGGCAACACGCAGGCGAGGACGCAGCGCTCTGTCCTCGTGCGCGTGTTCTCGCAAATGTGTACGGGAAGCTGATTTTCGAAGGCGCGGGAAGCGTCGATGCCCGGGGCCTATCGCCGGAGCAAAACGAAGCGCTTAACCTCGCGCTCTCGCAAGGTGAGCTGCCGCTCTAACATCCCGCGCCCGGGCGATGGTGAGTGGACGGCCGCTGGCCTTGACACACGCGTTTCCCCGGCACAATGGAGTTGCTCGCTGCCCGTCGAAGGGGCATTTAACCGAAAAGGAATTAAAAACAGATGCGGCGGCCGACTCAATCACAGGCGAAACTATTAGAGCAACTCGATTGTGGGTATTCGATTGAGGAAGTCGCGGCACGGTTGGGAAAGAGCGTCCTCGCTGCACGGCGTCAGGTCGCGCGGATTAAAAAGCGTGCGCGAAGGGAGATTCGCGCCCTCGCCTCTGCCTATCGAACGCGCCGCACGCGAACCGCGGATCTACCTCGCAGGCTTCGACGTGTTTCGGCTCGACGCAAATGAGCACGGCGAGCAGCTGAAGCAGCTCTGTCGGGAACGCGGTTTCGTTGGTCTCTATCCGCTTGATGGTGACGTGCCCGCTTCGCTCCGGCGCGAAGACGCGGCTCATTGGATCTACCGCGCTAACGTCGAGGCGATCCGGTCGGCCGATCTCGTCATGGCAAACATCAATGATTTTCGTGGTCCCGGTGAACCGGACAGCGGTACCGCCTTCGAAATAGGCTTCGCCGCCGCGCTTGGAAAGCCGGTATTTGGCTATCGGTCGAGCGCTGAACCGTTGATCGAGCGCGTTCCGCGGCAGCCGTCGGCGATCGGGCAGCCTTCGCTTTGCGCCGGCGGATATAAGATCGAAGACTTCGGCGCGAGTGTGAACCTGATGATTTCTGCTTCGACCAAGCTTATTTTCGGCGGTCCAGCTGAATGCCTTGATGCGATCAAGGCCGAGTGGGCGTCTAGAGGCCCCGCCTCTTTGGTGACAGATTTGGCGAAGCGGTAGCTTCGTGGGGATAGGGGATGCGCGATTTCAGTATATCGAGTTTTAGTGGATTGGACCTCTGGCTTACTGCCCCCGAGGACGCCTACTTCCAATGGCAACGCGTCGAAGCTACGGGTGCGGATCGGCGCGCATTTTCAGATCAGTCTGTCATCCAGCACTGCGACGATTACCTGATCGCCCACCGGTTGACCGTGGCCACCCACGTCGAGGGCTTCTTCGCAACGTCGGGACGAGACTGGGCGACTGGAACGACGACCCGCTTGCGCTACCTCAAGTTGATCGATCGACTCACGCGACATTTGATCGCGCTAAATCTGCGGAAGGACAATCCCGCCGAGCAGATGCTGGTGCGAGAAAGCTGGCCGGAGGATGAACCGATACCGATGTATCTGTCCGAGGCCGACGACTTGCGCCTGCAGGACTCGTTGCGCGCAATCGAGTACGAGTCGTTCAAGGCGCTGCGAAACGCCGCGATCGTCGCCCTCTTTCTGGCGTCAGGCATTACGGCGGCCGAACTCCGAACCGCGCAGGTCGATGACCTCGATGTCGGCGACGACCGCCCGACCATATACGTGCCGAAGCATGGGCCGCGCATAGCGCGCAGGGTTCCGATCGACGACTTCGCGGGAGCAACACTGCGCGCGTTTCACAGCGCCCGGCAAGAAATGCAATGTCCGACGAACTGGCTTTTTGTAGCGACCGCTGGCGGGAAACCGATGAAGCCTGACACGCTGGGAATCTGCGTCCGAGCGGCGCTTCACAGCGCCAATATCTCGGCCGCCGACGAAAGTCCACGATTGCTGCTTAACACGTATGCTCGCCGGCACCTCAATACGGGAAAGACCAACGAACAAGTTAGCAACCTGCTTGGCTTGTCGAGTCACCGTACAGCCACTCGCTTGCGGCAGACGATCGACGTCAGTTCAACATGAGACGATCACGTCCGCCTTCGGCCCAGACTGTGTCAAAACGCTTTTTGGAGCGCTAAGATTTGCCATCCGATAGCGAGGGATGAGAAAGATGAAGCGGTTCGTTCAAGGCGACAATCGTACGCAAAGCTTTCTCCTCCCTGAAGCGCTCGATGACTACGTGACCGACACAAATCCCGTGCGCGTAGTTGATGTCTTTGTCGATGAGCTTGATCTTCATAAGCTTGGCTTTGAAGGCGTCGAACCGGCGTTGACTGGTCGGCCGTCGTATCGCCCCGAGGTGATGCTCAAGATCTATATCTACGGTTACCTGAATCGTATCCAGTCGAGCCGCCGCCTTGAACGAGAGGCCCAGCGCAACGTCGAACTGATGTGGCTCACGGGCCGCCTGGCACCGGACTTCAAGACCATTGCGCGGTTCCGTAAAGACAACGGCAAAGCGATCCGTAATGTCTGCCGTCAGTTCGTCGTGCTGTGCCAGCGTCTGGACCTTTTCGCCGAAGCGATCGTTGCGATTGACGGCAGTAAGTTCAAGGCGGTAAACCACCGCGACCGTAACTTCACGAGCGCGAAGCCTGAACGACGCATGCGCGATATCGAGTCAAGTATCGCCCGCTATCTCGAGGCGATGGACACAGCGGATCGTCAGGAGCCTGCAATCGCAAAGGTCCGAACAGAGCGACTGCAGGACAAGATTGCCGCCTTGCAGGAACAGATGCGAGGCCTCAAGGAGATCGAAGTCCAACTCAACGCGGCACCTGACAAACAGGTATCACTCACGGATCCGGATGCCCGTTCGATGAAGACACGAGGAACGGGAGTCGTCGGCTACAACGTCCAGACTGCGGTCGACACGAAGCACCAACCTGATCGTCGCGCACGTCGTTACCAATGATGGTATCTATCGTGATCAGTTGACGTCGATGGCGAAGCTTGCCCGTACAGAGATGGCCGTCGACAAGCTCACCGCAGTTGCGGATCGGGGCTACTACAAGAGCGAGGAGATACTTGCATGCCATGAGGCCGGAATTAGCGTGTTCGTTCCGAAGTCGGTGACGTCGAGCGCAACGGCTAACGGCCGCTTCGGTAAGGATGACTTCATTTACAACGCACAGACGAACGAATATCGGTGCCCGGCAGGCGAGCGGCTCATCTGGCGATTCTCAACTGTTGAGCGTGGTCTGAAGATCAGTAAGTACTGGAGTTCGAATTGCCAGCAATGTTCGCTAAAACACGAATGCACGCCAGGTCCTCAACGCCGCGTCACACGCTGGGAACACGAAGCTGTTCTTGATGGGATGCAGGCGCGACTTGATCATGCCCCTGAGATGATGCGCATCCTGCGACAGACTGTCGAGCATCCCTTTGGCACAATCAAGGCATGGATGGGCGCCACTCATTTCCTGACACGGACCATCGAGCGCGTGAGCACGGAGATGAGCTTGCACGTGCTCGCGTACAACATGAAGCGAGTAATCAAGCTGCTGGGTTCAGAAACGACGATGACGGCGATGCGGGCCTGAGACCCGCATGGGGTCGTTGAGCCTTTGCGATGTGTTCGGCTGCGATTTGAAGTTCGAGTTGCCGCAATCGAAAAGCCGCGACCTGCGCCGAGACAGGTTTCGTCAATTCCCACTGGCCAGCCGTTTTGACACAGTCTGGGCCAGTTTCTGCCGCTTGCCAAAGTCACGGCGCGGCCACTCGAACGGCCGCTTTCGAGGATAGAACAGTCTCGAGAAGGACAACCCATGTATCTCCGAATGCAGTGATCGACAGAGCAGACTCGTTGATCACTGCCGCTCCATCGCGGGCGGTGAGACGGACGTCGTTCACTCGAATGTCGGCTGCCGTGGGTACAAGATAAGCTATCGCACCCTCGGACAACGTGTAATCAAGGCATTGCCCGGCATGCATGTTTGCAACCAAGAGACGGGCATCAACATCTATAGGCAGGGCGCCGGCGTCAATGTCCGCTGACGTGCCGCTCGCAGAGACATCGAAGCCTTCGACATGTCGATCCATATCGAAACAACGTTGCGCCCAACGTGGCTCACCGTCTAGCGTGCGCGGTGTCAGCCAGATCTGAAACAACTGCGTCGGCTCATCTCCCATGTTGCGCTCGGCATGTCGAATGCCAATGCCAGCGCTCATCACCTGCACATTGCCTGCTTCGATGCGGCCTGTGTTGCCGAAGCAGTCTTCGTGTGTGATGGCGCCCGAGCGCACGAAGGTGACGATCTCTACGTTCTCGTGCGCGTGCATGCCAAAGCCCGACTGCGCCGCGAACGTGTCATCGTTCCAGACGTAGAGCGGGCCTAACGGTGCATGTTCGGGCTGACCGATCTCGCCGAAGCGAAAATGCAGCCTCGCTTGAAGCCAGTCGCGCTCGATGCGGCCGAGCGTCTCAAATGGGCGATGCTCGATCATTTCGATCTCCATGTGCCGAATGAGGCAGCGCAGCCTGGCGCTGCCATCCCGAGCAGCAGGCTCAGACTTGAGCCTGACCGCCGTCGACGAACAACTCGGCGCCGTTCACGAAGCTCGCGTCGTCGGATGCCAAGAAGAGCGCTGCCGAAGCGATTTCGTTGGGATCGCCGACACGGCCCATCGGAATGCGCGACGCCAGATAATCCAGCAGACCTTGCTGCTGCGTGGCGTCCGGTCCGGCAAGCTCGACAAGGCCAGGCGTCTTCGTCGCGCCGGGGCTGATCGTGTTGACGCGGACGCCGCGGTCCTTCAGATCGAGAATCCAGCTACGTGCAAAGTTGCGAATAGCGGCCTTCGAGGCGGAATAGACGCTGAAGGCGGCCGTTCCTTCGATGGTCACAGTCGAGCCGGCGAGGATCACTGATGCGCCCCGCGACAGCAGCGGCAATGCCTTCTGAACCGTGAACAACGTGCCCTTCACGTTGCGATCGAAAGTGTCGTGATAGTGCGCTTCGGTGATTTCGCCAAGCGGCACCATCGAGCCGCCGCCAGCATTGGCGAACAGCACATCGAGGCGACCCTTCTCGCTGCGGATCTGCTCATACAGTGCGTCGAGTTGGTCGAGTTTCGACGAATCGACGCGTACGCCCGTCGCATTGCCGACTTCCAGGATGGCTGCATCGAGTTCAGCCTGACGGCGGCCGGTGATGTACACGTGCGCGCCTTCCGCCGCGAAGCGCTTGGCCGTTGCGAGGCCGATGCCGCTGGTGGCGCCGGTGACGAGAGCGATCTTTCCTTCGAGCTTACGTGCCATGGTGTTTCTCCTTGTTTGGTCGGTTGATGAGTCGTGAAGCGATGTGGGAAGAATATCGACGCATCGACCTTTTCGAAATAAAATCGTCTGCAAACTATCATTGCAAAACTGAAATGACGAAGTTTCCGGATTTCGAAGGGCTGGCGATGTTCGCCAAAGTGGCGGAAGAGGGATCGTTTGCCGCGGCAGCACGTGCGATGGGTGTGTCGGTCGCCACAGTCTCGCGCGGCGTGGCGAGACTCGAAGAGCGGCTTGGCGCGAGGCTCTTCAATCGGACGTCGCGCCAGCTAGCGCTCACGGAGTTCGGCGGAACGATCGCAGAGAAGGCCGGGGACATCTACCGGCAAGCAGAAGAGGCAGAAAACGCCGCGCGCGAGTTGTCGGTTCTGCCACGTGGTCTCGTGCGTCTGGCCGTGCCGATGTCGTTCGGCCTGCGCTGGGTCGCGCCGCTCTTGCCGGGCTTCTTCAAGGCCTATCCCGAGGTGTCGATCGACTTGCATCTATCGGACGCGACGATCGACATCGTGGCGCAAGGTTTCGATGCGGCGCTGAGAATCGCGGCGTTGCCGGATTCATCGCTCGTGGTGAAGCGCCTGTGCCCGGTCTCTCAACTGCTCGTCGCATCACCGAAGTACCTCGAGCAGCACGGTCGTCCCGCGCATCCTCGCGATCTCATCGACAGGCCATGTTTGTCTTACGCGTACCGTGCGCGCAGCGATGTCTGGCGTTTCGTCAACGATGCAGGCGAGGAGGAACCCGTTACGCCAGTAGGTCCGCTGCGGGTGACGAATTCCGATGCGCTGTTGCCCGCCTTGCTGGAAGGGCTGGCGATTTCGGAGTTGCCCGAGTTCATCGCCGGGGAGTATCTGGCAGACGGGCGGCTGGAATCGATTCTGACGGACTGGCATCTGACAAAAGGCGGCCTCTACTTCGTGACGCCGTCGGCGCGCTCGCGTCCGGCGAAAGTCACGGCGCTCTCGGACTACTTTGCACAGCATCTCTCCGAACCGGTGTGGCTGGGTACGAGGGCAAGCCCGCCGGCGTCGGCCGAATGATTTTTGGTCTCTTATATTGCACGGCTGCAACGATGGTTTGCAGAAGCAGCTATTTTTTGGCGTTGCGCGTTTTCGTATGCTTCGCACGTAGGTAAAAGCGCTGCGCCAACTGCCAAGATCGCAGACTGGGCTACGAAGACAGACGCCGGGTTCAAGACAGCCGGACATTGCCACTAACAACTCAAGAAGGAAATGACCATGCCCTACATCACCACGAACGACAACGTCGAGATTTTCTACAAGGACTGGGGCCCGAAAGACGCGCAGCCCATTGTCTTCCACCATGGCTGGCCGTTGTCGTCCGACGACTGGGATGTGCAAATGCTGTTTTTCGTTCAAAAGGGTTTTCGTGTAATCGCTCACGACCGACGCGGGCACGGTCGTTCGTCGCAAGTCTCTGAGGGGCATGATATGGACCACTACGCCGCGGATGCGTTTGCCGTGGCCGAGGCGCTCGACCTTCGCAATGCGGTGCACATCGGCCACTCGACGGGTGGCGGCGAAGTCGCGCGTTATGTGGCTAAACATGGCCAGCCTGCTGGTCGCGTGGCGAAAGCGGTGCTGGTGAGCGCCGTGCCGCCGCTCATGGTAAAGACGGATGCGAATCCGGAAGGTCTGCCGATCGAGGTCTTCGACGGGTTCCGCAAAGCACTCGCGGACAACCGTGCGCAGTTCTTTTTAGACGTACCGTCGGGTCCGTTCTACGGTTTTAACCGCCCTGATGCGACGGTCCACCAAGGCGTCATTCAAAATTGGTGGCGACAAGGCATGATGGGTAGTGCAAAGGCACATTACGAAGGCATCAAGGCCTTTTCCGAAACGGACCAGACAGAAGATCTTCGCGCCATCATCATACCCACGCTCGTTTTGCACGGTGAGGACGACCAGATCGTGCCAATCGGTGATTCGGCGAAGAAGTCGATTGAGTTACTTAAGAACGGCACTCTCAAGACATATCCCGGCTATTCGCACGGTATGCTGACCGTCAACGCGGACGTGTTGAACGCGGATCTGCTTGCTTTCGTGCGGGCGTAAGCCGATGCCCGCTTCACAGCACGGTCGTGAAGCGGGCTGCCTTCCGAAGTCGGCCATCAGCGGACGATCAACGTAACGGGCTAGATCATTGACAATCGCGGTTTCGAACAAGCGATGCCGCTGGCAAGCGCGGTTTGGCCCGATGTTCGCGCGACATTACTCTAGCGATTCTGGACCGGATTACGCCTGTCTTTCCTTGCGGCAAGAAGCCAATGCCAATTGCTTCTGATCCCATCTGATTTGTTGATCGCGAGTAAGGCCTGCCCCAAGTTGCGGCGAGAATGTGTCTTGCTTATCGAAACTCCGCAACGTGCTCTTCCATTCATGAAATTCCTATCGATATTGTCCTTTGTTTTCTTCTCAATGATATCGGGCATCGCTCACGCCGATCCCGGTGCGACACTGCCCGTGATAGTGCCCGTGCAAAGCTGCGACGAGCTCGCCGATACGCCGCTGCATGATGTCGTCGGCGCGGCGGTCAATCTCGCTACTAGACGCATATCGACTGCAAACGGCGAGTTTTGCGAAGTAAGCGGTACGATCGCGCCGGCGATCGGCTTCAAACTCGACCTGCCTGCATCGAAATGGACGCAACGCCTGCTGCAAACGGGCTGCGGCGGCTTGTGCGGGATTATCAACGCGACCATCGGCAACGCCGGCGAATGCAGGCCCGCGCTCGATGGTGAGTTTGCCGTCGCCGCGACGGACATGGGCCATTCCGGCGGCATGGGCAGCGCGAACGAAGGCGCATTCGCGAGCGATCCGCAAAAACGTATCGACTTCGCATATCGCGCGAATCACCTGACTGCGCTGGCCTCGAAAGCGCTGATTCGTGCGTTCTACGGCGTCCCGCCGCGCTATGCCTATTTCTCCGGCTGTTCCGACGGTGGTCGCGAAGCGCTAATGGAAGCGCAGCGTTATCCCGATGACTTCGACGGGATTTCTGCCGGCGCGCCCGCCATGCTGTTTGAGATCCAGAATTCGTTCTTCCATGCATGGACGATCGCAGCCAATCGAGGCAGCGACGGCAAGCCGATTCTCCTCGCCAGCAAGCTGTCTGTCCTGCACGATGCAGTCATTGCGCATTGCGACGAACTGGATGGCGTCAAGGACGGTCTGCTGAGCGATCCTCGCACGTGTCACGTCGAACCGGCATGGGTCGTATGCAAGGCCGGCGCATCCGATTTTTCCACATGCCTGACGCCGCAAGAATGGTCTGTTGTTCGGAAGATCTACGACGGCCCGACGGATGCCGAAGGCCATCGCTTTCTGCCCGGCGGTCTGGAGCCAGGTTCGGAGTCGATGTGGACGGCATTCATTCCGCGCGCAGAGGGCGACAGGATAATGTCCGCGCAACTGTTCGGCGGCATGGTGCCGGTAGTAAACGAAGCGGCGACGTCGAAGGTGTCGGACCCGGCGTCGTTCCCGTTCACGACTGCGCAGTTCGCCCGTATGCAGCAACTGCACCCCTTGAACGATGCCACCAACCCCGACCTCCGCGCATTCGCGGCGCACGGCGGCAAGCTGGTTATGTGGCATGGCTGGGCTGATTTCTCCATCCCACCGATGACATCCGTCGCGTACTATCGCGCCGTACAACAGCAAATAGGCGTGACCGCCACCGATCAATTCCTGCGGCTGTTCATGCTCCCTGGCGTCGGCCATTGCGGCGGCGGCAATGGCTTTGCTCAGGTCGATACCCTGACGCCACTGATGGCATGGGTCGAACACAAGCAAGCGCCGTTGCAACTGGTTGCGGATCGCGTCATCAGCCGTGCGTTTCCCTGGATGAACGCAGCCAGGCCCGCAAGCGGCTCACCGCCTGCAAACGGCCCCCAAGGCGGCAGCGACGGACGCGGCGGTGCCATGGGCATGCATTCGAACCTGCCGCCCGTTGCGATACCGAATCAGCCTGTGCTCGCTAGCCGTCCGATCTATCCGTTCCCGCTGATCGCACATCACCTCGACAGCGGTGATTCGAAGCTGGCGACAAGTTATGGTCCTGCGCCGAGCCCGGTTCCGGAACCGGCGACCATCGATTGGTACGGCGCGTTCATGTTTCGCCCTGGCTTCCAGAAACAATATGGAGTGCGCAGTGGCAAGCTCGCGCAACTCGCCGACTGAGCCTTCAACATGCATGCCTGGCTCGATGCGCATTTCGGCGAAATGGTAGCCTTGAGCACGCTACTGCATCTCAGCGGAGCGACCATCCGGCAACCGAATTGAATTGCTGTTGGATTCGGTTTGCCAGGCTGACTTGGCGTGAGGCACACCGATCGACAGATGATGGCAAAAGAGCCATTAGGGCGCCGGTCCGGGACGGCAGCAATGGGTCGCCTCCATCCGAAGCGCGAACGCAGGCAGTCGCTGAATCGGTATTCAAGTCGCATCAGGCACTCAACGGTCGTGAAGGGAAGTTCGGAGCGGTGTTTAATTCTTTGAAGCCAGCCCGAACGGATCAACGGCCCACATTTCGCCTGCCCGGAGATGGGGCCGTGACTGCGCGAGCCATTCTTTAAGCGACGTCAGACTAACGCCGTGCTTGTCTGCGCCGCCGAACGACTCCGAAACAAACGGCGCACTATCTTCAGGGCGTCGCACGACCTGAACAATGTGGGTAATCCCGCGAATACGAGGATGGTTTTCCGCCCATGAGGGCTCTCCAATTTTCAGCCCGATCGTGGCGTAGCGCGGAAGACTGGATTCCGTGATATCGCTCCCTTCGAGGACAAAGCCTGTCCGGGTCTCGATTTCCTGGATGATCCGATCCGACCAGCCATGTAGGGCATCGATGTCATCAGAACCAAATACCGCGCGGCCCGCGGCTTGATTTTCTTCTTGCATTGCCTTTGTGAGGAGCAATCTGGTCCATCCCGAGCAGTCGATGACCGGCGGTCAGCCAATAGGCCTTTCGACTTCGTGCCGCGCTGGTAGCCGACTCGGCCTGTATAGGTTCGCACGAGTTCCCACATCGTTCTCTCAGCTATCTCGAATTGCATGGCACCCCCGATTACTGCGGTTCCCGCCTATTATCGCTTCATCAGCGAACCGCCACTCCAATGGCCGCTATCGGGTGAGTTGACGGTCCGCTGTGGGTCGGACACGGACGTTCGCCGCGCGGACGCAGCGCTCGATCGGTTATTCGAACGGTGAACTCCGGAAACCGGCCATGAGTGGCCCTCGAACCCTATGGGCGAGCGCCTGCTAAACAGTGAAGAACCGCCACTCGGCAGAGGGGCCCAACCACACGTCGGACGAGCCAGCTCCGATTTCAGTTGCTGTGTGCGGACAATTGGATTCGCTGATGACATGGCCGTTCGTCCTGCCGAGACAACTTCAGGTCGGACAATCCCCTTTCCGTGCCTCTCGCCTGGACATAAGCGGCTGCATTGCCGCTCAAGGATTTTACGCGTTCGCCGTAAACGTCATTGAGAGAATGGCAAAAAGCATTTCACACGGAAAATGAGGTCATTGCTCCCACCGCGAATGCTCACACTTGGGAGCTTAGAGATAGTTGCAGCGCTGGAAGACATCCGCAGTAAGCAAAACTTCCGTAGCGAATCCGTTCGAAAGACCGCGAGGGAATGTAGCGATTGTCGTGAAGAACCAGAGAAAAGAAGTTTGAGCTCGGCGGCCGGTGACGGCCTGTCAGATGAGATTCACGACGAGGGGAGAGAAAATGCATTTATCTAAACTGGTCATCAAGAATTTTCGCAAGCTGAAATGCGCGGAGCTGGCCTTCCAAGCCGGCCTAAACGTCTTGGTCGGCGGAAACAACGTCGGTAAGACAGCAGTGGTCGACGCCTTGCGCGCGCTGCTGGCCGGGCATGACGAACCTTATCCGCGCCTCGGCGAAGAAGATGTGCACCGTCCCCCCGGTGGTACGCCCTCCGGCGACATCCTGTTGGAGTACGTGTTCAGCGGGCTCAGCCTTGACGACGAAGCGGACTTTCTAGCCGCGCTGGTGCCCGGCACGGCCGGCCGCTTGGAAGCACATATCAAAATTCGCTACGCGGACGCCGACAAGGCTGGCCGCCTGCGCGCCACGCGGTGGTGCGGTGAGCACGAAGACGTCGGCCTGACGGCCGACATGATGGAAAACCTTCGGGGCGTATACCTGCCGCCACTTCGCGACGCCTCGCAAAGCCTGAGGCCGGGGAGAACCAGCCAGCTCGCGCGACTGCTACAGTTACTGGCGGACGAGACAGGTATAGATGGCATTAACAAGGCGCTCCAGGAACTCGACGGCAAACTGAAGGCGCACCTCCCCATCCTCAACACGCATCACGCCATCAACACCCGGCACAAGACTATGCTGGGACCGCAACTCGCGCAGCTGCTGGAGGTCGGCCTGAGCGCCAGCGACTTTAAGAGCCTGAAGTCCCGGCTGTCGCTTTTGGTGGATGCCTTCGAGATTGAGCAGAACGGGGTAGGCTTCAATAACCTGATCTATATGGCAGTCGTGCTGAGCGAGCTGACCAAGAACCCGGACTCTTGCTATCGGGGTCTGATCGTCGAGGAGCCCGAGGCGCATCTTCATCCCCAACTCCAGGCCGTGCTGTTGCAATACCTGCAGTCCATCCAGGCTGTCGAAGGCGAGAAGCCCGTCCAGCTCTTTGTGACGAGCCATTCGCCGAATTTCGCCAGCATCGCCGACCTGAACAGCCTAGTATGCCTAGTCGACACAGGTGTTGCAGTCGAGACCTTCCTCCCGCGCAATGTCGTCTTCGAGAAGGGTAAGCGCGAGAAGCTGGAGCGCTACCTCGACGTCACGCGTGCCGAACTCTTCTTTGCTCGCCGCGTGATCTTCGTTGAGGGCGCGGCGGAGCTGATGATGGTGAACGCGCTGGCGCAGCGCATCGGCTGCGACCTGCGCCAACACGGAGTGAGCCTGATCAGCGTTGAGGGTCTGAACTTCGACTCGTTTCTTCCCCTCTTTGGAGACGACGCGCTGAAAATTCCGGTGGCGATTCTCACCGACGCCGACCCGGTGCCGCCTGAGGCTGGATTACCCGTCGCGGCGGGAGAGGTGGCCGTGGCGGACACGCAACCGTCATGGCCGACCGCCGCATCCGTCGGCGCGGCAACCGACGAGTCGGTAGACGAAAGCGAGGACGATGATCCGGAGCCGGTGTATCCGGCGCCCGGCGACGTCGTCACTGTGTCGCCCAATACCGCCAAGATGAAGGACCGTGAGGACGTGCATGTGAGGGTGTTCCACGGCCTCAAGACGTTCGAGTACGACCTAGCGCTGGAGCCGGACAATCGCCCGGCCATGCTCAAGGCGTTGGCCGAGTTGCATCCAAGAATCGCAAAGTCGCTGACAGTCACCGTCGATGCAGAAGTTGGCGACGCGGCCAAGGCTAAGGCACTTTTCTGCGGTATGTTCGAACGCCCGAAGAACAACGTTCAGAAAGGCAGCTTCGCCCAAGCGCTGGCCCAGGTCATTTCGGATGACGAGGTGGCCTTCACCGTGCCGTCCTACATCCGGGCGGCCATTCAGCACGCTTGCAAAATTTCGGAGGTCCCGAGGCCGTGAGCGAGCTTACGCCAGAGCAGCAGGAGGTCGTCGACGCGCCGATGGTACCGCTGTGCGTCATCGCCTGCGCCGGCAGCGGTAAGACCAAGACGGCCGTGCACCGCCTCGTGCGAATGCGCTGCAATCTCGGCGAGGCCCGCGGCCGCGTGGCGCTGCTCTCTTTCTCCAACGTCGCCGTCGATACCTTCCGTAAAACCTATGACGACTTTGCGAGCGGACTTCCGTCGAGCGCAGGCCGGTCGAGGGTCGACATCGACACATTGGACGGCTTCATCACTGCCAACATCATCCGCGCTCACGGCCATCGGACTATGAAGTCCGCGCGGGGGGCATTCTTAGTGACGGGCAGCGAATCCTTCCTAGAGGGGTTCAGGTTTTCGACCTCCTCCTTTCCTCAGCCGATCACGGCGTTGCGCTTGGCATTCGTGGACGGCGACGAGGTGTTCTTCCACGTCTATAACGACCAGGTCGAATTGGTGGACACGGCAACGGCGCGCAACTTGATTTCGAAGTTGGGCAGTACCGGCGCCTACACGCATGACCTGGGACGGTATTGGGCATACCGGGCGCTGAAAGATCGGCCCGAGTTCCTCGCCGCCTTAGTACGCAGATACCCACACATTCTGATCGACGAGGCGCAGGACATCGGATCGGTGCACCAGGCCATCCTCGAGCTACTCATCGGCGCCGGCTCATACGTGACGCTTATCGGTGATCCCAACCAAGGCATCTACGAGTTCGCGGGCGCCGACGGTAAATTCCTGGCCGATTACCACCAACGGACCGGCGTCAAGCAATACTCACTTCAACGGAACTTCCGGTCGGCCCCCAGCATCGTTGATCTTGCCAACGGTCTGTGCGGACGTAGCGATGTCGCGGACCGAGCTGCGCCCAGCACGCCGCATGGCGCCTTCTTCATCGGCTACAAGCGGCACGAGCACCCACAACTCCTCACCGCTTTTCAGGGCGCGATGTCTGCCCTTGGCGCGGACATCACGCACTCAGCCGTCCTCTGCAGGGGAAGAGGTCTCGCTGATACGTTACGTGGTGACGAAGCGCCGGCCGGCCAAGGCTTGGTCAAGGCTTTCGCAGCTGCTGCCGTGTTGCGTGACCGGCGAAAGGACTTCCTGAAGGCGTTTCAGCGCGTAACGATCGCTGTGGTAGCGCTGCTGGACAATCCGCCCCATGGACTGGTAAGTCAAATCACGCAACCTTCCAGTCATGCGGTGGACCGAGAACTCCGCAAGGCACTCTGGGCATTTACGCGCCACGCAACCACTGGCCTCCCCTCCTCGTCGCTGGTCGCCGACACCCAGTGGCACTCGTTGCTGCTGGCCCGCATCAAGGTCTTGCTGACCAGCCTGGATTCAAAGTTCGGCCTTAAGCCGACCGACAACATCGGCCGCAAGCTGTCTAAGAAGGCTCTGCCGAACGCTCCGCTCGCAAGCGCTGAGGACCTCACACACAGCAGCGTCGCGACGTTGCGGATCGACACCGTTCACAAAGCCAAGGGAGAAAGCCTAGACGCCGTGCTGTACATAACCCTAAAGGAGCATGCGCAGGCACTGTTAGACGGTGTCAGCACGGAGGTTGGTCGAATTGGTTACGTTGCGACGACCCGGGCCCGAGATCTGCTGTGGGTCGCTGTGCCGCACAGTGCCTTGAGGGAACTAAGGCCAACGCTGCTCGCCAAGGGTTTCAAAGAAGTGGGCATCGCCGGGGCGCCGATCCCGAGATCTAAGGCCGAGGTTAGTACGCATGTAGGGATCGTGTCCGTCGTCGGCACAACGCCCGTCATGTCGAGCGAAACTCAAACACATGATCCAGCCTCTGTGTCCGACGTCAGTTTCTGAAGAGGGAAAGCGGCGCCTTGAAACAGTCCGGATACTCACTGACCGTGGACATTGAACCAAACGCCTCCGTTGTCGACCGTCAACCATGAGATGGACGGCTGACGAAACCGACTCTTGTCGTGACAAGAGCTGACGTGAGCAACGTGCTTCGGTCGGGCGATAGCCCCTGCGTGAGGCACGACCCGGGCAGTGCGGTCTGTCGATCCTCACTTTCCAACGCGCGTTTCCCGGCGCAATCTTTTTTGCTCAAACGCGTGCAAGGCGATTCGCTCACGATTTACATATGGCCGTACGAAATGAGATCTCACCGAATGAATATATCGGACGACAACCGCCTTCGAGGCATCAAAGGCTTCAATGTACTGTCTGCCACGGAGAAAACGAGACACAAAGGTAGTGGCGCACCCAAAAAGGCGTCGACACACAGGATCCTGATTGATATTGCGAGCGTAGCTGCACTGCTTACGCTGGTGCTCTGCGAATTTATGTTTCCGCTCGCAGACAAGGAGTTTGCTGATCAGACTTCAACACTCGTAGTCGAACTCGCCGCTTTGGGAGGACGTTCCCGAGACGCGATGGACAAGTTTGACGCGTCGCTGGCCGAATTCAAGAAGGCGTCGTATGGGCAGAACCGTAGCATCGGCGATCTCGGATTCGATATCGACCAGATACTCGCGCACGAGGTTCAATATCTCTCGTACTACCTTCCGGCAGGAATGGTCCTCGCGGATGAGCTCGGACGCCTCAGGTTGCTGGATAGTCGGACTGCAGAGTGGGAGAAGGCCGAGGAAGGCAAGCAAATCATCGCTGCACTCGCGCAGATTAAGTTGCTGGAGCCAAAGCTAAACCAGTGCTTCCAGGGTGCTCAAGCGGAGCAACGGAAGATTGACGCATCTTTGCTCGAAGGTCCCAATGAAAAGACCCGCGTCGACTTGTCCGTTTCGACGATAACTGCCATCGGAGACTTGCTGAAGAGTAAAAGCGGGCGCTGGCTCAAGTGTCGAAACGATCTTGTAGACTTTGATCATCAGCTTGTGAAGGTTACGGCGAACTACTCATTTGTTGTGGAGCAACTGGAAAAGCGCTCCACTTTCGAAAAATATGTGAGGCTGGCGCTTAAGGGCCTTGCCACGGTGATTCTAGCGATATGCGGTGCCACGTATCGCAATAGATGGCTAAAGGCAGCGACGGCGTCGCTCGGCGGCGGCTAAGCGTACTAATGAAGGGCAGACGTCCAGAAGAAGTTGATTCAACTTGTAGAGACGATGACTGGCGCGTTGGTTCTCGCCTCATTGCTTGGCAATAGATGTCGCCAACGTCAGCCTGTTTTCATAGACGAGCATCATAGGAACTTTGCTGCGAAGTCCGTTTTTCTGAACGAAGCGGGCATGTACCCGTTCACTCCGAAGGACCGATTCGGGTCGAAATGCGACCCCGATGGCTACCCTCCCCGCTGACTTGACTTGTTCTCGCGCTCAATAGACTGGGTCGTGCGTCGAAAATCGATTCTGCGCGCAACGTCGAGGGTTGGCATGGTCTACCAAGGCAGCTTCAAAGACATCATTTATCCGGAATCGACTCGGGGGCCGCGCGTTACGCGATACCGTGTTGTGCTCACCGCAGAGCCGACGCATGCGGTCTTTGCAGTCATCCAGTTTCTGCAAGACGACTTGGCGCACGCATATCACTCGCCGCTTGAATCGGTCCTGGATCTACTGCTCGACCCAATCGTAGAGCGAGAGTTGATGGGGATCCGTCTCGACCGCATCACACTCGTCGTTCAGACCGGACCGAAGCTGCTGCAATACCCGATCAACTTCAACGCCGTCGAATTTCAAAAACGCGGCAACCCGGTATCGTTCACAGGTACGGGGATGAAAAAGGCGATCCACATCCGCTCTCATGACGTCGTCGGTGGTTCGGTCGGATTCTTTGTTGATCGCGAAGGCGTCCGCGAGGTTGATGAGGCGCTCGCCGAAATCCTTCGGTAAGCGCTCCGGCTCGACGGCGGCCGTCGAGCCGGCCGTAACAACAAGGCGCGAAATGTCGGCACGTTATGCAGTTGGGCGTTGGGAGTCCCTGTGGGCGAGCGAACCCTATGTGAGCCTGCCGCGCGTCAATCAAGATGAGAGGCGCATTGACTGAGGTTTTTTGTTACTGGGCGAGAGTCGTTGCCTCATGTAATTTGCTACCCGTCAGAATGCAGGCGGGAGCGACTTATGACGGCGGCTCAGCATGACAACACGACAGGAATTGACTGAAGCAGTCGGCGAGCGGTATCGCCGTTCTGACCGGAAAGAGAAACGCGACATACTCGACGAATTCGTTGAGTTGACGGGTTACCATCGCAAGCATGCGATCCGTGTGCTGTGCCGGGAGCTGCGGCCACCAAAGGTGAAACCCGGCCCCCAGCGACGCTATGACGATGAGGTGCGTGCCGCGCTGATCACCCTATGGGAGGCCGCTGACCGGATCTGCGGCAAACGGCTGAAAGCCCTCATCCCGACGCTGATCGACTCGATGACACGGTATGGCCACCTGTCCTATCGAAGAGCGTCCACCAGCGGCTCAAGCAAATCAGCGCCGCCACCATTGACCGGCTGCTGCACGACGTGCGCGAGCAGGCTTTCGGTGGCCAACACCGGCGCGCCAGTGGAGTCGGCAGTGCCATTCGCCGCGCCGTGCCAATCCGGACCTTCTCGGACTGGAACGATCCGCTGCCCGGTTATTTCGAGATCGATTTCGTTCAGCATTGCGGTGGCGGGAAAGTTGACGGCGACCTCGTGCACACGCTTGTGATGACGGATATCGCGACGGGATGGACCGAATGTCTGGCCATGCCGTTTCGCAGTGGTGCATTTGTTCTGGAGCATGTCGAGCAGGCCAGCCGTGCGTTGCCGTTTCCTCTGCGTGGTCTGGATTGCGACAACGATACCGCCTTTATGAACGAGACGGTGTTTGACTTCTGCAAAGCAACGGGTATCGAGCTTACGCGGTCGCGTGCCTACAAGAAGAACGACCAGGCGTGGGTCGAGCAGAAGAATGGCGCTATCGTTCGCCGCCTGGTCGGCTACGGAAGACTGCAAGGTCTGGAGGCTACGGAAATTCTTGCCTCCCTTTACCAGGTTTCGCGGCTCTACATCAACTTCTTCCAACCGTCGTTCAAGCTGAAATCCAAGACACGTCACGGCGCGAAGGTGATGAAGCACTATGAATCACCCTTGACTCCGCTCGAGCGCGTCCTGCGATCGGCCTCAGTGCCGGAGGCGATCAAACGCAAACTGCGAACTCGATTCAGGTCGCTCGATCCGCTGGAACTGTTGTGCCGGATGCGTGAAGCACAGCAGCACGTTGCGAACTGCAGTGAATGCGGCACTCCACCGGCCGAGACAGAGAGCCATGACCGTGTCGGCCTGGCGGAATTCCTGATCAGCCTCGGAACAGCGTGGCAGGACGGTGAGGTAAGACCAACCCATCACAGAAAGGCCAGCGTGCCCCACACGTGGCGCAGCCGGCAAGATCCGTTTGAGCACACATGGCCGACGATCCAGCAATGGCTCGAATCCGAACCCGGCATCACTGCTAGGAAACTGCACGAGCGCCTCGTCGCGCTGGCACCCGCGATGTATTCCAGTGCTCAGCTACGCACCCTGCAGCGCCGCGTGAAAGTATGGAGATCGAACCGTGCACGAGAACTGGTGACCCGGATACTGGGCGACTCCGATGCGATGAAGGCTGGCGCCGCTACGCAGCGCCAGCCTTCATCGCAAAACAATCGGAAAACGACAATTAGGCCGGAGTAACATCTTCCCGTGAGGCAACACGGCCTCTCATCCAGACTGTCGCGCCACAGTGAGCCACCGGATCGTCTTGGATCTAACGACCAAGACTGTTTTGACGGGCCAGGACAGACGGTATAAGCGTTGGACTCCGATCCTGCTTGAGCATGTTGCCTACATGCAGCAAATACTCAAAGAAACGTTCCCGAACATTTTCGAGAATCCGGGCAATTTCGAATTCGCGACGTGCGAAACCTTCCCCGACTGGGTTTCGCAAGCGTGGGAATGGCCACGCGACGATGACGCGACGAGGAGATACGCGCTGCCAGCCGCCCGCCCCCCCGATCCATGGCAACGGCGCTGATTCAAGTTTTCAGGAAAGGAGCCGTTACCCCCGAGATGGATTCGCACACGAAAAAATTAATTGCGGCCGGCAATGCACTTCAGCTCGCGATGCTGTCGACCGACCGCGTGACGGCCGAAGCTGAGTGGGAAAAGATACGCATATGCTACGGTCTCGACGCGTCATCGAAACATGCACGGCACGCTTGGCAAGTGAGCAACGCGGTCGCGAATTACCCTGCGTTGCAGCACCTATTCCTCCACTTCGAGCTGTATGTCATCGAAATGAAAAGGCCGTCGGCGCGGCAGAAAGCGGAGCTTATTGAAGCGAAGCGCCGGAATCCCGACTTTGGCTTGCCCGAGATCCTGAGTTTCTTCGGACCGCTCGAACGATGAACTAATTCGTCTTCTTCGTTTTTCCGATCAACCGGTCGAGCCGCTCAAGTGCGTCCACAATTGCCCCGAAACGCACTTCTCTCAACTGCCGGTCGTGTTCGTTGACGACATCGAGCAGCGGTTGAAGAAGTTCGTCTGGGAAGTTCCACCCGTTGCCAGCGCCGTTGCGGTCCAGTTCCGCAAGCACGTCCGCTTCAACCTTTCGGATGGCCTGAAGGTCAAGTAGACCGTGCCCCTTCTCCGTTAGAAAGCTTGTCAAGAGAACGGATTGCGCCATGCAAATGGCGTCGGCTCGGCTGCCGCGTTGGTTGCGAATCGCTTCAAATGACAATCGGAACTGCAACGCCATTGCCTCAGCGTCGGCTCGCGGCATCGGCAATAGCAACGCCTTACTCCCGCGACCGTGCGATACCTTTCGAGGCGCTCGTCGCTTCTTCGTAGTGGGCATTCTCAAGGCTCATAGAAAGCCCAATTTTACATTTTCCACAAACGCACGGTCGTGCTTATCTGCGCCATGCCAGCGGTGTTGGGGTCGTTGCCCCGGGGCAACGACCCCGATATTTGCCGAGATGTTCGGCGGGACTGCCTAGAAACGTTCCGACGAGTTCAAAAATCTGGGCTAGAATACTGTACATATATACAGTTCCTCGGGGCAATGCCGTGTCCTCACCTGCACCGGAAACAATCCACGCGTCGCTCTGGCGAGGCACGCAGCTAGCGTCCGCGCGAACAAACGTCGTCCCGTGCGGCTTCCAAAATCTCGCGGCCGAACTGCCGGGCGGCGGTTGGCCAAAGAGCGCGCTGACCGACCTGATGGTTAGCCAGCCTGGGATCGGAGAAATGCGCCTTTTGCTGCCGGCATTACGTGCGGTCGCTCGTCGCCCGATCGGGTTACTACAAGCGCCGCACCGATTTCATCCGGAAGCGGCGGCGTATTGGGGACTGCCGGAGACGGCAATCAACGTCATTCGAGCGACGAAGACGGCCGACGCGCTCTGGTCTGCGGAGCAGATCTTGCGGGCGGGTAGTTTCGGCGCGCTGATCTTTTGGCAAACCCACGTGCGGCCGGAGTCGCTACGGCGACTACACCTCGCCGCGCAGACTTCGGAAACGCTGTTTTTCATGGTGCGTCCGTTGGCGAATGCGAGCGACACGTCGCCCGCCCCGCTTCGTCTGGCGGTGCGCCCGGGTCGCGACAGCGTCGCGGTTGAGTTCGTTAAACGCCGTGGCCCCGCTCGCGACGAACCGTTGATTGTCCAACTCTCTCATTCGCCCATCCTGTTGAGTCGTCATGCAAGTCTGGATCGGCGTGTACCTGCCGCACCTCAGCCGCGAAGTTTTCCGGCCGAACTGGTCTCCTGATACCGGGGAAGGACTCGTCGTGCTCGATCACGAACGGGTCATTTCCTTCGACCAGCCCGCGCACGACGCGGGCGTTCGTGCAGGAATGCGGCGTGGTGGCGTTCTGACGCTGGCCTCCGACGCGAAGCTCCATGAGCGTGACGAGCTCCGCGAGCAACAGGCCGTGTCAGATGTGGCCACCGCTCTGATGCAGTTCAGCCCGCAGGTCGCGATCGCCGAGGAGCAAACCGTCCTTGTCGACGTGTCGGCCAGCCTCCGTTTGTTTGGCGGCATTCGGTCAATCCTCCGCCTGATCCGAGACGCCCTTGCGGCATTTGGCTTCACCGTCCAAACCAGCACTGCTCCAACCGGGCAGGCTGCATGGTTGATGGCACGATATCGCGGCGGCCAGCGGCTTTCGATTGCGTCGTTTGAACGGCAACTACGACGTCTGCCGGCGCTCTTGGTGCCGGAGGCGCGGCGCTTTGCTGACTGGTTCAACGGGCTGGGATGTGAATCCATTGCGGATCTGCGTCGCCTACCGCGCGCGGGTCTCAAAAAGCGATGCGGCACGGCGCTGCTCGATACCCTCGATCGTGCCGTTGGGGAGGCTCCAGAGTTGTTCGAATGGGTTCAGACACCACCGTCGTTCAAAGCGCGGCTCGAATTGCCAGACCGGGTCGAGCACGCCGAGGCCGTCCTTTTCGCCGCCCGCCGTCTGATCGTGCAGCTCACCGGATGGCTTGCGAGCAAACAACTGGCGCTCACACGCTTCACAGTACAACTCGAACACGAACGGGGTCGCGCGGCGCTGCCGCCGACTGCGATCGAGATCGCACTTGCTGAGCCGACATGGCACGAAGAACACCTGACCCGGCTGCTCAAAGAGCGCCTTGGCAGGATCGAACTGGTCGCCGCTGTCATCGCGTTACGGCTCGAAGTCAACGAGGTGGAAGCCGCCGCTCCGCCGTCCGACACCCTCTTTCCGGAGCCGGGAGGCAATGCCGAAGACCACAACCGGCTGATGGAACTGTTGGTCGCCCGGCTCGGCCCCGAGAACGTATTGCGCGCCGCGCCGATTGCCGACCACCGGCCGGAAGTGATTGCGAACTGGGTGCCCGTCACCAGTGACGTCAAGGGCTGCGCCTTGCCGAGCGATCGTCCGCGGCCGGCATGGCTACTGGAGGCGCCCGTCCAATTGATGACGCGCCAGCACCGCCCGTTCTACGGCAGCCCCCTGCGCACGGTGTCGCCGGGCGAACGCGTCGAATGCGGCTGGTGGGATGGCGAACTCGTAACGCGGGACTACTTCGTCGGCGAGGCGGACGACCGTACCTGCTATTGGATTTACCGAGAACGTGTTGGCAGCCGGGACGAAGAAGAACCGCGATGGTTTCTGCATGGGCTGTTCGGATAGACCATGTCGTCCGTTCCTATCGGCCTGCCCGGCTATGCCGAGTTGCAGTGCTTTTCCAACTTCACGTTCCTGCGCGGCGCATCGCACGCAGAGGATCTGATCGAGCGCGCCGAACGGCTCGGATACTTCGCGGTCGCAATCACGGACGAGTGCTCGCTCGCCGGCGTCGTACGCGCGCACGTCGCGGCAAAGGAAGCCAATATTCGGTTGATC
The DNA here is from genome assembly GCF_057814995.1 of Caballeronia sp. SL1002. Lineage (NCBI taxonomy): Bacteria > Pseudomonadati > Pseudomonadota > Betaproteobacteria > Burkholderiales > Burkholderiaceae > Caballeronia > Caballeronia sp. SL1002. Next base: position 135,721 of record NZ_JBYMUW010000001.1, on the reverse strand, counting down.
GTTGGAGCGCACTTTGAGGTGACGAATCCGGACGGCACCCCTGCCCTTGCCTTCACTGCATTGGCACAGAACCGGGACGGATATGGCAACCTGAGCGAATTGATCACGCTCGCGCGCACACGAACATCGAAAGGCACATACCTCCTCACGCCCAATGACTTGGCGCGACCGGACGCTCCCTACTCGCACCTGCGTGGTCTGCCTGACTGCCTCGTGATTTTGTCCCCCGAATTTCCCGCGAACGAAGCACGGCTCGATGCTCAGGTGGAGTGGCTTGCCTCGACCTTCGAAGACCGTTGCTGGGTGGCGCTCACGTTGCACGCACGCGCGATGGACGATATCCATCGTGGGATTATTGAGTACGTCGCGGATAAGCATCAGGTGCCGGTCGTGGCCACTGGCGCGGTAACACTGCACGTGCGCTCCCGAAAACCGCTACAGGACTCGCTCACGGCGATCCGCTTGAATCGATCGATTGCTGAATGCGGGTTTGAACTCGCGCAGAATGCTGAGCAGCATCTGAGATCGAAGCTGCGACTCGCGAATCTCTACCCTGAGCGCGCACTTTCGGAGACGCTGAACGTCGCCAACCGATGCACGTTCCGTCTCGATGAACTTCGATACGAGTATCCCGACGAACTGGTGCCACCCGGCGTGACACCGACAAACTATCTTCGCCAGGAAATGTATCGGCGCGCACCGGCGCTTTCCTGCCGGAATCCCGCACGCAGTACAAAAGCAAATCGAGCACGAACTGGCATTGATCGCGGATCTCAAATACGAGCCGTACTTTCTGACTGTCTACGACCTTGTGCGCTTCGCTCGCAACGAAGGAATCTTGTGCCAGGGGCGCGGGTCTGCGGCGAATTCAGCCGTCTGCTATTGCTTGGGCGTGACGGAGGTCGATCCCGCAAGAAGCAGCATGCTATTCGAGCGTTTCATTTCGAAAGAGCGTGCCGAGCCGCCTGACATTGATGTCGACTTCGAACATCAGCGCCGTGAAGAAGTCATCCAGTACATTTATCGCAAGTACACGCGCACGCGGGCTGCCCTCGCGGCCGCCGTCACCACCTATCGCCCGAAGAGCGCGTTGCGCGATTCAGGCAAAGCGTTGGGCATTGACCCGGCGATCGTCGACAAGGTCGCAAAAGCGCATCAATGGTTCGATTCAAGCGCGGACCTTCTGAATCGCTTCGTCGAATCCGGCCTCGATCCTGAAGCACCGATGATCCAGCACTGGGCCACGCTCGCCTCTCACCTGCTCGGGTTCCCGCGTCACCTCTCCCAACACACGGGCGGCTTTGTGATCGCGCGTGGCAAGCTCTCCCGGCTCGTGCCCATCGAGAACGCGTCGATGGTCGATCGGACGGTCATCCAGTGGGATAAGGACGACTTGGAGGCACTCGGTCTTTTGAAGATCGACGTCCTTGCGCTCGGCATGCTGTCGGCAATCCGCCGCACGCTCGATCTCGTGTCGCAGCAGCGCGGCGAGCGGGTTGAGATGCAGGACATACCGCCCGAGGATTCGGCCACCTACGAGATGATTTGCCGTGCGACACCGTCGGCGTCTTCCAGATCGAATCGCGCGCGCAAATGAGCATGCTGCCGCGGCTTCAGCCAAGGACGTTTTATGATCTCGTGATCGAGGTCGCGCTCGTAAGGCCAGGTCCGATTCAAGGCGGGGCCGTGCATCCATATTTGCGCCGTCGTCAGGGCTTCGAGACAGTCACTTATCCCAGCGATGCCCTCAAAGTCGCGCTCGGGCGCACGCTCGGCGTACCCATCTTCCAGGAGCAGGTGATGCAAGTCGCGATTCTCGCGGCCGGATTCACACCGGGTGAAGCGGACCAACTTCGAAGAGCCATGGCCGCCTGGAAGCGCAAGGGTGGTCTGCAACAGTACTACGACCGCATCGTCAATGGCATGACCGAACGCGGCTATGAGAAGGCGTTTGCAGACGGGATTTTTGAGCAGATAAAGGGGTTCGCGGAGTACGGCTTTCCGGAAAGCCATTCGGCAAGCTTTGCCCTGCTCGTCTATGCAAGCAGTTGGCTCAAGTGCCATGAACCGGCCGCGTTCCTGTGCGCGATGCTGAACAGCCAGCCGATGGGCTTCTACTCACCTCGCAACTGGTCCAGGACGCAAAGCGCCACAAGGTTCGCGTCCTGCCGATTGACGTCACCATCAGCAACTGGGATTCGGCGCTCGAAGGCGACGGCTCGATGGCGCCCGTGCGGCTCGGCCTTTCGCTCGTTCGCGGAATGCGTGACGAGTCAGCCGCGCGCATCGAATCAGCACGCGCCGTGCGGCCGTTCGCGGACGTCAACGACCTTGCGAACCGAGCGCAGCTCGATCGACACGATCTGCAGGTGCTCGCCGACGCGAATGCGCTCCACTCATTGGCCGGCAACCGCCGCCAGGCGCTCTGGCAAGCGGTGGCAGCCGTGCCGGACCGAGACCTGTTGCGAGCGACCTCGCGCGAGGAAGAGACGCCAATGCTGGCTGCACCAAGTGAAGGGGAAGAAATTGTCGGCGACTATCGTTCGACCGGCCTGACACTCAACAGGCATCCGCTTTCGTTGCTGCGCGAACGGCTCGATGCGAAGAAGATCTACAACGCCGCGAGGCTCGCGACCTATCCCAACGGGCGTCTGGCGCGCGCCTGCGGCATCGTGACAGTAAGGCAACGACCGGGAACCGCGAACGGCGTGCTGTTCATTACGCTGGAGGACGAGACGGGCCAGGTCAACGTCATTGTCTGGCCATCGCTCGTTGAGAAATTCAGGAAAGAGGCGCTCGGTGCATCGCTTTTGACCGTCTACGGCGTTTGGCAACGCGAGGGAGAAGTCCGACACCTCGTCGCAAATCGACTGGTCGATATGACGCCGCTACTCGGTCGGCTGACCAGCGCGAGTCGGGATTTTCACTGACCTCTGAGACGCGCCGCTTTCAAGACTGCTCTTTTGCTTATCGTGCGCAACGATTTGAGATTAGCCTCGTCTTGACATTCCAGGACACCGGGTAACTTCGAAGAAAGACACCTGTTTATGGTTGTCTTTCCAGACTCCACTCACATCGAACGAGTTTAGGATTTCAGACGCTGCGCCTTACTGCCGATAAACCAAGAGCTTAATAACCTTTCACGTACAGGACTTAAATGCGCCTCTTTCTCGCAATTTTCCTTCCTTGGATTCAATTCTTCACGATCGGCCGCCCCATCGCCGGGATCATTTGCCTTCTTCTGCAGATCACGATCATTGGGTGGATTGAAGTGGTGGAGGGTCGCGCCGAGGGTCCTGAGGCCGTCGAATTCTCGGTTTCAGACGACGGCAAGTTTGCCAGCGCAAACGTCAACTTCTGGCTCGACGGAAAACTCGCGCCCGTAGAGAAGCAATGGGAAGTCGTCGGCCTAACATTGGGCGCGCTCGTCTGGGAACTCGGCGATCTAATACAGGCCTGCATTGACGACATCAACTATCCCGAGGCCATGGGCAGCCTGACTGGGAAGGCCGCCCAAGGAGGGCTACCGGCGCGCTCAATGCAATGAGAAAGCAGCTCGTCAGTGACGCGCGATGGGGCCTGAACAAGATTCGCCCCGTCCGCTTTTTATGATTCTCCGCTTCCTATTCGGCGAAAACTTCCTGCAAGGTGTGCAGGGTATCCAACATTGTCTTATCGGCGACAATGCCTTCTTTCTTTACCATTCTTGCCTTGTCTACCGCGCGAATCTGGTCGAGCAGAATCAGGCCTTCTTTTCGTTTGAACGTCACCGGTATGCGATAGGGCGCTGAGCGGCCCTTGGATGTCATCGGCGCGACGATGACTGTTCGCAGATGGTCGTGCATTTCCGGCGGGGAAATCACAACACACGGCCTCGTCTTTTGAATCTCGCTGCCCATCGTCGGATCGAGTGCGACCAACCAAACCTCGCCACGCGCTACCATGCAAGCTCCGCGTCATCGGCGTTGCCAAAGTCACCAATCAACAGCTTATCGTCGCCACTCTCTGCGAGAGATTTGCTTGCTTCGGCCCATCCCTCACGGGCTTTTTGCCGGGGGCGCCGAAGCACAATCGCGTCGTCTTCGACTTCCATCTCGACTTCATTCTCCAATCCCAATTGCGCAAGAAAAGGCTTTGGGATAAGCACGCCTTGCGAATTACCCATTCTACGAATCGTCGTTTTCATAGTAGCACCGTAATAACAATGTTATGCCGCGCAGGCGGGGCCGTCAACACAATGTTATTACAATGCTGCGCTTGCGTCTCTGACACGGTGTCGGCTGATGTCGATTCAATCTCGACTTCTTCGTCGTCTAATATCCACCGTCATCTGAGTCCGACCATTGTTCGCCTGTCATGATGCGAGGTCGTGGTGAGGTTTTTGCTAGCAAGATCCTCGATCCGCCCGATCCACGCCGCGAAGTCTCAGTAGCGGCCAACCTACGCAGGAGACTTCATGGCTCCCCGCTCGCTCGCCTCGCTCACACTGAGTTTCGGCCTCGTTTCTGTCCCCATTAAGCTTTTTACGGCGACTGAAAGTAAGTCGGGCGTGGGCTTTAACCTGATGCACAAGGGCTGTGGAACGAGGCTCAAACAGCAATACGTCTGCCCCGCCGACGGCAAGGTGGTCGAGCGCGCCGATATGGTGAAGGGCTACGAGTTCGAGAAAGACAAGTACGTGATTTTCGAACCGTCGGAGCTTGAAGCGCTGGAAGCAAGCGCGAGCCACACCGTTGACATCGTTTCCTTTATGCCCAACGAGGCGATCGACCCGATCTATCTGGACAAGGCTTACTATCTCGCGCCGGATAAGCGCGGAGGAAAACCGTATCAGCTTCTTTACCAAGCGATGCGTGAAAGCGGCACATGTGCGCTCGCCCGATGGACGTCGCGCGGAAAGCAGCACATCGTCCAGATCCGCGCTGGGCAGGACGGCATCATCATGCAGCAGCTTCTTTATGCGGATGAGGTTCGCTCACAGACCGCACTCGATATCGAGCATCCCGAGATCCAGGAAACCGAACTCCAACTCGCGCAGCAATTAATCAATCAATACCGCGTCGACGGATACGACCCGTCTGCCTTTTCCGACGAGGAAAAGGAACGGATCCTCGCCGCGATCGACCAGAAGATTGCAGGAAAGAAGATTGTCGCCGCACCGGAAGTGCAGCAGACCGGTGGCGCCGTCATTGATTTGGTCGAAGCGCTCCGAGCGAGCCTTCAAAAACGCCCGCTGGCCGCCGTCAAAGAAAAGCCCGCCCGTGCGGCCGCTGCAAAGCCGAAAGAGCCGGAGGTCGTCGCGCCTGCCGCCAAGACTCGTAAAGGCGTGCGCAAAGCCGCGGCCGCGCCGGAAGCAGTGCCGACTCCAAACCGCCGTACCGCAACGAAGAAGTGACGATGCGTAAGGGTGATGGCTATAGTCTGCGCGACGTTCAGCGAATGCTCGGCGTGTCCCGAAGCGTCGTGGAGCGGCTGATCACGGCGGGATTCGTCTCGCCCCAACAAGGCGACAGGCGCGAGCGCCGCTTCAATTTTCAGGACGTCGTGATGCTGCGCACGGCCAACTCGCTGCGGGCGGCCGGCGTCTCACCGCACAAGATTGTGCGCGCCCTGACCCATCTGCGCCGGAGCTGGACAAAAGACGGTGCGCTCACGAGTCTCCGGATCTCGGCGATCGGCAACAACATTGCGGTGCGCGATCAGCACAGCCGCCAGTGGGACGCTGAATCCGGCCAATTGCTGATCGACTTCGAGCCCAGGCCAGATTGCGGATCGGTCGCTTCGTTGGACGACCCGTCTCCTGCCCGCACACGGCGGGCGCAGAATGCGGCCGTTGATTTCTTCGCCGAAGGCCAGCGCTTGGAAGAGGACGATCCGGCGGCCGCCGAAAGCGCATACCGTGCAGCACTCGCTCAGGCACCGGATTACACGGACGCCTCATTGAATCTCGGGTGCATTCTGATGGACGCGCAACGGTACGACGAAGCGATCGACGTCTATGGATCGGCACTCGAATACCGTCAGGATGACCCGGTTCTACACTTCAATCTCGGCGTAGCCTTGGAAGACGCGGGCAGCCTACGCGAAGCTCTCGACGCCTACCAGGCATGCATTGCGCTGTCCGATGACTTCGCCGACGCCCATTTCAACGCCGCGCGGATCCACGAAGAGTTGGGCGAAGCCACAAAAGCAATTCGTCATTTGAATCACTATCGAAAGCTGCAACGCGATTAATGCACGGTGGCATCACGGTTGCTGGTCAGAACGGCGTCAACCAAATGGAGTGCGCCATGAAACCCGAACCATCCGATCCGGTCGAGCGAGCCGACAAACGCCGGGAAGCACTGGGAGCCGGCGACGTCGTGGAAAAGCCCGACGGCACAATCGAGCAGAAGGAACATGGCAGCATGGACGCGACGCTCGTCCCAAAGGGAAAGGATCACCCCGAGCGCGGGCCCTACGAACCGGAGCACGACCACAAGGACCCGGACGTCGAGCCTGATGCCGGCGCAGATCATCCACGCAGCAAGCCCGACTCGGAAGCGTGACTGACGGGCTGCCCGAATTGACAGCGCGGCGAGGCGATCATGTTCGTTTCTTATCTAATCGACCCAGGACGCAGCGTCGTCGAACCCGTGAAAGACGGCTTCGACAAGGCTCCGTCGCTCCTCGGAACCGACAGACTTGACGTCACTGCGCTTTGGACGGGATCATTCGATCCCGATTCATCTGTTGAAATGATCGTCGCCGACGAAGCTACGCTCGACGAGGCAACGTCAGAGACGTCATTCACATACCGATTTACTTGCCACGGCCGAACCCGGTCGCGCCGGTTCACCGGCAAGGGCGTTCTCGTGGCTGTGGGTGACCTTCCTGACGATATTGCTCGACAAATGAGCACGGTTGAGGCGGTCGCCGCCGCTGTTAGCTGTTCTCCCGAGACCCGCTCCGCATCCGCAGATGTTGTCCATTGGAGCGCCCACCCGGTCATGGAAGGTCGAAGCGCACCGGTTCGACGAGGCCCGCGAAGAGGCGAAACATCGAAGTCGGGTACCAACAACAAGTAAGCCTTCCGCCGGCAGCGTATGGGGAGACTCGTTTTTTTACGGCACACTGTCGCATTCGCAAACCGACATCGGCGCCATGTCTCACGTTTTTATCCCGACCTCAGAGCAGCTCGCGGTCCTCGATGCTGTCTCGGCCGGGGGCGATTTGAAGATCAAGGCATACGCCGGGGCGGGAAAGACTTCCACCCTTCGACTCATCGCCGAGCAGTTATCCAACAAGCGCGGCTCCTTTTTGGCCTTCAACAAGGAGATCGCTGACCACGCGCGACGCGGTTTCCCTTCGAATGTCACTGCACGCACCGTGCATTCGTTGGCATATGCGTCGGTTCCGGCCGCGCTATCGTCTCGCGTAAATCTCCCGCAGGAACCACCGCACGAACTCGCAAGCCGCTACGGACTCTGGCCGGTCGACGTGCCGACGATCACCGGGAAGACAGTAGAAATCACGCTGTTCGAACTCGGCCGCATGGTTATCGATGGGCTTGGGAGATACTGCCGCTCGGCCGACGCAATGCCAGAAGCGTTTCACATCCCCGTCGACGAAAAGGTACATCCCGAAGCGGTAGTCTGGTTGCGCACGACGTTGCTGCCGTCGATCCAGCGTCTTTGGCGCGAGAGCATTCATCCGCGCGGCCAGAGCGCGATCGCTCCCGACGTCTACCTGAAAGTCTGGGCTCAGTCGAATCCAAAAATCAACGCGGACTTTATCCTTTTCGATGAAGCACAGGACAGCGACGGCGTGATGTTATCGGTGCTGGGCCGACAACGTCACGCGCAGATCATCTACGTCGGCGACCCGTATCAGCAAATATATGAATGGCGCGGCGCGGTCAATGCGATGTCCACGATACAGGCTCCCGAACTCGGACTGACCGAATCGTTTCGCTTCGGTCACACCTTCGCCGCGCTCGCGAGTCGCCTTCTCAGCCTGCTGCACGAGCGCACCCCAATTCGAGGCCAAACCTCGATAGGCTCGATCATGGTCGAGGATCCCAGTGTCCAGCCGCCGGTTGACGCGGTGCTACGCCGCAAGAACGTCACGGCAATTTGGCACCTCGCTGCTGGTCTCGAAAGCGGGCACAAGCCGGCGATTCGCATGAGCCCGTCTGAGATCGAAGCGTTCGCGGGCGGCGCTGACCTATTGCTCGCGGGAAAGCGCGCTTTTCGCCCGACCGCATTTTCGTTATTTGAGAACTGGGAAGACGCGCAGGCGTTTGCCCGGAGCGCAGTCGGTGCTGATTTGCTTCCTATCGTGCGGATCGTGGAGGAGTGCGGGACGGATTACCTTCGCAATTTAGCGCGCCGCGTGGCGCCTCCTCAACATGCGGACTATGTCATCTCAACCGTACATCGTGCAAAGGGCTTGCAGTGGAAGCGGGTGAAAGTGACGAACGACTTCCGCTTCAAGTTCGACGAAGGACGCCTCACGCTGGACGACGACGAAATGAGACTGCTCTACGTTGCGGTCACGCGGGCGCAGCACGTCCTCGATATCTCGGAGATGCGCGACGAACTACTTCGACTCATCGGCTCATCAAAAGCGCGGCTCGGACCAAGCGCACAAGCAACGTGAGCGGCAGAAAGCGACCCCTTCCGGCCGCTCGTGGCCTCCTTCAGCGAATGGCGGCCTACAGAGTACTCCGGTCGTCGCAAAAACCGGCGTCTAGCGCGCTGTTCTTTATCGCGCCCGCGGGTCTCACAGGGGCGCCGGCCACTACAACCTCGAGCCGGTACGATCTCTGCTGCCTAGGCGTCTTGCGCCGCGCGTAGCAAGCCGGTCGCAGGTTACGCCCTGCACTCGCGGATGAAATCCGGATCAGTGGAATGCCGTGAGGTCTTTCGGCTTGATGTCATGCTGCTCGCAATAGGCAAGATAGCGCTGCAGACCGGACTTCCAGTTTTCGAGCGCGACGATGTTGTCGTTCCCGTCGAGGAAAAGGAGATCGCCGGTCACCTGAACCAGCGTGATTACATATCCCTCTCCGCTTCCCGTGCTGACGACTTCGGGCGTGTGGGTCGACGCGGCGGTCTCGTACACGACGCTGCCGGGTCCGGCGATCCAGTCGTGCTCCTTGTATTTCCACTGGCCTTCGATCGTGTAGACCAAGACCGTACCGGTGTGGTGGTGCTTGGGCAGTTGCATGTCGATGGGTGACTTCATCAGCACGATCCATTCGCCCCGGATCGGGTCAAGCTTGAAATACTTCAGCAGGACATTTTCTGCATAGGGCGTGAACGGTACCCAAGGCAGCGATTCGCCATCGATGACTGCGGTGTCGACGTGTTCGTAAAACATATCCGTCTCCATTGGTGTTTATGGATGTGGTCGAAAATTGGAACATGTCAGGGCTGCCCGCCCATCAGAGACAGGCGGGCAGCCCTCGATTTGTCGGAGCAAACCGTTCGGTTAGACCAGCGAGATGCCCGCGAGAGTGGCGCGCAGCATCTTTCTTGGCGCATTGCCGTAGTCCGCCACTGCGTAGTGTTGGACCCGCAGGTTGTCCCACATGGCAACCGTGTTGGTTCTCCACTTCAGGCGTACCTGGTATTCCGGAATCGCGGCCTGAGAGGTCAGATAGTTCATCAGATGATGGGCCTCCGGCATGAAGTCCTGGCCGTATCGGATGTCCTCGAAGTTGAAGAAATTCGAAAAATGGGTCGTGAACGCCGAGTTGACGAACAACGCCTTTTCGCCTGTCTCGGGATGGGTGAGGACCACTGGATGCTCGGCGCCGGGGTTTTTCGCGGCCATCGCGTGACGTTCTTTGATCGGCAACTGAGCGCCAAAGGTGTGCTCGGCGCTGTGCTTTGCGTACAGGCCGTCGATCCGCTGTTTGATAGTGTCGGGCAGCTTTTCGTAGGCCATCACCATGTTGGACCACATTGTGTCGCCGCCGGATTCGGGACCCAATTCACAGCGCAACACCGCTCCGCTCGGGGCGGCGCCTTCTTGTAGGTGACATCCGCATGCGACAGGTTTTCGCGGCTGGCCTTTTCGACGTAGCTCTTCGGTTTGCCAGGATCGAGATTGCGGTAAAGCATCAGCAGCTTGTCCGCCTCCGGATGGCTCGGCGCAAGGGGATGGGCTTCAAGCTCGGCGAACTGCGCGGCAAAGTTCTGTTGCTCGATCGGCGTGATGTTCTGATCGCGAAAGAACAGGACCTTGTGCTTCAGCCACAGCGCCCGGATTTCGGCGATCGCGTCGGGGTCCAGGGCGGCATCAGCTAGGTTGACGTTGCTGAGTTCGGCGCCGATGGCGGGCGTGCAAATCTCCACCTTGACCGAATGCTGACGCACCGACGGTCGAATAATGGCCGGTGCAACCGGCATGGCTTGCGAGGTAATGTCCTGGGTTGCGGCGCTTGATGTCATTGAAGTCTCCAGTCGGTGTTTGCGCGGCGGCGAGCACTACGTGCGTCGGCATTTGTAGCTGGCCTGTCAGCGGGCGGGAGCACCGTTTCATTGAACCGTGGACCTAATGGTAAGCATTGCTGCGGCGACGCAGTTAGCATTGCCGGACAATTTATTAGCTTGTTGGGACAGGGGCAATGAGCCGTCGCGGGAAAGCGGACGGCGGCACGTTCCCGCACAGTGTGAGGACGGCAATGCCGGCCATCGCCGGAGAGGGGCGGGACGTGTAACGTCACGAACGTGTAGGAGGATGCGGCTGGTGTTCCAAGAGGAACCCAGCCTTCTACTTATGCGCGTTGGGGCTGCCTGACGCGCGGCTCTCGCGGTATTGGGTGGCCCAATCCGACGGTGTCTTGCCAAACTGGCCGCGGAACCAGCGCGAGAAGTCACCGGCAGTGGAAAAGCCGAGGAGTTCGGCGACTTCATACAACCTGCGTTTGCTGTTCGCCAGATACTCCTCGGCGAGTTCAGCACGTACAGCATTGATGATCGTCGTGACGCTCTCGCCCTCGGCCGCCAAGCGCCGGTTAAGCGTGCGTCGATGCATGCCGAGATGCTGGGCGACCTGCTCGACCGAACAAAGTCCGCTTGGCAGCAGCATCCTGGCAATCTGGCGCGCCTGCTGCGCCGGCTCGTCGCGGACGTTGGCCAGTTGCACGTCCAGCCATCGCTTCACCTCGCGATTCAGCGTCGGGTCTGCTGCCGGGATGGGCATGTCCAAGTCGCGGCCGCGGCAAACGAAAGCATTGCATTCCTGTGAAAACTCGATTGCTGTACCCAGCACGCGGTGGTGCACTTCAAGACTGGCGGGCCGCGCGTGGGCGAAACAGATCTTTGTTGGCCGAAAGGTATTGCCACTCAGCGCCCTGAACATCCGGAATCCGATGGCGGCTGACTGTTCGATTGTCTGGCGCCATATGCCAGGGGGCTGCATGTTCGCGCCCATATGCAGCAGCACGACATCGCCGGCATCATCAAGCCGCAAATGCACGCCGGCGTTGTGCAGCCGCATGTAGCGGACGCACGACTGCATTGCGGCGCGCAGCGTTGGTTCTTCCCGAAGCACCAGCGCCAGCATGCCCAGATTGGCCAGACTTCTGGTTTCCGCGAGCAACAGCCCGAAGGCCTCCTGCCCGGACAGACGGGCCGACTCCTCCAGCAGCCACCCTACCGAATCGGCACTGATCATCAGATTCGCATCGTCGAGGACCTTGGCCGGCAGCTTCGCCATCCGCAGCATACGAAACGGATCCAGGCCGACTGAGCGGGCCACGTGGTCGTAGTCAGTGAGAGTGGCACTTCTCGTTAGGGTATACACCTTCGTCACCTGTCCCAATTTCACAAGAGTATGTCCTGGCAAGCTTAATGCAGATCAGCCGGTCAGGCTATTTTTGGAGACCGGAACTTCAACGGACGGAGACAGAAGATGGAAACAAGCGCTGCAACGCAAATCGGTCAGCCTCGCGCCGCACTGGCGCACGTGGATGCCGACGACCCCGCCGCATTCAAGCACTGCTTTGCCGAAGTCAATGGCATTCGCATGCATTACGTCGACGAGGGTGAGGGCCCCCTCGTCATTCTGCTGCACGGATTTCCATACCTGTGGTACATGTGGCGCCGCCAGATCGGCGCGTTGGCCACGGCCGGATTTCGGGTCGTCGTCCCCGATCAGCGGGGATTTGGGCAAACCGACCGGCCAGATGCCATCGAAGCCTACGACATATGCCAGTCAGTCGGAGACATGGTTGGTTTGATGGCGGCCTTGGGTGAAACGTCCGCGGTGATCATGGGACACGACCTGGGTGCATGGGTGGCACAAGCGGCGGCCATGTTGCGGCCGGATCTGTTCCGTGGCCTCGTGATGCTCGGTACCGCGGTGCCGCCGCGTGGGAAGGTCAAACCGACCGTCGGGTTGCTGGCAATGGCGAAAGGCAGGGTGTATCACCACCTGTACTTCCAGGAGATCGGCAAGGCGGATCGCGAGTTTGCCAGCGATCCGCGCAAAACATTGCGCAGCGTCTTCTACTCGATCTCCGGCAGCGCCGTCGGCGCCGAACGCTGGCGCCTGTTCGTCGAACCCGGCGAACCCATTCTCAACGCCTTCACCGAGCCGAAGGAGTTCCCGACATGGTTGAGCGCACGGGCGATCGACTACTACGTCAATGAATACACACGCACGGGATTTACCGGAGCCTTGAACCACTACCGCTGTCGCGACCGGGGGTGGGAAATCACCTCGTTTCTGGACGGCGCGGTAGTCCGCCAGCCGAGCATGTTCATTGGCGGCGCTGCCGACCCTTCCCTCGAACCGGTCGAAGTCCGCGGTATCTACGATCGGCTCGACAACTGGCTGCCCGGACTACAGAAGAAGGTGCTGCTACCCGGCGTCGGCCATGCTCCGGCAGAAGAAGGCGTTGATCAGGTAAACGAATTGCTCCTCAAATTTCTCGAGGAGTTTGACCGCTAGCGTTAGTTTGCTGGCAGCGCACCGAGAGCAAATCAGCGGCAGTGTCGGCACGAGTGACCACACGCGTGCGAAAGCGCTGCGGAGGCAAGAGGAAAACGATTGCGAGGGTCCGTTGTCTGGGCGAAGCGGATGCCCGAACGTCCACGCGTCGGTGAGGGCGAATGTCGCTTGGTGGCCGATTTCCGAAGCTCGTGGGTTAAACGCTGATCCCATAGAGACGTCGCGGATCATCGCGATCGGAGCAATTCGACGGAAAGATACGGCGGAAGATGCGATTGGAACTGCTTGGTCTCGACGTTGAACCAGACCTGTTTCCAACCGGGCCGAAATCCGTCGAATCGCAATACCAGTGTCCCCCCAGCGCTGAGTTCAAACCTATACACGAAACCGTTGACCGGGGCGAACATGGCTCCTCCATTGTTATGCGGGAACGCGTATTGCATCGACCTTGAAGCCACTTTCAAGGGAGAACAGCAATGGCAGACCAGCATAAGCCCGGTGAAACCGTTAAGACATCGGGGATTTACAAAGTCGTCAAGGAAGGCGACACCGCGTCGGGATTCGAGGTCACGTGCGTAGAGGGCGAGCACTTCCCGCCGACTCGAAGCGGCAAAGGCGCTCACTACGAACTGATCCACGCAGCGACCCACTCGCACAAGCACAACGAACTTGGGAGCGCCGACTAACGGGCGCCCCGTCACAGGGTCGGCGACGTTCTCACTGGACGGTCGCCGGCTCTGCCCCGTTGGCCGGCGGCCAGATACCGCTCTGCTCCGCGTCGGGATCTGGAACCAGCCCTAAATCCGCTCCGAACCCCGGCACTTGCCCGCCAATCATGGAAACGTACGCGTCCCAACCGGGCTGATTGCCTGCGAACAGGTCGTGCTGGATCGTGTATGCCAGAAGTTTTCGGTTCAGTTCCGGCTCAAGCAGCTCCTTCGACCACAGAAAGAACGCACTCGCTGCCCGCGCTGCGTATTCGTATGGCGTCAACTCCCCGTCCACGAGTGACAGTAGCGGAAAACCCGCCAACGCCTCTTCCTGCGCGGCCGCCTCGCCGATCGTGTTGTATCGGGCCGCACACTTCATTACACATCCGATTGACTCGACAACATCCCCGAAATGAAGAAGTAGCGCACGCCGTTCAACCGCATCTTGCTCTCCCATACGATCTCTCCCGTTTTCTGATGGTTAGACTTTATTTCAAACCAACCGCCCGCCGCATTGCCACCGTGATGCCTTGTCGGCATTGGAAGTATCCCGCCCACGGATCAGCACCGAGCGATCGCTGACGCTGCACTGCGTTCGCGATTGTCCACTGATCCGCTGCACGGACGTCCTTCAGCTCGTCCCACGCTATCGGCATCGACACTCCCATGCCCGGTCTGGCTCGCGCCGAGAAGACCGAAGCAGTGCTCGCGCTTTTGCCGTTGCGCAGATAGTCGATAAAGATCTTGTTGATTCGGTTCTTCGGTCCGAGGACCGCGGAAAAACGCTCGGGCATGATCCCCGCCATATGCCGCGCTATAGCTTGCGAGAACCCCTTCACCTCGGCCCAACTTTGCCGACGAGTGACGGGAACAACGATGTGATACCCCTTCCCTCCGCTGGTCTTAGCGAAGCTCTTGAGACCGATCTCGTCGAGCAGAACTTTCGCGAGCAACGCGGCGTCGGTCATCATCTGCCACGGCAAGCTAGGATCGGGGTCAAGATCCAGCACAAAGCGATCGGGGTGATCGAGGTCGGGTTGAACAGCATTCCAACTGTGGAATTCGATAACGTTCATTTGCGCCAGCCCGATCATCGCCTCGCGCGTGTCGATGGCGAGCAGCGGTGGGTGATTGGGGTGAAGGTCCGCTGAGAGGCGCGTTATGCCGGGGATGCCCATCCGCTCTTCGTGCTTCTGAAAAAAAAGCTCGCCTTGAATTCCAGACGGCGCACGGACGAGCGACACGGGCCTGTCTGTGAGATACGGCAGAGCGAATTCAGCAATTTCGTCGTAGTACCGCACCAGATCGATTTTTCGCAGACCCGTAGTTTCGTCGATCACGCGCTCTGCGTTCGAGACCTTCAGGCCGGCGATCACAGTCTGTCCCGCCCGCTTCGACGCCGGGCGCGCCGTGGCCGATTTCCTCGGCTCTGGCGCCGACGCGTCGACATCAACTTCCTTCTCTTCGATTATTTCTTCGGCTGGCTTGTCTGTGCGCATGCCGTGAAAGATCGGATGGCGCACCTCACCATTCGGCGTCCATTCTAGGAACGAGGCTTCGACAACCAAGAACGGCTTTAGCCAGAGAAAATCGCGCGCCCGCTCCGCTGCCGGTGGGTTGTAGAACGGTGAACGTGCTTGGATCAACGCATCAGTTTGTTTTTGCAGTTCTGCGATCTGGCGGGGACGCAGTTCCGCCTTGACTGTTCCGGCAAAGCGCAGCGATCCGTCCCGCTCATGCACCCCGATCATCAACGAGCGAATCCCGGATTTAGCGCCCGCCGTTCGGGTAAAACCCCCAACGACGAATTCTTGTCTAAGCAAGCATTTGAGCTTGAGCCAGTCCGTCGAGCGGCCGGAACGATACGGCGCATCTGCGCGCTTGCCCATGATCCCTTCGAGACGCATCCGGCACGCAGACGCCAATAGGGAGGCGGGGTCTTCTGCGAACGACTCGCTGAGCCGCACGTGTTCGCTAGGCATTTCATTGATAATCGCAGCCAGAGCGTCCTGACGTTCCCGGAGCGGCACTGCGCGCATATCCAGACCGTTCAGGTACAACAGATCGAAGGCGAAATAGGTCAACTGCGCGGTGCTGCGCCGGTCAAACGCGTTTTGCAGGGCGTTAAAATCCGGGACACCGCCCTCGGTCAACACGACGACTTCGCCATCGAGCCATGCCGAGTTGACCGGCAACGTTGCCAGCTCCCGCGCAAGCACGGGCATTCGATCAGCCCAGTTATGCCCGCCCTTCGTGATGAGCTTTATCGCCCCGTTTTCGATCCGACACATCAATCGATAGCCGTCGAATTTGATTTCATAGCGCCAGTCGCCGGTGGCGGGCGGTGCTTTGGCAAGCGTCGCTAATTGAGGCGCGATAGCGTCGGGAAACGCGTCCGGGGCGCGCGCTGCCGCGTCGGGATTCGATCGCTTCCGGCTCATGTGCATCTCGTTGAGGTTTGATCATCGCATTGTGCAATAGACGTGCCTTCACACAAGCGCGGTGCTCGCTTGCCGCCCCGGACGCGCCCGCCGAATGAAGTCGGCATCGGTTACCCTTCAAGTTGCGTGCTAACAGGAGGATGCCAATGTGCGGTCGATACAGTCGAGGACGCCCTAGAGGTTTGGACTACGTTGAGCCGTTGATGACAGACGCCGGCGACCCGCGGATCAAGCTGGATGAAGACCTTTTCCGACCTAGCTGGAACGTCGCGCCCAGCACAAAGCAGCCCATCCTGGGGCCTGACGGCGCCCGCTTAGAACCATGGGGATACAGGCCAGGTTGGGCCGTCGCGCGGAAAACGCCATTGATGGTGAACGCGAGGCTGGACAAAGCCGGTTCCTCCGCGTGGAAATCCATGTGGAAGAAGGGCCGCGTGCTTGTGCCTGCCGACGGTTGGTACGAATGGATCGCAGAGGAAGGGAAAAAGCAGCCCTACTACATTCAGCCGATCGACGGCCAGCCACTCTTCTTCGCCGGACTGACCAGCACGACGTTTGGAATGGAACCCCGTGAGGGCGAAACCTACGGGTACGTCATTGTCACTGACGCTTCGTCGGGAGGAATGCTCGACGTCCATGACCGTCGTCCGTTGGCGCTGTCTCCAGATGAGGCCCGGCAGTGGCTTGACCCAGAGACGCCGTACGAGACAGCCACGCACCTTGCGAACAATGCCGTTACTCGTCCGGAAAACTTCAGGTGGTTCCGCGTCAGCCCTGCTGTGAACAAAGTGGGCAACAACGAACCAACGTTCAATGAACCCATCGACGACGAGAAGCCCTGAAGGAATAAAGGCCAACGCACGGACCACTAGGCGTCAACTTCACGCCGTCGCAACTGCGAACCAATTTACGGAAATCGAGGAAGCGAAAAAGCCCCGGGGTCAGTGACGACCCCGGGGCTTTTTTCATCAACTCGCGACTCACGCCGCTTCTGCAAAAAGACACTGCTGCCGATCATCTTGACCGATCAAACCGTCATGCTCTCGATTGCTGATCGCCTGCGAGACAAGATGAACGTCCAATTCAGCGGGCGTGAGATTGAGGCGTTGCGCGAGCCTGCTGAAATACTGCCCGCGCTTTGCCATCTCCTGATACCGCTGCGCCATACCGACCGGGAGCCGCACAATCCCCTCGTTCAGCCAATACCGCGCCGAATCGATTGCATCGCGATGCTGCGTGTCCAGCATAAAGGCCGTGTCGTAGGTACACGTCACGAACGCGCACGCTGCTTGCGCATCGACTTCAAACTGCGAAGCCTCCTCGAAAAAAACAGTCTGCTCACCACCGGTTGTTCGAGCGTATCGACTCGCTCGATTCGGGTGCCGGTAGCGATTCCACTGTTCGGCGTCGTGATCTCTGAGGCCAATCGACGGCGCTTCGCGATCGTACTTGCCGACCGCGTACCAGCCGTGCATGACGATGTCAGTCTTTGGCATCGCCTCGATCTGCGGCACCGCATATCGCCGACCTAGAACATTGACGTCATGCCAGACCGCCAAGGCAGGAAACGCATGCGGCGCATAGTGGTGCATCGACAAGAAGAAGTCGATGGCCACTAGTTGCTGCGGCGTGACGAACTCAAACTGCGGATCGCAAAGATCGCGGTTGTGCTCCGAGTCAGGAATGCGACCCGTCGCCAAATCGGCCGCATGCACCTCGGCTCGATCCCGTTCATTCGCGTCGATCGACAGAAGCATCTTGAGCATTTCAATCCGCTCGCGCCATCCGTAAGTGTCCGGTCGCACACGCGCATAGCCTGCTTCGCTGACCGTTCTTCCGACCAACTCACGACGCGAGAGATCCCGCTGAATCGCCAGCAGATAATTGCGGAAATCGTTGAGCGGCTTGAGATGCGCGTATTCCGGCTCCTCCACCATGAACTCCATCGACTTATCGCGATCGCCGCTCACGCAACAAAATGCACATCCGAACCTGCTTCCGCACGATGCACGCGCACCGCTTTCACCAAGGACGACGCCGCACATGCCACCGTTACCCGCCCGGTAGATCTCCGATAGCTTGGCGATCGTCGCGGGCGCGAGTGGGCTTGGGAACGGCAGGGTTTCCGGCTCTGCCATGCAACCGAGCATTGTCCACACGTCGTCGCTCGTCCAGTCTCTCAAAGGACTAAGTGTCAGCGTACCGGATGCCTGTCTCGTCGCGACGTCCGCCCGTTCTTCACGGCCTGTCATCGCGAGTCTGCGTGAGCTACTCTCGTCAAGGCGGTTTCCTATGACAGTGACGACTTCGCGGAGACCGGATGAGGCTGCTCGCTTTTCTAACATGGCGCGCAGCCGACCTTGTGGTTGAACTTTCCAAGAGTCGGCGCACGCGCGCGTCCTCTTTCCATCTCTCACGCCGTTCTCTGGCGTTCGAACAAGCGTGCCTCTGCCAATCGTTGAGACAACGAACTGCGACGCGAGCGACGGCTTGGTCAGATGCACTTCAACAGGAAGTCCGCTGACTTCGGCGAAAGCCTCCAATTCATCCAAGACCCCGTGAAGATGATTTTGAATCGTCGGATTCTCAATCGATGTGTCGGCTGAGGTGATGTAATGCACGATTCCCCGCGCACCGCCCGAACGACGGATCGCTTCAAGCATCAAGACCGTCGCGCACGACGAATCTTTTCCGCCCGAGAAGCCGCTTGCGAGCGAATGACCCTGCTCGATGTACGACTGCATCGTTGCGATCGCAGCTTCCATCATTTTGTAGATATCTCGTTCCATCGTTGCTCCAAAGTAAAATAGGAGCGCCCTTTCGGGACTGCTCCCGAAAGGGTTGATTGAACTGCTGCTAGAGATAAAGGCCTACGCTCGCGCGTTGGGCACATTCGAGTGATTGATCAGCAGCGGCGAACATATCCGGCTGACGTGATGCGCGGTCAAGGCGCGGTAGCGCTTTGGCGTACCGACTCGGACCGCTGCCGTCGAAGCTATCTGCGCCCGCCGCCGCGCATATGCGGATGCGTCGCGCAGAATTGACACGACCGACGTGCAAGTGGCAATTACGCCGACGCGCGAGTAACCCCCACGCCTCGGCCGTTGCCTCCTTCCACTCGGTCGAGCCACCAATGAAGATGCCGACGACTGGCGAAAGGAAGCTCGCTACATGCTCGAGCTGCATCCCGTCCTGTACCGCGATGAGTAGCTGCGTGGGCATGCCGCGCAAACGCTCTTTCCACCGCAACGAATAATCGAGCGAGGCAAGACCGCCCTGCACGATGTCCGGAAGAACGATCCAATCAGCGCGCTCCCCCAACTTGTCGACGGCCAGGAGAAAGGCGTCCTCATCGAGCAGCTCGCCTTGTTGGAACGCCGACCACGCACCATTGTCGAGTGCGTACCGCATGCCTTCGGTTCGAAGTTCGCCCTTCGCCGACACAAGAAGCCGCCACTGGGCATCCTGTAGTGCCTTCAAGTTGCGACGCGTACCAGTCCGACTCGCATAGCCCACCATCGGCGGGCGATGCATAATCAGCCGCTCCTCGATCTCCGGATCGTCATCGGCGGACCCGTCAACGGCATAGTAGTCAGCGTACGCCATAACCGCCTGTGACCATCCGAGCTTCTTACCGCTCGCGTAGTCTCCCAACCAACTTGGTGCGATCACGCTGGAATTCATGACCGAACCTCGCGCGGTTTCTTAGCTCTGCCCGCGATGATCAGGAATTCCAGCTCACCGGGCGCGCGGTCGATCTTGCGCACCCACGGACGGA
This sequence comes from Caballeronia sp. SL1002, assembly GCF_057814995.1. Lineage (NCBI taxonomy): Bacteria > Pseudomonadati > Pseudomonadota > Betaproteobacteria > Burkholderiales > Burkholderiaceae > Caballeronia > Caballeronia sp. SL1002. Next base: position 115,847 of record NZ_JBYMUW010000001.1, on the reverse strand, counting down.
CATTGTTTTTACAAACCGGCGTGTCTGCGATGTACTGCAGCGCTTCCTCCAGCGTTTCGATCTGCTTTGCCGGGGCACCAACAATTGCGGCTTCAAACATAGAAAACTCCACACTTAGAATGCGGAGCAGCCCCATACGGGCTGCTTGCCCGCATGGGTTGAAAGAGAACATCAGCACGCGGCCGGCTTGCGCAGCGTGAACATCGAGGAAGTTACGTTCCGAACGTCACGGTGCGCGGTAGGGTTCACCGAGCGCCGTCACTTCAGACCAGTTGGCCAAGTAAGCGCGTGCGACGTCCGGGCGATTTGAGATCACCAGGACATTCTCTGAGTTAACCCGGGCCGCAGCGGCGCTGTAGTTGTACGAACCCGTCTCAACCGTCGTCTGGTCGATGATTACGACCTTCGAATGCTGAATCGGAAAGACACGAACAACGCGCACCGGAACGCCCGCATACGACAACGCGTTCAGTGCAGCGGCCGCTTTGCCGCTGCGGTCCTGTTCGATGTTGTTCTTGTAGTCAACGGTCACCGCGACATCCACGCCGCGATGCTTTGCAGCGAGCAACGCCTTGACCACAGGCGCTGCAGTGAACGAGTACGCGAGGACCCGAATCGAGGACCGCGCGCTGTTGATCGTTTTCAGGACCAACGCTTCGGCACCCCCATTCGGCGAGAAAGCAACCTGCACGTCATCGGCAGCCACCGCAGGCGCGGTAGCCGAGAAAGAAAGCGCACCGATCAGCGCAGCAGAAATCACTGCAATACGAAACTTCATAGAAACACTCCAAGGTAAGGTTTACCCCCAAAGCCCCACGTCCTTTCGGAACGCGGGGCTCGGTACAAGAGAGGTGTGGAATCAGGCGTACAACACCCACAAAAGAACGCGGAGCGACCCCAGCGGGCCGCTTGCCCGCAAAAGTTGAGAAAAGAAGGAAGGGGCGATTTGTGCCGCTTACTCGATTAGCTTGACGCTCCGCCACCAGCGACCGCCCGACGGCAGGTCTCTGATGAAAGAGAAGTTCTCCACCTCATCGCGCGTGAGCTCGATCACACCGCCCTTCAAGATGGCGGCTTGAAGATAGACAACATTCGCGATGGCGAGCACGCCGTGCTGTTCGGCGACCGACGCAATACCGAGGCCGACCAGCACCACCGAGAACGTCTTGGCAATATTGCTTTCCGAGTTCGCCACCGCGACGCCACCCAGCGTGATGAGCACGATGCCGATGCCGTACAGGTAAGGGCCGCTGATCAGGTTGCTGATCGTGCAGATGATGTCCGTCAGGCCCGTCAGGTTGGAAAAGTCCCCCGCTGCCATCGCGGCCACCGACACCACGCTCAGCAGCGCGCCGACCAGCATCGACTTGCCCGGGCGCAAATGCTTAGCGACCGTGGCCGCTCTGTTCAGTACCTTCTTTCCGTTCATTTGATGCTCCCGTTAAAAAACGCGTTGTAGGTCGTAATCGTTGTTTTTGAATCCCCGGATCTCGAGGATTTCGGAGACGTGCCGCATCTCGCCGGTGCGCTTGAAGTGCACGACGTAGTTGAAGCAGTCAGCGATGTTTTTGCGCATGTCTTCCAGCTCCCAGCGCGATCCAGTCGGGATGCCGAGCATGGCGAGCGATTCAAGGCGGCTGAGCGCCGTGCGCGCGTTATTTGCGTGGATGGATGCGAGACCGCCGTCGTGGCCTGTGTTGAGCGCCTGCAGCAAATCGTAAGCTTCGCCGCCGCGTACTTCGCCAACGATGATGCGGTCGGGGCGAAAGCGCAGACAGAGCGCGACGAGCAGCTGCGTCGTGACGTTGGTATCCGCGTTGGAGAGCAGCCGCACGCGATTGGGCACGTGCAGCTTCAATTCCATCGTGTCCTCGATGGAAATGACGCGTTGGTCCGCGGGAATCTGTTCGATCAGCGCATTGAGGAAGGTCGTCTTGCCTGCGGATGTACCGCCGGCGACGAGCACGTTTTTGCGCGACTGGACGAGCGCAACTAGCGCGCGCATCAGCGCTTCGTCCTCGATGCGTTCCTCGAAGTGGATGGCTTCCGCGTATTCCGGTCGGGCGTTGGCTGCCGAGAACGCCCTCATGTTCACGTAGTCTGACAGCGTGAGTTTCGACTCGCGGTGCTTCCGGATGCTCAGCGCATGGCCGTCAATCGACGTCGGGCTCATGACCGCCGCGATACGCAGGTTCTGGTGACCGGCGTTGATGATGCCCTTGTCGCTGCCCGCTTTCGCCGACTTCTCAACGGACGAGGCGAGCGAGTGGATCGCGCCTTCGAGCTGTTCCGGGCGCAGGTCGACGTTCTCGCGCGTCATCACGCCGCGACGCTCCACCCAGACGTTGCGATAATCGTTAATCATGATTTCCGCGAGGTCGGGCGAGTCGAGCAGCTCGCGCAGCGGCGAAAGCGCATGGAAGAACATGCGCACGGCTTCTGCTTCGAGCGGGCGCAGCTTTAGGAGTTGGTTGTCGGCAGACTCGGACATGCGATGCTTTGTGGGCTATCTAACATGTCGGCTATTGTTGTTGTTGGCGGACGTGCGCAGGCGCCGAAAGAGGCGTCAAATTGAGCGGCTTTCGCGGCGATAGATCTGTTTAGGATGGGCAGCGCTCGGGCGACACCCTCACCTCACGACCTTGCCGACCCGGGCCGACGGTTCGGATTTCGGCTCGGCGGGGCCACTGCCGCTATCCGGATAGCGGCCGTTTCGGGGAATAACGCATAAAAACATATAGCTTTCGGGTTTATCGCGCCCGGAAGTAGATGCTAAGCGTTTGCTATTTGGACGCCGTAAGCACTTGCTGTCACGCCCCAATTATGAACGAGAGATCCTTTCGGGGCGCGGGTGGAAATGCGATCCTGCCAGCGAGGAAATGATCAGGTGGGCTTGGCCGACCAAGGACTGCGTGAGCAGACACGCCTACTATATTGTGTGTCCCAGCCCCGGAGTCTTCGGCGATGCGCGTCGGAAAACCAGTCAAGCCTCTTCCCAATCCCCATTGCGACTACTGCGGCATTCTCGCGACGCTCGTGCATGCCGGCGACGACGCCTACCCCTACCGCGACGATCACGGCCCGCTGTGGCTTTGCGCGGACTGCCAGGCGTGGATCGGCGTGTTTCCGCGCAGCACCCGCCACGTACCGCTCGGCCGTCTCGCCGACGCGCGCCTGCGCGACCTGAAGGCGAAGCTCCACGCAGCGCTTGAGCCGTTGGTTGCGGCGAAGGTTCGGCGCGATGGCTGCAATGTTTTCGAGGCGCGCGCCAAAGCGATGAAATGGCTCGCCGGCGAAATGGGGGCGGATGCGGAGAAATGCTCGATCCATACGCTCGACGGGGATCAATGCGTGCGCGCGATCGCTGTCGTCGAGCGTTTTCGACGCGACCGCACCGTTACCCCTTCAGAACCGGCGTGGGAAGATCGTTAACCCGGGCAGTCAACCAACCGTTTTCTATGCCTCGCACCCTTCCCCTCCAGCGCTCGCCCCAAGCGGCCCGTGCGCGCCTCGCCAAGGCGCAACTGCTCCCGATCCCGCGTGCAATCGCCGATGACCTCGCGCTTCGTGCCCACCTGTCGTTGGAAGCGATTCGCGGCGGCTGCGACCACATCGGCCCCGCTCAGCACATCACCGAGGTCGTGTTGTTGGGCAAGTTCCTCAGCGAGGCGGGCCACGGTGAGTTCTCGCACGAATCGTTGCTGGCGGCCGACCGGGCAATGGCCGAAATATTCGAAGGCGGCCGGCAGACAGGCACGTGGGGTGTGGCCTCCGACGCCGTCTTTTCACTGCTCGCTGCCATCGTCAGCATGTACGACAGGCAACTCCATAGCGCAACGCTCGCCGCGCTGACCACCGCGAGCGACCGTCTGGACCGGTTCAAGGCGGGCGATGCGTACCAGCCGCTGCAGAAGAGACGGCGCGCCTGAGCCCGCGCGGTCGAAAAAAAAGCCCGGCAATGCCGGGCTTTTGGTCTTCAGGGAATGCCCGGCCAAGCCGGGAACTAGCAAATCACCTCCATCGTCTCGCCAAACGGCGCTTTCCGGGCCCGCGTCAGAGGCGTCGTTGACGCCCACAGCACCGGGTAATGCGGCGCGACCGTCGGGAAGCGCCCCACCATATCTGTCAGATAGACCAGGAAGGCCGGGTTCATGCCGTCTTGTGCCACGCGGTTGAACGGGTCGACGAACTGCCTCGCCCGCCATTGCCTGCAGATCGCCGGGAAGCTTGCCGCGCATCGCGGCCGCTTTCGCGGCCTGGGTGACGGCAACCTTCCACTCCGCTTCCTTTACCGGCTTGTCTGGCCCCTTGTAGGGCCGTACTTCACCGAATGAGCCGGGATGCGAAGGCTGATCGCCGGGCGACTGCCCCGGCGCGGCGCCGTTTTGGCCACCCGGCTTCCGAGCCTGTTTGCCGCTCGGCTGCTGCTGATCTTGCGGACTCGGCGGCGGCTGCTGATTCTGCGGCTGCTGTTGCTGCTGCGGCGACTGGTCCTGCGGCTGTTGCTGCTTCTGCTTCTGCTTCTGCTTCTGCTTCGCCTCCTGCGTCAGCAAACCGTAGATTTCCTCCGCCGACTTTCCCGTGTAGCGCGGATCGACCAGCGCCCCCTTCGGCAGAACCATGCCCGAGGACAACACGATCGGGTTGATCGCGTAGTCACAGGCGTCGTTCCAGCGATCCGCGTCACGCGCGCCCTGCCGCCAGCAATGGCCATTGGCCACATGCAGGACTTCGTGCGCGACGACACCGCGGACTTCGAGATCACTTAGCGACTCCATGTAGGTCGGGTTGTAGCCCAAGGTCTCGCCGTCGACCCAAAATGTCTTGGCCGACGGATCCTCGCGGACATTCAATCGGAGCGCGAGCGCCCCGAAGAACGGCTGTGAGAGAACGAGCTCGGTCCGCTGCCGGGCAATGCGCGGATGGACCGCGCTACTGCCCAACACCACATCGTTGCGGTCCATGATGCCTCCTTACGCGACTAAGCGCAGTTGGCTCGCATGCGCCGATTCAACTTCCATCGGCTCCGGCTGGATGCCCATGAACGCCGCCATCAGCCCTTCAATCTCCTGTGCCTTGCTGGCCACCTGAGAACGAAGCACGCGCGAGTCCTTCAGTTCCGCCCCTGTGTGCACGGCCAGATGCGCCTTGGCCTGCTCGAGGATGTGCGTGAGCTGCGGGTCGTTTGCGAAGTTGAGCTTTGGCAGCAACGCGCAGAGCTCCCGCACGTTATTGGCGACGTCGAGCCGCACGTTGCCCGTCGCGTAAAGCCGGTTGCCCGCAAGCTCATTGACCGGGAAGGGCGCACCCTGTCCCATCTGCGGCGGAAACGACCGCTTTACCTACGACAACAACCGCGGACGCGGCGACTGGGTGTGCCGCAAGTGCAACGACGGCGACCGAAAAGCCGGCGACGGCTTCGAGCTCATCTGCAAGTCCGCCGGAATGACCTTCCGCGAACTCATGATCGAACTTGAAGGCGGCAGCCTGGCCGATGCACGGCAAAACCGAGCGCAACCGGCCGCCCCGGCGCCTGGCCGAAAGGCCGATCCCGAGTGGGCGCGCAAGCGCCTCGACTCGATGTGGGATCGTGCGACGCTGGTCGGTTCCGATGGCCTCGTTCAGCGATACCTGCGCGAACGGGTGCCGGGTCTGACCGTGGCGCCGTCCGCGGCGCTGCGCATGGCGATGCTCGATTACCGCCAAGAGAAGAAAGTTATTGGTCAGTGGCCGGGCATCCTCGCTCGCTTCACGCTGCCGGACGGCCGTCTCGGAACGCTGCACCGCACGTTCCTTGAACGCTCGAAACCGGCGAAGGCGTCGATCGTCACTAACGATGGCGAGATCCTTCCGGCCAAGCTGAACGACGTGACGCTTTATAAGCTCAACGGCGGCGCAGTCCGGCTGATGGATCCAGTCGATGGCGAAATTGGCGTCGCGGAAGGTCTCGAGACGGCGTATGCCGCGCACATGCTCTTCGCGGTGCCGGTCTGGTACTGCCTGAATCGAATCCTTCTCGCCGATTTCGTTGTACCAGACGGCCTCGGCATCCGCGTTGTCCATATCTTCGCGGACTTCGATGCGGTCGACCCGCGCACCGGCAAATCGCCGGGCGTCGATGCGGCCTTGAAACTCGCGAAGCGGCTGCGAGCGGAAGGCTACACGGCTATGGTTCACCGGCCGAAAAAGCGGGAAACCGATTTTGCCGACGAGTGGTGCGCAACTCAGGTTGCGTGTCGCCCTGCAGTTAGAACGCTGGTGCGTCGCGAGCTACGCGAAGTACTGCACGTCTGATATTCCGCGGCCTTCTTGCCGCTAACAGTAACTTTTTGCCCGGTGGGGATTCGTCCCCTCCGGGGCCGCAATCCGCCCGAGCTTTTCCAATGGAGAAGAGGAAATGAGCTTCAGCATGATTGTTGGCCGGTATCAGATCGTAGCAACTTCCGGCGTCGAGAACGGCTCCGTGAGAGTAGGGAAGTCGGAGGCGGAAGCCTATGACGTCATCGACCGAAAGCGCGGCGGTCATGCTCGACTTGAGAAACAAGACGTCACGCTGGACACTGCTTGGTTTTACTGCATTCGTCGACAGGCGAGCGCACAAGGGGTATCTGTGTTGCATTGACTACCCATTAAGACAAAAGCCCCGACCATTGGTCGGGGCTTTTCTATTTGTGGCTCGCACTTCAGCACTACTTGTAGCGCACGACGTACCACAAACGCCACCTCAGGACGAAAAACGTGACCTTGAGGAACAGACGAAGCAGCCCGGTTGCCCAGAAGATAATGAACGCGCCCGAGCCGATCAGCACTTGGGTCAACCCGCTCTTTGGCAGGTAGGCACAAACCCACATCACAAAGAGAGACACCAGGACGATGACGAGGCGTCGCATAAAAAAAGGCAATGCCATGAACTTAGCGTACATCATCGGCTCCGTTGGCTGGGCGGAACACGACGCGATGAAACAGATAAGCCGACTCGCATGCGGCGAACGCGGCCGCTACGAGAATCCACATCCGAACGCCGCGGGTCCAGTCGAGTTGCGTCAAAGTATCGAGTATCGTCATTTGGTTTTCACTTGGGCTTTGCGGCCGCTTAGCTCGGCCCTATGAGTAATGATGCCACGGCAGGTTCGGAGTCAAGGTGCGGGGTGGTGACACGGGCGGACGGCAAGACGCCACCGCACGTGACACACGCAGAGAAAACTGCGCTCTCTAAGCAAAAGCTGAGAGGCTATCTGCTAAGTAGTTCAGATGCCTCTCATCGCCAATGGGCGACGACTGCTCCGGGTACTCAGCCAGCGCTTGCGGCTTTTCGTCGTCAGCAGATGCCGGCTTCATCTGCGTTTCGATTGCCGCTGCCCCTCTGTCGGTAACCTCGCTCTGTTGGGCCGCCATGTGCGCTCGGTCGGCCGTGGGAATGAGACCGACGCTTCCCCGGCCGCGCAGTGCGTCGTCGGCAAGACGTTTGAGCAGCGCGGCGCGTTGCCTTGGATTCGAGACCGCCATTAATGCAGCAAACAAAGTGGGCGTGACAGCTTCGCTGACGGTCAGCTTAATCTCGATAGCCCCTCTCATGCGGTCATGGCCTCCTTCCGCTTCTTATCGCGCTCGCGCATCAGCGTTGCCTCGCCGGCCGCAAAGAACCCACGGACGTTCGAAAAGCACGCGTTCTTCATGACTTCGATGCGGTTGCGGGGAAAGAACGCGCGGATCGCGGGCTCGTAAAGCGCCGCACCGCCGCCGGTGAGGAAAATGCAGCGGATGTCATTTGTGCTCCCGACCGAATTACCGATCGCATTGACAGCTGCTTCCGGTACTGACTGAGCCTGTGCGGCGTAGTGCCCCAGATCGATCTCTTCGTTGAAAACGTAGTAGGGCGTGCCTGCGCGAACCGCCTCGTCGATTTCTTCGATCGCCAAGGCCGACTCGTTCGTCGCTGCACCGATGAGCTCCGCCATTTTCTGGAAGAAATGGGACGCGCCGCTCTGATGTCCGCCACTACGACGCTCTTCCATCGTCAGCCCCTTGGCGACGACCCAGTCGGTCGTGTAGTAACCGACGTCGATAATCATATTGCGCTGCGACGGGGTAAAGTCGGGGTGCTGTGAAAAATGAACCAGAGCGCCCAACGGTTGAGGCAGCACCATCAGATTTCCGACGCGAACTTCTTCATCGCCGAACTGCAGCGTTCCCGAAAACTTGCTGCGCAACGCCTCGGCGTGTTGTTGAAATGTCTGAACGGGAAGTCCGAGCACAAGCCGGTCGACCGACGACACGTTGGCGAAGTGGAAGGCTCCGCCGAGGAGTGCTTCATAGCTATCCGTAGTGCAATAGTTGCCGACGAGCGTGCGACCAGGGTCGCCGTTGCGAGAGGTCAACGGCACTTCCGGGCCGACCTCGTACTGCTTTCCGTTGACTTCAATTCCAACGGTCCGGACTGCCTTCAACACGCCGTTGCTTTGCTTCGTCATCGTCTTAGCCTGATAGTCAGGAGTCAGAGACGGAAACATGAACGTTGAGACTTCCGAGCCGTTGCGAACGGCAACCTTGGTGTTCCCATATCCGACGTCCACGGCAAGGACGGTTGCATGCGTTTTCATTGTGTTCATTCTCTCTCCAGAGCAGTTCGATTGGTGCGCTATCTGCCCGTTATCTGACCGAAAAGTGGCAGATGGGCGGTGGTGACGGCTCCCTTTCTCAAAACGTCCGGATAAGTGTCAGTTATCTCCCCCTAAACGGTGAGATAGAGAATCTGCCCTCTGAGGCGGCGGAAATCTGTCAGTTATCGGAACGAAATCGGTGAGAAAAGTCCTCGTTACGCCTGTCCAACTCTACAGAGCGACACGCAATGTCAAGGAAGCAAAAGCTCGCAACATTTAGGCAGCTTTTAACTCTGCGTCTTCTCACGGCGGCGTTAAAGCTCTCGTCGGCAATGCCTCTTGTCGACGATGTGACAGCGCGCGATATCTTCCATTACAACTGCACCTATGTCTCGCTTCTGAAGGACGTCCTCCACCAGAACGTTTTGGCCGCCCCCCTGCTTGGCATTTCGTTCGAGCTAGCGGATTACCTCATGGCTTTGCCGCTCGGGCGTCTTGAAGCCGCTGTCGGCGGAATTCGCTTCCCGCTCTACAGATGGCGCTTCGACGACAACCTGTTCTGGTTTGAATATTCCGCAGGATATCTTAGTGACGAGTCGGCCGCGCACTATGTCATGCAAACTTCAAAACTGAAGTCGAGCGCGCTCCCGTACAAAAACCTCTGGTCCGATTTGCGGCTCGACAGAGCCAAGCGGGAGGTCTACGCGCGCTTGATGATGACGCAGGGCTGTCGGGCGTCGACAGCAACCAATTTGTTCGCTCTGAACTCGGCGATCACTCGCAACACGTACCGTCAAATCCACGGCGTCAGCTCGCCTTGCGGCAACAGCGCAAGCTCTTTGACGTGGTATGTCGAACGCCCGGTTCACCGCCTTCAGGCGAGCATGCTGGTATGGCTTTATCGATGCGCGCTTAAGAAAGGAGCGAACATTCCCGAAGCGTTGATCGCGTCTAACGACGTACTGAAAAAGATGTTCGGCTCTCGCCTCGCCGTGTCAGCCGACCGCGCGAACCATCTGACACGTTCCATGGCGACGGATTCAAGGCTGAATCTCGCCCCGTGCAGAACTTGCGGAACCGAGTACATCTTGTCGAACGACGAAGGGAAAATCGAATTGGCCAAGGACTTCGTCTGCCCGGGCTGTGAGTACGACCTGAAGCCGCGTAACGAAGCGAGAAGCAAGGGAAAAAAGCGTTCAAAGAGCAAGTGATAAACAGGAAAAGGAGTTGTCCAGGATGTCCCACGATTTCTCAATCGAGGCCGGTCTAGTCGTTTTTTCGCGTGAGGGACGGGTGCAGTTCGGCTGGCTCGATCTAACGACCGGTTCGTACTACGGCGAGGCCGATGGCCGGTGCATTCCCGACGCCGTCGGTGCCATCGAGTTTGAGTCGGACGTGACGCATTGAGCCATGCAGGACTTCGCTTACCTCTTTCCAGACAGCGCCGCCGCGTGGCTCGAAGGCCGCGGCGACGCGCGATTCCAACGGTACGAGAGGCACTACCGCACAGATCGGGCAACGGTGCAGTCGCAGGAGGCGTTCGACCTTGAGCAAAGCAACATTCGCTTCGCGCAAAGGTTCGGCTCAGGCAGGCGGCACTTCGCGGCCGTGTCGAAAAGCAATGCGTTCGGCGCGCTCGCGACTTTCCTGATTCTCCTGTGGGGCGGCACCTCGCTCCTTTCTTCCGTCGGCGCGACGCAGCCCGTTGCCGTCGCTGCGGTGCTGGGCGTCGTCTTCTTCGCGTTGCGGGTGAAGCACTTCCGAGCTCGTGCCAAACATCGTTAGCAAACGGTTGCGATCCAGCAACGGTGGGGAATTACAGACTCTTTCCGAGTATTACAATGCGTGCGCCGCCAATGGCCAGCGGCAATTTGCCAACGAGGAAAGCGGTTTCGGAGCGGGCTTTCGAATTGCCTTGACTTCGAACACCGCTCGATAAGATGAAAGTAAGCAGATCGCGGGGGCGACTGCAACAAACTAGATCGGAAACAACAAATGACGATTCAGAAGAATTTCAAACTCTCGATGGCCGCGATCTCTGCATCGCTGCTGGTGACCGCTTGCGGCGGTGGTGGCGGCAGCAGCGGTGCATCCCCTGCAAGCGGTGCGAGCACGCCAGCAACGACGACTCCGGCCAATTTGACGACCCCTCAGTACGCGGCTGACAGCTTCCATCTCGCCGCGTTTAATTTGCTCAACCAACAGCGCCAGCAGTGCGGCTTCCCCGCCCTACAGGAAAACACGGTGCTCGATCAGGCAGCAGCCGCGCATGCGCAGTATCAAGCCACGAACAACGTCGTGTCCGATACGGAAACATCGGGTGCCTCCGGGTTCACCGGAGCCTCCTATGCCGATCGGGCGGTACACTTCGGTTATCCGCAGAACGTGGCTTTCGCCGGTGTTTCAGGCGGCCTCTACACGAATGCGACGTGGACGGAAACGCAATACGGAGAGCAAGCCATCTATGGCCTGATCTCGGGCGTGTATCACAGCATGATTGCCGTCGCGCCGATGAACACGGTCGGCATTGGCAAGGTCGCGACGACCTACAACGGCTTCCCACAAGAGTGGTACTCATTGACGCTGGCCAACTATCAGCCGGTAACGACCAACGCGCCGTTGACATTCCCGTGCCAAGGGACTACGGGCGTTGCGTACTCCTCTTTTGGAGAAATGCCCTCGCCTCCTGCCACGACCGACCATTGGGGTACGCCGGTGGCAGTCGCGGGCAATCCGACCGACGCGATCGTCATGCAGTCTGGCTCGATGACCGATTCGACCGGCCATGTCATCAGCCTACAGGTGCTTGATTCGGCCAAAGATCCCAATAAGATCTTGCCCGCCTGGATGGGCGTCGCGTACCCGGCCACGCCCTTGTCCCCGAACTCGCAATACACGGTCTCGCTGACGGGGACGATCAACGGCGTCGCGTTCTCGCGTACCTTTACCTTCACGACCGGAAACATCGTGGGCTAACAAAGGTCGCGTCGCAGAAAGAAAAGCCGCCAGTCGATCTGGCGGCTTTTTTCTTGGTTGCAAGGCTGGAAAAAACCCAGCAGTGAAGCTACGAGGCGTTTTGTTAAGAACAGTTGCCTTCACCCCCCGCCATATCCCGAGCTGTCGCCATAACCCTGGACCTCGTAGCCGGTGACGGCGCCGGTCGTATCGCTCACACTGCATGTCGCGAACTCGTACTCGTTCAAGGATGCGGTCCAGGTGTTGGTTGTGTACATGGTATTCCTGCCGTCGTCATAGACCGAGTTTTGCTGCCCCCACCCAGGCCAAAATCCGAGCTTCTGAGTTACATAGGCTTGGCATATCTGCGGATTCGCTTTTGGTCCCCCAGGTGTGGTGGGTTGGCACACCTGCCCAACCCACGCCGCACCGTTCCAGACTGGGGCCGTGATTTGTGCGCTTCCGGCCGGGCACGTTGGCGGCGGCGGTGGCGGGGGCGGCGCATTGCACGAATAGACCCATGTACTGCCGTTCCAGGCCGGCCCGCTCGCGAAACCATACGCGCACGACGGCTGCGGCGTGACGCACTGGTATCTCGCGCCGATTTTCTGCCACGAATAGCCAGCGTTGCAGCCAGGGGCCATCGGCACGCCGATCGGCTGATAGACATCAGCGGCGACAGCTCCGTTTCCCACACTCATGGCGCAGGCGACTGCGAGCACTGCACGTGCAATCCCGGTGATCTTCATTTCTTCCTTATTGGTTGGGATAGGAACAACCCACGTCGATCTCTGCCTGGAGTGCCAACTGATCGGGTACCAAGCTGTTAGCGCCATCCGCCAGCACGTTGTAGATCTGAAGGACCCACTGGCTGCCGTTCCAGCCCATCGCGAAGCGAGCACCAGCAAGCGGAGGATTGTGATTCGCGTAATCGGTCGTGATGGTCTGTGGAGTGATCCGATACCACGCTGTTCCCCCCGGCCCGCATGTGGGTGGATTAACGCCCCATCCGTTGTAGTAGCCGCTGTAGTGAGTGTCACTGCTGTGATTAGTGACCAACGTGCTGACCCCTACTGGAAGCGCACGGTCTGATAGAACATGCCGCCCGCCGGCGACGCGATAAGCGTGAAGTCGTACTCCCGCAGATTTGTCGTCAGATGCAGTGTGTTGACGAGGTCAGCCTTGTGCGGCTTGATGAACACGTGGTTCATCTTGTCGTCGTCGACTTCCCACTGGACGCTGTCGCCCATCGCCGGGTCGGCGATCAGCTTCTCGTTCTTCTCCAGCTCGATCGTCGTAAGCTTCAACGGCGCGGTCAGCACCCGATAAATTTGGTCGCGGCTGTACGGGAACACGCCGATGCGCGCGTCGCCCGGCATCGTCAAAGGGTCGGCGCCGCCGTTAAACGGATTGATCGGGCTCATGGGGTCGCCCACGACCATCGCGGGATTGAACGCCGAGTCGCTCGCAGCTTTCTTGGCTGCAGCCGGTTGAGCAAGCAACGCTGCGCACGCAGCGAGAAGGCACATGCCGATGACCGGCCGTTTATGGAGAATGGTTGCGGTCATGCTTATGCGGTCCGCTCGAGGCGGAAGAACGGAATGAAGATGCCGAAGGGGTTTGTCGTCAGCGCCTGCTCAGCAGTCGGCGCGACGATTTGATAGCGCAGCGTGAGCGCGTACGACTTCACGTCTGGCTTGCCGATGGCGCCAGCCTGCGAGGTGGTCGTCGTGAATTCGACGAGTACAGTCGAGTCTTCAAGCAACGCGATGTTGCGTACGTCGACTTCGCGGATCAGTTTCGGGTTAGCCGTGATCTGCTGGAACGGTGTGTCGGCCTTCAGCCAGTCGCGGAACTGACCGGCTGCCGCGCCGATCATTTGCGCCTTCACCGAGTTGATGTTGCCGGTCATGCGCGATGTCTCGAGGCGGTCAGACAACACCGGCTCGATCGTGAACCAACGAACGGCCATGTCCTTGACCGTCGTGCGCACAGCTTGCGAGTCGGGCTTATAGGCGACGAGCTCGGTAACGATCGGGTGGCCGCCGGTATCGGCAGACACGCCCACGACGCGAGTGACCGAAGGCGGAGGTTGCCGCGTCCACACGGCGCCGGTCGCGATGGCAGCCAGGCCGAACGAAATCAGCATCCAGCGATTAGCTTCGAGCTTGAGCCTTGTGCTCGTCTCGAAAATCACCCTGCTTGGATCTTCTTTGGCGTATGAGCCGGGGGCCGTGGACAGCGCGGCCCGACGCTTGTTCTTGAAAAGACGCATGGCAACCCTTTGGAATGGTCACCATTGAAACAGCGCGGGCGTCCCTTTTTAGCCCGAAAGACGATGAGTTTTGTGCGCCATTGCACTGCACGCCTAACGCGAGACGACTTGCGATGCCCCAGGTTAGGTGACGCTATCCGGATAGCAGCCGTTTCGTGAAATGACGCATAAAAAGACATAGCTTTCACTAGTTCGCCAGCGCTCGTTCGTTGTAGACACCTCCGCAGCCGTGGTCGTCATGCCTGTGCCCAAGTTACCTAAAGTCGGAACCGGTATCGGCATGTTCACTGAACATCAGCACCAAGATGCCCTAGCGGCTACGCTGATGCCACCGAACGGCAGCCGGATAAGCGTTGCGCGGCCAATGCTTGCCGATTGCCCCGGCTACGCGCGTATTGCATCGAAAATCGCAAAAATGTGTGCCAAAAAAAGGGGGGTAACTATGTGGCACACTTTGTAACGGAACGCTTACCCAATGAATTCAAGTGGTTATTCGCAAGAGCTCCCCTCGGCCAACGCTATCCGGATAGCGCTGCAACCGCGGAAGTCCATCGGCTAGAAATGTTTGACCTTTAACGATTTACGTAGCGCCGCTAACAAGGTTCTTGTTTCCCCGACAGGTTCCCGGCCGCTCCGTTGGTCCGCCACCAATGGACGTCTTCTCTTAAAACCACGTGGTACCGGGCGCATTTTGCCGCCCACTATCGGAGCTGCAACGCCTGACGCGTGGCTAAATGGCGTCGACGCCGTCCGGCCTTCGAGGTCCTCTCTGACGAGCACCTCCGCTTCAACGGTCCACAGGGCTCCGTCTGCCGACTCGAACGTGGTCCCAGCGTATGCGCGCAACTGCGTATCTAGTTCCTCAAGCGCCCTCTTTCGCTCCACAAGCCCGGACTCTTGTCGTTCCTCTCGTCGCGTCGTTTTGACAGATACGCGTAGTCCGTCGGGCGCTGTGTCAGCGCTCGAATGTATGCAAAGGCGTTGGTCAGTTTGGCCGAAGTTAGCTTTGAGGCATGGCCAACAACGTCGGACAGCCGGTGGTCGTGCTCCCTCGCGAATCGCATCAACGCACACGCCGAACGGAGTTAAAAGTCGCTTTTCAACTAGCCGACGCAGATCGGTCGGCAATCGTGGATTTTTTACTTGCTCATCCGAGGCGTCTTCCCGTTGCCTCTTGAAAAAGATTGCGTAGGTTCGCTGCTTACGTCGCGCACCGCGCAACATGGGTCGGCTGCTTTTCATCGCGCTGGGCTGGGTTCGGTACTTTGACGCGCGTGAGGCCTAGGACGAACAGGCCAAAGGGAGTAAAGACAACTGTACCAATAGACGTCAGGAGAGCTTGCGCATTGCGAACGAGAGCCCGCCGTTCTCAAGAACATCCAACGCTCGCTACACCGTGGCTTATTGATCCCTAATTTATCGGCGATAGCGGACTTCTCAACGAACGCCGGCTGTACTGCGCAACAAGCGCTGCGTCCGTGAACCAGATCTTGATCAGGCTCGTGTTTAAGGTGGCAACAGAGCCATAGGTCGTGTCGGTCGTGTTTTCCCACGAAAGCCATTGCGGGACCCAATAGGTACGTCCGTGACCATCGCGCCGCACATGGAGTCCACCGCATCGGCTTCGAATTCTACGAGGACGCCTGCAAGCAGCTTCGACGCGGTGAGCCCGCCCGGTTAGGTGTCGCCTTGGCCCGAGCCCACGTCCATTGGGCCAAGCAACGCGAGAATTCACCAAGTCCGGTTCGACCATCGTGCATAACGTCAGTCGGACCAAACAAAGGGACTCGTCACACCCTCTGGGTTTCGCGTGGTGCTTTCTTGAGAAATCAACGCGAATTATCTCCAATTGCTGCGCGAGATAGCCGGCCTTAACGATGTCCACCAGTTTTGCGCCCTCCCCTCTACGGACGCGCTGCGGTATCACGCGGAATAAGTAGTACAACCAAGCAAATTAGATCTTTACAAAAGTGGTTCTAACCGAGGCAAGTCTGTTTCGACCGATCTAGTCCGCGGCAGTCGCGACTGAAAAAATGAATGAGTGGACATCCGAGCAACTTGAATCGACGCGAGAGCAGTTACCCCAACTTCATTGCGCGGAGACTCGCGCGATGCTGCTGGTCATGGAGTTCGGTCGTAAGAATTTACAGACCTATTTAACTAGGACGAACTGGAGAACCTGCCGTCCGGGTTTGCCTAACTTTTCGTCCAGGAGAAACAGCATGACCACGATGCCCCCACCCACCGCCTTCCGCAAACGCAATGAAATCTACACAACGACCGAGGTGTACAGGAAGCTCTCCCTCCGCGATGCATTGTTCTTCATGAGGTGCGTGCTGGGTATGTCAGTCGCGCCGCGGGTACAGTCTTCCTCTCTTACTGATAGCGACTGGCGTCGGTTCCAAGTTTGGTCGACTCCAAGTGGCGGTACAGCCATACGACAGATGAGTGGTGCACGATCTTTCATTGGGAAACGAGAATCCAGCGGAGATCGTCGACGTGACGAGCGATCTCGATTCGGACCAACCGCTCGTCGCTCACAAAGGACACCCTTGGAGGTAGTCACGGGATCTTCGGGTCCGGGCCGCCCGCGGGACTAGTCGATAACCCCCACCCGCCGGCTTCCGCAACGCAATGGAATCTGCACAACGGCCGAGGTGTGCAGGGAACTCTCCCTCCGCGATGCACCGTTTTTCATGGTGTGCGTGCGCGGCATGTCAGTCGCGCTGCCGGCGCAGACTTCCCATCTTACTGACGACGAGCTGCTTTCGGTTCCTGTTTTGTCGCCTCCAAGTGGCGCTACAGCCACACGACAAATGAGTGGTGCCCCATCTTTCATTGGGTTGAAGGAGATCCGTCGGAGGTCGTCGACGTGACGGACGATCCCGATTTGGACGAACCGCTTGTCACTCCCAAAGGACGCCCTTGGAGATAACTCTAGGGGATCTTCAGGTCCAGCTCTCTCGCGGGCTAGTCGACTTTAGATGGCTCGCTGATGGCTGGCGGACCATTTGATGAAAAGGGTGCCCTCGGGTGCCTCTTTTTTGCTTACGAAAGCGCTTTAGGATGAAGCAGTCCACGTAGGCCGGCGAGATGCAGCCTCGCTATCGCAGGCAACGTCGGCGATACGGTCACGGTTGAGGCGTCCTTGGCTCTCCGGATGAAGCCGCGCTCGATCGCTTGCAGGAATCCTTCTTTCCAGTTGGTCGCTTGCCGACCGATTCCTTCGCCTGCCTTGTAGATCGTCATCGACTCGGCGTCCGTACCGACCACGTACGTCGTTGCACCGTGAGCGTCTACGAAGGTCTGGCCAGCGTGCTGTTTCGCGCTTCGGTCGGCCTGTACTTTGAGTTCGTTGAGGCGGACCGTCGCTTCGGCGGCTTGTGCCTTCACACGCAGTTGGTGGCCGAAGTCGACCGGGTTGCGAAGCAGGGCTCGAAGGTAGCAGATCGGAGCTCTGGCGCCTTTCAGATGCTGCCAACTCACCTCAACCACGTCTGACAGGCGCTTGCCATGGTCACGAGCTTCCCGCATGAGTTTAAAGATCAAAAAATCAAGAAAACCCAGGGACCGCAGACGCTGAAGGTCCGCTGGCACTTGACCCGGTTGTCTCTTTTGTAAAGGAATAGGGTAAAGATCCTTATATATACCACCGTCTGCCACGCTGGCAGACGGATTGGGCAGAGAGCGGGGCTGGGGTTCCGCGACCTGCAGGGCGGGGGCCTCTACGAAGCCCAACAGCTCGGCCGCGTATTGGGTCAGGTGCAGATAAGCGCGGCCAAAAAGGCCGGCTTCTACATAACGGGATTGAGCGCGACGCTCGATTAATCCTGCCGCTTCGAGATCGTCGAGGCTGCGATAGAAGGTTCGCATCGATTGCAGCGCACGACCCGTGAGTAACTCGCGACGCGCGAAGATCGCTGCGAATGGTTTGGCTTGATCTACGGTACGTGCGAGAGCGGCAAGAACTGCACGGGCACGGCGGGGAATGGAATCGATATGTGACGCGCGAAACGCAGCGCGAAAGATGATCCAAGGCAAATTGGTGTCATCAGACCGGAATGCGGTGAGGGCGGTGGAATCTTCGGCGTGAGCTTCACCCTCGCCAGCAACGAAGCGTTGCGCGATAGACATGTCGAACGTCCATTCTTAAAAATGGATTGAGTTTCACTTGACTGTCAATCTCGATGCGCTACACTCCGGGTTGTGAGTTGTACCCTTTCCAGTTTCCAGCTGGGGAGTGTGGTGCGAGGTTTCCAGCCAAGCCCACTTACGCAGAGGCCCTCAGTTTCCAGCTGGGGGCCTTTGTCTTTCTGAAGGCAGCTACGTCATCCCGCGGCTTCGGACAGCATCCAGAGTCTGGATTCCTTTAAAATCAATCACTTAGTGTTTTCGTCAGTTTGAGTGGCAAGGCTTTCTAGAGTCGCCCGAAGCGAATCTTGCACGGCTTTCGCGACTTCTTCCGACTGGAACTCGAGGCGCATCACGTTTTTCGCGCGTCGCACATCACACCACGTGGTGCGGCCTGATTTGACCTTGAAGGTGGCTGCAGTCGGCGGAGTAGCTTTGGGCTTCTCTCCTTCTTTCGCGAACCGGACCGCTTGCTTCTGATCAAGCTGCTGCGTCGTGAGACGTTTGATTGCCTCGATAACTCCCGCACCTTTGCCCGCTTCGGTAAGCGTCGCCAGCTCCGCAGCGGCCGATGCGCCGATGGCGGACTTATGCGATTCGAGCATCGCTCGCGCTTCGGCAGGGAGGCGATCGAAAGCGAGGAGGGCGTTCACGCCGGACGCGCTGATCCCCACTCGTTCAGCGAGTCCCGCTTGACTGAGTCCTTCGTGTTTTCCTTGGATGCGCTTCAGGCCGACGTACTTTTCGTAATCGGTCAGATCGCTCTGCATCAGGTTGGCGAAGAATGCGCCGTCCTCCGCCTCGTCGGTAGTACCCTCTTCGATCACACCTCGAATCGTTGGCCGTCCCAGCTCGCGAAATGCGTCCGAGCGGTGGTGACCCGAAACAAGGATGAACTCTCCGTCACCGCCAATCTGCACACTGATCGGTGTAATGAGACGGTTATGTCGGAGGTTTTCGCGCAATTCCACGTACTTCTCCGGCGGCATGTAGCGCCGCCGCCCCGGTACCTCGTGGAGTTTATTCAGCGGAATCTCCAGGCAACTCGCATTGGCAAGCTGCTCCTCCAGTTCCTTAATGCGGGCCTCGGAGCCCGTGCTAGCCCGCTTAGCGAGTTCGGACCTTGCCTCATCAAGCTGCTTGCGCAGCGCGTTGATCTGCATAGTCTGCCCCGGCCCTGTCGTCATTCCGCTGGGTTTCATGGTGGCGGCCGCCGCCTCATCGTCCGGACTGAGTGAAATAGCCATGCCTTTGTTGATTCGGTCACGCAGGCTCATGCTCGGCCTCCTGCGAGCCACGACGCGCTCGCCTTTGCATCGACCAGGTCAACGAACTGGTCGATTGGGTTACGAATGCGTCGTAGCGTCTCCATGCCGCCCTCGTACTTGTCGATGTCATAGATCGTCTGGAAGTGCATATTTGTGTTGCGCGCCAGATCCGTCTCAGGGATCTCGACAGGGATGACACGCGAGCCGTAAAGGTTCGAGATCCATTGCTGCAGCACACGGGTTGCGGGCTTGTTGTGTGCGACGCGTGTTACCAGTACGTCGACAAACTCAAAGCGCTTTTTCTCGGAATCGCCGAACTCTTCCATCCCTGTGATCAAGTCGGAGAACAGATGCCAGAACTGGACCATCGACGCGAACGAAAGCATGTCTGGCACGACCGGTACAATGACGCCGTCTGCTGCGAAAACCGCGTTGATCGTCAGATAGGAGAGGGTGGGGGCCGTGTCGATGACGATATAGTCGTACTCTTCCAGCAACGGCTGAAGCCCCCGGTGAAGCACCTGTTCGAAGCGCACGTCACCGGGCTTGGCAGCATTCGCCCGCGCCGGAAGCATGAACTCCGCATTGAAAAGCTGGGGCGAGGCCGGGATCAGATCGAGGTTAGGCCAGTACGTGTTGACCGGCAGGTTGCGCATGTCGAAATCTGAGCCGTCGACGTATGCTTCAATCAGCGGAATGACCGTGTCCTCGGCCTCGATCTCCGCATGTGGGTTGTACCCGTAAAGCGTCGTCGCACTGCCTTGCGGATCCAGATCGATATGGCAAACCTTCCGCCCGCAGCGCATAGAAAGGCCTTGGGCGAGCAGTGTCGATGTGGTGGTCTTCGTGACGCCGCCTTTGAAGTTGGCGACCGTGATGACCTTGCCTCGCCCAACGCGCGGCGTAGGGCGTCGCTCGGCTTTGATCCACTCGACTGCCTCCAAAATCGTGAACTGACGCTGTCCGCCAGTGCGCGCTTGCTGGCCCTTCGGGAGCTGCGTACTGTTGAGTGCATAGCTCATGCGTTTGCGATCGATGCCGCATATCTCTTGCAGCCGCGTCGACGAAATGGTCGGCGGAACCTTGCGCGGTTCGGGCTTCAAGATTTCATCTCGGATCTTGCGCAGCATCACCGTCGACCGATTGGCAAGTAGCAATAAATCTTCGGCGGTCGTGTCCTCCGGTGCGGGGATCACATCCGACTCAGGCATCGGGGTGGTCATTAGGAATGTCCTTTCGATTTTTGGACAGCAGCGAGGAAAAAGGCGCACGGCTGTCGAATTGACGAAAATGTAGACTGCGTCTAGAGTAAACGCAAGTTAACTTTTTTACCGGTTGCGCAGAGCCAAACGCCTACCGCTTATGCCTGTACAGGAGATATCTCGAAATAAACTGAAGTCGTGAAACGGTTAAACGCGTCCGTGAAACATTCAGGTAAATTTCTCTTTCCTGATATGTCCTTTGTGCTCAATGGGATAGCGCGCAATCGTTCGAATGTTCCACGCTCATTTGGTCGACAACGTCGGTGAGAAGAGCTTTTTCCACGAGCGACCGGCATAACTTCGGCACCGAAGCCTGATAACCTCGGAACCGTACAAATCAATACGTAATCTGTATCAAAAAATACGTTGGCGCTTGACGCGACTCCGTCTGCGCAGGTCAGATCGCGGAGGCTGCTTGGCATCAATGCACTCGTTGCTTTCAGAGGAAAGCGCCGTGATACCGAAAGGGATTTGCCGACAAGAGAAGATGGCATTTGCGTGCCCGCCGATGCACGCGGTCGGTAATGCAGCGCAGAACAATCGAGTAGCTGACTTCTTTTTCGCATGGTGCAACCGACCGGCACGTGGTTACCACGGTATGACTACCGCATCGAAAGTGGATGAGTCTATCGCCGCCGACATGGTCATCCTGATCTGTCGCTCGGGCAGTCGGACACGTTGGGCTTCTAAGACAGTTTGAGGCCGTCATCAGAGAATGGGCGACGCTAGGAATTGAGAGGATGCTCGCCCACGCAGCGAGACTTGATCCAACGAACATGAAAGCGGCGCAACTGGTTCGAGCACTTTCCGGGGAGAACGCAGAAAATGAGCAATGGTTTTCCCCTCTCACGCCTCTGGGAGATTGCTCATCACTCGAGATGCAGCCAAACAGCTCGGCATCACTAGGCGGCTCATTACGGAGGCTCTAGATATCTCGAATCTCCCCGTTGAATTAACAAAGTGTTTCACCGCTGAGACGCTGGCGCGGAGCATCGGACTGCAATTAGTGCAGCTCGCGAAGATTCGTACACCCGAGACAATGTGCCTAGCGGTAAGAGAAGTGCAAGATGTTGTCCCACGCCTTTGCGAGAAAAAGTTCGTGGCTCGCCTTGCCGGCATCCGTAGTAAAGGTATCGAACTTAAAGTTCTTAACTTCACAGTCCGAATCACTAACCTCGCATCGACGCGAACGATAAGCACGACTCGACGTGCCGCTATATATGCCCGATCCCGTTGTAGGTATACGAGCGTCTTTCCATAAAGATCACTTTCGCAGATCACACGCCCTGCTCGAATCTGCGCAGGACCGCATCTCGAACTGTCGCCCGCCTGAGGACTAGAAAACTTCGCAATAGAATTAGAGAAGTGTGGTGGAAATAGGCGCGCAGTTGGAACGTTTATGTAAACTAGGACGCTTGAATCAACGAGATCTAAAAGAGTTGGCCGTCCAATGGCAGCAGACTGTTCCATTTCACCGCCGTTCGCCGCTCCACGCCATCGGCGTGGATTGAGCGGATCATTACTCGCTGGCCGCGCGCTTCTCCCAATACTTCGACAATACGATCGTGATAACGCGCGAGGGTCCCTCGGGCAGGCTTTCGTTGCATGCGGGTACGGAAGGGCCGGATGGTCATAAGGGTCCGCAATGTTCGGTGACCATTTGATCATAGCGCGGGCGTACCTACCCCGGCGTTCGATTGATCACGCCGCGGTCACCAGCAGAGGTATTTTTCCGCGTGCTGCGGACGGCGCGGCTCGTACTTAACGGGTTCTCAGGCGGCTGTCTACGACCAACCGCCCGCGACCGTGATTATGTCGATCAATACCATGCAAGTTGGAAGGAGAGGGGAGGGCCGCGCAAGAAGGGCGCACCGAATTGAGAGAGCTACCGAGAAGGAAGTTGGCGGTGAGTGACAATGGAAAAAGGCCTTGTTGAACAATTGACGGCCGCTCGCGCATCCGCCGCCAGAGAAAACCGAGCGGGGCACAGGCGACGAACTCGGCGACTGATTTGTTAAGTCGCACGAAACCCGCGTGAAGGAGGAGCGCGATCTCGAGGCGCTTGATGATCCAGAAGGCGCAGCGGGAGAAGGTCAATGAGAAGGGCATCGAGTCGCATGTGC
Source organism: Caballeronia sp. SL1002 (assembly GCF_057814995.1). NCBI lineage: Bacteria > Pseudomonadati > Pseudomonadota > Betaproteobacteria > Burkholderiales > Burkholderiaceae > Caballeronia > Caballeronia sp. SL1002. Next base: position 93,233 of record NZ_JBYMUW010000001.1, on the reverse strand, counting down.
GGGTCGGGCAGCGCGCACGTCGGGATGATGACGCATTTCCAAATAGCGATTTCTATTGGATAGAGTAGAGCGACGAATATTGAGGCCCAGATGAAAGGTTAATGCTGCCCGAACACACCGATGCGTAGAATCGCACGCAGCGTCCATGAGGCGGCACGAGATGAAGCGAGGCCATCGCTTATACGCCTGCATATAAGCAGTAACGCCGAGAGCGGAAGATGGTCGAGCATTGACCAATTTCCCCCTTCGGCATAACGGGTCCGTCTAGCGCCTGTCATCGTCCGTCGCGTCACTGGCTTCGGGATTGCGCGACGAGTGAAGACGCTTGCCTGGTCTCGCGGCGGGTCGCGAACGCCCAAGTCAGATCGAAGGGCGCGACCTTGCCCAGTTGCGCGACGTGCCCAAGCGTGTGAACGGTATAACGTGTAGCCGCGCGAAGCGGCTCGTGCGGCGTGCAAATCGCCGTATTGCGTGCAGCATCGGCTGCGGTGAGCGGCGCGATTCAGCACGGGACCTTCTTTCCGCGCTGATCTCGCAATTCGAAGCTTGATAATTCAATGTGTGCGTTAGGTCCGCCCGACAGAGTAATCGGATAGACCAATACCTGAGCTCGATAGCGACCGTGTGCTCCCATCGGATCGGGCTGCTCGTCGTTCACCCATATCGTGGGCACCTGCTGTTGACCGTCGTATGGCCAAGCCACCAACTCGGTGTCAGTAAGCGCGGGCGCAATGTCTGCGAAGTCAACCATCGTCACCGAACTCGACCCGACGATCGATGCCTCGCCTGCGCGCGCCCAATCAAACAGAATCGCGCCACGGTGGTAAGGGGCCGAAAAAATGTCCTCGATCGGCGTTTCAACCTGTCGGGGCCCGCCGAACACGGCAAGCACCTCGCTGGCTCCATAGGCGGGGGCATGGAGCCTCACGCGAGTGATGACATCGATGCCTGTGAAGCCGGCTTTTCTTCAGTTTCATCGTGTGACCCGGTGCGATTCAGGTCCAGATACCGCGCGTGGTCTGCCGCCGCAGCGGCTACATTGTCATCCACCGCAATAAGCGGTAAGCCGACTTCATGGCAACGTGCGTTCACATACTCGAGCGCGGTCGCTGTACCGACCAGAATCGTATCCGAAGGGCCGGGCGCATAGTGCAAGCGCACGGTCGGTCCGTCGTAGGGAAGATCCGGCTGTTGAACCCGTGCGACTTTGGCTGCGCATCCGAAAAGTGCGCCGACTACGACGATGCACGCCGCAAGTGTTGTTCTATACATCATTGTTCGAGCGCCGCTAGTTACCGGGACAACGGCTTGAGCAACGCAGGCTCGCCGAAATCCATAAGTTGAGCGTTCGAGCAAGAAAAATAGTTGTTCCAGAATTGCTTAGGTCCATCAAAGTCTTCGGGTCGCGGTAGCCATTGCGCTCAGCGGTCAAGCCATTAGTTGCGGCCTGCATCACGCCGGCGCCGAGCACATAGATGCGCGCCGAGCCGAAGTCACCGAAGAGATTGTTGTCCTGTGCTTTCTTTAGCTCTCGGGCGGGATCGATGTCACGGACAGCGTTGCGTGCGTACAAATCGTCACACCGGAGTTCTCCAGCCCGTCGGTCACAACGAACACCAACATATGGGCTGCTCTGTCCTGAGTGACCGCAGGCGCCACGGTCTTCAACGCCATCATGATGTCGGATTGATCGAGGTTCGATGCGCCCGATTTAAGCACCTGAGCGGTCGTCGCCAACGCGAGTTTCTGACCATACGCGAGCTGCTGCTGCATGCAGGTGCGAAAGTCCCGAGGCCGGCTTGTTGCGGGTTTCGGTGATGGTGATCGGGCGTTTCGGCGAACGTGATCAGTCTAGAAGATGGTGTTGCGCGGTTGAAATATTATAGCTGCGGCGATCACGTTGCTGGGTTGGCATCGTGCTTTATGTTTGTCTTTCGCATTGATTCGCCCTTGAGCGGAAGTTTGTGAGCCTGATGAACAAGACGATCGAGAATCGCGTCAGCGAGCGTCGGGTCTTGTAGCCACGCATGCCAGTGTTCCAGGGGCAATTGGCTGGTGATGACTGTCGAGCGTGTGCCGACGCGGTCGTCGAGCACTTCGAGCAAATCGTTGCGTGCACCTTGGTCCAGGTCCTGCAATCCCCAATCGTCAAGTAGCAACACGTCGACCTTTGCGAGCTGGGCGAGGCGGCGGCTGAAACTGCCGTCGCCATGGGCGATCTTTAACTCTTCGAACAAGCGTCCAACGCGTACATAGAACACGGAGAAGCCTTGCCGGCACGCCTGCTGTCCGAATGCACACGCAATCCAGGTCTTGCCGGCTCCCGTAGGTCCGGTCAGGATGAGGTTCTGGGCGTGACGAACCCAGTCACAGCCGGCCAGCGTTGCGATCATTCGTTGATCGATCCCACGGCTCTGCCGGAATTCAACGTCTTCGACGCATGCCTGAGGATTCTTCAACTTTGCTGCTTTGAGGAGGCGTTCGAGTCGCCGTGTGTCCCGCCAGGCCATCTCGCGGTCAACGACGATCCCGAAACGCTCCTCGAACGACAGACTTGAGCTTGCGGTCAAGCCGAGCTGCTCCTCGAATGCGCGAGCCATGCCGTCAAGCTTCAAGGCTTTGAGTTGGGAAACGGTTTGCTGCGTCAACATATGGACCTCCATCGGTCAGTGAAAATAGTCAGGCCCTCGGACGTTCTCGTGGTCGGGAGATAGCCACTCGGTGAGTGAATGCGGGATCTGTGTCTGGCGGTCAAGTCCAGACTCGAGGATCGAGATGACAGATCGACGGGTAGGTGCCCCGATCGCGACGGCCCTGACGCAGGCGGCTTCGAGCCGCTCCTTGCCATATCTGCGGGCTAGCTTGAGTAGCCCGAGGCAGGCGCGGTAGCCCATCTCCGGATGTGGACGGTTCGTCAGTAGATGGTTGACGACGGTCTGAGTGCCCACGCCGATCGATGCGCCCCAGTTGAGCAAACGACCGGGGGACCATTCCATATGCGCACGGTGAGCCGCCGGCATGTGGTCGGCGACCGTCGTGTAATGCCCTTTGCGTCGGCAGCGAGCATGAGCAGCAACGCGCTTGCCACCGTGCAGGATCTCAACTCCGTGGCGGGTAATCCGAGCTTCGACCTGTTGACGAACGAAGCTATGTGGGACGCTGTAATAATGAGCGTCGACTTCGACGTGGTAATCGATGTTGACCCGGCATTTGCAGAAGGTCGCAACCTCGTACCGCTTCGACGGCAGCGCACGTAGCATCGGCTGGTCGAGTCGCTCGAACCAATCGCGCCGGTTACCTTCGAGCTTCTTGAATGGCCGCAGGTTCAAATCGACAATTAGCTTGCTGATAGCCTTGTTGAGTTTGGCGAGGCTGAAAAAGCGATGATTGCGCAGACGCGCCAGGATCCATCGCTCGACGATCTGTACGCCGACCTCGACCTTCGCCTTGTCCTGCGGCTTACGCGGCCGTGCCGGCAGCATGGCGGTGCTGTAGTGATTGACGAAGTCTTGAGTGGTCGCCCCCAACACAGGTTCATAGCGATCCGGCTGGGCGATCAACGCGCGCGGGTTGTCGGGCACCAGCAGTTCGGGGACGCCGCCAAAGAACTCCATCGAGTCGATGATGCTACCGATCCAGTCGACTGTGCCCTCGGAGCGTGTTGCGCAAGCGAACGTATAGCTTGACGCGCCGAGGACGGCCACGAAGACGTGAGCTTTGAACGCGATATCTCCGTCAGCGGCAACGATGGGAACTGTGTGGCCTGCGAAATCTGCGAACAATCTCGCCGGCGCGGTGTTGCTGGCGCATCGATCGCTTGAGCGTCAACGCCCAGTCTTTATAGAGCTGGCAGAACTGAGTGTAGCGATAGGTTCGCGCTGCGGCATGGGCTTCGACGTATTCCTCCCAAAGTAGCTGCAGCGTCACGCCCTTGCGCCGCAACTCACGGTGTATCAACGTGAAGTCAGGCTGAATACGTTTGGAGCCGGTCGCAAGTTCACCTGCCGACGCCTTCGGCAGGAGGCGCTGCGCAATCTCATCATCGGAGAGGGGCTCAATGCTTGGCCAGTCCAGCCCAGCGGCAATCGCCAGCGCGGCGTGCTCGGATATTGCACCGACACTGATGCCAACCGCACGGCTGATCTGGCGGTGTGAGAGACCGCACGTCCACTTTAGTCGTAGGACTTCCTTCAATTTACGCATGCTCGTGCGGTGTGCTGGCATTGCCTTGGTTTCCAAAAAAAGGAAACAGGCTACTGCCCATCGTTGAGAACATGCGCAACACCATCGCCAAGCCAAAATAAGCGCGCCGTTTCGGTCCTGTGATCACCGGTTCCGGTCTCGTGATCACCCGTTCCGGGACGGTGATCACCCATTCCGGTAACATGATCACCCGTTTCGGAAACGCCCGAAGTGATCACCATCAACCGAAACGCGTGATCACCATCGTCCGGAAACAGCGATCACCTTCAATTGGAATCGCTGATCACCTTCACCGGAATACGCAGGCTTGTCGCGGTTTCGCAGTAACTCCGACGTCGCGGAAAATCCACGAGTCCCTGTGCGACCCTCACTCTCGCATCCGCGCGAGGTCGCATCGGGCCCATCGCACGGCGCGGCAACGGCAAGCGGCACCTCGATTACTGACGCTTCAGCACTACGCAGAATCGGACGCCGCCCCTTTCAACCTCGCGTATGCCGGCGCCTGACGACGGTTTCAGCCGTTGCGGGCCTGCGCGGTGAATACCTGGTGCCTGCGTCGTGGGCGGCGATCAAACTCCGCGGCCGGGTCGAATACAGCCATGCGCTGACGGGCACGAGCACCGCGCGCCTCGGCTACGCGGATACGGACGACCACTCCTACGCAGCGGCAGTGCGCGGCCTGAGCGAGAACCAGTTGACCGCGGCTGTGGGCGTCGACTTCATGCTTCCGCTCGGCCTGACCACGAGTCTGGCCTACCAAGGCACTTTCGGCATGAGCGATCACACGCGAAATAATGAGTTTTTGGTGCGGATATCGCTGCGGTATTGAGACTACGTCCGGCTCAGGCTGGGCCACGCGATTTCTTGAGCGGCTCGAGCTTCTTCCGAGCCCTCTGTAGCAAGGTAGTCGTCGCATACAGCGATAGCTCGTATCACCTGCTCGGTCTCTGCGTCTCGTCGCGCTAGCAATTCGTACCGCCACAAATGACATCGGGACGCCCCCTGTTGCTCATCTCCCAGACCATGAAGTCAAGCAAGGCAACGAGTTCCGCGCCGGGAAAATTTGCGAGTTCTGCGCTTGCTGTCATCGTTATCTCCTAGGTTGCCTCAGACTTTTCTTTTTATCAATGCGACTGCGCCATTCACGATTCGCGTAGTCCATTTGGCGAGCATTGAACGCAGATACCGCGCCAGACGGGACTGCAATACTCTTCAGCGGCAGCAGTACCGTCAACTAAAGCAGCAGGCGGCGCAGTAGTGACCCCGTAACCTTTGGGTGTCCTGAGAGGCAGCCCCGCCTGGCTAACATGGGCAGTCAGTCGCCACGTCCATTTTTCAATAAGAAGGATTAGTTTGTCGGCACGTTGAACTTTCCCGCATGATAGTCAAGGACCGCCTGATTCAACTCCTCCGCCGTGTTCATCACGAACGGCCCGCGAGCTGCGATGGGCTCGTCGATCGGCTCGGCGTGTCCGAACAGAACAAGCGCTGTGTCGTCTGCCACCAGCTCCATCGTGTCACCGTCGTCGTGCAGTTCGGCAAGGTGAAATTCGGAGACTTGCTGACCGCCGATGGCGATGTTGCCGCGCACGACATAGAGGAACATGGCACGACCGCTTAGACCTTCGAACTCTACCCGACCGCCTGCCGAGAGTCTCACCACTGACATGAAAGTGTTCGTCAGCGATTCGACAGGGCCACGGACGCCCTGGTATTCGCCAGATATCACTTGAACGTGCCCGCCGTCGCCAGCAATGCCAACAACCGGAATTTCACCCGCCTGCAGGCCAAGGTAGCGAGGTTTTGTCATCTTCAGTCTTGCGGGCAGGTTCAGCCATAGCTGGAGAATCTCGAGCGCGCCGCCATGCTCCAAAAAAGAGCGAGGGGACAACTCCGCATGTATAAGGCCGCTTCCCGCGGTCATCCATTGCACGCCGCCTGCGTCGATGACGCTTTCGTGACCCCCCGTATCAGAATGGGCAAGGCTCCCGTCTAGCATGAAGGTGACCGTCTCAAAGCCTCGATGCGGATGCGGTCCAAATGGCAATCCGCGATTGTTCGGCAAAAAGACCTGTGGCCCGTGATGATTCAGGAAAAGAAAGGGATTCAAGTCCGATATGCCCGGACCTGGCAGTGGTCGTCGCGTCTTGAGGTTGGCAATATCATCACGATACGCGTGATGAACTGACTTGAGTGTTCGGCTTCCCATCGATTGCTATTTCCTCAGAGTGGTGTCCGCGACGCAGGCGTGAGAATAGGGCCGCCGGCCAGCGGGATTGTGAACCAGAACTCGAAGGGCTGCATGAGGCCGCGCGGTTTGCCACTGTTTCTATTGATGAACGCGTCCATCGGTTGGGCTGTCGCTCGTGGCTCGGTGTTCCGCTCCTAGGGTGCCGAAACCAAGTTGTTAACTCGAGGAACGAGCGAAAGGGTTGATTGGCTGCACTTTGCTCGGGTCCTTCACTCTCTCAAGCATCTGCACTTTGTCCCAATCCGCAGTCATCGCTTCGAGTTCGCGAACAACGTTTGCTTCCAATGCCTGTAACCCCGCGTCACCCTGAAAGTTAGACTTGAAAGCGTGAAGTAGACGGTACTGCAGAACGCGGTTGACCGCTTCAATCCGTTCGGGTGCATCTGAGGCAATGAACATGACCGATTCCGGCGAAAACGGGTCGTAGTAAAACAAGTTCGGATACTCAGCGTTCACCGCGACCTTTGGTTCATCGCTCACCCGCAGCGAGCCGAGCAGTTGAACAGAGCCCTTCATGCCTTTTGGCGTCTTGAACACCCATACCCGTTTCGGGAGTCGCTCTTTGAGCTCAAGAATCTTTGTGTTATTCGAACCAAAGTAGCCGACCTGTCCGTCTTTCAGATTTTGTTCCAGCTTCTGCCAATAATAAAAAATGTCCATTCCTCTCCGCCGGTCTTGAATTGATGGATTCTTCGCGTTCACCGCGTAGACGCAATGTTACCAATCCTCGCGCAGTGCGGCGCAGGCACGTAAGCTCGCGGTAACCGTGGTCAGCTCTCGACAGTGTCACGTGTTGCAAACTTCGGCGCGCCAATCGATGGCGTTACGACGGCCAGGCAAATGGCAAGAGGTGAAGCTTTGCAGGAACGCTACCCGCGAAGAGTGTGGGGCCGTCATTGCTACGCGTCGTCGGAGCAGGACGTCTTTCGGGCGAGATGTGTACTCCAAGCATCGCGCGAGGCCAACGGTGAAGCACTCGCAATCTATAGAAAGACGGTTGATAAGACGGTTATATCGCGCGCGCAGACTTACTAAAGGTGGGCAAGGCTGTAGTCGGAGGGACTAGGACGTGAGCAGGGTGCGCGCCTGGCCGAGTAGCGCCGCAGCGGCCAAGAACTCTTTTTTCCCTGCCATCAACAGGGCAGCCTGCGCGGTGCTCCTGAAAAGCTCGTCGTCGGACGCGTCACAGCGCTGACAAGTCGGGCGTTGCTCGCCTGAAGACGGAAGAAGGCCAATCGCTGGAACCCGTCCATTAGAGTATCTTCGGCCGCCATTTGAGAGGAACTCGGCTGCCGCAGATAACTGGCCAATCGCATATTCGAATTCACTGCGCTACATTGCACCTGTCTCCATAGTCTCGACGAGGGAACGTTCAAGGTCGCGAGCAGGAAGTCTACTCGTCGCCGGGATTTTTGGCGTCGAACTACGACTCCTCAACCCCGCGCGGTCGGCGCGGCAGTGCCGTAGGAGTGCGATTTACCGACGTCTATCAGTCAGTAAAGGCTGCCCGCTGATATCCGAGTTCGACTCCTTCCACGCGAATCCTAAAGTAAATCGTTCGGAGGCGGATAACTCCCAGTGGGCGAATTATTCTTTTTTATAGCGGACTGCGTCTCCGACGGAGCGGCCGGCTGAACGGAGAGCGATGGATAGTATTCTATCGAAGGGCATGGCAAGCCGGTTCATGACGGAGCACTTCGAGAGTTCGGTTGGCTCGCTGCACCGGATGAACCGGCTTGCCCTGTCTGTTCCCGATTTTGGGTTCTCGAAGCGCACGCAATGGAAAAATTGAGCATCACGGGTACGCGACACCATTGCAAAGCCCGTCATTTCTGACGTCGAGAAGGGAGGAGCTCGCAAGAGGGTGAGAGTGGTGCATTTCCTGGGTGGACCGAGCGCGAACCCGCTTACGCATTGGGAGAAGGAAGCCGTGCCGGTGCAAATGCTCGCCACCGCATATCCGAGCGGCATCATTTCACCTCTACATGGAAGAGTTTTCCAAACTCGAAGATTATCCGCGCTGGTTTTGGCCGGTTTGAGGCGTCTTACCTGTTAATCTAGGGCGTCAGCAACTTCGTCGGCTTCTCTCTGGGCTATTTCCCCTGGCCGCGTGCGTCGCAGGCGACGAAGAGCGGTTTATGGCGCGCGTTACCGAGCGATCTGGCGATAGCCGGGTGGCGATCCGCAAAGGCGTGCTCGTCGTCATGCGTTTCCAATGCAACGCATTGACCTTCCCGTTCGCCGACCGACGCCATCGCATTCGTCCCCTGGGCAGAGCGCTTTGCGTTGAGGAGTGAGGCGGCCGAGGTGCAGGTCGACCCAGCGGACTTTAGGATGAGTCTTTTCTACGTGGCACTCGACTCCCCTGTGCTATCCGCCGACGGCACCGATGCATGGATCTGGCGGCGTATATTCGCCTGCCTGCAGCATCGAGTACGACTCTCATCGATTTCATTGGTGCGCGACAGAAGCTAGAAGAGGCCGAGCGGAAACTGTCATCAATCGACGACATGCGAAGAAAATGAAAATTGGGGGATTTCCCGTGCCTCCCTCCGTCGCGGAAGTGTGGCCGGCGTTCTGGTTGTAGCGAAGGCTTCACGGTTCCGGACAGTGGTGGTTACACTCGCGGGCGACAGCGCTCAAGATAAAGGTAGTTGCCTAGTTTGACGCTCACGCACGCGGCCCGGTGGTCGTCGAGGAAGGCCGCGTCTACGCTCGGGTTAGGATGACCGCGCGTCACCGTGCTGTCGTTATTCAACGACAGCTCGCGCAAGCTCACGTCGCGCACGGTTGCGCTCGAAGTAATCGGGCAGTACTCACGGTGCCGACGCTGGAAGCCAAGCTCGCTGCGCATATCAAGGGATTGGCCGCGGGACGATTTCGGATTGCCTCGCCGCCACGCCGCTGAGCGGAGGCGAACCGGTGCACAAGGAGGTGCGCGGCGTGCGTGGACTCGACCGATTTCTCGCTCGCGTGACACGGTGACAAGAGCGGAAGGGGGTTGCGCTGTTTGGTCGACCACTGGGCCAGGGCGACCAGATCGAAAAGGCCGCGCAACATAGGCGGCTGCACACATCAAGCTTATTTAGCCTCGCTCCTCGATCCGCACGCGTGATGTTTCGGCGGCGCGCGCGCTCGGTGCGCTTGAATCTTCCGCCATCTGCAAAGCGTGATCGGCGGCCCTGAAATCGTCCCAGTCCAGGCCTTGCGTCAGCCGAGCGCACGCGGATTCCAGGAGTCGGACGGCTTCTGCGCTCCGGCCTTGCGCGTGCCAGAGACGCCCGAGGCTCGTCGCCGCCCGCAATTGCAGCGTCCGACCACCGTGCGCCAGCGATTCTTCCAGCGCCGTTGAAAAGCACACCTCGGCGTCCGACGCCGCGTCGCAAGCGAGGATCATCAGAAGCAGTTCGCCGTGGATGCGCCGCAGTTCACCTGCGTACCAGTAGTCGCCGGTCTCGTCGCATTGCACGAGCGCGTGCACGACTTCCGCAATCCCGTCGGCAGGCCGCCCTGCGTGGCCAAGCGCAACACTGTACTGTCCCGCAAGCATCGCGCGCGGCGCACCGAATTCGAGCGATTCGAGATCGGCAAGCGCCGCCTGAAAAAAGCGCAGACGCTCGGGCGCTGTTTCGTCCAAAGAGTGCAGATATTCCTCGAAGGCGCGGCAGCATGCCTGCGAAACGTTTAAGCCGGCGCGCCCGGAAACCTCCCGCAGCACCGCGATCGCCCGAGCGGCCTGCTCCCGCTTGCCCGCGAGGAGTGCGAGCGGGACCAACGCTTCGACCAGCACGTAGCATGTCACGATCGCCTGTTCCTGTTCAAGCGCGTCGGCCACGCATATTTCCGCAAGGTCGAGCGCGTCGTCCCGGCATCCTTGCAGCCACATCACGCGCGCGAGCGTGGCGCGACCGACCACACGCTGATCGACCGATTGCCCGAGCGGCAGGCGATGCTGCAATCCATCGCTTTGCTGCAGCAGTTGTTCGAGCGACGCGCGTGCCTGATGCTGGTCGCCGGCATAGTGCGACGCGATACCGAGCAGACGGTGTCCAAGGATCGTGCCGTTTGTGTCGCCGGTTTCGGCGGCAAGCGCGGCGAAGCGTTTCGCGAACGCGAGCGCGTTACGTACAGCGCCAGACGACTGACAAGCGTTCCACATGCCCCAAAGCGCGCGGGCCTCGAATTCTCGATCGCCGAGCGCGATCGAAGAAGCGAGAATCTCCGCCCAGATGCCGCGCGTTTCGCTTTTCGGTCCGTTGACGTACACGAGCGCCGCGCCGAGCGCCGCGAGCAACTGCGTGCGGACGCGAAGACGCCGCATCGAGCGCGAGCCTTCGTGAGTCGCGGCCACCGTATCGAGTGCGCGGCGTGCCCAGGTACAACATTCGTCGACGAGCGAGAGTTCGTAAAGCAGAAACACTACCTTCACTGCGAGCGTCTCGCCCAGTTCCGCATCGCCTTTCGGCGACAACGCCCACGCCAGCGCGGCGCGCAGGTCATCGAGCAATTCGCGCGTCCGGTGCGGCCAGCCGTCGGCAAAGGAACGCGCGAATCCCGCCGCATTTGACGGATCAAGTTCGAGCATGTTTGCGAAATAGCGCGCGTGATTTGACATGGCGAGACGCTGCTCGCCGTTGTCCTCTAGCTTTTGCATAGCGTAAGCGCGCGTGGTTTCCAGCAGCCTGTAGCTCGCCGTCCCACTTGTAACCCGCGCCACGACCAGTGACTTCTCGACCAGCCCTGATACCGCCGCGATTACCTGCAACTCGTCCAGCGCGCCGTCCCGGTCCACGGCCACCGCGATGGCGCCGTCCAACGTGAAGCCGTTGACGAATATACCGAGGCGCCGCAGAGTCGCGCGCTCGGATTCGTCAAGCAGCGCGTGGCTCCAGTCAAGCGTCGCCTTGAGCGTCTGATGGCGCGGCAACGAGGTGCGGTTGCCGCCGCTGAGCACGCTGAAGCGGTCGTCCAGATGACTGGCGAGCGTCTCGATACCCAAGGTTGCTGCCCGTGCCGCAGCAAGCTCGATCGCGAGCGGTATGCCGTCGAGCCGTCGATGGTGAAATGAGGGCTTTGGTGCTGCTCGAAATTCGACGCTCCATCAGTCGGTCCACCCCTGTATGGGGCATGTCCTAAAACGTGACCGTTAACGTCATTTGAGTTGGTGGCCTTCGGCTCCACAATTCACTCCGGCACAACTGTCTTCAACACGGAGTGACATGATGACGCAAGGACATTTAGGCACGGCAGTGATTACGGGCGCATCCTCCGGCATCGGCGCGGTGTATGCCGAACGGCTCGCCCGACGCGGTTATGAACTCATACTCGTGGCCCGCAACCGTGAGCGCCTCGCCGCGCTAGCCAGCCATATCACGACGGAAACCCAACGCAGTGTCGAAATTCTCGACGCTGACCTCGGAACTCAGGCTGGCCTGTCGATCGTCGAAACAAAGCTTAAACAAGATGCGACGATCACCCTGCTGGTCAATAACGCGGGCGTCGGTACCCACACGCCTCTCGAGGACAGTGACGTCGATGCGATGTCGCGCATGATAGATCTCAACGTGACCAGCGTGATGCGTCTCACCTATGCCGCGGTGCCCCGTTTTGCGTCGCGCGGCAAAGGCGCCGTCATTAATATCTCGTCGATCGTCGCGATTGCGCCGGAAGCGCTAAATGGTGTCTACAGTGGAAGCAAGGCCTTCGTGCTCGCGTTTACCCAGTCCCTGCACCACGAGCTTGCCGGGAAAGGAATTCGGATCCAGGCCGTACTCCCGGGTGCAACGGCTACCGACTTTTGGCAAACGGGAGGGCTTCCCCTCGAAAACCTGGACAAGTCGATTGTGATGTCCGCAGAAAACATGGTCGATGCGGCGCTGATTGGGTTCGAGCGGGGCGAACTCGTGACTATTCCTTCCCTCCACGACGTCGCCAAATGGGAAGAATACGAAAGCGCGAGGCGTGGATTGTCGCCCCTGTTGTCGACCAACGCTCCGGCACCGCGCTACACGGCCGCTCACTGAGATTGGTTGCCGGTACATATAAAAATTAAGGAAGCGGTGATCATGAAACTTTCAGGCAACACGATTTTTATTACGGGCGGCACGTCGGGTATTGGACGTGCGCTCGCCGAAGCGTTCCATCAACGCGGTAACAAGGTGGTCATTGCCGGACGGCGCAAAGCATTACTCGACGAGGTTGCAAAGGCGAACCCGGGCATCGACGTCATGAAACTCGACATTGCAGACGGCGCGCAAGTTCGACAGGTGGCGCGGCAATTGATCGGGCGCTATCCAACCCTGAACGTCTTGATCAACAACGCGGGCATCATGCCGTTCGACAACGCGGGGAGTGCGCTCGACGATGCGCAGGCGGTGCATCTGATCAATACAAACCTGCTCGGTCCAGTGCGTATGAGTGCCGCGCTTGTCGAACATCTCAAGCAGCAGCCGGAGTCGACGATCATCAACAACAGTTCCGTGCTCGCCTATGTACCGCTGGCTGCTACTGCGCTGTATTCCGCAACCAAGGCAGCAGTCCATTCATACACCATGTCGCAGCGATTCATGCTGCGCGACACCAGCGTGCGCGTCCTCGAAATCGCGCCGCCGTGGGTCGACACGGATCTCATTCACAAGAGTGGCGATCCGCGTGCAATGCCGCTCGACGCGTTCATAGCCGAGACCGTGGACAAGCTCGCTACCGCGACGCAGGAGGTGGTGGTTAGCGCTGCCCAGCCGCTGCGCAACAACGTTGGGCCGGACGAGTACGCGTTCGTTGACCAGTTCAACCTGTCGTTGAAAGATAACCCCATTCCAGTAACCTGACGCACCCGAACAGAGATTCGACAACCTATCACTTCGATTCGTGTTCAGAAGCTGCAGATGACGTTACACGCGAAAGGGAAGGTCAACGAGGAGAAGACACAAATCTGCTCAGTTCCGGAAGGCGAATTCGACTTCGGGGGCTCCACGTTTGGGCGGATGTACTCGGCGAAGACTGGCCAGGCACGGATGGGCATGCGCCCGTCAGGCAAGAGTATCCGGCGCATGATCGAGAAAGTCCATGCGCTGACCGCTCACTCGATGACATGGTTTGATACCACGGAGCTGGTGAGCAAGTTGAACCGCACGCTGCTCGGCTGGGCGAACTACTTTGAGGTAGGGACGGTCAGTCGCGGATATTGGGCGCTCGACCGACATACCTCTTCATGGTTGCGTCGGTGATTACGCAACAAGTGCAAGGTCAGGCGGCGCAGGGGCGGGAGCTACCCATCCTCGCACCTCTACGGACAGTTCGGTCTCGTTCGTCTGCAGGGTCCTTGGTAGTGACGTGCCGTGTACGAAGCCGTGATGTATTGTCCGGGAGCCGGATGCGGACGATTTGCATGTCCGGTTCGATAAGCGAGTGTGGAACTGGGTTAGGGCGAGGTTACGAGGGCACCGCCAGACGAAAGGGGCGGCAACAGACAAACCAAACCTAACGCTACCGCGCCACTTCCCGACTCTACCGCGAGTACGGAACTTGGCGGCGGCGGTCGGTCCGCTGGGCGGCGCCTGTACTTCGAAGTTTGGCTACCGGCCACGAAGCGACGTTCATCCGAGACCAAACTAGGACATTCCGACGGCGCCTCCGACTACAAAGCGGTCATTCCACAGCGAGTGCACGCGAAGATTGTCGGCGCTTACCGACACCCCGACGATGTCGACTTCCGCGATCCGGCATGGCATGCCGACCCTTGGGCCCGATCAGGAAGGCCGCTGTTGAGGACAAAGTGTCTCATCAGCTACCTTCGTATGCTGGTTCTGCGTTCGAATTGTTCGCAACGTTTGACTAAAACAGCCGGATGTCACTCAGGCGCTGACCGGCCATGCAGCTGTGCCGCTGGGCCGGCCCCGGCCTCTTCCACAGGCGGCTGCTCCGCTGCATTTCGTATGCTGCGATCTGAGGCGGCTTCGAGACAAGTGTGCAAGCAAGCTTCAGCCGTCAAGGCGATCGTCCGTTCTTGACGGTGACCCCGGGGTCAATGGCTGGTCGGCGATCTCGCGCGCGAAGCGCGTCGGCGCACACCCGACCATGCGCGTGAATGCCGTCGTGAACGCGCTGGGCGATTGATAGCCGATGTCGAACGCGATTTCGCCGACGCTCCGCGTCCCGCGGCTCAGCGCGTCCTTCGCGAGCGCCATTCGCCAGTTCAGCAGGTAGTCGATCGGCGCCATGCCGACCACCGCCCGGAAGCGGCTGGCGAAGGCAGATCTGGACACGTTGCAATATCGCGCCAGTACGTCGACCCTCCAAGGGCGCGTGACTTCGCCATGCATCGCCGCCAGCGCCTTCGCCGTGACTGGATCCGCTAGCCCGGCCAGCAGGCCACGCGATTCTTCGGCGATCCGCCACGGATGTGCTCGCAGGATCTCGATGAGGATCAGTTCGACGAGCCGCGTGATGACGAACGCGCTGGCCGGCCCGGGCTGGCGTGTCTCTGCTTCGTTCATCGCTAGCAGAGCGCGCACACGCGCCAGAGATGAGTCCCCGGCGGCGATGCGCGTCACCGGCGGGAACAGCCCGGTAAGCAACGCCTCGTTGGCCTTTTCCAGCAGGAACTTGCCGGCCTGGAGCGTCACGGGACGCTCGCTACCGCAACCCAGCCGCAGCCGCACCTTGCGCGTGGCCACCACTGCGGTCTCGCTGTCGACGGGCTCGGCAAACTCGTCCGAGGTCAACGTGAACGGGGTCGACGTGTGGATCAGCGCGAAATCACCCGCCTGCATTGACAGCGGCTCGGCGCCAGGCCGGATCAACTGAAACTCGCCCTGTTCGACCCAACAGAAGAGCAGGTCGTCGCGCTTGCGGAAGTCGAGCCGCCAGTCGCCGAAGGCGTCGACGCCCGCGCCGAATAGCGTGGCGCGGGGGCGGAGCAGGCGGATGAGATCGAGGAGTGGATCCATGCAGGTCGGGACGCCACGTAATGTTTTCTGGCGACCAGATTATTTACCATCCTGAGTCTGCTGCCTACACTTCATTCCGGTTGTACCTCAACTGTCACGCCGACCCCGCTCGAACGAGCCTCCATAAAAGCCACGCCAGGAGCAAAGATGAGTCTCGAAGCCCTGAAAGATAACTGGAACGCCTATATGGCGGCCTACGGATCGATTGTCGAAGACGAACGCGTCCGGCTCCTCGAAAAAAGCGTCACCGACGACGTGGTGTTCTCCAACCCCGCCGGCGACGGCAGCACTCGCGCGGGATTGAACGCGCACATCGCGAAGTTCCAGCAGGGCTTTCCGGGTGCTTACTTCACAACCGACCAGATCCTGGCTCAGCAGGACAAGCTGCTGGCGGTCTGGTCGCTATTCAGCGCGGACGGCACGAAGGTGACGACGGGGTACAACTTCGTGCGCCCCGACGACCAGGGGCGGTTCACCTACATGGCCGGCTTCTTCTGATTAGCCGGAATTGAGGCGCAGCGCGCTGTCGTTGTGCCCGAAGGGCGGTAGCAGCACTCGCGGCGCTAACGCGGCGCCGCCGACGGCGGTAGGTGCGCAGGTCGTGTTGTCGGAGCCCTGCGAGTCGTGAGCGCGCCTCGGCGGCCACTTTCCAGCTGTGCAGCCGGTCGCTCTCTGTCGTCGCAAATGGCCGGTCTCAGGCAGGCTGTCTTGCAAGTCCACCAGCTGCTATGGGTAGACTATTGCCAAGGGCAGTCGGCGCAAACTGATCGTCCGTTCACCTGAAAGGCCGGCGGGCGTGCCTTGCCGAAGCGCCGCCGCCCCTGACGCGAAATGCGCAGCAGGGAATGCAGGCTTATGGAATGCGACCTGCCGTTCTGGTCGTGTACGGGCGCAACGACCCAGACTTCGCGCGCATTCTAACTCCCCGATGCTTCTGCCTGTGACCCTCACTCATAGGATCACAAGACGCCTTCTTCCCGCGGTTTCGTTTGCTTAAAGTGACACCACTGCAGCAGCTTTCATTCTGTCCCGCTGCTACAAGCGCAGTTACTTCGCCACTTTTATTCAACGACAACCCTTGGAAGAAATCATGAAATCGCTCATCAATGCTGTTGCAGTCGCCGCCGCCCTTGCCATCCCCGCAGCATCGTTCGCTCAGTCGAATGATCAGGTCAGCCGTGCGCAGGTTCGCCATGAGCTGGTGCAACTCCAGAATGCTGGATACCGTGCTGGCCAAGGCGATCAAGCGTTCTATCCGGCCCAAATCGAGGCCGCCAGTGCACGTGTAGCTGCGGAGGAAAAGTCCGCGAGCGGCTTCGGCGGTGTAACCAGCGGTTCCTCCGCCAGTGGCGCACCGGCGATCAACGGCGTTCGGTCTCTGTATTCCGGCCGTTAATTCAACGTCGCGAACGATGTCACGACGAAATGAACGGGCCTTGCTGCGCCCTAACCGGTTGCAGAGGCGAAGCACTGACCACATAGCCGTGTCGTCATGACAGCGTTGCTGGCAATTCACAATTTACCTATCACGCATTGGAGAACGAGATGAAAGTACTGATGGTGTTGACCTCGCACGATCAATTGGGCGACACGGGCCGCAAGACCGGCTTCTGGCTGGAAGAACTCGCGGCGCCTTACTACACGTTCAAGGACGCAGGCGCCGAGATCGTGCTGGCCTCGCCGCAGGGCGGCCAGCCGCCGCTCGATCCAAAGAGCAACGAGCCGGCCAATCAGACCGATCAGACGCACCGTTTCGAAAACGACGCGGCCGCCAAAGCGCAACTCGCGGCAACCGTGCGCCTCGACAGCGTCTCCCAGGCGGACTTCGACACGGTGTTCTATCCCGGCGGCCATGGCCCGATGTGGGATCTGGCCGAAGACCGCCATTCGATTGCGCTGATCCAGTCGTTCATCGCCGCCGGCAAGCCCGTTGCACTCGTGTGTCATGCACCGGGCGTACTGCGCCACGTCACCACGGCGGACGGCAAGCCGCTGGTCGAAGGCAAGAAGGTTACGGGCTTCACGAATTCGGAAGAAGCCGCGGTCGGCTTGACCGAAATCGTGCCGTTCCTTGTCGAAGAGGAACTGAAGGCCAAGGGAGGCATTTATTCGAAGACCGTCGACTGGGCTCCCCATGTAGTCACCGACGGCCTGCTCATTACCGGACAGAACCCGGCTTCGTCGTCCTCCGCTGCCGCCATTCTGATGAAGCACCCGGCGCTCGCCGCGCAATAAAGGCCGCCTGTCTGCCGACGCGCGTTGCCTTCGGGCAGCGCGCGGCGTTTTCACCAGAGAGCCAGTTAGCTGTTCGCGCAGGATCGCGCGCAGTCGGCTCGATCGAGCCCGTCGCAATGCGCGACCTCGGATCATTTGGAGCGAAAGAACATGGAACACCCTTTACTTTTCACGCCGCTCAAGCTCGGGCGGCACATCTTGCGCAACCGTATCGTGCTGCCGCCGCTGACGCGCCAGAGAGCCGCCCAGCCCGGCGACATACCGACCGCATCGAGCGCGCTCTATTACCGCCAGCGCGCCGGCGCGGGCTTCATGATCAGCGAGGGCGCACAGATCGAACCGCGCGGTCAGGGCTACGCGTGGACACCCGGCATTTACAGCGACGAACAGGTCAAGGGCTGGGCTCGCGTGACCGAGGCAGTACACGCTGAAGGTGGCGTGATCTTCGCGCAGTTGTGGCATGTCGGTCGCGTTTCGCATAATGCTTTGCAACCAGACGGCTCGCCGCCGGTCGCGCCTTCGTCGATCGCGGCACAGAAGGTCAAGGCGTTCATCGAGACAAGCCCTGGCACCGGGACGCTGATAGAGCCTTCGATGCCGCGCGAGCTGAGCGTCGTCGAGATCGGCGAATTGGTCGGCCTCTACGCGAAAGCAGCGCAGAATGCGCTGCGTGCGGGCTTTGATGGCGTCGAGATTCACGCGGCCAATGGCTACCTTGTGAATCAGTTCATCTCGTCGCACTCGAATCAGCGTCAGGACGAGTACGGCGGCACGCTTCACAACCGCTTGCGCTTTTTGCGCGAGATCGTCAAGGCGGTCGCCGAGGTGGTCGGTCCGGACCGACTGGGCGTGCGCTTCACCCCACTGTTCACGAGCACCGATCAAGATCGCGTATACATCGGCCTCGTCGAAGACGATCCCCACCAAACATATATCGAGGCGATCAAGGTGCTAGAAGCTGCCGGTGCGGCCTATGTGTCAATAGCGGAAGCCGACTGGGATAACGCCCCCGATCTGCCGGCGGCGTTTCGCGAGGAAGTCCGCCGGGTGTTCAGCGGCCGCATCATCTATGCGGGTCGCTACACGGCAGAGCGTGGCGCGCGCCTGATCGAAGCGAACCTTGCAGACCTGATTGCATTCGGCCGCCCGTACATCGCGAACCCGGATCTGCCTGAGCGCATTGCGAACGGCTGGCCACTCAATGCCTTGAATGCGGCAACGCTGTATGGCGGCGGGGCCGAAGGGCTCACGGACTATCCGGCATACGCGGAATCGGTATCCGTTAAAGCAGACGAGGTGATCGCATGAGCAAGGGGATCGAAGGGAAGGTCGTCCTGATCACGGGTGGCAGCACGGGCATTGGCGCCGCAGTGGCTCGACGCCTCGCGGCCAGCGGAGCCAAAGTGGCCGTTGCGGCGCGTCGCAAGGACAAGCTCGACGAGGTCGTCGCGGCAATCGTAGCCGAGGGCGGGGCCGCCAAGGCGTATACGCTCGACGTGACAAAGAAGGATCAGGTGGAGTCGGTCGCAGCTGCCGTCGTCGGCGATTTCGGTAGGCTCGACGTGCTGATCAACAACGCGGGCCTGATGCCGATCAGGCCGATGGCCGAAGTGAACACCGACGAGTGGGACGCGATGATCGACGTCAACCTGAAGGGCACGCTATATGGCATCGCCGCCGCGCTGCCTCGCTTTATCGCGCAAGGCAGCGGCCACGTCATCAATCTAAGCTCGGTGGCAGGCGTGAAGGTGTTTGCGCCGGGCGGAACGGTCTATTCAGGAACCAAGTTCGCCGTGCGGGCGATCTCCGAAGGCCTGCGCCAGGAGGTCGGCGACAATATACGCGTGACGTCGATCGAGCCCGGCGCGGTGGATAGCGAGCTGAAGTTGAGCACAACGGGAACGGCAAAAGACACCGTGCTCGACTTCTATCGCCAGGCCATTCCGGCGGACTCGGTGGCGCGAGCCATCGCCTATGCGATCGAGCAGCCCGACGACGTCGACATCAACGAGATCGTGCTTCGTCCCACGAGCCAGGAGTTCTGAGCAAACGCTGACTCACACGCTCCAGCGGCAGGGCCACGCGCGAGACATTGTGCGTGGCCATCACGCAAATGCGGCGCTTCATACGAGAGCGGTTAGGACGCGTTCGTATGAAGCGCCGCTAGTCGTCGTGGCACAGCCTGGACATTTTGCCGTGATAGTGTTCGCATTCCCGGTCGATCCAGGCATGCTCGGGCCGTCAGTTGGCTGGTCGTAAGCTGCCTCGCGACGATGCCCGGCACGTCCGCCCGACTGCCCATTCGCCGTTAACCGAGACACTATGTCCAGAAGACCCTCCGCCGAGCAGCGACGCGAACTTGGCGCGTTTCTTTCAAGCCGTCGCGGCCGCCTGCAACCTGCCGAATTCGGCCTGCCCGACGGCCCTCGCCGTACGCCCGGCCTGCGCCGCGAAGAGGTCGCCGTCCTCGCCGGCGTCAGCGTCAGCTGGTACACCTGGCTGGAACAGGGCCGCGACATTCAACCGTCCGCCGATGCGCTGCGCAGAATCTCGCGCGTGCTCAAGCTCGACACCGTGGAATCGGCACATCTGTTCGCGCTTTCATCGCGCGAGCTTTCGCAGGTAGCAACCGGCAGCGGCGTCACCGAAGGCCTCGAACGACTGGTTCGCTCGATCAACGTTCCGGCCTATATCCGCAACACGCGGCTCGACATTCTCGCGTGGAACGATGCCATTGCCGACCTGTTTGTCGATTATGGATCGCTGGAGCCCCACGAGCGCAACACCTTGCGCCTGCTGTTTCTTTACAAACCCTATCGCACGTTGATTCTCGACTGGGAGCAGATGACACGCGGCATGATCTCCGCGTTCCGCGCCGCGCGCGCGCAGGCGCCGGACAAGACGCAGTTCGATAGCCTCATTGACGAGCTCACGGAACTGAGCCCCGAGTTCAGTGACTGGTGGCAGGACACCGAGGTCAAAGGCTTCGATGAAGGCGACAAACGGCTTCGTCATCCAGCTGGCGGCCACATCGAATTCACTTACGTTGCGTTGACGCCCACCGGCAGGCCTGACCTGTCGCTCGTGACTTACATTCCCCGGCACTCTGCCAGTGAGTCCGACTCATAGGATCACAAGACGCCTTCTTGACCCGCTCCGGTTTGCATAGAGTGGCATAACTGCAGCAAGTTTCCCGCTGCTCGTCACTTCAATCGAGGCAAACATGTCAAACCTGAACCTTCCCACCGCCATCGGGACAACGTCGCGCAATCCCGCAACCGGCGAGTTCATCGCGCACTATCCGTTTCAGACAGCCGACGAAGTCGAGCGCATGCTGGAGGACAACGCCGCGGCCTACCGGCTGTGGCGGGCGACGCCCATGACTGTGCGCGTGGAAACTTACCGCCGCTTGGCCGCGACGTTGCGCGAGCGCTCGGAAGCGTTGGCCGCGCTGATTACTCGGGAGATGGGCAAGACGCTCGCCGCCTCGCGAGCCGAAATTGCTAAGTGCGCCAGCGCGATCGACTGGATCGCAGAGCATGGTCCCGCTTTCCTCGCCGACGAACCGGCGCCCGTCGAAGGCGACGATCAGGTGCATGTCTCCTATCTGCCGATTGGCTCCATTCTTGCCGTGATGCCGTGGAATTTCCCGTTTTGGCAGGTGATTCGGGCATCGGGACCGATCATGCTCTCGGGCAACGGCTTCATCCTCAAGCATGCAGCTAATGTGATGGGCTCGGCCTACGCGTTGCAGGACGCTTATGAAGCCGCCGGCTTTCCAGTCGGACTCTTCGCCAATCTGAATTCCGATAATGAGACCGTGGCGCACGCGATCGAAGATCCGCGCGTTGCCGCGGTCACGCTGACGGGCAGCATGCGGGCCGGGTCCGCCGTCGCATCCGCGGCGGGCCGCGCGTTGAAGAAGACGCTGCTGGAACTCGGCGGCGCCGACGCCTTCATCGTATTGGCCGATGCGAACATCGACCTGGCCGTGAAAGCGGCCATCGAGGCTCGCTTTCAAAACGCCGGCCAGGTTTGTCTCGCGGCTAAGCGGTTCGTTGTCGAGCGGCCCGTTGCAGAAGAGTTCACGCGCAAGTTCGTGGCGGCGGTGCGTCAGGTCGTGGCGGGCGATCCGCACGATCCCGTAAGCACCATCGGGCCGATGGCGCGCGCCGACTTGCGCGACGAACTTCACGGCCAGGTGCAACGCACAATCGAAGCAGGCGCGACGCTGCTGCTCGGAGGTAGCAAGGTGGAAGGCGCCGGGAATTACTACGAGCCGACCGTGCTCGCGGATGTCGCCCCTGGCATGGCTGCTTTCGACGAAGAAACCTTTGGCCCGGTGGCCGCAATCACCGTCGCCGACGACGCCGAGCACGCTATCGAACTTGCCAACACGAGCGACTACGGTCTCGGCGGCAGCCTGTGGACGAGCGACGTCGCCCGTGCGCAGCGAATCGCGCGCCGGCTCGAAACGGGCGGCGTCTTTATCAACGGCTTCTCCGCGTCGAATCCGCGCATTCCGGTAGGCGGAGTCAAGAAGAGCGGTTACGGCCGTGAACTGTCCCACTTCGGTCTGCGCGAGTTCACCAACGCTCAGGCGGTGTGGGCCAAGACCGTCGATTGATTCGACGTTCCCAGGTTCGCCCGATCACCTCGGGTATCGTTAAGGCATCCGAAATGTCCGTACCGGCTTTCGTACGACCCGTACTCTAACGGGTCATCAGCAACAGCCTGAAAGCTGAACCATTGCAACCAATTGTCCAATCATCGTTAGTTTCTGGAGTCGAAAATGAAAACTATCAACGACATTCGGCGTTTTGCCGCAGCTTTGACCATTGGCGCCAGCGCATTCGCCACGCAGTTCGCCGAAGCCGCACCTGTCAAGAACATCGTCCTGGTTCACGGCTACTTCGCCGACGGCTCGGGCTGGCAAGCCGTGTCGACGATCCTGACGCGGGACGGCTATAAAGTCTCGGTGGTTCAGGAGCCGGAGACGTCGTTCAAGGAGGACGTCGCGGCGACCACGCGTATCGTCGATGCGCAGGACGGACCAAGCATTCTCGTCGGCCATAGTTATGGCGGAGCGGTGATTACCGAGGCGGGCAACAATGCGCGCGTGGCGGGCCTCGTCTACATCGCCGCGTTCGAACCGGACGTTGGCGAAAACCTCAAGGACCTGACGACGAAAATGCCAGCCGCGACAAAAAGCATCAAGGCAACCGACGACGGCCACCTCTACTTCGACGCAGAGCACTTCAGAGCCGACTTCGCTGCTGATGTACCCGCCGCGGAGACCGCATTCATGGCGAGTTCGCAGGTCATGCCGGCGCATGAGTCGTTCACCGCGCCGGTGAGCCAGCCGGCATGGAAAACGAAGCCGAGCTGGGCCGTCGTGGCGACTCAGGACCGAACCGTGAATCCCGATCTCGAACGTTGGATGGCGAGCCGCGCGAAGAGCACGGTCGTGGAGGTTCCGTCGAGCCATGTCGCCTATCTGTCGCATCCGGAAGAAGTCGCCCGGGTGATCGAGCGGGCGGCCACCCAAACGGGCAGCCGCTGAGGGGATCGGGCCGGCTACTGGTGCGTAGGTACGCTGGACGACCCGCGTGCCAGGACGCAGCGGCCGACCGACGACCGCTTCTCTTCTATCAAGAGACGCCGGCCGTCGGGCGTCGAATGGCCAATAGAAGTCGGGTCGGAAGTTAAGCCGAAGTCGCCGGCGATGCGTGCGCGTCACGAGCGATCTTCGGCAACCGGACATAAGGCGGCATTCGACCGTACTGGCACGGCGGCATTTAGACGACCGCTCTGCTCCGATACCGGCCCGCCTGCGCTGTTATCGGTACGACCGCAGTAATGGATTGAAACAGTGAGGTCCGACAACGCAAAGCCACCGATGACTGCATGGGTCCATACCGGAGTCTCGTGCGAATGCGTCGTCCTTGATCTTCGTCCTTCTGGCCGTCCGGCCCGGCAACAGCGGACTAACGCCAGATGATCGAATCCAGGAGTTCAGAATCAGCGCGGTCCTCAAAGCATCATGCCGCCTGAAACTTCAATACGCTGCCCCGTGATCCAACCGTTTCCCTCCGCCAGCAATGCGGCGGCAGCGGCGCCGATATCATCGGGTAAACCGGCCCTTCCTAGCGCGGTCATGCTCGCGACACGACGGTTCACCTCTGGGTTGTCTCGAACCATTCCGCCGCTGAAATCGGTCTCGATCGCCCCCGGAGCCAGCACATTAGCGGTTATCCGACGCTCGGCGAGTTCGCGCGCTTGGTAACGGGTCAGCACTTCTACGGCGCCTTTCGCGGCCGCATACACTCCGGATCCAGGCAAACTAAAACGCGCTAAGCCGCTCGAGATGTTGAGAATGCGGCCACCGTCGTTCAGCAGAGGCACAAGGGCTGCCGTGAGAAAGACGACCGCCTTCAGGTGAACACCGATGACATCGTCGAACTGCGCTTCCGTCACGTCAATCAGCGGAACGTGCAAACTTACTCCGGCATTATTGACCAGAACGTCAAAACGCGATTGCCGCCATGCCTCCAGCAGCTCGCGCACCCTATCGGCGAACGCCGGAAACGTGCGGCTATGTCTGACATCAAGCTGTAACGCGCTTGCGCGCCGGCCGAGCGCTTCGATCTCCGCGACAACACCCTCAGCCGCCGACGCATTGCTTTGGTAGGTAACGATGATATCGAGCCCGGCGTGAGCGAGGTGCAACGCCATGCTGCGTCCGAGGCCACGGCCTCCGCCTGTAATAAGGGCAATACGTTGATTCATGAACGGCTCCTTGTGCGAGAAGCCCTTAGTCTATTATTCAGTAAGAGCGCGATAAACTTCCGATAACTGTATGCACCTATCAGAATTCACGAAAAATCATTTCAAATGACTAAGGTAGAGACGATCCGCATCTTTCTGAAGGTCGCTGAACTGGAAAGCTTTAGCGGTGCGGCGCGGCAACTGGGCCTACCCAACGCAACAGTGTCTGCGGCGGTAAGCCAACTCGAACAAGTAATCGGCACCCGTTTGCTGCAGCGGACAACGCGTCGGGTTCAATTGACGCAGGAGGGCTCAGCGTTCTACGCTCGCAGCCGCGACGTACTGGACGACTTCGATGAGTTGCGCACGATGTTCCGCGAGGGCGGTGTGGGCGTATCAGGACGCTTGCGCGTTGATATGTCCGTGGGCATCGCGGCGAAACTAGTGTTGCCCCGACTCTCCGATTTCATGGCACGCCATCCGCGTCTGGCAATCGACCTCAGCACCGCTGACCGTCGAGTCGATGTAGTCCGCGAGGGTTTCGACTGTGTGCTGCGATCCGGCGAGCTCAGTGATTCGAGCCTCGTTGCGCGGCTGTTGGGGCACTATCGGATGGTAAATTGCGCGAGCCGCGACTATCTCGGCCGGCACGGCACACCGCATGGTCTCAGCGACCTGGCGAGACATCGCATCGTCCACTACGACCCACTGCTGGGGAGCACTACGCCAGGGTGGGAATGGTTCGACGGAGTGGATAAGCATTCCGCGCCCATGGAGGCAGCGCTGACAGTGAACGGCACGACCAGCTACGCATCCGCCTGCCGCGCCGGGCTCGGAATCATTCAGGTTCCGGAGGCGGGCGTGCGCGACGAGCTCGCGGCCGGCGTGTTAGTCGAGGTATTACCGGACTTCCGTCCTGCGCCCATGCCCGTGTACTTCGTCTATCCGTCGCGGCGGTTCGTCCCCGCTCGGACGCTAGCGTTTATGGACTGGTTGCGTACGCTGCTTTCGCCCTACATGGATCCAGACGCCCGCAGAGACGAAAATGTCTGATCACCGACCTCTCCCGGAGAGGCTGTCGTGAGGGCCTGAGATGCACCGTGATGGAACGTCGTCCACGCACCTGCCAGAAGGCGATGCAATGTACGGCTACCGGTTGATGGACTTGCGAGGAGCGCGGCACCCTGGTGATGCGACGATCATTGATGCGCCGCCGCCGAATAGCCGTTATCCAGAAACGCGGTAAGCCGGAAGCATAGCGGATGGCACGCGCCGGCGTCGACGGGCCGCGCGGCTGACTTACAGTTAGCTTGGCACGGCCGCCGTTCAGGGCCCGGGATACCGCATCGTTTCGGGAAAGGCTCGCAGAGTTGGTGCGTCGATCATCGCTGCGCGACGTACCGTCTCCCCAAGGTTCACACATCCGCCAGACAACGATGGCGAGCCGCGCCACGAGCACCGTGGCGCAGGTTCCGTCGAGCCATGTTGCCTATCTGGGGCTGCGCGGCGCCGCCCAGTTCGGACGATCGCCGCCATGGGGGCTGCGGATTTGCGAGACGCTGTCGCTGCGCAACGGCGACATTGATCTCAAGGACGGGATGTTGGATATTCGCCAGACCAAGTTCGGCAAGTCGCGCCAGGTTCGCATGCATCGGAGCACCGTGGATGCCTTGCGCCGGTACCGCTGGCTACGTAACATGGCCGAGGGGCCGCCGGCGGCGGATAGTCCGTTCTTCGTAGGCACCCGCGGTCCACGACGAAGTCTGCCACTTGGCGACCGTCAGGTGCACCGCGTCTTCCGCGATCTGCGCCAGCAGCTGGGCTGGGGCAACCGCGGTGCACACGATGCCCCACGCATCCATGACCTGCGGCACACCTTCGTCGTGCGCCGCATCGTGCAGTGGCAGGCCCAAGGCGTGGACATCGATCAGGCCATGCTGTCGCTGTTGACCTACGTCGGGCATACGATGGTGACCAACACCTACCGGTACCTCTCGGTGGTGCCCGGACTGATGGCTCTGGCCGCCGGATGTTTCGACCCATTCACGGTCAGGCGGGAGGTGCAAGATGCGTGAGAACCTTGTCCCGAAGCCGCCTTCGTTCGCTGCGCTGGTCCAGCAGTTCTTCACCGAGCATCCGGTCGCGCAGCGGGCGGTGAGTCCGCGTACGGTGGTCTGTTACCGGGATGCCTTGCTCCTGTTTTTGATTTTCGCCAGTCGCCGTTCGGCAAGGCGCGCCACGATGCGGCTGGCCGACCTGCAACCCGACCTGATCCCGGCCTTCCTTGATAATCTTGTCAAAGAAACCGCCGACGGTCATTTGTACATCGACCCAACGCGGTTCCGTGCCGACTTTTCCGCCGACGTACCTCGGGCCGAGTCTGCGTTCATGGCCTCTTCACAGGTCATGCCAGCCATTGAGTCGTCACGTCCCCAGTGACACAGTCGGCATGGAGATCGAAGCCGAGCTGGGCGGTTGTCGCGACAGCGGATCGAACTGTTAATCCGAACCTTGAGCGCTGGATGGCCAAGCGCGCCGGCAGCACTCTGATTGACGTCCATTCGAGTCATGTCGCTTTCCTGTCTCATCCCGCTGAAATCGCGAAAGTAATTGAGCAGGCGGCCGCAGCAAGCGGCAATCGTTGAATTTTTCAAGGGGCGCGGCTTGTTTTTCCGGCGGAAGTGCCGCGCCGTTCCATGCGAGCGAAGAAGCGACAACGCAATCGGCATCGCCGAATCGTAACCTCACGGGAGAGGCTCCGGTTCGGGTCCATCAGTCGCGAGCTGCTTCTTTACGACTCGGCAATATGGTGGGGTTCCGCCCGGACAAGGGCGTGCAGCTGACGGCGCAATCCTAGAAGATCCGGCAACTCTAAACGGAGAACCGGCAACTCTAAACGGAGAACCGGCAAATCGCGGGGGACGTTGCGCTGCGATGAAGGTACGTGTGGCTGAAACCAGACGCTGATGCTTACAGCCTGAACTTCTGCCGGATCGTCCTGCTTAGCAGGTCGATTGCCTCATGTATGTGCCCGGAGGGTGCGTGTATCAGCACAATTTCGTGGTCAGCGATCGCGGGAAGATCGTCGATGACCTTCATGCGTGGAGTCACTCGCGCGCGATCAACGAGCGAAACTCCGAGCCCCGATTCCACACACGCTCTGATAGCTTGGCTCGACGCGCTGTCTAAAATGATTCGCCACTGTCGCCCGGCACTACTGAGCGCATCGGTCATCGCGGCCCGGTACGGGCACGGGTCCGCGTAGAGCGCGAGTGGGAGCGGGTCGCATTCCTGCGCCGCGAACGTCGCGCTGCCAACCCACACCGGCGTGGTCACCGTGATTAGCCGATCGGACGAAGCGCCCGCCATAGGCTGGACGACCAGCGCGAGGTCCAACATGCCCTTTCCTGCCTGTTCGCGCAAAGCGAAGCTCGGCGCCGTCCTCATTTCCAGTACCACGTTGGGCCATGCAGCAGCGAACGCCGGCAAAATGTCGTTGATCAGGTGAGCCGCATACTCATCTGGGATCCCAATCACAACGCGCCCTGTAAGTGTAGCGCCGTGTAATTCTTCGACGACACGGTCGTGCGAAAGCAATAGGCCAGTGGTAATAGAAAGCAATCGCTCGCCCAACGCCGTCAGCGTGACGGA
Source organism: Caballeronia sp. SL1002 (assembly GCF_057814995.1). NCBI lineage: Bacteria > Pseudomonadati > Pseudomonadota > Betaproteobacteria > Burkholderiales > Burkholderiaceae > Caballeronia > Caballeronia sp. SL1002. The sequence continues at coordinate 65,177 of NZ_JBYMUW010000001.1, read as the reverse complement.
ACGGTTGTCGCGCTCGAGAAGGCGCCCACCAGCGGCCGATTCGAGTCGCTGGATATGCACGCTGACGGCGGCGGGGCTTTTGTGAACGTGCTCCGCAGCCGCGCGGAATTTGCCAAAGCGCGCCACCGCATGGAAAGTTCTGAGCAGTTCAATATCGAGGATAGCCGCCATAGTTTAACGTTAGTGGATGAGTGCATCAGTATATTTTGATTTGTTGACTGACGTACCACGCGTAGGCTCCGGGTATGACTAAGGCCTATCGAACGCTTCCAAGAAGTCCCACGTTGGCAACCGTGCCGCTTCCAGCGCTTGAATCCATGATGGTTTTTGCTTGGAGTTCTGGCTTCGTCGGCATGCGTTTTTCGATCAACCACGCGCCAGTCTTCCTGGTGATGTTGTGGCGATGCTTGGTCGTCAGCGCAGTATTGGTTCCCTTCGTCGCCAGCGAGCTGCGTCGCACACCGATCAGGCTGTTGCTGCGACAGGGCGGCATCGGATTACTTGCAGTAGCGGCGTATCTCGCGGGTGTCGCGAGGGGAATCGAACTTGGCGTTCCTTCGGGCGTTGCGGCGCTGATTGCGGATCTACTGCCGATAGGGATCGCGCTGCTGGCGGCTGTTGTACTGCGCGAGCGACTTCCGACACGGGCGTGGCTGGGCCTCGGAATCGGGGTCGGTGGAGTGCTTCTCGCAACTCATGACGCGTTGGCGGTTAATCGTGCACCCTTCCTGGCTTATTCGATGCCGCTGTTGGGCATGCTTGCCCTCGCGGTTGCGACACTTTGGCAGCAGCGCTCGCCAGCGCTGCGACAGTTGAGCCCGTTGACGAGCTTATGGGTGCAGTGCGTGGCGTCCAGTCTAGCGTTCGTCGTGCTACAGGGCGGGCGCGGTAGCCTCCTGCCGCTCGCGGACACTGGGTTCGCCGCGAGCGTAGTTTGGTCCGCAGGACTTTCGACGTTAGGCGGTTATGGACTCTACTGGGTTTGTTTGCGGCGTGCTAGCGCGACGCACGTCGCGACTGTGCTTTATCTTAGCCCCGTCGTGACGACGCTTTGGGCATGGGCCATGTTCAAGGAGCCGCTGTCCTGGGTCATGCTGGCTGGGACAGCAGTGTCAGGAGTTGGAGTCTCGCAGGTTTTAAGGCACGAAACGGCAGGTCAGAGCTGATCCGACGTGATTTTTGATCGAGACCTTGGCAGACGTCGCGGTAAATACGCGAAGCCGCATCCAACTCCTCGTCGTGATCCTTGTTTCGTCAAATACGCATTTGCGCACGCCCCGTACTCACGCAACCGGGGCATGAAAACAAGACGTATGAACTCGTTGGAGACCATGCTTTTACCATGCCAGAGTTCGCTGAAGAAGTCTCCAGACAAGCTGGGCGCCCCGTTGTGTACAATCATGTGCCCGCGAAGCTATATTGCTCGCTCTCGGCCTGCCGAATTGATCGTCGACGTTGTCGCAGGCGCAGATGTTAAGTCGGGGAAAGGCGAGCCCGACGGCTCCTAGACGGATAATCCCTGGAAGCCGGTCGGCGTGCAAACGCTGATCGTCCATAAACGGTTACTCGACGAGATGGACTGAAACGTCTATCAGCATGGGCTTTCCTTCCGCGTAAAGACAAACTGATGGGGCGTTTTCGGCGCGAATAACTCACGACGTTCTAAATGTAAGCCGCCGGCGATTTTGTAGCCGTGGCCATCCTTAGTTTCGCCACGGCTACGGCGATGCACTTCGTTCGAAGGACCTCAGGAATCCGGCCCGACTCGCATCGCCGTTTCCTGAAAGGACGGAACCCGACCAGCAATTAAAAGGATGCTGAGCGACGTCGCATCGAGCGTTAAGAACTTTTCGCCGAGCCTGTTGCCACAAGCGACCCGCGGGTGGCGGTTTGCCCCGCCTTGACGAGGTCAATGAATGCCCTAAGTGGAGCAGACGTAAATCTGCTCGAGAAGTACAGTTGAGGCCCTTCGAATTCATGCCACCACTCATGCAACACAGGTCGTAGCTCACCGCTTTCCAGATGAGGGATCAGCCAGTTTTCGAAGGTGCCGATGACGCCGCGTCCTCCGCGCGCGAGTTCTATGGCTGCCGAAGCACCATCCACACCGATAATAATGCGGCCTGGTGGGTCGACTCTTATCGCTTCTTCGCCACGCTCGAATAGCCACTCGACCAGAGAGCCGCTCGAAAAACGCAACCTAATACATTCGTGATTTAACAAGTCGCTCGGGTGCCTGGGAACGCCGCGCGCGGCCAGGTACTCAGGTGCAGCAGCCCACGCGAGCCGCTGGAAATTCGGTCCAATCGGCACGGCTATTATGTCGTTTGCCAGATGCTCTCCGTATCGGATGCCAGCGTCGCAACCGGCTGCCACGATATCGACGAGTCGGTCATCCACCATGATTTCAACACGAACCTGCGGATGCGCCGCTAGGAAGCGATCGATGATCGGCGGAAGGATATCGACCATCACAGCGCCCGTCACGTTGATCTTAAGGAGCCCACGTATGACGCTTTTTGAACTCGATGCATCGCGCAACGCGGCACGCGTTTCTGCCATTAGCGGAGCAATTCTCGTGGCAAGTATGCGACCTGTCTCTGTCGGCGCGACGCTACGTGTGGTGCGGATCAACAATGGCACGCCCAGCTGCATCTCGAGCTGTGTGATCCGTTCGCTTACCGTTGAGGGAGACAGGCCGAGACGTTTGGCAGCGGCCCGAAAACCTCCGGTATGGAGCACGGCGAGAAAGGCCGGAATCAAATCTAACTGAGAGTCGTCATGATTGTTCGCCATAGCGATCAGTGTATTCGTTTCTCACGCAGTTATCAAAAGACGTCGAACGAATTAGAGTGATCGCAACTAAATCTGGATGACGAGAAATGAGCACACCGAAGACTGTTTTGATCACGGGCGCCAATAAAAGCATTGGCTATGAAACGGCTCGACAACTCGGTCGAGTAGGGTATCGAATCTGGCTTGGCTGCCGGGACGCCCCACGCGGCGAGGCCGCGATGAATTCTTTGAAGGCGGAGGGCCATGACGTTCGGCTGTTGCTGATCGACGTGGCGCGGGACGAGAGCGTGCGTGAGGCCGCTATGCGCGTACAGGCGGAAGACGGCCGACTTGACGTGCTGATTAACAACGCCGGCATTTCGGGCGTGCCTCACACCAAACCTAGTCAACAGCCAATCGACACCATTAAAGCTGTGTATGAGACGAATGTATTTGGCCCGATCCGCGTAACGCAGGCGTTTGTGCCATTGCTGAAAGCCGCCGGTCGGGGTGCTGTCATGATGGTAAGTAGCGGGCTTGGATCTCTCGGCTGGCTGTCTGATCCGACTAATCAGTTCTACGGTGTGAACATCCTCGGCTACAACAGTTCGAAGTCGGCCCTCAATGCAGTTGCGCTGGCTTTTGCGAAAGAACTCGTGTCAGTCGGCATCAGGGTGGATGCTGTAGATCCGGGCTACACCGCCACCGATTTCAACGACCACTCGGGTTATCGCACGGTGGAGCAGGCAGCCGCAGGCGTCGTCTGGCTCGCGACCCAAGACCCAGCCGAACCGTCGGGACGCTTTTACTTCGACCAAAAACAGATCCCTTGGTGACGAGTCGTGTGCTTGTGCGTGACGCCGGCGCCCAACGTGACGACCGGAGCGGTCCGAGGCACCTGGACCGGGCGTGCCGGCAGGTTGAGCGTCGAAAAACATTTCGTTTTTCCGTGATCGAAAAGACGAAACGCTGTGTCGCCGCTCGTATCGCAGGGGTGCTGCGTCAGCGGCCTCTGCCCAAGACGCCACCGATTCGTGTAAAAGCCCAGCCGCTGTCTCGCACATCGTCAACATTCCCGAAATGGGCAGAACATCGAATTAGTGCAAGGTCGAAAATGCATTCGGGGTGAAGTTCCCAATTTCGCCGACGCGCCCTTGTCGGACCTTCTCGAGCCATGCCGCGTCCTGCAACAACGCGCGTCCGACTGCTACCAGATCGAACTCTCCTCGCTCCAGTCGCGCTAGCAAGTCGTCCAGGGGAGCGCGTTGCGCGTCCTTGCCTGCAAACGAGTCGTAGACGTCGCTGCGAAGTCCGACCGATCCCACCGTAATGGTTGTGACGCCCGTGACTTTTTTTGCCCATCCCGCCAGGTTCAGGGTTGCGTCCACTTCGGGAAATGCGGGCTGCCAGTAGGCTGGCTGGGAGAGGTGGAAAGCATCCGCGCCAGCATCCACCAGCAGGCCAAGCCACTCTTCGAGCGCTGCGGGCGTCCCCGCGAGCCGTGCGCGGAAGTCCTTCGGCTTCCATTGCGAGAGGCGAAGAATCACTGGAAACCCTGGTGTCACCACCGACCTGATCGCCTTCAGCACCTCCACAGCGAAGCGTGAACGTTCGAGGAGCGTCGATCCGCCATATCCGTCGTTGCGCCGATTGAGATCCTCCGAGAAAAATTGGTTGATCAGGTAGCCATGCCCGCCGTGCAGTTCGACGCCGTCGAAGCTGAGTCGCTCTGCATCCGCTGCGGCTCGCGCGAATGCGTCAATTGTGTCCGCGACGTCTGACTCGCTCATCGGCTGAGCCAGACGTTCACCGGTTATAGACAGACCCGAGGGGCTTTCGTAGCGATGAGCGGACAATGCCCGCTCGCCCGCTCCATTCGAAGGCTTATTACCTACGTGCCACAGTTGCGGCACAATGCGTCCTCCAGCTGCGTGGACCTCGTCGACCACCTTCTTCCAGCCGGCCAGCGCCGCCTCGCCATGAAAGCGCGGGACGTCCGGATCGTCGAGCGCGGCCGCGCGACCGACACCGGTTCCCTCGGTGATGATGAGGCCGACACCGTGCGCCGCACGTCGCCGATAGTATGCGGCGACATCGGCGGTCGGAATGCCGCCTGGGGAGAAAGACCGCGTCATCGGAGCCATGACTACCCGGTTAGGCACGGTGAGGGCATTAAGTTGATAAGGGGTGAGCAGGATGTCGATGGGCATCGGTTTTCCGGATTGCGGTTGGCAAAGGCCGTTGGTTATAGTGCGTCGATCCATGCGGTAATCGCCGCGTTCACGTCGTCCGCGCGATCCTGCATGATCCAATGGCCTGTGTTGGTCCATACATCCACCTTCGATTTTGGATGCGAGAACCAGGAGCGCATGAGGTTCGCCTGCTCGGGGTCGCGGCACATCTGATAGAAGGGCACGGCAAGGCTCTTGCACAAGGTTGCGCTCGCTTCTCCAATGCCGACCTGATCGTTGCCAAAGAACAGCGGACCGAAGGACTCGCGAACGACATGCGCTGGCATGCCTTGCACGCGCCTCGCGTGCCAACGCTTGAATGCCGGCTCGGTGATCCGGTCATAGACAAGCTGAAACAAAGCCGGGACCACGATGCCAGGATCGCTCGCATTCAAATCATGCGTAGTTTTCGCAAAAAGTTCGGCGGCGGCGCCGGAAAAACCGAGCGCGCCATCGACGGATACAACCGCGCTGACCAGATCGGGGCGCTTCGCGGCAAGTCGGGCTGCGATCTGGCCACCCATCGAATGCCCAACGAGAGTGAATTTCTGTCCCGGATACCTTGTTCCGAGGAATGCCTCGATGTCCGCAACGTAGTCGGCGGGCTTATATGCGCCAGGCGGCATTAGCTGAGATCTGCCGTGCCCACGCAGATCGACAGCGACGACGCGGTACCTGCTTTCGAAGAGCGGCAGTTGCCAGCTCCAGTCATGCGAATCGCAAGTCCAGCCGTGGATAAACATGACGTTCTTTCCGGTGCCGACCTCTGTCGCAAACAGTGTAGCCACCGATTTCGTTGCAGCGAAGGCTTCATGGTTCCCGAGAGTGGTCGCAATCGCTGCAGCGCCGGCGACCTTCAGCACGTCGCGCCGAGACAATTCTTGTTTCATCATTTCCATTCGCTTTCCATATTCATTACGGGTTAATCAAACGCTTGGCTCGCTGGGGCTTCGTGACGCCCAGCTCAAAGCAATTGACCTGACTCCATGTTATACATTGGGTATCTACGGTCAATTACGCACCTTCAGGCGCGCAGATATACAGGCGGATACCGACATGACTTGCGAGGTTGACGAGGTTTTTTTTGCGGATTGCGCTGCACGCTCGTTTTTCGATCAGGTGGCAAACAAGTGGACGGTGATGATTCTCACACTGCTTAGCAGGAGGCCAACTCGCTTCAACGAGATCAAGCGCAGCCTGGAAGGAATCACGCATAAGGCGCTTACGCAAGCCTTGAGGCGTCTCGAACGGAACGGTCTCGTCGCTCGGAATGTGCTTGCTACATCTCCGGTCGCGGTGGAATACGCGATCACAGAACTCGGAAGCACCCTCCAAGTTCCCTTCGGAGCAGTATATGAATGGTCGATCAAGCATCTACATAAGATTGATCAGGCGCAGAAAGCCTATGATCAACATACGCTGAAAGAGCAATTGTGAGCGAAGACCGCCACGGTTAGTCATGGGCCGGCCCCCGCGAAAACCGGACACGAGGTAACGCTTAAACTTTGAGCCGGCGCAGTTCTTATCGTCAGCGAGGGCACGCAGATCGAACGTCGAGGGCAGGGTTATGCATGGACGCCGGCGATTTACGGCAGCGCGCAGATTGCGGGCTGGCGCAAGGTCACCGACGCCGTACACGCAGCTGGCGGTGTGATGTTTGCGCAATTGTGGCATGTTGGACGCGTTTCGCACACCGAGCTTCAACCCGGAGGCGACCTGCTAGTTGCGCCTTCCGCCATTCGCGCCGAAAAGGTCAAGGCGTTCATCGCCACCGGTCCCGATATCGGTACCCTGATCGAACCGTCCACTCCGAGAGAACTTCGTGTGGCGGAAATCAAGGAGCTTGTCACCTTGTATGCCCAGGCCGCGAGGAATGCGCTCGAAGCAGGCTTCGATGGTGTCGAGATCCATGCGGCCAACGGGTATCTCATCAACCAGTTCATTTCCGCACGGGCGAACCATCGTAACGACGAATACGGCAGAAGTGGCCGGCGCCAACCTCACGGCGATCCTAAGGACGCGCACAACGACTTCGCGGCGGACTTTTACTGTTTTTTCAGTGCCCCCGGTTCGATAAGCCGCTTCTTGTTCGCTGCACCGGCGAAAGCGGAATTCGCGTGTCGCATGGTCGAGCGCTCAGCGCACGACGTCCAGTGGGAAGATAAGGCTAAATTTGATGTGACGTCCTCGATAGTGGCACAAATGAAGTTAATCAAGTAATCACGTCAGATGCCGACAAACAGGACGAAGCGGTTGAGGGAATCGGCGCATCGGGTCTGAAACGCCGAGATTTCGATGGCTTGCAATGGCGCACAGTGGCCTTCCATTACGGCTACCCTCGAAAAGCCAAATGCCGAGCCGGGAGAAGTTGCGCTTTGCAGAGAGTCAAGTCGGCAGTTACGACCGTTGGTGGCCGGTTGTTGCGGCTGTAGCTGTTCATGAGCCTTTTTGTATAACAAACGTCTTTCAAATAATTAAGCATGGACCAGATCGACAAGGCGGCCATCCAGGCACTGGCTTCCTCCAAGTATTCGCCAGCAGAGGTATTTTCGTCGTCTGACCATCTGGACTGGACAGCCATCCACGCGGAGCGGCGGATACATCCAGCGGGTGAGTTCGCCGGTGTCATGCCTGCAGTGACCGAACTCAGTTTTGCGCTGAAAGGCAATTCGGCGGGACATGTGCATCATTTTCTGGGAGGTGAGCGTCATCGCGTCGTCCCGGCGACGGGCACGTTATGGCTATTCCCCAAAGGCGTCGCCGAGGATTTCGTGACGATCGCAGAGCGGGTTCCGGACGTCGTGCACATTTATTTGCCCGACTCGCTGTTTGTCAGTCTCGGTCGGGAAGATGGCCACCCCGAGATTCGACCGGGAAACCTCGAGTACAAGGCGGGGTTCACAGATCCGTTAGTCGAGCAATTGGCCAAGGCGATCGCCGCTGAGATGCAGACACCCAGTGCGGGTGGGAAAGCGTTTGTCGAGAACGCCGCATTGACACTGACCTATCAGCTCCTGCGATCGCATTCCACCGCACAGTTCCGTTCCCAAAAAATCACGCCGTCAGTCGATGGCGTTGACGACATTAGGCTTCGACGCGTGCTCGATTTTGTCGAGGAACACCTCGAACATGAGATCGGCGTTAGCGATCTTGCCGAGGTTGCCTGCCTTAGTCCTTTTTATTTTTCTCGAGCATTCAAGCACGCTACCGGATATTCACCATACAAATTCCTACTGCATCGCCGGGTTGAGCATGCGAAGTCGCTCCTTTTGCGACCCGAACTGTCGATCGCCGACGTCGCGCGTAGATGCCAGTTCTCATCTTCATCGGGATTTGCAACAGCTTTTGCGAGCGCTGTTGGCGTCTCGCCGCGGCGCTACAGGCAGGAGCGTCGTGTAGGCTGATTTTGATTCGAGGTTTCCTTTATTGCATCGATCGTCCTCCGGTCCACGCGGATTGGCAACTTCAGATGTAGCGGTGAATCGCGAACTTGAGAGCAGCTTTTTGAAGGAAAGTGCGCACAAAATAGAAACTTCTGTTTTTTTTGTTAGGGTTTAATAGCGTTCATTTGTTGCGACGGTTTGACTGGCAAGCCCGCCAGCCGGTTGCCGCACCTCGACTGCATCGGCAGTGTCAGCAATTCGGACCAGAATCCCCACGGAGACCCGCAAGTTGAGAATGGCTGGTGCCGTTCGAATGTCTTCGCCGTCGACGAATCGACTGGGGCTTTCCTACGTCCGTCGACGGAGGATAACTCGATGGCGGCTTGGTGACTAATCGATCTAGCTACGGCCGGAAGCACGCATTCGAGCGTGCAGCTTCCGCGCCAGAAGTGCGCAATTGGGATCCACTGCCTTGGTGAGAGAAATGCAATCGCAGACTGTCGATGACGGATCATTCGTATTTGGGCCTTTCGTGTTGTTGCCCAATCGACAAATGCTGCTGAAAGGTCAGAAGCAGGTTCGGCTTGGTTCGCGTGCGGTTGACATCCTTCACCTCCTCGTGTCGCGTGCAGGCGACCTCGTCACAAAAGGAGAGTTGATCGCGCATACCTGGCCAAGTACCTTCGTCGAGGAATCGAATCTCAAGGTTCACATCAGTAGCCTGCGTCGGGCTCTTGGAGAATCCCTACCTCAAACTACTTACATTGCGACGGTGGCGGGACGTGGCTACCGTTTCGTGGCGCCGGTTCTCATCACCAGAGAACGAGACCCTTGTGAATTCTCGGTGGAACCGGGTAAGACTGGTCTTCCGGCTGAAGGGAAGATTGTTGGACGTGGCAGCGAGATTCAAGCGGTGATCCGGGCGCTCGCCTCAGAGCGAGTCATCACACTTGTCGGTCCGGTCGGGGTAGGTAAGGCGTCCGTCGCACGAGCGGCGGCCGCATCGGTCGTCTCAGGGTCCGGCTCAGCTTCATGTGTTGTCGACTTCTCAATGATGGGTGAGCTGAGCGAAGCATCGAACTTCATCGCGGCAATGCTTGGCTTGAAAGCAACATCGCCCGACATGACCGCCCCGCTCCTCGACTATCTGCAGCATCGGGGAATGCTATTAATTCTGGACCATTGCGAACGCGTGACGGTTTCGTTGCGGCTATTCGTTTCCCGCTTCATTGCTTCGGAAAGCCGGTCAACGATTCTCGCGATCAGTCTTGAGCCTCTTCGGGTGCCGGGTGAATGTGTTCACCGGATCGGGCCGCTTGCTTATCCCAGCAAAACCGAAAGCGCCACGCCTCCCAGAATGGCGGCACTTCAGTTTCCCGCCGTGCTTATGCTTGCTGAACGCGCTCGCGAGCTGGCTGGCTACGAATTGACGGACGACGATCTCCCGGCAGTCATCGGCCTGACGCAGATTACGGACGGTAGGCCCCGCTCCATGATGAGCGCCCTGTCTACCTTGTTGCCGCAATTTTCTTTTGTCAAGATTCTAGATATCGTCACCAGGCGTGTGCTGTATGGTCCGCAGCCGGGGGAGCCAGATGATCCTCAATGCCTGATGTCTGTCAAAACGGATTTCGGATATGGCCGTTTGTCCTCGGAGGAGGCCGAACTGTTCAAACTGTTGTCAGTTTTCTGTGGCAGTTTTGACATCGGGGACGCGGTAGCCATGACCCGTCCGCTGGGATGGGATCCGCATCAAACATTCATGGCGCTTAGCAATCTCATCGCCAAGTCGCTGATATGGGTCGAGATGACTGGCAGATCTGTCACCTATCGCCTCCTGGCGGCAGAGCGTTTCTTTGCGCGAGCGCGTCTGAAGGAAGCGCCCGAGGAGTGTCGACGCGCTCGCACGCTACACGCAAGATCGATCTTTGAAGTCATGCAACAGGCTCGGGAGGATTGGCGCTGGAGCAAGCCGGAAGCCTGGCGTTGCCGATATGTCAGCAGGACCGAGGATCTTTTCGAGGCTATCGAGTGGGCCGCCGCCAGCGATACTGATGCCGGGCTAGTGTTGGCGCTGACGGAAGCTGCCGTCAGGCTTTGGGATGAGAAGCCACAGCTTGGCCCGCACCTGACGCCCCTACGGCGCGCGCTGCAATTCCGAGCGGACCGTACCGATTTGATTCAGGCCGGGCCAATGGTGCGTGACGAAGCCTAGACCTGGGCTGTCTTCCGTTCAATCGTAAATGGAACGCGGCGGATCAGCAGGGGCGCATTAAAGCAGCGCATCGACGCCATGCAAACTGGCATCGGATACGGATTCCACCCGCTACCTCAACCGGCTGTGCGTTCACCCAGCAGACTATCGTCGCGGAGGTGAACCTGGCAGGCCCCATGATGGTAAGGATCCGGTACAGGTCGCAGGACTTGAAGAAGGCCTTGTGTCATCGTTCACGCTCATGTTCGTAATGGTAAAGCCAAGCGGGTGCATCACATGTGCTGGAATGCCTTTGTAATGCTCTCCTAGTTGACCAGGCGTGCTGACGACCCGCTCCGCAAATTTGTTCTCGGACTCTCCGTCTTCCAGGAGCGCGATTCGATGTGCGCGCTCGCTGTAGGCAGCGGCGAGAGCCCAGGCTATCCGTGACACCGCTTCGCCTGGCCAAGGTGTGGATCTGGGTCGGCCAGTTCCCGCTCGGACGCCTGCGGAAAATAGCACTCCGAGCCGTGAGAGCTCAGCCTGTCTGTCTGAACGACTACCGCGACATCCGCACCCAACGTTGCGTAGTCGGCGGTCTCACAGTCCTTCTGTCGTCTCGACCGACGCCATGATCCGCATTCCGATGGAGGAACCAGGAGCCAGAAACCGGTTCAGGGTACGACACCATACCGGTTGATTCACCGGGACCGGAATCTAAGATTTCTCCCGGATTTCAACGCCGTACGCGCGCATCATGCGCTCCTTTGCTACTTCCGCGTCGGTCACGCTGCGATGCGTCAGCGAGCGAAGCTCTGTACACGGCCCTGCGGTCGGTATGCCCGACTGAGCCAGGCTGTGATGTGGCCGATCGATGGGAAGCCGTCAGCGAAAATCCGCGTTGACCGTGCCAATGGCCTGCATGGCTCGGCAGCCTGCATGGTGAACCGCGTTCCTGATGTTATTGCGGCGCCGCCCGGAATCAGGTCGCTTGCCGAGCTAGTTCCCCTACGGGCAAGCTTAAGCTGAAGTGGGCAAATCCATTAAGAATCAGGAGTTGTTATCGAGCGTTCAGGCGGGAAAGCGCGTCTTTATTTCTGAGACTGTTCGAAGGTGGTTCAGACGTGATCTTTTTGTCGGTGTTAGCGATGACCCGTCTCGTAACGACGAATGGTCGATCGAATGGCTCGCTCGCGCAACGCCACCACAGAGCAGTAGTTAATCGTCTACACACTTGCGGCATTAAACAGGGATTGGCCTTGCATAGTCTCCGGCTGCGCTGACTGGCCGAGAAAGGCCCGACGCAAACGCCTCGGCGATTATAAGGACGAGCGCAAGATGTCAGCGGCGGCCAGCAGTACCTTTGCCGGAGCTTGCGGACTGCCGAGGCCGATGTCGGCCCAGCGACAGACACATGGAAAAGAATCCTTCATCTGCCCATGCAAGCAGCACCTTGCCAACTGCGGTGGCCTCTTGATCTCCTCTGCACCGACTATCTGATATTCAGGACACGCGGCGCGCCAGAGCGCGGATCCGCTTAAGTTTTCGCATAATGTGCGCGTCGACTACTGTCGGACTGAACTCGGCTACCTTGCATTTTCCGCTGCAACCCCGGATACGGCAAGGATTGAGACGCATTGAGACTGACTTGACATCCTTTCGCCGGCACTACCGCCGAATCGCGATTTGCCCCGCCTATATCTCCCGTTCAGGCTGGCGCGTCAACCTTCTGCTAAGCGCGTCAATGCGTGATTCAATAATCGCGAGGCCGATTCATCGAAAAGCGCTTTACCACAATTAACTTCTTGAAAGCGGTGTCCTCCGCTAGAGTCAACTCTGTCATGTACTTCTGCTTCGGACGGCCCTGAATGCCGGTGAGAGGCGCTGCGTCGCATAACCGCTCTCCGCTCAATCTCACAGGTCGGGAAAGATGGTGAATGCATGGCGAAGGATCCGGGATCATCGTCCGGGTTACGGATCAACGCTTTGTTGCAATGAGCCGATATTGACGGGCAATTTTTAGGGGTTTCTCATGAAAGTATTAATGGTGCTGACTTCTCACGGCAAACTCGGTGACACCGGCCGACAGACCGGCTTCTGGCTAGAGGAACTCGCTGCGCCCTACTACACATTCAAGAAAGTGGGCGCGCAAATCACACTGGCGTCGCCGAACGGTGGGCTGCCGCCGCTCGATCCAAAAAGCAACGAGCCCGCCAACCAGACTGACGATACGCGCCGCTTTGAGTCCGATGAAGAGGCGATGGCGGCGTTGTCCAACACGCAGCGTCTGGCGGACATAGAAGAGGCGGACTTTGACACAGTGTTCTACCCGGGCGGCCACGGGCCCTTATGGGATCTAGCCGAGGATGCGACGTCCATCGCGCTGATTCAGTCCTTCTTGGCTTCTGGCAAGCCGGTTGCCCTAGTTTGTCACGCACCGGGCGTCCTTCGCCACGTGAAAACCAGTGATGGCCGCCCGCTGGTGGAGGGTAGACGCGTTACCGGCTTCGCCAACACCGAAGAGGAGGCGGTTGGTCTCACAGCCATCGTGCCGTTTCTTGTCGAAGACGAACTGAAGGCGCAGGGCGGCGTGTATTCGCGCGGTCCAGATTGGGGTTCCTATGTCGTCGAGGACGGTTTGCTTATCACTGGGCAGAATCCAGGATCGTCTCCTGCAACCGCACGTACCCTGATCGACGCCTTGGGAGCCGGGAAATGACGGCGTACGTCGTCATCGTGCGCGAACAGACGCTTAATGCGACGTCTCTCGCCCGATATCGACGAATTGGCGCGCTTCGCGCGACACGTGCGTGCAGTGACTCCTATCGCCTTCTATGGCGGGCACGAAGCGCTCGAAGGGACGTCGGCCGAGGGTGCAGCGATTCTGCTCTTTCCGACTATGACGGCCGCTAGGCCTTGGTACGCCAGCGACGAATATCAGGCCGGACTGCCTCACAGACTCAAAGGCAGCGTATCACGTGTTTTCCTCGTGGCGGGTAACAATGAAGCCTCTGGCGCATCCGGCTAGGATTTCAATGGCGTATCTGAGAAGGTGGCTCATAGCGATCCTTTTCGCCCAACCTTTTTACTACATGGAGATTCGAATCGTTCACGCAACGCTCGCCGCCGTGCGGCACCGTCGGAGCCAGGTCCAAAAACCCCGACCAAGTCATGGAAACTCGCGATAACCGGAAAAATCTGGATGCCTCACTGCACGAGATAGCATTGACTTTCCCGCCGCAATAAGCAGACAACTGACAGAACTGGTATTGCAAGCGCAACGAATGAGCTGGTTCAGAATTTTAGTGATCCGAATCACTGACCGGAGGAATCGTGCTGTCTTTTGCGATTGTACGAGGGATTCGCATCACGAAGCCGTCCTTAACAGCAATCAAGAAATTTGATATTCGCGTCCGCAACGTTCGGAACGAAGGCATGCGGGGGATACGGGCGATGTGGCGCCATGCTTTCCACGCATGCGCAACAATTTCACAAGCACGGAGAAAACTTTTGGCTCACTCATTGAAAACGCCGACGACAGCGCAATCGGGAAATCGCCGCCAGCTACTCACCGCTGCCGCAAGCGCGGCCGCTGCTGCGATCGCGGCGCCTGGCGTCGCGATCGCAGCAGCGGCCGGTAGCGGCAGCAGCCACGCGGGCAACTCATCTCAATCACGGCACGGAGAGCGGCACACCATGAACACGGTCACCATGAAAGACGGTACGCGGATTTTCTTCAAGGACTGGGGCGCCGGCAAGCCTGTCGTGTTCTCGCATGGCTGGCCGCTCGACGCCGACGCGTGGGATCCTCAAATGCTGTTTCTCGTGCAGAAGGGTTACCGCGTCATCGCCCACGACCGGCGCGGCCACGGCCGCTCGGACCAGCCGTCGCACGGCAATGATATGGACACTTACGCGGACGACCTGGCCTCCGTGATCAACGCTCTGGATCTGACGGAAGCCACGCTCGTCGGCCACTCGACAGGCGGGGGCGAAGTCGCTCACTACATTAGCCGCCACGGCAGTTCGCGGGTCTCGAAGGCGGTGCTGATTGGCGCCGTGCCGCCTATCATGGTCAAGACAGAGGCTCATCCGAATGGGTTGCCGATGTCAGTGTTCGACGGCATTCGCGCGAGCGTGGCGGCGAATCGCTCGCAGTTCTACAGAGACCTCGCGGTGCCTTTCTATGGCTACAACCGTCCGGACGCGAAAGTCTCGCAAGGCAACATCGACGAGTTCTGGCGCGAAGGTATGCTCGGCTCAATCAAAGGCCAGTACGAATGCATCAAGCAGTTTTCCGAGGTGGATTACACCGCCGACCTGATGAAGATCGATGTGCCCGCACTGATTCTTCACGGCGACGACGACCAGATCGTGCCCATCGACGGCTCGGCTCGGCTGTCGGCCAAGCTCATTAAGAACGCGACGTTGAAGGTCTATGCCGGCGCACCGCACGGCATGTGTACCACGCTTGCCGACAAGGTCAACGCCGACTTGCTCGAATTCCTGCAGAGCTAGATTACGCTGCAGTTCTTCCGCGCCGCCAGAGTTAGCTGGATGCGCGAAGTTTTTCTCTCTTTCGGAGGACCATTTTGCACGGTAGCGGCCTGCTGTTGGACACGATCCACGTACAAGCGTCATCGACCATCTGGGACCACGTCATGCGAAATCTGTTGGGAGTTTCCGGGCAGATATTTCGCGAAGAAGCGGAAGAGAAAGATGCGTCCTCGCAACACGCGCGGATCCGCGTACTGGAGCGCCTGAGCGCCAACACGATCATTGTCCTCTGGCAGGATGCGACCCGCTGCCACTATAGCGATCAGACATGGATACGCTGCAGGGCACGCGCTCGTGGTGTCTGTGCTTTGGGCGGTGAAATCATCCGGCGGGGTGACATGGTTTATAAGCCGCGAGCGCGCCGTCACACCTTCGCAAACGGTCACGCAATGATTCTGGCGAGTGAAGCCGCATTCGAGCACGCTGAGTGCGCTGACGAAAGCGAGCGCATTTAGTCTTCCACAGAGAGCTGAAAGAAATTTGAATGGCGGTGGACATGACGTCTGCCAACAAATCAGGAGATTCACTTGAAAAAAATGAAAGCAGCGTTCCCGCGCGTCGCCCGCGTGGCGCTTCTCGTGCTGGTCAGTGGCGCTGGGGTTGCATTGGCCGACGAGGCGGATATCGCATATCTGCCGCCTGTTCAGCCTTATCTGGCGCCGCAGAAAGACCCTGCAAAGGCGCAGCGCGCAGCGCAAAAAAAGGCAATGCGCGTCGAGAACCGCCATCTTGCCGCGAGCGTGCGGAAGTCGCTGGTGAAGGCAGGTGATATTGACACGGCGCACGTGTCTGTCCTGGCGAAGTCTGGGACGGTAACGTTGGCGGGAACGGTGCCCGAGGTATCGCAGATCGACCTGGCGCAACAGCGGGCGCGGCAAGTTCCGGGTGTGACAGAGGTCTCAAACCGGTTGATCCTCGGAAGCGAAGGACACTAAAGCGGCATCCACCTTCCTGGCGGCGCCGCTCGGCCTCGGTCGGAGACGTGGAAACCGCACTGCCGGTGTCACGGGGTATTGCTGGCGCAACTGCTGCCAACGTCCCGCGGGGTTCGATGCAGTGCGAAAGCCTTTTCCCAATCTTTATCTCCCTTGCAAGCCCGGCAACGTGTGTTGGGACAGCAAGAGCGAGCACCGAAAACAGCTTAAAGAAACAGGACCAACCTGATGTCTGATACCTCGAGGTGCCCATTCAATCACGCGGCCGGCGGCGGCACCGCCAATCGCGACTGGTGGCCGAAAGCGCTGAGACTCGACCTGCTAAGCCAGCACTCCAGTAAGTCGAACCCGCTCGATTCGCAATTCGACTATGCGCAAGCATTCAATACGCTTGACCTTGCTGCGCTCAAAAAGGACATGGCCGCTGCCATGACTGACTCGAAGGAGTGGTGGCCTGCGGACTTCGGTCACTACGGTCCGCTTTTCGTTCGCATGGCCTGGCATAGCGCCGGCACTTACCGTACCGGTGACGGACGCGGCGGCGCCGGACGAGGGCAGCAGCGTTTTGCGCCTCTCAACAGCTGGCCCGACAACGTCGGCCTCGACAAGGCGCGTCGACTCCTGTGGCCAGTCAAGCAGAAGTATGGCCAGAAGATCTCGTGGGCCGATCTGCTTGTCCTCGCGGGCAACGTCGCACTCGAAAGCATGGGCTTCAAAACCCTGGGTTTCGCCGGTGGCCGGGAGGATACATGGGAACCCGATCAGGACGTGTATTGGGGCAACGAAAAGACGTGGTTAGGCGGCTTTGTCCGCTATGGAAAGGCGGCGGAAGACGGCGGGGAAGGCGTGATCGTCGCCGATGAAGAGTTACACGGAGTCGAGCAAAGCCGCACGGACGCGGGCCGCAATCTTGAAAACCCGCTCGCGGCAGTGCAGATGGGCCTCATTTATGTGAACCCTGAAGGCCCCGACGGCAATCCCGATCCACTTGCGGCCGCGCACGACATTCGTGAGACGTTCGCCCGCATGGCGATGAACGACGAAGAAACGGTTGCTTTGATCGCGGGTGGCCACACCTTTGGCAAGACCCACGGCGCGGGCCCCGCCGACAACATGGGATCGGAGCCGGAGGCGGCTGGCCTTGAAAATCAAGGCCTCGGATGGCAAAGCACGTTTGGCACTGGTAAGGGCGGCGACACCATTACCAGCGGACTCGAAGTCACGTGGACCAGCACGCCCACTCAATGGGGAATGGGCTTCTTTGAGAACCTGTTCGGCTACGAATGGGAGCTGACCAAGAGCCCGGCCGGGGCGCACCAGTGGGTAGCGAAAGACGCTGCTGAGACAATTCCGCACGCGCATGATTCAGAGAAGAAGGTCCGTCCCAGCATGTTGACCACGGACCTCTCGCTGCGTTACGACCCGGAATACGAAAGGATCTCGCGCCGTTTTGCGCAGCATCCCGATCAGTTCGCCGATGCGTTCGCTCGTGCCTGGTACAAGCTGACACATCGCGACATGGGCCCTCGCGCACGATACCTCGGTCCTGAAGTGCCCACCGAGGAATTTGACTGGCAAGACCCGATTCCGCTGGTCGAACATCCGTTACTGAACGGCGCGGACATTGCCGCGCTCAAGCAGGAGATTGCCGGATCGGGGCTTTCCGTGACCGAGCTTGTGTCAACGGCGTGGGCTTCGGCCTCGACGTTCCGGGGGTCGGACAAGCGTGGCGGTGCCAACGGCGCACGCATCCGTCTCGCGCCCCAGAAGGATTGGGAAGTGAATCGGCCACAACAGCTGAAGCGCGTATTGGACACGCTGGAGGGCATTCAACGCAGCTTCAACGGCTCGCGGAATGATGGCAGGAAGGTATCGCTTGCAGACCTGATCGTCCTGGCGGGAGGCGTTGGCGTCGAGGATGCCGCGAAAATGGCCGGATACACGGTGTCGGTTCCGTTCGCCGCGGGCCGCGCGGATGCGTCGCAGACACAGACTGACGTCGACTCGTTCAACGCCCTGGAGCCCATCGCGGACGCATTCCGCAATTACAGAAAGCGCGGCGTGCGGGTGCACGCTGAGGCTCTGCTGATCGACAAGGCGCAACTGCTGACACTCACTGCGCCGCAAATGACAGCTTTGATCGGTGGCTTGCGGGTGCTGGGTATATCGACTGACATGGAGGCACACGGTGTATTCACTGACCGTCCGGGCGTGTTGAGTAACGATTTCTTCGTAAATCTGCTCGGCATGGACACGCAGTGGAAGCCAGTGTCGACCGCGGGCGACGAATTTGTCGGTACTGACCGCGCCACCGGCAAACCGAGATGGATCGCCACACGGGTGGACTTGGTGTTTGGGTCGCACTCCGTGCTGCGAGCGCTTAGCGAAGTGTATGCAAGCGAGGACGGTAAGAAAAAGCTCGTGCACGATTTCGTCGCCGCGTGGACGAAAGTCATGAACCTCGACCGCTTTGATTTGCGAGCAAGCTAATTTTCGACGGACTCGCCGGCCTGTCGCTGGCGAGTCGCCGCAGGAGCAACCGATCGCGCGCGTTCGATGGAGTCAGGCGCGCCGCGCGTCTTGTGCCACGTATGCGGTCGATCCTCCAGGGGACAGCGGCCGCTGCGCTGAGCCCAACACTTCAGCCTAACTGCATAGTCTTGACAGTGGCAGGGCCGAGCGCGGCGAGTTTACAAGACGCACGTCCCGCCGATCTGATTCGATCACTCCGTCCAATGGCGGCTACCATGGGCTGGGGTCGAAGCACGCTGTGTTTCGCCGCCTGACAATCAACCAATACCGACTCAAAAATGTCCAGACGACCCTCTCCCGAACAACGCCGTGAGCTCGGCTCTTTCCTGTCGAGCCGCCGCGGGCGCTTGCAGCCTGCCGACTTCAATCTGCCCCAAGGCGGGCGCCGCACATCCGGTCTGCGACGTGAAGAAGTCGCCATGCTCGCCGGAGTCAGCGTGAGCTGGTACACATGGCTCGAGCAGGGCCGCGACATCCAACCGTCGGCTGACGCGCTGCGCAGACTGTCGGCCGTATTCAAGCTCGATGCAGTCGAATCTGCGCACCTGTTCGCGCTTTCCGCTCGGGAGCTCTCGCAGGTCGCGACCGGAAGCGGCGTCAGCGAGGGGCTGGAACTGCTGGTACGGTCAATCAATGTCCCGGCATACGTTCGCAATTCGCGCCTCGACATCCTTGCATGGAACGACGCGATCTGCGATCTGTTCGTCGACTATGGATCGCTCGAACCGCACGAACGAAACACGTTGCGTCTGCTATTCCTTTACAAGCCGTACCGCACGCTCATTCTCGACTGGGAACAGATGACCCGGGGCATGATTTCGGCTTTTCGCGCCGCGCGCGCCCAGGCTCCGGACAAGGCTCCGTTTGACAAGCTGGTGAACGAGCTTACGGAGCTAAGCCCTGAATTCCGTGACTGGTGGCAGGACACCAACGTAAAAGGTTTCGACGAGGGCGACAAACGGCTCCGGCATCCTTCAGGCGGCCACATTGAATTTACATACGTTGCACTGACACCGACGGGCAGGCCAGACCTCTCACTGGTGACTTACCTTCCGCGACTTGCGGGGGCAGGCAATTCCGATGCGTAGGGTCAATGAGAGTCGGCGCCGATGGGCACGGTTGGCGGCAGCGGATCTACACAATCAATATGAGCTTGTGTCGATCCGACATCGCCGTCCGGGACAACCGGTCCTGTAGCGGAACAATAAGTCAAGGTTGGGTCGACCCTATTGCGTCGTCAACATGCGTCTTCCATGCGCTCGGCATCCGTCTTACTTCGGCGCGTTGCCCCGCCCACAGCATCGGCCGCCGATTAGCCCATGGACGGGCCTGCTCGAGTTGTCCGGCCAGCCTCAGCAGCGTGTCTTCTCGCCCGAATCCTGCTGCGAACTGCATGCCGATCGGCAAACCGGTTGTGGGGCTCACTTCAAGCGGAACAGACATGGCCGGGACGCCGGAGACGTTGAAGGGCGGCGTGAAAGGTGAATGCTGAAAGACCCGCTGCGTCCATTCGAGACCGCTCATCGATTCGACGCCAGCCCCGTAGGCGCCGATAGCTGGCGGCATCTGCGGCAGGGTCGGCGTGAGCAACAGGTCAACGTCCTCGAACCACCTCGCGATTGAACGGGTAACCGTATTCCGCATCGCCAGGGACGCGCCGAACACAGATGCTTTCTCTTCCTTGCCATGTCGGAAACAGGCCAGGGTTGCCGGCTCGAGCGTCGTGCTGTCGATCGGGCGGCCGGTCGCAGCCGCAAGACCCTCTATCCACCCGACGAGCGTGGCCGTCCATATCGTCGCGTTCATCTGCACGAAAGCGTCCCACGAAACACCAAGCGGTGGATCGATTTCAACGACGGTATGCCCGAGTGCTTCGAGAAGACGCGCTGTCGATAACGTTGCGGCCGAGATAACCGGATTGATACGCTCGCCGTTCCATGGATCAAGCATCAAGCCGATTTTCAGCTTCCCGGGTTCACGGCTGACTTCCGACAGAAAGCTTCGCGCCGGTGCCGCGGTCACGTAGGGCTCACCAGCGGCGTGGCCCTGAACCGCGTCGAGCAGTGCGGCGCTGTCCCGCACGCTGCGGCTGACGCCCAACTGCACGCCGAACCCGGCGAATATCTCATCGAACGAGGGACCGTTCGAGCTGCGACCGCGCGTAGGTTTGAGCCCGAACAGGCCGTTGTAAGCGGCGGGCACACGAATGGAACCCGCTGCATCGGTAGCGTGGGCAAGCGGAACCACGCCCGCTGCGACCGCTGCGGCGGCGCCGCCGCTGGAGCCGCCGGCGCTCAACGACGGCAGCCAGGGGTTACGGGTCGCACCTTGCAGCGTGGACTCGGTGGTCGTGCTGAATGCCATTTCCGGCGTCGCACTGCGTCCTATCGTGACGAGCCCCGCTGCGCGAAAGCGCGACATCAACCATGAATCCTCGGTCGCGACGACGCCTTTCGCGAGTCGGCTGCCCAACTCGTGCTTCTTGCCTTGCATGCTGACCGCAAGGTCCTTGATGAGGAACGGCACGCCGGCAAGCGGGCCGCCCGAAGCACTCACGTTGCCGCTTTGGGACGCCGGCCAGCTTTCGATGACCGCGTTGATGTCCGGATTGACGACTTCGTTGGCCTGAAGCGCGAGGTCGGCAAGTTCGGTTGAAGTGACCTCGCCGTTAGCGACCAGTTCGGCCAGTCCAATCCCATCGTATTCCGTGTATTCGCCAAGTTTCATTTTCCCTCCGTGTCGTTGGAGGAAACGATAGGGCAGAGGGCGTCATGTGATTAGTCAGGCAGCGTGGCAAGGATTGGGCCACTAATGGGACAATGCGATGCTACTTCTCTAGCGGCCCCGCGCTACCATGATTAGAGATCTCAACGACACACTCGTCTTCGTTCGCGTTGTGCAGGACGGCAGCTTCACCGCAGCGGCGAAGGCCTTGCAGATCCCGAAGACGACGGTAAGTCGGCGCGTTCGCGAGCTGGAGGCGCACCTTGGCGCGACCTTGTTACACAGAACGACTCGAAAGCTGCGGCTGACGGAAGCTGGGGCGACCTATTTCGAGCGATGCAACGCAATCGCCACACAGCTCGACGATGCCGAAAACGCCGTTCAGCAGATTCGTGGGACGCCGGGAGGGTGGCTGCGCGTGACGCTGCCGTATTCGTTCGGCGCGACGTGGATTGCGCCGTTGATCGCTGGCTTTTGCACGCGCTACCCCGAAATGCGCGTCGATATCATCGCAACGCATGTGCCGCTTGATCTGATAGGCGAAGACGTCGATATGGCCCTGCGCCTCGGCGCGCTTCCTGATTCAAGCCTGGTGGCGCAGCGGCTCGGCAGCTTCTCGACGTCGATCTACGCGAGTCCCGCCTACATCGACAAGCACGGCGCGCCTGAAAGTTCAGACGATCTGCACCGTCACGCGGCGCTTGCGCTGCATCAGGCGCGCACCGATAGCGGCTACGCATGGCCATTGCGCATGGCCGGACGCAAGGCAAAGCAGTTTGCGATTGATCCGGTGATTGTCGCCAGTGATCCGGTGCTGCTTCTTGACGCTGCTCGGGCCGGCAACGGCGTGTTGCTGGCCATGGACGCAAGCATGGCTCCGGAAGTCGCAGCGGGACGGTTGCGCAAAGTGTTGCCGGACTGGATTGGTCCGCAGCAGGATCTCAATGCGCTGTTCCCGAAGGAGCGCGTGCCGTCGCCGAAAGTGAAGGCGTTTCTTGCTTATCTGAAGAGTCAGCTACGGTTTCACCCGTGACCGTCATAGCTTGCTCTGCATGGGACAACGAATCGAGCTGGGCTTCCAGGCCCCTACCAGTGACTCCCACTCATAGGATGACAAGACGCCTTCTTGAACCGGATCAGCACGCTTAAAGTGACGTCAGTGCAGCAATGTACCCACTGTCCTTAACGTTACCGAGGCAACCATGTCGAATCTCAGCAGCCCCCTTACGATTGGCGCAACGTCGCGTAATCCCGCCACCGGCGAGTTCATCGCCCATTATGCCTTTCAGTCGGCAGACGACGTGGAGAGCATGCTTGAGAACAATGCGGCAGCGTTTCGCCTCTGGCGTGCAACGCCGATGACTGAGCGCGTCGCCACCTACCGCCGTCTGGCGATCACGCTGCGGGAGCGGTCGGAAGGATTGGCATCGCTGATTACTGCGGAGATGGGCAAGACGTTGAGCGCCGCACGCGCGGAGGTCGAGAAATGCGCCGCAGCGATCGACTGGATCGCGGTGAACGGCCCTGCATTCCTGGCTGACGAGGCTGCGCCGGTCAAAGGCGATGACGAAGTCTATGTTTCCTATCTGCCGATCGGCTCAATTCTCGCCGTCATGCCGTGGAATTTTCCGCTGTGGCAGGTCATCCGCGCCTCGGGTCCGATCATGCTGTCGGGCAACGGGTTCATCCTGAAACACGCGGCCAATGTGATGGGGTCGGCGTATGCGTTGCAAGACGCGTACGAAGCTGCCGGCTTTCCGGTCGGATTGTTCACGAATCTCAATGCCGATAACGAAACGGTTGCTCATGTGATCGAAGATCCGCGCGTGGCCGCCGTCACCCTGACGGGCAGCATGCGGGCGGGCTCGGCAGTGGCATCGACGGCAGGCAAGGCGCTCAAGAAGACGCTGCTGGAACTCGGTGGCGCCGACGCCTTCATCGTGCTGGCCGACGCGAACATCGACCTCGCGGTCAAGGCGGCGATCGAGGCGCGCTTCCAGAACGCGGGGCAGGTATGTCTCGCAGCAAAGCGGTTCATCGTCGAGCAGCCTGTCGCGGAAGAGTTCATAAGCAAGTTCGTCGAGGCGGCGCGCAAGGTTGTGGCGGGCGATCCTCGGGATCCAGCCAGCACCATCGGACCCATGGCGCGCGCCGACTTGCGCGACGAATTGCATGCTCAGGTGGAACGCACCATTGGAGCGGGTGCAACGTTGCTGCTCGGTGGCAACAGGGTCGCGGGCGTAGGTAACTACTATGAACCGACTGTGCTCGTGAATGTAGCGCCAGGGATGGCCGCTTTCGATGAAGAGACATTTGGCCCGGTCGCCGCGATCACCGTGGCCGAGAGCGTCGAGCATGCTATCGAGCTCGCCAACACGAGCGACTACGGTCTGGGTGGCAGTCTGTGGACCAGCGACGTAGCGCGCGCGCAGCGTATCGCCCGCCGGCTCGAAACGGGTGGCGTCTTCATTAACGGCTTCTCTGCTTCGAACCCGCGCATTCCTGTCGGCGGAGTAAAGAAGAGCGGATTTGGTCGGGAACTGTCGCACTTCGGTTTGCGCGAGTTTACCAACGCTCAGGCGGTCTGGGCCAAAACGGTCGACTGATTCGACGCGATGGCAATACAAGACATTGAATTAATCATTACATAGTCAGGATGGCAAATCATGAATGCTGTTTCCGTTAGCCCCGTACTTAAACCCGTCACGATCGGCAGTCTGCAACTGAAGAACCGCATCGTCATGGCGCCGATGACACGCAGTCGCGCCGACGATGCGGGTGTGCCGCCCGGCTACGCAGCCAACTACTACGCGCAACGTGCAGGCGCCGGCCTCATCATTACCGAAGCGACCAATATTTCTGTGCAGGCCCGTGGCTATCCTCGCACCCCTGGCATCTGGACGGACGAGCAGGTGGCGGCCTGGACGCGCGTCACCGAGGCAGTTCATCGCCGTGACGGGAAGATCTTTCTGCAGTTGTGGCACACGGGGCGAATCTCGCACCCTGACATGCAGGATGGCGCGGTTCCGGTCGCGCCCTCGGCGATCAAGCCACGAGGCCAGATCCGCGTTCACGACGGTATGAAGGAATTCGTCACGCCGCGCGCGCTTCGGACCGAAGAGATCGCTGCCATCGTCGACGATTATCGCCATGCTGCCGTCAATGCGAAGCGCGCAGGATTCGACGGAGTCGAGATCCATTCGGCCAATAACTATCTGCTCGAACAGTTCGTCCGCGATAGCACGAACCAGCGCAATGACGAGTACGGCGGCTCTATTGAAAACCGGTTGCGCTTCCCCCTCGCGGTGGTCAAGGCGGTACTTGAAGTCTGGCCAAGCGATCGCGTTGGCATTCGGATCTCGCCCGCGACGACAGCGCCAGGCGAAACGCCTCTCGACAGCGACCCAATGGCTACCTTCGGGGCTTATGTACGCGCGTTGTCGCAACTCGGGCTGCTGTACATCCACGACATTGAAGGCGTAACGCAACTGGCTCGCGACACCGACAGCGGCGTGAGCTTCACTGCGCTGCGCGGACAGTTCAACGGCGCGTACATCGCCAATAACCAGTACACGCTGAGGCTCGCTGAGGAAACGCTCGCTGCAGGTGACGCTGATCTCTTCAGCGTCGGGCGGCCATTCATCGCCAATCCCGATCTGGTTGAACGGCTGCGAGTCGGTGGTCCGCTCGCTGAGGCGCCAAAAGAATACTGGTACGGCGGAGATTCGACGGGCTATTCCGACTGGCCCGAGATGCACCGCGGACCTGTTGCCGACGCGTGATTTATCGCGTGATCCACCAATCCAGCACCCCAAAACTTTCTTGCTAAACGACCGGAGCCTTTCATGAAAACGACCAGCCGAGTTCGCCGTTTCGCCACTGCCATCGCGTTCGGCGTGGCAGCGCTTTCCGCACAGATCGCCACCGCTGCCCCCGTCACGAACGTTGTCCTGGTCCACGGATTCTTTGCTGACGGTTCCGGCTGGCAGGGCGTATCGAACATTCTTGTCCGCGACGGCTACAAGGTGTCGGTGGTGCAGGAACCTGAAACTTCATTCAAGGACGACGTCGCGGCGACCACACGTGCGGTCGATGCGCAGGACGGCCCGAGCATTCTCGTCGGACACAGCTATGGCGGAGCGGTCATCACCGAAGCCGGCAACGATGCGCGCGTCTTGGGCCTCGTATACATCGCCGCCTTTGAACCCGATGCCGGTGAGAGCCTGAAGGACCTGACCACCAAAATGCCTGCCGCGATCAAGAGCATCAAGGAGACGGACGACGGTCATCTGTACATCGATCCCTCGCGGTTCCATGCCGACTTTGCCGCCGACGTCCCTGAGCCAGAGGCCGCATTTATGGCCTCTTCCCAGGTGATGCCCGCCGTCGGCTCGTTCACGGCGCCTGTCATGCAGGCTGCTTGGAAATCGAAGCCGAGTTGGGCGGTCGTCGCGGCGTCCGATCGGACCATCAATCCAGACCTTGAGCGGTGGATGGCAAAGCGCGCCGGCAGTAAAGTGACCGAAGTTAATTCGAGCCATGTCGCGTTTCTTTCACATCCCGAAGAGATTGCGAAGGCAATCGAGCAGGCGGCTGCGGCGAGCGGCGGTCGTTGAGCGCTTCGATTTGCATTAGCCCGTGGCTTGTTGCATATACGTGACTGGCAGCGCGTCGTGCGGCAGTAGGCAGATCGCGTGCATCGGGCTCGTCGCCAGCGCTGGTTCTCGTACAGGATAAAGCGGGGAGCCGGACGTCCCCGCTGCTGCTCAGCAACCGGCGGCCGTCGGCAACATTGCCAGCGGTCGCGCGGGCCGTATCCGACGACGAACGGCGAAGTAAGCGATTACGACCGTACGTTGAGTTATATGCGTTCTGCACGCAACAGACCCATGCGACCCGCTGGTGCCCTTGCTAAAAAGCGAACCCGTAATCACGAACAGTGACGGCGAGCGCACGGAACTCTTAGGAATAGTCGGTCGTCAGGTGTCGGTGTTCAATTCGCCGCTAGCGGTGTTCACCGGGAAGCTGGCGGGTAAGGCGTCAAATGCCTTGCTGCGAAAGGGTTAGGGCACAATCGGCGCGATGCGATGCCTGTTGCGATAGTCCAACAATCGTGATGAAACCGTGTCAGCAAGCCTGCGAGCGTGGCCGTTGCGGTCCGGCATATCGGATCTCATGGCAGGCGCCATCCGATCAACGCTTGCAATAATCGACAGCCGGTTTCGAGCGAGGTTGTATGCGCTGCTGGCGCAGCACCCGTTTTTTTGGATGCCGGAGAAGACTTTAATACGTGTATCAAGGCGTACTCCGGAACCGCGCGCATGATAGTGTCCGGCACCGTTCCAACGCTGTGAAGCGCCCTTTTTATTTGATGTGATGTCGTTGCTTCAAGGGTACGCGCGGTGTTCGAAATGAAGTGCGAAGCGTTTGCGAGGCACGTTGGCGTCGTTAATGATCACGCTAGCGCCCTATGAACAATCGCTAGCAGGAATCATAAACACCAACATATGCCGTGCAACACTGCAGCTTCGTAGAGTCAAGCCGTGCAATCGGGCGGGTCCTCGTTGCTGCCGCTCAGTGCCGCCTCACCGTGGCTGCTGCGCTTTCCGGTTCTCCCACTCGGCGAACGCAAACTGACGCCCGGGCTGGGCCACGTATTCATAACGGCAGTATGGATGCACCTCGACGAAGCCCAGCGGCGCACGGGAATGAACACCATTTCTGTTCTGTTAGCCGTCGATGGCTTGGTCGGTATGGCGTTGCGCCATGGGCCCTTCTCGACGGGGCGGCGTATGTTTGACGTCTCCGCGGTGGATACCTTCAGGCTTGCCGAAGCCAATGATCTGCAACTCCTGCGGGTGTTTGCAGCGGCTCATCCCAGAAAGCAAACAGGAATATCGGAGTGAACTGGACCCGGTTTGCTTTTCGAAAGTGAAGATCGGTATTGCGGTTATCGTGCGCGGCGACTGCCGGCCCAGACCGTGTCAAAACGCCTAGCCGCTGGGGATTTGACGGCACCCTTCCTAAAAACCAATCTCGGCCCGTCGATTGCGGTACCACTAACCTCACATCAGAGCCGAACTAGTGCGAGGATCCGTGCGCCGCGTGCGGGCTTCACGCCCGCAGCGCCTTCGTAACTGTTTCTGAACCGAACGGCTTGATCACGCGCTTCATGTTGTAGGTGAGCACGTGCAAGCTCATCTCCGTGCTCACCCGCTCGATAGTGCGCGTCAGGAAATGAGTCGCTCCCATCCAGGCCTTGGTCGTGCCGAAGGGGTGCTCGACGGTCTGTCGTCGGGTACGCATCATGTCCGGAGCAAGATCAAGCCGAGCCTGCATCTCTTCGAGCAATCCTTCGTGTTCCCAGCGCGTTACGCGACGCTCGGTGCTCGGAGTGCACTTATCTTTCAATGAGCACTGTTGGCATCGCGAGCGCCAGTAGCGATCTAACTTCAGGGCACGCTCAGTTGTCCTGCAGCGCCATATGAGACGCTCGCCTGCCGGACATCGATACTCGTTCTTCTCAGCGTCATAGACAAAATCTTTTTTGCCGAAACGGCCGTCGAACGTCGCGCTCGAGGTGTTCGTCTTGGGAACAAACGCCGAGAAGCCTGCCACGTAGCATGGGAGTATCTCCTCGCTCTTGTAGCAGCGTTTGTCTGCGACTGCCGTGAGTCTATCGACACCCATCTCCGTACGCGCCAACTTGGCCATCGACGTGAGTCGGTCACGGTCAATGCCGATGTTGGTGACCTCGTGCGCGACAATCAGATGGTGCTTTGCATCGACCGCTACCTGGACGTTGTAGCCGACGACGCCTGTCCCCCGTGTCTTCATCGAGCGCGCGTCCCGGCCCGTAAGCACTTGCTTGTCCGGCACTGCGTCGAGTTGAATTTCGACTTGCTTGAGGATTTTCATCTGCTCCTTGAAAGCCGCAATCTTGTATTGCAGCCGTTCTGTCTTCGCCTTCGCGATCGTCGGCTCCTGGCGATCGGCGGTGTCCATTTGCACAAGATAACGGCTGATGCTTGCCTCGATGTCTGCATTCGCCGTTCTAGTCTTGCGCTCGTGAAGTTGCGGTCGCGAGGTTCACTGCCTTAAACTTGCTCCCGTCTATCGCAACTGACGCTTCGGAGAACAGGTCCAGGCGTTGGCACAGCATGACGAACTGAAGGCAGCCGCTGCGGATCGCTTTGCCGTTGTCTTTCGGAAACGCGCAACGGTATTGAAGTCCGGTGCCAAGCGGCCGGTGAGCCACATCAATTCAATATTGCGTTGGTCCTCGCGCTCAAGCCGACGACTGGATTGAATACGGTTCAGGTATCGGTAGACTTAGATCTTAAGCATCACCTCCGGATGATGTGAACGCCGGCCGGTAAGTGCTGGTTCGACGCCTTTGAACTCGAGGTTCTGAAGATCCAGTTCATCTACAAAGACATCGACTACGCGGACGGGGCGTGCCCGTCACGTATTCGTCGAGCGCTTCGGGAAGAAGAAAGCTTCGCGTACGATCGTCGCCTTGAACGTACGGCTTCATCTCGCTTACCTCCGTCATCGCACGAGATATTTTGGCGATTCGAATAGGTGTTTTGACGCAGTCTGGGCCATCTGCGGACGTCCGTTTAGGTGCTCACATTGAGGCTCATGAGTCGGCTCCGCCGCTAAAAGCGGCCTATCACGCGTAGTTGATACTGGCGAGTCGTACCCGAGGCGTCCACGGAACGATAAATTTTGGAAGATCCTGCAGGGACTGTCGTTGCGGCGCTGACTACGTGCTTACGGCTGACCGTAAAAAGTCGACAAACGCACGCACTTTGGCTGATAAGTGGCGATTCTGTGGATAGAGGATGGAGAACGGTCGGGAGCGCCCACCATATTTCTGAAGGACTTCCACGAGATCGCCACGCTTTAAAGCTTCGGCCGCCGCGAAACGGTAGGTCTGGTAAAGGCCGCCGCTTGCATTGACCCAGGCGACGCACCCTAGCGCATCATTGAGTACCCGCATTCGGCTCTTTATTGGTTGTTCAATCTCAGCCCCTTTTTCATCAGTAAACAACCATTGCATCGGTCGCCCACTATTAGGGGACACGTATTGAATGCAGTCGTGTTTCTCAAGGTCATTGAGTGATACCGGAGCGCCATTTTTCTTTAGATAATACGGTGTACTGAACACCCCTAAAGACGCATCCTCCAGCTTATATGCCACGAGTCGAGAATCACGCTGAATACCTAATCGAATGGCAAGGTCAAAGCCTTCCTCAACAAAATCGATGATCTTGTCCGAAATACTTATCTCAATGTCGATCTGTGGGTAGGTCTCAGTGAACCTGGGCATCAAAGGCAGCAAGCGATATGTCCCGTAAGCGGCACTGACGCTGATGCGCAGCAGCCCGGTTGGCACTGTCTGTGCGCCGGTGATCGCGCGCCCGGCCTCAGCAATTTGCTCGAGCGCTATCTGGCACTCCTTCCAATAAAGTTCTCCTTCATTTGTGACCTTGACGCTGCGCGTTGTCCGCGAAAACAGGCGCACACCAAGACGCTGTTCGAGCCGACTAATTGATCGACTGATCGCCGCCGGAGTTACGCCAAAAACCTCAGCCGCACCTGTAAAGCTGCCCAACTCCGCGGCCTTACAAAATTGCTCGATGCTGCCGAGCTGGATCGAGTCGACGGTGGCCATAATTTGTTCCGCGATGTAATAAATGAAATGATTTGTACCCCATTTATCTCTTGTAAACAAGCTAATAAAGTGTGTTCACTGCTTACGCAGACAAGGAAATGAGACCAGCTCCTAGGCACCGTAAGGGTTGGCGTTATCTTCGACTTACACTAAGGAACGACGGAAATGACTACCAAACTGCACGTTTTCACCTCGCCCTCCGCATTCCCGAACCCACAGCGCCTGCGCCTTTTCATGTACGAAAAGGGGATCGCTGATCAGTTTGACGAAACCGTCTATGACATGACGCCGGTCGGCGAACAGCGCGGCTGGCGTCACTTGAAAATGAACGCATGGGGCGAAACGCCGACGCTTGAGCTTGCTGACGGTAGCTTTATTTCCGAAACAGCAGCCGTTGTCCGTTACCTCGACCAGTCATATCCGGGTCGAAAGATCATGGGCGACACGCCCTTGGAGCAGGGTTTGGACAATATGTGGGACAACCGCATTTGGGTTCACATCCTGTATCGGATTGTCACGGCCTTCCATGTGTTGCACACGGGTCTCGGGTTCAAGCTTGAACTGACGAAGAACGAGGCATGGGGCGAGCACTGCCGCAAGGAAGCATTGGCCCATGCCGCGCTGGTCAACAAACATCTGTCGGACGGCCGGCAGTGGCTGCTGGGTGGTGATGAACCGACCTTCTCAGACATCACGCTGGCAACCGCAATCGCGTTCTCGAAGTTCCCGGTCAACGCCACTCCGCTAGACGAGCGTTTCGAATTTTTGGATGCGTACTGGCAGCGTTGGCAACAACGTCCGAGCTTCAAGGCCGCCTATGCCGACCGCAACAGCGGCATACCGGAGCTGGATAATCGGGCATAAAACGAGCCGGACATCGCGCGACGCTCAGAAAAAGGAGGCCGCGCGATGTCGCAACGTCATACCGCGCAACGCGAAGGCCCTCTATACTCGGCAGCCTAGACAGGCAACTGCGCAGACAAGCCGCTCAAACGGGCCCAGCGTCCTTTGTTGCGGGATTGAATACGAATGTCAGCGCCTGTTTGGCTTAATATTTTAGGCACAGGAACATTGCGCGATATGGTCAAGAGAACCTGTCCCGAAGGAACGCCGCGAGCTAGGTAACTTCCTCTCCAGTCGACGGGCGCGTCTGCAGCCGAAGGAATTCGGTCTGCCTGAGGGCCCGCGGCGCACACCGGGCTTGCGGCGCGAAGAAGTCGCCGAGCTCGCAGGCGTCAGCGTTAGTTGGTACACGTGGCTCGAGCAGGGACTCCAGCCCTCTGAAGACGCACTGCGGCGCATCTCGAAGATCCTCAAACTTGATCGGGTGGAATCGCTTTCGGCCCGTGAGGAACCGGCCGTCGTGACCAGCGGCGGAGTTACCGAAGGTCTGGAAATGCTGGTCCGCGCGATCAACCCGATCCCTGCCTATGTGCGCAACACGCGATTAGACATACTCGCTTGGAATGATGCGACTGCGGACCTTTCCGTTGATCACGGCCCGCTGCAGCCGCACAAGCGCAATGCGTTACGCCTGCTGTTTCTCTATCGCCCTATCGCGCGCTGATCCTCGGTTGGGAGCGGATGGCGCGCGGCATGATCTCCACGTTCCGCGCTTCGCGCGCGCATGCGCAGGACAAAGTTCCGTTCGACTATCCGATTAGAGAACGTTTGCAACAGAGCGCTGAGTTCCGAGACTGGTGGCAGGGCACGAACGTGAAAGGTTTCGATGAGGGCAGCAAGCGTCTGTGGCATCCGGCGTCCGGACATATCGATTTTACTTACGTAGCGTTGACGCCAGAGGGTCGGCCCGACCTTTCGCTGGTGACATATATTCCACACCATGTTGTCTATGACCCGCAGTCATAGGATTACAAGACGCCTTCTTCATGCAGATCCCTTTGTCTAGACTGGCATCACTGAAACGCAAACGGTGTTTGCGAAAAACCCAAGTCTGGAGGTAAGTATCATGAAACTCGTTCAATCACTGATCGTCGCCGCTGCTCTTGCTATGCCCACTGTATCGTCATTCGGCCAGTCAGATGCACCTGTTAGCCGTGCACAAGTGCGTGCCGAATTGGTTCGATTCGAAAAGGCAGGATACCAGCCGGGTGCTGGCGACCAGGCAACTTATCCGGTGCAGATCCAAGCCGCCGAAGCGCGTGTCGCCGCGCAAAGTAACGCCGCTACGGGTTACGGTGGCGTCTCGGGTGAATTGTCCGCGTCGGGCGCGTCGTTTAAGCCGGCCGCCAACATCGGTGCGAAGTCGATCTATTTCGGTCACTAAGCTGATCCACAGCATCAAAAAACACCAACTAAGGCTGGGTTGCTGTCGTGATCGATAGCGACCAGCCGCTTGTTGTAGCACCTCTTCCAACGGCGTACCTGCCGGTGGATTTCGCCTAGCTATGGCTGGGATTTTTTGAGAACGCCGATCGAACGCTAGATAGAAATCAAAATGCGTTCGCTCCAATTCTTTGCTTTTCGATAGCGCCGCGGATGAACGGTCAGAGTGCAATAGACCAATGAGGGGGTACAACTCCGGGCATTGACCGGGTTAACATAGATGCACCTTTCCCGTGAAGGAGGTCCGCGCGCTGGCTTGGTGGCCTAGGGATATCGGGAACAGCATAGCTACATGGTTTGGTCTGGACGGATCGAGGTGCGGAGATTTCCGTCCGAAGGACGCCGCCCGGTGATTGGCAGCAGTCGAGGCATTGATAGGGTACGTCTATCTGGGGCTGTTCATTTCGGTAATCGCTGCTTCGCGCCAAGGCGAAACCGACTGCACGGTTGGTCCCGTCCGACGCGCTTCATCGACCAGAGGAAAAAAGCCAGCTTCTATTAGCCTAGCCGAATCGGCCCAATATTGAATGACCGTTTCGCGAAAGACCGTCCACATGTACATCAGACACTTGTTCTCAGACTCTCGCCAGAGACTTCGCGATAACGAACACAACTAGTGAAACCCATCTCGCGGGCCCAATTCTGTTTCCCCGCGGTTTGGACGGGCGATCGAATTGCCTCGGCGTCATGATCGGCCAGCTCCAAATCATTACAGCTGCGCCGTTCGTCTTTCCCAAGGTGCACCGCAATGCGCCCTGTCCGTGCAGGAGCGGGAAGAAATACAGGAACTGCCACAGGGTCCCGGGTCAGTAAGGTCCGCCCGACTGGCCCGAAACCGGCGGTCGGCCGCTCTTTGTGGGATGGCGGCAACGGATCGGCTACGGAAGTCCGCCGCGCGACCGCAGCGCTCGATTGGTGTCTGCCTCGAACTTCGGCTACCGGTCACGAAGCGACGTTCGCTAGCATTTTAGTCGGCGACGTTCCAATGTCAGCTTCGACGTCGCGACCGGCCATTCGGCCGTTTCTCGACCGGCCACCGCAAACAACAGGGCGTCTGACTCACTTATCGAATCCGCAGTGGCCCTGGCGCGTTCCGCCCTGAGTTAGGCCCGGCCAGTCGCGACAGTCCCGCGGGGATGCGCCGCAGCGGGGCGCTGCTGAGCGCCGCGATTGCCGGCATGGGCGTGATCATGCAGGCCGATTCGCTGCTGTCGCCCGCCTTCGCGGCGGCCCATATCGTGCCGCTGTTGCCGGCGTGGGAGCTGCCCACACGGGCCGTGCCCATCGTGCGCTTGCCCGACGCGAGGCCCAGCGCCAAGCTGCGCAGCTCCATCAACGTGGCGGCTCGGCTGAGCTAGCCGCCTGTTCGACGCTGCGCGCGTGACGTGGCCGACGGGCCTCGCCACCCCCAAACGGAAACTTACGACTGCCCCGCCGTCAGCACCGCCAGCTTCGTGACCCCCGCATGCTCGATCCCGGCCATCGCCTTGGCAACCACGCCGTAAGGCACACCCTCGTCGGCCTGCAGTGTGACGCTCGCGTCGGCGTTGTACGAGGCGAGCGCGTGCATCGCCGAGTCGAGCTGTTCGAGCGTGCGCGCTTCGCGATCTACATAGATCTGACCGTGCGCATCGATGCTCACGGTCACCGTCTTCGCGGCGGGTGCGGGCGCGGTGGCCTCGGTCTTCGGCAGATTCACGTGCATCGCGTTGTTCAGTAACGGTGCGGTCACGATGAAAGCCACCAGCAGGACCAGCATTACATCGACGAGCGGCGTGATGTTGATTTCGCTCAGGACGTCGTCATTATCGGAAGAGGACGAGAAAGCCATTATGCGAGTACCTCCTTGAGCGGTTGCACGACGCTCTTCTGAACACGCGGCACGCGAAAGCCGGCTTTCTGTGCGAGCGTGACGAAGTCGATTGCGAATGCGTCGAGGTCGGCGGCGCCGCCTTTCACGCGACGCACGAAGAAGTTGTATCCGAGCACCGCGGGCACCGCCACCGCGATGCCGACGCCGGTCGCGGCCAGCGCCTCGCCGATCGGTCCCGCGACGACCGCGATGCTCGCCGACTCCGCGTGAGAAATTGCCGCGAGCGCGTGGATGATGCCGAACACCGTGCCGAACAGGCCGACGAACGGCGCGGTACTGCCGATCGACGCGAGCACCGCAAGGCCCGCCTCGGCGCGGCGCCGCTCGCTGTGGATCTGCTGACGCAGGTGGCGCTCCAGCAAGTCATGGCGGCTCCAGCTGTGTTCGAGATCTTCTGCGCCGCTGTCGTCGGCGTCGGCGAGCGCGTCGAAGCCCGCCTTCGCGAGCCGGCCGAGCGGGCTGTCAGGACGGTCGAGCGCGGCCGCCGCCGCAAAGCTGCGGGCTGCCCAGAAGGCGCTGCGGTAGCGGCGGCTGCCCGCCGCCACGCGCGCGGCCTGCAAGCCCTTGACGATGATCAGCGTCCACGTCAGTACCGAAAAAATGCCTAGCAGCCACAGCGCGCCTTGCACGATGAAATGAGTCGATGAGCCGTTCATGTTGCGTTCCTCTGTAAGTCTTCGATAGCGAGTCGAGTGGAAAAAAGGCGGCGCTTATTGCGCGAGCCGGAAGTCGAGTGGCACCGTCACCCAGCCGTCGACGGCTTCGTCGCCGCGCTTCGCGGGCACGAAGCGCCAGCCGCGCACGGCGTCGCGCGCGGCCTCGTCGAGCACCCGGTGACCCGAGCCCGTCTGCACCGAGACCGAGTCGGCCGAGCCGTTGGTGAGCACGTGCACGCGCAACAGCACGCGTCCCTCCCAGCCTTGGTCCTGCGCGATTTGCGGGTAGTCCGGCGCGGGGTTGTGCAAGTACGCGGCGTCGCCGATCGGCGCGGCGCTCGTCTGCTGGGTCGACGGCGCGGCCGGTGCGGCCGCTTGCGGCGCGGCTTGCGACGGCTGGAGGGACGGCGCGGGCGAGGCGGCCAGTGCGGGAGCGGCGGCTGCGTCGGTCGGTTTGGGCGCCGGCTTCGGCGCGGGCGCGTGATGCTCGACGGGCCGCGCGGCGGCCGGCTTCGGCGGCGTGGGTGGCCGCTGCGCTCGCGGCGGCTGTACCGGCCGCTGCGGAGCCGGCTCCGCATGCGCGGCCTGGGGCAGGGCACGCGGCGGGCCCGTCAGCGTGACGGTCATCGGCAGCGGCTGCGGCGCGGCGGTCGCCGCGTGCGCTTGCCACGCATGCGCGAGCCACATGACGCCGCCATGCACCGCGATCACGACGAGCGCGGCGAGCGCGAAGCTGCCGCGCGAGCGCGATGCCGCCACGCGCGCCGGCTCGTCGCGACGCTGGACGGCAGTCGAACCAGTTTGGCCGTCTAGCCTCGCTTGTGAGGCGGCGCGGGTAAACGGCGCATTGGTCGAGGGGGGGAACGCGTCGGCCGACGCACTATCGAGGGCCTGACGCGCAGACGTGCCGTCCGCGGCCGCGCGTGCCGACTCGCGAGACGCGTGCGCGGCGCGGCGCGCAGCAGCATAACGCTGATTCGGACGATGACCGAGTGCGGCGCTCATCATGCGCCGCACCGTCGAGCTAGGCGGCGCCACAGCGCGCCGTGGCGTTCACCGTCGGCCCGATGCGCGCTCCGCTTACCGCGCGTAGAGTCTGTCAGGGCACCGTAATGAGTGCCGCTGTGTCGCTGAAAAATGTTGATCGACATGAGGATGCCTCGTTTTCAAGCTGGGTGCACCCGCCGCGTCAGGGCAGTGCGCGAATCGAAAAATCACGGATGGTCTGGTGTGAAGCCGTCGAGCGAAAGCCGAACCAGCCCGCGTCGGGCAGCGGCCCGGCCGCCGCGAAGCACGGCTTGCCGTCCAGGTAGAATCGCGTGCCTTGGCCGTCGACCACGATGCGCACGCGATACGCGTGGTTGCCGCGCAGCAGCCAAGGCGGCGCGGTGTACTCCGCGAGCAGCGGGCGCGCGGGCGTGCCGTCGTAATGGCGAAACCGCGTCGTCGTGTTGTCGTTGCCGCCGACGCCCGCGTAGTACAGCGTGAGCGCGTCGTAGTCGGCGAGGCGTCCCGAGCGGCCGAAGGGTGCCTGCGCGCCGACGTGGGGTTCTGGGTGTGCGTCCGCTTGTGCGCCTGGCTGCGCGCCTGCTCGTGCGTTTCGTCGTGCGCCTGCTCGCAGGCCAGCCTGGGCCTCCGGTCGCGCGCTCGCCAGCCAGAACAGGTTCATGTCCGACACGCGGTCGTGTGCGCCCCCTGCATTGAGCACGTTCCGGGTGAACGAGATCTCGTAGTGCCCGCTGAGACGCTGGTCCAGCCACACTGTCAGACCGCGCGCGCTATCGAGCACCAACGCATGCGATTGGGTGTACACCGGCGGCGCGCTCGCCGCAGCCGTCGCGCTCCCGGCGGGTTCGGCCTCGACGATCCAGCGCCGCGCGTCGAACGATGCGAAGTCATCCTTCACGATCGTGTGTGGCGCGGCCTGAAGAGGGCCGGCGCTCAGTAGCGCGAGCGCCGCGATTGAAAAGTTGCGCACGTCGTAGATTCCGTCAATGCATCAGGTTGTTGGGACGAGCCGTGAGTGCAGCTTCGACGACCATGTGCAACGAGGCCGCCAAAGCGTCAGCGCATCGACAGGAAATGCAAAAAAAATCTAGCTGAACACGCTCAGATAACTGCCGACGCGCGTCAGATCGACGCCCACGCTGTCGGCGACCTGATGGAGCGCAAGCGTAATGTCGCCGAGCGGGAACACGCCGCTCACGCGCATTTGATTCGCCGCGCCGGTCACGCGAATCACGCCGGCGTCATAGCGGTTGAATACATCGACGAGCGCGGGCAACGGCATGTTGTCGGCGACGAAGATGCCGCGCGTCCACGCGCTCGCAAGCTCGAACGGCTGCGCGAGCCGCTTTGGCGGAGCGTCGCTGAACGCGACGCTTTCGCCTGCGGCGACGCGTACCGGCTCGCGGCCGGTCTGCGACATCCAGGCCTCGCCGTTGCCGACGGCAACGAGGCTATGCCGATAGATGCGCCCCACGTTCAACGTGCCGCCGTCGCTGAGCACCACGCCATGCGCGGTCTCGATGCGCCGCGCCGCGCCCGCTCGCCCGGCGGGCGTCTCGACCAGCATCTGGCCGACCGGCACGCGCAACGCGCGATCGCTCGACGTCGCGACGCGATAGACGCGGCTGCCCGCGTCGATCGTCATGCGCGAGCCGTCGGCGAGGCTGACGGTGCGCCGCTCGCCGATCGGGCTGCGCCAGTCCGCGTCGAGCCCCAGCCGATGGACGCCGTCAAGTACCGCGACGAAACCGAGCGCCGCGGCCATTCCGCCGAAGCCCGCCCGCAGCAGTTTGCGGCGCGTGTCAGACGGCACCCGCAGCGCGTCGGCGACGGCCGCGCGCTCGGCGGCGGCCGCCGGGCGCAGGCGCGCAAGTCGCGACTGCAACGCCTGCCATGCGTGGGCATTCGCTTCGTCGCTGCGCCATGCGTCGAAAGCGGCCTGTTCGCGCGCGCTCAGTTCCGCTTCGCGCAGCCGCACTTCCCATTCGATCGCAGCGCGCTCCGGCGCGCGCGCCGCATGCACATGACTTGCTCTCGCGGTGACACGCGGCGCGCTCATGCGACGCTGCAACACAACGCGAGCGCCCGCGCGACGTACTTGCGCACCATGCTGACCGACACACCGAGGCGCTCGGCGATGTCCGCGTACTTCATGTCCTCGTACTGACTAAGGATGAACGCTTCGCGTGCGCGCGCGGACAACTGCTGCAGCGCGGAGTCGATCAGCAGGATGTCCTGTACCGCTTCGAGCGCGACTTCGGGTGCGGGAGCGACCGGCTCGGGCGCGAGCGCGAGACGCGCCAGATAGGCACGTTCGATGTCGCGTCGCCGCCAGTGCTCGAACGTGAGGCGGCGCGCGATGGTGGTGAGCAGCGCACGCGGCTGACGGATCGCGCCGACGTCCGGGTAACCGGCGAGCTCGGTGAATGCGCTCGCGGCCAGGTCCTCGGCATCGCTGCTTGAGCCGACCAGCCGATGCATGCAGCCGGTGAGCCAGCTATAGCTGCGGCGGAATTCATCGCTGAGGAAGCGCTCGCGCGCGAGCGACGGGGCGATGAGTGTATCGACGTCGCCGGCGGGGCCGGCGGACAGGCTTTGAGATCGGATCGCCATAACGTTGGTAGTCGGCGCGCTGAGCGCAACGCGTCTGCAGCAGGGTGGGCAAATACGGATCGACAATTCTAAAGTCGCGCCTCACTTCGCCCAAAGCACCGTTTCTCGGATCGATATAAAGGTATCGGTGCTGCGCAATCCGCAGATCGGTCGCTGGAAAAGCGCTGAAAAAGAGACTCAAAAATGACGCGTCGCGCAGTGACGCTTTCGCTTGCTCGTTGCACATGCCACCGTTCGCCGCGCACGGAGAGTCGCCGGCATTCCGAACGATCGCGGACCGGCAGCGCGCCGGGTCCACCTACTCAAAGAACAACCCGCACAACGACAGGCAGAACGTGAAACGAACCAACTATCACGCGCGGACCGGCGCGTTAGCGCAGGCGTCGCGCGCATTCTACGCAATCCACGCGGTGAGTACATCCGGCTTACTGCCCCTACCCGGTGTGTCCGACACCGACGGCAGAGGCGGCACAAGCGGCACAAGTGGCACAAGTGGCACAAGTGGCACGAGCGCCACGATGGACGCGATTGGCTCGCGGGATTCGCTGCGCACCCTCGCCGCCGCGCTCCTGCTCGCCAGCGGCGCGGCGCACGCGCAAAGCAGCGCGACGCACACATACCATCTCGCGGCGCAGCCGCTAAATCGCACGCTGTTGTCGATCGCCGCGCAAAGCGGCGTGCCGTTCAGCTACGATCCGCAGCTCGTCGCGCATCTGAACGCCGCACCGGTGAACGGCGAACTCGCCACCCAAAGCGCGCTCACGCAGGCGCTCGCTGGCACCGGTCTCGAAGTCGCGACCACCGGCAACGGCGCGTTCACCGTGCGCCGCGCGCAAGGGACGTCCGTAAGCGGGGACGCCGGCCCAAAAAATAGCCGGCCGAAGCGGCCGGTTTCCCCGCCCGCGAGCGTCGCCGACAGGACGACTGAACTTGGCGCCGTGACGGTGAGCGCGACGCGTTCGGCGCGCAGGGAAGACCCACAGCGCGCGCCGACTTCGACGTATCGCGTGACGGGCACCGAGCTGCGCGAGCAACGCATCACATCGCTGCAGGACCTGCAGCAGATCGTGCCGGGACTGAACGTGCAGAGCACCGATTCGTCCGACACGCAGATCACGATTCGCGGAATCGGCGACGGCGGCGGCCAGACCAGCGGCGAGCAGAACATCGGCATGCCGAGCAGCGTGGCCGTGTATCTGGATAACGTCTATCTGCCCCGGCCCGGCATGCTCGCGGGCGCGCTCGTAGATGTCGATTACGTCGACGTGCTGAGCGGCGCACAAGGCACGCTGTTCGGCGCGAATTCGACCGGCGGCGTGATCGACGTGCACACGCCGTTGCCGAGCTTCAAGCTGACCGGCTCCGAAAGCCTGTCGATCGCCGAACGCGGCACCGTGTTGAACCACACGATGCTGTCCGGTCCGATCTCCGACACGGTCGCGGGCCGCATCGACTACGTGCACAACAGCACCAACGGCGACGTCACCAACATCACCAACGGCAATACGCTCAACGGCAATTCCGCCAACAGCGTGCGCGGCCAGTTGCTGATCAAGCCGAACCGGCAGTTCAGCCTGCGCCTGAGCGCCGACTACGACAACGAGAACGGCACGCCGACGCCGGTTACCGTTGCGTCGTACCCGGTGAACGGCGTGAACAGTTTCCTGACCCATTCGCGGCTGGTCGGCAATCGCGTCGTGTATGGCGGCAGCGATCACGTGGTTGCGCTTGACGACGAGAACGGCTTCCACCTCGTGCAGGGCGGCGGCTCCGCCGAGGCGAACTATCGATTCGACAACGGCTACAACCTGCGCTCGCTCAGTTCGTACCGCTACTTCAGCTCGGTGCCGTCAACCGCCGACAGCCTGAGCGTGCCGATCTACTCCAATAGCGGCACGCAGTTTCTCGACCGCTCGTGGTCGCAGGATTTTCGCCTCGATTCGCCGCACGGCCAGTACTTTGACTTCGCGCTTGGCGCGACCTACATGGGCGAAAACGAGTCGACCCAAGCCTTCACGCGCTACCCCGCGACCGAGCTGCCGAACATCTACTATGGCCCGAACATCTATAACGGCCTGACCGTGATTCGGGACGGCACTCTGCACGACGAGATGTGGTCGGGGTTCGGACAAGGCACCTTTCACGCGACGCCGCGCTTAGACATGACCGCGGGCGTGCGTGTCACGTACGACAAGACGGGCGGCCAGTTCATCCGCTACAACAAGCAGCCGTTCAACTCGGGCTACCTGGTCCAGGACAACACGCTGCCGTCCGCGACGCTCAACTTCAAGTACCTGATCTCGCACGACGTCTCCAGCTATCTCGCGCTGTCGTACGGTGAGAAGGCGGGCGGACTCAACGTGTCGTCGGGCGCGGCCGCGAAGGAAGGGATCGAGTCGCTGGTGATCATACCGGAGCGCACGAAGAGCGCCGAGCTGGGCATCAAGGGCTCGGTGCTCGACGGCGCGCTGAGCGGCAGGGCAGACGTGTTTCTTACGTACGTCGACGACTTCCAGACGCAAGGCTATGACCCGACGACGCAGTCGACCTATCTCACCAACGCGGGCACGTTCCGCTCGCGCGGCGTCGAGTTCTCGCTGCAATACGCGCCCGACGATCATCTGCTGCTGCAGACATCGGCCGTCTATAACGATGCGCGCTACCTGAACTACCACCCGGCGATCTGCCCGCCGGAAGTCACGCTGGGGCCGGGCGGATCGTCGGCGATCTGCGATCTGTCGGGACATCAGGTCTTCAACGCGCCGAAGCTGACGTTCAATGCGACCGCGCGTTATACGTGGCACTCGGCGATCGGGCTGACCTCGTTCGTCAGCGCGCGCTACTCGTATCGCACGTGGGCCTTCGGCACAGTCGACGATTCCGCGTTCACGCGCATTCCTGGCTACGGACTGATCGCGCTGTCGGCGGGCACGGGCGGCAAGTTCAGCCGCGGCAGCTGGACCGCGTCGGTGTGGGTCAACAACCTGTTCGACAAGACCTATTACCGCCGGCTGGTGCAAAGCGATTACGGGTCGGTGATCGGCTGGCTCGGCGAGCCGCGCACGATCGGCGGCACGCTGACCTATCAGTTCTAACGCGCGGCGCTTGCCCGAACTGCCAAAAACCGGTTCGCGCCTTGGATGTCCGCACGAACCGGTTAGTTTGCTGATTGAGCCTGGTCAAGCAGGCCTACGGTTCAGGCTCCGCATGATGGCGGAGCCGTCTCATGAAATCTGAAAGACGTGCTGCTCAATGTGCTTCGGAAGCAGGCGCAGGAAGACGCGCCGAGCTGGACGCCGCGCGGGCGACCTCGACCGCGAAAACGTAGGTCGGCCCGAGCATGTTCGAACGGAAGATCAAATACTTGCCGTCGGGCGTGAAGTGGACGTCCGGTTCGAGCCGGTAGTTGTGCTTCGACATGTTGAGTAGCCGTTCGGCCCTCAGACGCCCCGGCTGGATCAGGTTCTCGCCGAGGCTGTGGTCGTCCTGTACCAGATCGGGGTGGAACAGATAGATCCATTGCGCGCCGGGCGCGGTACTGCCGTCGCCCGCGAACAGCGTGCCGTCAGGCGAGCGGGTGAAGTGGATCGATGACTCCTGCTGATCGTAGTGAAGCCAGATGCGTTTGCCCGTCTCGACGTTATAGCTGGCGACGAAGGCATCGATGTTCTCGGGGAAGTGCAGGTCGTACCAAATGTTGCCGCTGTTGTCCCACCACTGGTGGCCGCTGCCTTCCATCTGCATGATGCGCGGGTCGATGTTCCTGTTCTGGGAACCGTCGGTGCGGATCGTCCAGAGCTTTTCCACCTGCTGCCATGCACCCTGATGCGCATACATCAGCAGCGTCGGATCGGTCGGCGAGAACTGCAGGTGATCGATCCAGTCGGTGCTGGCGAGGACCGGCTTCGTGTGGCCGCTCTTCAGATCGACGGTGAAGACGATCATCGGCAGGCGCTGCGCAAGGCGTCTGGCCATCTTCTGCTCCTTGTTGAGCGGCTCGGAGACCCAGTCCGCCGGCGTCGCCTGTCCGGCCTGGCGGCCATTGAAATCTTCGCCGTCGCCGACGATGTAGCTGCCCACGCCGAGCGTCTCATCCGCATTGATCGAGAAAATACCCGCGCGACGCGGCAGATCGGCGATCTTGTGCGCTTTGCCGGTCTGCACGTCGGCGGCCCACAGCGACGCGTATTTCGGATCGTCCGGCGAGCCCTTGAAGTAATAGACCGTGGGTGTCTTGCGTCCGACCACGACGGCGCCGGGACCGCCTCCCACCGAACCCTTCACCAGCAGGCGCGAAGCGAACGTCGTCAGATCGAGCACGCCGATGCCGTGATCGGAGGTCGCATAGACCATTTGTTTGCCGTCGGGCGTGAATGCGTTGATGTTGAAGTAGAGGCTCGCCGAGCCAGGCTCGTCGGTCAGCCGGATCACGCGGTGGCCGGTATCCGGATCGATCCAGCTGCGCGGCACCGGCGTTTCGCCAGCCACGGCGACGGTGGATAGCGCGAGTAGCGCAAGGCCTGAAAGAAAACGGGGTAGACGGGTTGGGACTCTGATCATGTGTGCGTATCGAAAGAGGTGGAATGACCCTCGCGGCGGGCGCGAGGCACTCGACCTTCATGTGCAACGCGGAACGAAAAGCGTCAGCGGCAAGCGTGACCGATCAGGCGAGACTCACGGACAGTGAATCGCGTTTGGTCATGCACGTCAGCTTGGGGATCATGCCATGTGCTGGCGGCGCGGCTTACGGGCACCAGGTGCGCCGAACTCAGGTCGTCCGGCAGTGTGCGATGCCGGCCGCAGCCGTTGGCGTCTGTTCGAGCCGGTTGCCGCCGAGCGACTTGGCACGGTACAACAGCGGCTCGGAGAGCGAAGCCTTTTCGCGACTCGCTTCAGCGAGGCCGTTGCTGATGGTCGCGCGGATGCGCTCGCCACGGCGCCGTGCGATGCCGCGGCGAAGCGCTCCGCGATCGCGTCGCCGATCTGTTTGGCGCTGCGAGCGTCGTGGTCCGCGAGCCGCGCGGCGAGCGAGATAACCCAGCGATACGCTGCTGGGCACGCTCCGCGCGATGTCTTGTAACGTTCCAAGCTTGGCCGCGACCCCGTACGCCGTCGCCAGCGGCAGCCCTTTGATCCGCCGATGCCTACCAGGATCGACCTCGTCCAGCCAACGGCCACGTGCGGCGACGGGTTGCAGCATACCGAGGAGAGATTTTTTGGCTTGATCAGCCAGCGTCGCGGGGGACATTGGGCTGAAGCCCCTGGATTGACGATAATCTCAAGTTCGGAGCTAGCGTCGCTGGTCACAACAAGGTATGAGTGCAATGAGCATCATTTTCTCTTCGATTCACCCGCGCATTGTCGTATCCCGTAACGAGGATGGCTCGTATTCATGGCTGGGACA
This sequence comes from Caballeronia sp. SL1002, assembly GCF_057814995.1. Lineage (NCBI taxonomy): Bacteria > Pseudomonadati > Pseudomonadota > Betaproteobacteria > Burkholderiales > Burkholderiaceae > Caballeronia > Caballeronia sp. SL1002. The sequence goes on along the minus strand of NZ_JBYMUW010000001.1, from coordinate 21,266 downwards.
GTACAACGGCATGTCCATCAAGCAAGCAATCCCGATTGACGAGGGCGCGCATTGCGTCCTTTTGCTCGATCCGGATGCGAGCGGCCGCTCAGCGTTCAAAAATCTGCTGTGCATTGACGTGAAGGGGTGGCCTATTTGGAGTGCAGAGCCCGATACGCGCGTTCCGCCGATTCTCCGCCCGCCGAAACAATCGCAAATCATTGTTGGGCGCGGCCAAACAGTGCATTCGCTGCTGGCGGCTTGATCCGGTCAATACGCTCGTCCATATTGACGCCACGCTGTACTCGTTCATGTGACGACCATTCATCACCGAGACAATCAATGAAACTCACCGGCAATACCATTCTCGTCACCGGCGGCGGTTCCGGCATCGGTCGCGGCCTCGCGGAGGCCTTTCACAAGCTGGGCAATCAGGTCATCATTGCGGGACGCCGCCGCGCGAACCTCGAAGAAACCGTCGCTGCAAACCCCGGCATGCAGTCGATCGAACTCGACATCTCCGACCCCGACAGCATCGCCGCCGCCGCGCGAGAACTGATCGCTTCGTGGCCGAAGCTGAATGTGCTGATCAACAACGCGGGCATCATGCAGCTCGACGACCTCAGCAAGCCCGTCGACGACGCCCTGCTCACTTCAACGCTCACCACCAACGTGATGGGCCCGATCCGCATGACGGGCGCGCTGGTCGAACATCTGAAGCAGCAGCCGGATGCGACGATCATCAATGTGTCGTCGGTGCTCGGCTTCGTGCCGATGGCAATCGCAGGCGTGTATTCATCCACCAAGGCCGCAGTCCACTCGTACACGCAATCGCTGCGCCACAAGCTGAAGGATACGTCGGTACATGTGGTCGAAATCGCGCCGCCGTGGGTGCAGACCGACTTGCTCGACAGCAAGAACGAACCGCGCGCGATGCCGCTTGCGCCGTTTATCGAAGAGACCGTGCGCGCGCTCGGCACCGATGCCGACGAAGCGCTGGTCGAGATCGCGCGACCGCTGCGCAATAACGCGGGTCCGAACGAAGGCGCTTTCGTCACGCAGTTCAACGATCAACTGGCCGTCGGTTAAACGTCGCGCTGTCTTCCTTCTCGAATCGCCGCTTTCGCGGCGATTTTCTATTGCGCTCAAGCGCAGGTCATCTTATGAACGAAGTATCTGAAACTTCACGCCCGGCGCCGATACGCGTGGGTATCGTCGGCGTGGGCAACTGGGCGCAGCACGGCCACGTGCGCGTGCTAAGTCTCTTGCCCGAGTACGAACTCACCGCCGTTTTCAGCCAGCGCCGTGAAGCCGCCGAGCAAGTGGCCGCGCGATACGGCTTCAAATATGTGGTCGATTCGCTGGACACGCTCGTCGAACATCCGGAAGTCGATCTGGTCATCATCCTGACCACGGCGCCGCAGCACGAAGCCGGCGTGCGCGCGGCCATCGCGGCGGGCAAGGACGTGTATTGCGAATGGCCACTGACGACCCATACCGCAAGCTCGATCGAACTCGCGGACCTCGCGAAACGCGCAGGCGTGCGGCACGTGGTCGGACTGCAACGGCGGCTCGCGCCGCATACCCGCTATGTGCGCGATCTCATCGCGGAGGGCTATGTCGGCGCGCTTCGCTCCGTGCGCATTCACGTCAGCATGAATTACTTCCAGGCCTTGCGATCGAACGCGCTGCGCTGGACCGTGCCGCCGGAAAACTTTTCGAGCGTGATCGCGATTTATGCCGGCCATTTTCTCGACATGCTGTTCGAGGCGACCGGCTGGCCGTCGAGTATCGCGGCGCTGACGGTCAATCAATTCGATCGCGTGACGATTGCCGAAACCGGCGAAGTGCTGCCGACTTCGACGCCCGATCAACTCGTGCTCGCCGGGCGGCTGGCCGATGGCGCAGTGGTGTCGGTGCATATCGAAGGCGGCAAGCGCAACGGGTCGGGCGTGCAGATCGACATCACGGGAACGGCCGGTGATCTGCAAATCACGAACCGCTCGGCGTTCGGTCAGGTCGGCGACGACTATGTCGTGACGGGCGCACATGGCGACAATCTGCCGCTCGCGCCGCTCTCGGTGCCTGATTCGTATGATCGGCTGCCCGCATCGGAACTGCCTTCGGCCGTGCTTGAACTTGCGCAGTTGTACGCGGCGTTCGCAGCCGATGCACGCGACGGCACCCACACCGCGCCGACTTTCGACAACGCCGTGCGTATGCATCGGCTGCTCGACGCGGCGATCGTTTCGTCGGAGAACGGGCGTCACGTTGCGATCGATTGAAGCGTGTTGCGACTTGGATGAGCGGCGCGCGTGGCCGCTCGTCGTATAGTGTCCGGACGCCCGCACAGGACTCTCTGATGACCGCATCCCCGCCTATCGCCGATAACGGCAGCGCATCCGGCGCAATGGACCGTTTCGGCTCGATCAACATCTTCGTGCGCGCGGCCGAAACACGCAGCTTCACGGAAGCCGGGCGACAGCTCGGCATTTCTTCGTCGGCGGTCGGCAAGGCGATTTCACGGCTCGAGGGGCGGCTCGGCGTGCGCCTTTTTCACCGCAGCACACGCAGCATCGCGCTCACGCCAGAGGGCGCGATTTTCCTCACGCGATGCCAGCGCATTCTTTGCGAAATCGAAGCCGCCGAGGCCGAACTGGCGCTTGCCAATTCCGCGCCGCGCGGCCGTTTGCGCGTGAGCATGCCGATGGTGACCGCGCTCGTGATGCCGGTCATCGGCGCGTTCATGCAGGCGTACCCCGACATCACGCTGGATATGGATTTTTCGGACCGGCTGGTCGATGTGATCGAAGAGGGCTTTGATGTAGCGATGCGGACCGGCGACGCCGTCGATTCACAGCTCGTCACGCGCGCGATGGGCATTTACCGGCACGTGATCGTCGGGTCGCCGGACTACCTCGCCCGGCGCGGCGCGCCAGATACGCCCGAGCAGTTGCTCGATCACGTCTGCCTGCAACATCGTTTTCCGGCGACCGGCAAGCTGCGGCGCTGGCCGATCACACGCGACGGCCAGACGCTCGACATCGACCTTCCGACTGTCGCCATCGCGACTGCTGCGGATCCTTTGACTTCGCTTGCCGAACAAGGGCACGGGCTTGCGTGCGTGCCCGATTTCACGGTGCGGGCGCAGTTGGAGCGGGGGACGCTGGTCGGCGTTCTGCAGCCTTATCTCGACAGTCCCAGCACGTTTCGGGCGCTATGGCCGTCGGGGCGGCAGATTTCGCCCAAGGCGCGGGTGTTCGTGGACTATATGAGTGAGCATCTTTTCCCTGTTGGGGGGTGAGGTTCGCTCGCGCTTGGTTTAGTTTGGATTCGGTTTCGGGTGCTTAGAGTGGGTTTGGTTTGCTGGCGCCCATTGTTTTTGTTTGCCTGCGCTTTCTGGGAACTTGCTTTCGCGTAGGTCTATTAGCTCGCCCCTGTGCGGGGCGGCAGTCACTTGCTTTGCTGCTGTGTACGGACCGGAGACATAGTTGACACATGTACGAGGACATCGTTGACACCTGATGTTCAGGGTTTTACTGCTTTCAGGTCAAGTTTTGCAACGCGTTGATGGGCAAACCAGAACTCAATTACGCCGTCTTCGTCGTGCTTTGGACGTGCGGCCACGTACAGCCCTTTGAGCGCAGTCGACAGACGCAGCGCCTCGCCTCTGAAACGCACCAGGCCATTTGAATTGACCCGCAGCACCTCGTCGGCAGGCCCGTATTGCGGTTCTGGCAGATGCTCGGGCATCGTCCGCGGGCTGGGCTGGTAGCGGCTCACCGGCGTCGCCAGGTCCAGCGCCTCATGCGGGCGTTGCGTGTTGTACACCTGTCGCCAGCGTTCCAACTCCTGCTGCACGTGGGCGTGGGTCGTGAACACGTGCCGCGCCAGCACTTCAGCTTTCAGCGACCGATGAAATCGCTCATCCTTGCCATTCGTCTGAGGATGATACGGTCGGCTGTAGCTCACGTGAATACCCAGTCTGATCAGCCACACCGCAAGCTCGGTCAACTGGCCCGGCGCGCTCGGAGAACCCCACGGCGCACCGTTATCGGTATTGATGCGTGACGGTAGCCCGTAGCAGCGAAACGCCCGCTTGAGCTCGGTCTGCACGACTTCCGTGGTAATCCGGCCGCAGGCGGCGAGCACGATGTTAAAGCGCGAGTGATCGTCGAGCACGGTCAGCGGCGCACAGCGGCCACCCTCCAGGGTCGAGAAATCGCCCTTGAAATCCATCTGCCACAGCGCATTCGGATGCTCGTGCTCGAAGCGCTGCCAGGGCCGCTGCGGTCTGTCCTCAGGCGCGTGGAGCAGGTCGTGACGGCGCAGGATCTCGGTGATCGTGGAGGGTGCGGGCACATTGATGTGGCCGAGATCTTGCAGACGACGCTCGATCTTGCGTCCGCCCCAGCCGTACTCGCGGCGCAGGTCGAGCACGACGGCGACGATCTCATCGGATGAGCGCGCGGGACTGTCGTGCGGACGACGCGAGCGATCGACGAGACCTTCAAGGCCTTGCGTCGAGTGGCGGGCAAGCCACTTGTAGCCGGTCTGGCGGCTGACGTTGAAACGTCGGCACAACTCGCTGAACGGCACGCTCCGTTGGGTGGCGAGTTGAACGAATTCCTGTCGGAGACTCATGGTGTCTTTTACGTTCCAGGGCATGGGAGGATTTCGGGCGTTCGATTACCCGAAAGTGTCAACCATGTCTCCGTACACCTGTCAGCTATGTCTCCGGTCTGTACACTGCTGCAAAGAAAGCAGCTTGTCCGCCTAAGTTTCCACCTCGAATATCAACGGGGATAGGCTCGCAAGCTGATTCGGTCACCGCGCGGTTACTCGGATTGGCACAGCGCCTCTTAGCTCCATCCTCGCTGCGCTCGGACGTCGGGCATATTTAACACCCAACGGTCCGTTTGGTACGGTTTTTCCGGTTATGCCTTACCGGCAGGCACTTTGTGCCTGTCGGGACGGATGAGCGGCTCCACTCTGTTCAATGGTGCGATGCCACGGCTGTTTTTTCGCACCACTCCGGGTTACAGGTCGTGGGGGACACTTAGGCGGTCACGCTGCTTTCTTTGCTTACTTTCTTTGCAGCAAAGAGAGTGAGTCCCGCCCCGGACAGGGGCAGTGCTAATAGACCTGCACGAAAGCAAGTTCCCAAACACCACCGGCAAACAAAAGCAAAAAGCGCGAGCAAGCCAAACCGGCCAGCAAAACCAAACCCCCTCCAAGTCCCCAGAACAGCGCTGAAAGCATCCCTCTTGGCGCCAGCCAAAACCTCAGACCGCTTCAACTTCCCGCACATAGAACGGATAATCGGTGTAACCCGCCTCCGTCCCGCCGAAGAACGTCGGCCGGTCGTACGGGTTCAGCGGCAAGTCAAACCGCAACCTCTCCGGCAAATCCGGATTCGCGATGAAATCGCGTCCAAACGCGACGAGGTCGGCATCGCCGTCCCGCAGGATCGCCTCCGCCGTATCGCGCTTGAATCCACCCGCCGCGATGATCGTGCCGGGATAGTGCTTCCGGATCGTCTGCGAGGCCACCGGGTTGGGGTCGCGGCTTTCGTCTTCGATATTGCCGGCAATACGCGGTTCGATCAGATGCAGATAAGCCAGGTCCAGTTTAGCCAGTTCGCCCGCGACATAGCTGAAAAGACCCGAGGGGTCGCGATCCGACATATCGCCCCACGATCCGCTCGGACCCAACCGCACCGCCACCTTGCCACCGCCCCAAACCGACATCACCGCGCGCGTGGCCTCAATCAACAGCCGCGCACGATTTTCGAACGAACCACCGTAAGCATCCGTGCGCTTGTTGCTGCCGTCCTGCAAAAACTGATCGAACAGATAACCGTTCGCGCCGTGCAGTTCGACGCCGTCGAATCCAGCCTCGACACCGCGTTGCGCCGCCGTCCGGAAACTTTCGACAATGGCTGCGATTTCGCGTGTTTCGAGTGCGCGGTTCGGCGTGTTCGGCACCCAGCCCGCGTTCGTGTAAGCGACGCCGCCGTGAAGCACTTCGGACGGACCCAGCGGCTGGCCGCCGTCGGGCTGCAACTCTGCATTCGACTGACGTCCCGCGTGATAAAGCTGCAGGAAGATCTTGCCGTCCTTCGCGTGCACGGCGTCCGTGACCTGACGCCAGCCGGCAATTTGGCTGTCGTCGTAGAGTCCCGGTGCGCCGAGATAACCGTTGCCGTTCGCGGCGGCGATCGTCGCCTCGCCGATCAGCAATGCGCCCGGCGAGGTGCGCTGTGCATAGTATTCGGCCATCAGCGGGCCGGGTCGCGCGCCCTCTTCTGCGCGCATCCGGGTCAACGGTGCGAGCACGACACGATGGGCGAATTCGTAGGGGCCAACCTTGACGGGAGCAAAAAGTTTAGTCATGACGATCTCTTAAAAGGTTTAACCGGTGAAGGCTCTCGCCAGCCGCACGATGCGTTGTCTGGCGTTGATGTGAAATCTATAGGGTTGGGCCGCGCGGAAAAACGGTCCGGCGCTCCGGATACTTCGGACCGCGCGGTCCGCAATGCACCGGAGGCCCGTCGTTGCTGGCGGCGGGCCGGGCCGTCGATTATTCGGTTCGGCCGACAAGTGTGTTTTCACGCGCCTAGCACGTCTTTGAGCGATGAACGGCGCGTCGAGAACGTGAGGATCAAAGCCAAACTCGCGACGGCGAGCAGCGCGCCGCAGCGCATCGTCGATGCGACACCGAGGTGATCGACTACCGCGCCGCCCGCGAGCGAACCGAGTGCGATGGCGGTCTGCACGGTGCTGACGAACATCGACGACCCGGCTTCCGGACGATCCGGCGATGTCATCTGCATCCAAAGGCTCAACACCAGCGGAATCGCGCCATACGCGACGCCCCACACCATCACGGCGGCGATCACGCCGATCCGCGAGTCCTGCAACCACGGCAGCGCCAACAGCGCGATGGCGACGAGCGCGCCGAGCCCGAACAAGGAAACGCGCAAATGACGCGCGACGAACGCGGAGAACGCAAAATTCGCGATAAATCCCACCACGCCGAAGCCGAGCAACACGGCCGTGATCCACGATCCGCTAAGCGACGCGTTACGTTCGAGGAACGGCGCGATATACGTGTACGCCGCGAAATGCGCGCCGAACAGCAGCCCGACCATCAGGAGACTGCGCCGTACGCTGGCTCGCGAAAGCATCGCGCGGAAGTCGGCGACGCGCATTTCGGCCTTCGGCGGCAACGACGGCAACAGCCACGCCTGCGCGCCCAGCGCAACCGCCGCGAGCAACGCGGTGGCGAAAAACGACATGCGCCACGAACTCAGATCCGCGATCAGCGTGCCGAGCGGCACACCGATCACAGTGGCGAGCGTGATGCCCATGAAGATCGTCGCGCTCGCACGGGCCACCTGATCCTCGCGCGCCAGTTGGCCGGACGCGCCGAGCGCGACCGTCCAGAAGCCGCCGAGACTGGCGCCCAGCAGCGCGCGGCCGGCGAGCATCGCGACGAAGCTCGGTGCAATTGCTGAAATCAGGTTCGATGCGAGCAGCAGCGCGGCGAGTATCAGCAGGATCGTGCGCCGGTTGATGCGCCCCGCCGCGAGCAGCAAGACGGGCGCGGAGACGGCCGCGATGATCCCCGGCGTCGTCACCATCAGGCCCGCTGTGCCGGGCGTCACGCCGAGGGATTGCGCGATCTGCGGCAACAGGCCGACGGGCATGTATTCGGTCGCGACGAAAGCGAACGAGCCGATCGCCACCGAGAGCACCGCGAGCCACGATGGGTCGCGCGCGGTGGTTTGAACAGTGGCATCGAGCGGCGCGCGATCCGTATCGGACGGTGTCGCGGCGTTGCTTCCGAGTGTGTTGGCATCCATGGAATTCTCCGGTTCGACAATAGAGGTGCGGCTTGTTGAACAGGAGCATAGGAGGGTCGATGGGGAATGTGGCTCCCCATGAAGGCGACGGGATATCATCGGCGAGCGCGGCAGCGTCACTACTCACGGAATGCGGAGGACATCGACTTGGCGCTTGGCAACATCAATGACATCGCGACTTTCGTCGCCGTGGTGCGGGCCGGCAGCTTCACGTCGGCCGCGCAGCAGCTCGGCCTCACGCGTTCGGCGGTGGGCAAGATCATCGCGCGGCTGGAGACGCGGCTGCAGGTGCGCCTCTTGCACCGAACGCCCCAAAGTCTGGGACTCACCGACGACGGCACAGTGTTCTACACGCGCTGCACGCAGATTCTCGATGATCTGGAGGAGACCGAGTCCGCCATGGCCGTGCGCAGCGCGACGCCCACGGGCGGGCTGCGGATCAGCGTACCGGTGGCGCTCGGGCGCACGCAGGTGCTGCCGGTGATCGAAGCGTTTCTAGCGCGCTGGCCCGAAGTCACGGCCGAGGTGAGTTTCACGGACCGCTTCGTCGATATGATCGACGAGGGCATCGATATCGCCGTGCGGATCGGCGAACCGAAGCCGGACTCGCGGCTGATCGCCCGCACGGTCGCGACGCAAAAGTTGCTCACGTGCGCGTCGCCTGTGTATCTCGAGCGGCGCGGCGTGCCGGCGACGCCCGCCGATCTCGCGGATCACGAGTGCCTTCAGTTCATTAGCGCGGGGCGGCCGCAGCTGTGGCGCTTTGCCGGCATGCCTTCCGATCAGGCCGAAGCGAGCGGCCGCTTGAGAATGGATAGCGCAGAGGCGCTCGTCGCCGCGGCGATCAACGGCGCGGGCATTGTCAATTTGCCGACTTATCTCCTCGCGACGCCGCTTGCTTGCGGCCAGTTGCGGCCGTTGCTGGAATCGTTCGCGGTGGACGCGTTGCCGATACGCGCGATTTATCCGACGCGACGGCAGTTGACGCCGAAGGTGCGGCTCTTGATCGATGGTCTGGTGGAGGCTTGGCAGCCTGTGCCGCCGTGGGAGCGGGTCTAGGGTCCCTAGTTCTTCGCTTCGCTGCGCTGGTGGGCGGTTTTGGTTTTTGCCGGCGCTTGTTGCTTTTGTTTGCCCGCGCTTGTTGGGAACTCGCTTTCGTGTAGGTCTATTTGGACGCCGCCTTGCGGGACAACAGTCGGTTTTGTTTTGCTCGTGCTGATGCTTCTGTTTTCCTGCGTTTCTTGGAATCTTGCGTTCGTGTAGGTCTATTAGCTCGCCCCTGTCCGGGGCAGCCGTCCTTTTCTTTGCTGCTGCAAAAAAAGTAACCAAAGAAAGCAGCTTTTCCGCCTAAGTGTCCACCTTGAAGATCAACGCGGATAGGCTCGCAAGCTGATTCGGCTAACTCGCATTCGTTCGCTTGGCGCAGCGCCTGCCAGTTCCATCCTCGCTGCGCTCGGACGACGGGCACGACTAAAAACAGTCGGTTGGTTTGGTTTGGCTTTTCCGGTTATGCCTTACCGACAGGCATTTATCGGCCAGTCCTGACGTATTTCTTCGTCATTAGATGCCTGTTTCATCACCGCGCGGAAATCATAGTCGCGCAGTTGCTCGATAATCGGTGTCGCGCCTTTTTCTGCAGACGATCGACGCGCAGCATCGATGCCAGCGGCGACTAGCGCCCCAAGGAGGCCCGTTGACCCTGCATTGGAGGGTGTAACAGTGATGAGCAGACTGCTTTGCGGGATAAATAACGTACCGTTGATGCTCCCAAGGTCATGCTGCTCCGGCGCGGTCAGCGACATCGGCGGAGTCGTCGCCCATCCTGCCAGTGCTGCGATAAACAGCAACAGCGATCATCTCTTCAAATTCATTATTAAGTTTGCCTGTGAGATGGTTCCTCGACGAAGGGCGAGGCAGCCGGCCTTTCGTTGTGTTAGATGACGTGTTGACTTGACTGCACATAGTTCTCGCGAACTTGGCTTAATCAATTCAAGTCACTGCAACGGCGGCTTCGTGTTGAACTTGAATGATTCTCGATGAAATTTTCCAACGGCGGCCTCAAATCTGAAGTGCAACACCATTTCGTATAAGGTGTTGCGATGCATGAAAGAACTCCGTACCAGCAACTTCAACCTGAAGAGCGCCTAACCATTGCAAGCCTGCATCTGCAGGGTTCGAGTATCCGGGCCATGGCCCGGATACTTCGGCGCTCGCCGGCAACCGTTAGCCGTGAACTGAAGCGAAACAGCTCTCCCGCAGGCTACGCATCGGTACCGGCTGAAGCGCTCCGCGCCTCACGCCGCGGCGCCGGGCGCCGTGCCACAAAGCTTTGCCTACAAGGCGTCTGCTGGCGTATCGTTCTCACCCTGCTCGAGTGGAGATGGTCACCCCAGCAGATATCGGGCACACTGAAACGTATGTATCCGACCGACCCGACCCAACAGGTTTCGCACGAAACCATCTACACCGCTATCTATGCGCAGCCGCGCGGCGAACTGCGCCGTCAGCTGATTGCCTGCTTGCGTCATGGTCACAGCACGCGTATGCCGCGCACGCGGGGCACAGACCGGCGCGGACAAATTCCCGACATGGTCAGTATCCATGTGCGCCCCCCCGAAATTGAGGACCGCCTGCTGCCCGGACACTGGGAGGGCGACTTCATCAAGGGCGCGGGCAACCACTCCTCGGTCGGCGTGCTGGTTGAACGGACCAGCCGCCTTGTCCTGCTTGCGAAGATGGAAGACGCCACCGCGGCTTCAGCGCTGGCGGGCTTCTCTGCGAAACTGAATTCGATTGTCGCGCCGCTGCGCCAGAGCTTCACTTATGACCAAGGCAAAGAAATGTCGCGCCACAAGGAGCTCGCTGCCGCAACCGGCGTGAACGTGTACTTTTGTGACCCGCACAGCCCCTGGCAACGCGGCACTTGCGAAAACACCAACGGTCTGCTGCGTCAGTATCTGCCCAAAGGCACAGACCTTTCGGTCTACACTCAGGACGAACTTGACGCCATTGCCGACAGTCTGAACAGTCGACCTCGTGCAACTCACAACTTCCATTCGCCATTCGAGGTCTTCGCCGCGACCCTCGCATCAGCAAGTCAACCTCAAGGCTCTAAACATTAATCCCGTTGTTGCGCTTCACCCTTGAAACCGCCAACCCTAAAGGAGAATCGAGAAAAAGTTGTGATTAATTGGACGTGCGTTTCGCCTGTTTCGCCACGGTGCCTATCCGTTGGTAACCGTCCGACCCTGACCGTGTAGACGCTTGATGAAGGCAACGCCATGCTTTCCGGGGCACAAATGTGACTGTGTCCACAGAGGGGACGTTAATGTGTCGTTGTACCTGCTAGATTCGGTAAGAGGACTTTAGGTTCCCAGCCTTCCGGACGCAGATATTAAATCGAACTCCCGACGACGCCCGCGGCGTTCTCGCTGAGCGGCTTTGCGGCCGCGCCGCTGATATAGGTCCATCGCAGTTCGGCGACCCTGGCGTGTTGCAACCACCGGAGGTCAGGATGCAGAATGGCAACGCCGCGCTGTGCAACGCGACATCGAAACGGTGCCGAGCGTCGCGCTCTTCTCGAAGCAAATACGGGACTGCTTCTTTAGCAGAAGCTTCCGCTTTTCCTGCGCGTCTCGCGACCTTTGCCAGTTGCTGCCCAGCGGCCACGAGGAGCCGCCGACGACCAAAAAGCAGGAACGACAATTTGATCGTCGGGTCCGTCCACCGCGAACTTACCGATAGGCTCCATCCAGGTCGCGCCGAACGCAATACCGCACCCTAGAAGAAGGAGTTCCTGACAATACGCCGAATAACAATGTGACTAGTGGAAGCGAGGCGCCGATGAAGAATGGCAGTCGCCCGTGAGGGACTGTTGTCAACACCTGCTGGACAAGAAGCAAAGTTTCTAAATCCGCCCAAAAGCGCGGACTAGTCGGACTTGGCGCGCTGTAGTCACGCATACCGTGACGCTTCCTGGCATCCTGAAGTCGATAGTGCTCAGATCCGATGACGGCGCGCATCTTCCGCCGGCTTTTAAGGTGGTGCCCACAACCGTGCTTTTTTGAGCTCGTTCGACACTGATTTTTCGAGCTAGTGCGAGGGCGTTTGCCTCGTCTTTTTCTACAGCGAGATGAGATACAATCGGAGGTTTGGACGGCCCTTCGGCGGGGAAGGCCGCGAACCCTAGACCCACGAATGCCCCACCTACAGCAATGACCGTCCAGGTTCTTATTTCCCCAGTATCTACCGCTATGGCCCGTCCATCGGGCGCGTTTTCGATTCTGATGCGACCGTTTCCAAGATCGGAGATGGCGACATCTTCCGGGTTACAACCAAACATCTGGGAGAGGACCAGCCGCACGCTTGCGCGCGCAAATGCGAAACGTTTTCCCATGGCTGCGTTGGGCCAGGCTTTGATGCGCTCCCGTTCTGTCTTGCTGAGCCATTGACCGATCGACGTAGCGCTTACCAGTGGCCACTCTCCGGGAATTCGCCAAATAAACAGCTCATGCTTTTCCGGAAGGTGGCACCCGGCATCGGCTTCCCTCGCGTGGAAGGTCCATTGCACGGTGGAGCTTCCATACAGGCGGGTCGGTTGTATTTTGGCTTTGCGAGGCGTTTGCGATGGGTCGCTTGGCGTCATTTTCGATACCTAAACACGCAAAAGACGGGATGATTGGCTTCGAACACGACTATTTGGAGCGGCGCGCGCACGCGTCGTAACTGTCGCCGGTGGCTTTCAATAGCGCAAACGGTCGCCGGCCAACGAAAAAAAGAGACTATCGATCGAATCGTGTCGACCGAAACCGCCTCGTCGCCGCAATTGAAACGGTTGCCGCGCGACATCAGCGGCTTCGATCTGCAAGTTCGGAATATACGGGTACAGCAGCGTCTACGAGGGATTGACGACATCGCTCGCGTGTCTCAACGAGATAGTACTCGCTCGTTGAGAAGAATTCATCCTTATCGCTCGGTCTGGGTGGGTAGTGTTTCGTTCAAAAGCTGAGAAGCCAAGAAAGGAGGCGCGACGCTTGCTAATTGATGGTGCCGCTTAACACCACGACTGGACAGTCCTTCAGAGGAAGGCGCTATGGCTCCATCCGCTTTGGGTCGGCCGTCCGTCGAACCGACCGGAGAAGATCATGACGTTGTCGGATAACTTGCATCGGGCGTCTCTTACAGGAAGCACCGCGGCGCTTTCGACCGCTTTTGTCGCTGCGCGCCTTGCGCAGTCTGAAGGAGCTTCGATATATGCGCCGCTGAATGCCGTCACACATTGCCTCTGGCCACGGACTGCGTTCTTCGAGCATTGTCCGAGTTTGCGGTACACGATAACAGGCGCGGTAATTCATTGGGGCAGCAGCCTTCTTTGGGGAACGTTGTTCGAGGCGCTGCGCGGCGCTGAACGGAACGCGGTCCTGGATGTCAAAGCCGCCGCACTGACTGCCGGCGTTGCCTACTTGGTGGATTACCATATTGTGCCCCAGCGGGTGACTCCGGGATTCGAAGCACATATCCCGCGAAGACGTTTCGGTTGGATTTATGGCGCTCTCGCTCTGGGCCTCGCTACAGCGGCAGCGGTTCGTGCTAAGGAACGTCGAGTGCCCGCCGCAGCAGCCCCACGTCTTACTACTATCAATCCATGACGGCCGCACCGAAGCGGCAGCGGCGTTTGCTAAGCTGTTGCTTGGGACGGCGCTCTACAAAGCCCTGGAATATATCGGTATTTCCGCTCTTCCCGGCAAAAGCCGCGTTCGCTGCACAGGTCCAGGAATGGCTGATGCTAGAGCGGCAGAGGCCGACCCGGCTCAATTAAGGAATGAATCGTGACCGCGGTAGCACAAGTAATGACGCGCGATGCGGCGACCATTTCGCCCGCCCAACGCATCCAACAGGCAGCGCAAATGATGGATCAACTCAATGTTGGCTCCCTACCGTGTACGATGGCGAAACCCTCGTGGGCATCGTTACCGACCGGACATTGCCGTTCGAGCGGTTTCCGCAGGGTTGGCGCCCGATAGGCTGGTCGACGGTACCGCGAGCGGCCCCGTCCACTGGTGTTTCGAAGACGACGATGTTGAGAACGTAAAGCAACAAATGGCAGACTCGCAGATCCGGCGAATCCCGGTCGTCAGCCGGGAAAAGCGTCTGATCGGTGTGCTCGCGCTGGGAGACCTGACGGCCTATGCCGATGGCGGCCTGTCGTCTACGCTCGGCGCCATTTCCGCGCCGTCGCAGCCGGATTGGTAATGAAGCTGTTCTCATTCTCGGATCCTTTACCCTACGAAGTGCGACAATATTTACCAATCGAGACACCCCTTTGCCGACTCGCCCTTAAACACGAATCGCCCCAGGCGACCGAATACACGGCGCTACATTCCCGTCGGCTTTGTTCTCGGACAATCTTATCGTGTTGCCCAAAGCCGCACGCAGCGATTCGCGCTGGCGAAGGGCTCGCTCCATGTACCGCTACCGGCGGCTCGACGCCGCCCGGCGCGCTGAGCCCCTGGCGCAGAGCGACGACGGGTGAAAAGGAAACGCCGGCACCGCTACAACCCGCTCGATGCTCACTGGATGCGCGACAACATGCACCTGGAGCGCCATGCCGGCGCCGCGATCGCATAGGGCGTCGTGCGCTATGTCTTCATGTCCGGCGACGACGCGTTCCTGCGTTCCGATGGCGCGCAGACGATAATGAAGATCGCGCGCATGTGGTCAAGCCTCGTCGAGTGGAACGCCGCGACTGAGCGCTACAACATAGGCCGCGTGATCGCACCGGACGATATTACGATGCGTACCCGGCGGTGCACAGGCGGAGGTCGTCGGCAACGCCTACACGAACCTGGCGAAGTTAGCGATCCGCGCGCGTTCAGGCACGACGGCATGCGGACTGATTGGGCGCTGCGAAAGGAAGGCGATACGACCAACGCATGGCAACCAATCAGGCAGCCGGATGTGCTGATGTTGTTTTATTCTGCGCGAACAGGGCTTGCGCACGTTGCTGGATCAGGCTGCTTGTCGCTTTGGGCGGGAAGCGGCGCAGCGATCGCTTGAGCAGTGTCGTGTCCGTATGACGCACCAATCGAGTCTGACGCGTGTAGTCTGCGCGGGCGCGCTCGCCGAAGCCGATCCGCGGAAGTCACGTCGCATTTTTTTATTAGGGTGTTGAAACGGTTTAAACGCCGGCGTGCGAAACGAAAAACTTATCGCAGTCGAGCCTGCGTGGCCGCTCGGCCTCCCTCTCATGCACATGGGTCGGAATTTCATGGGCAGCGCTTCGTGGTCTGCCGCAGCGACGGCGATTGCAAAGCATGCGTCGCGCGGCAACGAGGCCGCAGTGGACGTGCGCCTGGCCGGCCGGCTCGTCTCCCTGGCGCCGGGCGACACCGTGAATACTTGAAGTGGCAACTCGCAGCGTTTCTTATTTTTTGCATCGGATGAATCATGTATAACGACCCTTCTGCAGTCCTGCTGATGTACGTTGTGGTGCCGATCTGGCTTGTGGCGGGCTCCGCCGACTGGCTGTGCCATCGTGCGTCACACATCGCCGAGCACGGCGGATTCCATGAGTCGATGATTCATTTGCTGATGTTCGCGGAGACGGGCGTACCGCTGCTTGCGGCGATCTTTCTGGAAGTGAATGCGGGAATAATCCTGCTGATGATCGTCGCCTTTTTCGTACACGAAGCCACTGCGCTATGGGATGTCAGTTACGCGGTCAGGCATCGTCGCGTGTCGCCGCTCGAGCAGCACGTGCACAGTTTTTTGGAAATGGTGCCGCTAATGGCGATCCTGCTCGTGGTGAGCCGTCACTGGCCCCAGGCGGCGGCGCTTGCCGGTATCGGCGACGAACCGGCGAACTTCGTGCTCGAATGGAAGCGTCCGCCGCTTCCCGGACCGTATGTAGCCGCGCTGCTGACGGCGATCGTTGTCGCCGAGGCGGTGCCTTTTCTAGAGGAAACGTTGCGCGGCTGGCGCGCGCGGCGCCGTCGGCGCGTTTGACAGCGGAGGACCGTGAGCGCCTCGGACAACGGAAGTTCTGCGATGCTTTTCACACCGCGAATAGAGAGGGCGGTGGCAGAGGCTGCACAGGTACGACGGTTGCTCGATCGGAAAATGGGGTTGCCGAAGGACGACCACGGTACACCGTCTGCCATCCGTTCGGAACGAGCGGTTCGGCCCGCAGCGCTTACGGGGTCCAGTCATGCGAAGAGGGGTACCGTGAACGACGACCAACAGAAAGGGCCGCCGAAAAGTCGCGATGGCCTGACCGATCCCGGAATCGGCGCCCGTTACGAGCGCGTGCCCGCCTTGCAATTTCATGTTCTTCTTCTTGCACCGGAGTCTCTTCAGGGGGACGACAGAAGGTTCTACAAATAGCGGCGGCTCACCTGGACTGCGTCCCCACGCAATTTCGACGCGGTAGCGACTCGTCGAACGTAAGACGCACCGACGGGCACTCGACGAATAGCGCGTGCGGTTCGGTAGGCGCGGTGCTGGCGAACCTCGTATGGTCAAGCGTTGATCTTTGATGAGAACCGGCTATGTGTCTTCCCATGGTGAACGCTTCCAGTAGCATCCGGGAGGCGCGCATGTGGAAAGCGGTCTGCGCCTCGCCTTAAGCTTGTGCGCGCCGTCCCCGCTAAGCAAACCAACGCCTTTGTCGGCATGGCCTGCTATTCGCGCAGGAGGGGGCGGATGTTGCCGCCGTCTATCACACTGACAAGGACGGTGCAGAGGAGACGGCGCGACGCATTGAAGGCGCTGGCCGGCGCGCGTGCGTCATTCAGGGCGACGTCGGAAACCCCGAATCGATTAGCGCCTTATTCGCTCAGGCGTTTGGCGCGCTCGGGACGTTGGACGTCCTGATAAATAACGCGGGCGTGGTTGCCGGTGGCGCGTACGTCGCCGATCTCAAAGATGCGCAGATCGATACGGTGTTGCGCACAGATCTTTTCGGTCCGCTTTACTGCTGCCGGAGATTCGTCCGGATGCGTCGTGAAGCGGGTGGCGGAGGGCGCATCGTGAACATCTCCTCTGTCGCGGAGCATCTGCCGACGCCGTAGAGCGTGCCCTATGGGATGGCGGAAGCAGGAGTCGGTTCGCTTACGCGCGCGCAGCCTTTCGCGGGAAGTGCAAAAACGCCTCGACGATCCGATAATGCGCGAAGAATCGATTTCGGTCATTCCCTGGCATCGACCTGGACAACCAGAAGAGATTGCCCGGCTCGCACTGTTCCTCGCATCGGACTACGGCGATTACGTGACCGGCCAGACATGGACGATGGATGGCGGCTTGTCGATGCAATGGGGCGGCGCCTGAGATCCGTCCACAAAGGCGGGCGGCCAAGCTGTCGGATTTTGCTCGAAACAGTTCGACTGGTCAGCGAGGTCCCGCTGACCCACGGTTTCGCAATAGACCATGCGCCAAACGGGGCGACAGGCGATGTTCGGCAGATTCGCGCTCTCGCGTCTGTCGATGCCACCGAGCCCCGCAGCCGGTGCCGCCGCGCTGTTTTTCCAGGGTGGCGTCGGACTAACTGAAGTTGTCGTGCCAGACCGACTCATCGCGTCCGGCTTCCAGAGACTTGCCATCCGTATCGACCGTATTGTCAGATGCGGCCGTATTCGCGACGTCGATCGAGACCGTTCGACTATTCGCTTTCTGCACCGGGTCGGCGGAGCACGAGGTGTGCGCGTCAAGATCGATATCCGGCAACAACGAGCGCCGTTTGGCGCCTGGGTCCGGGTGGTCAGGCGCGTCAGTCTCGCAATTCCATGCGATAGGTTGGGCGAAGAGAATGGACAGGTAGCGCTTCCTGTGAAGAAGCGCGGCGGATAGGATCACCGCTTACCTTATGGGTTCAGATTTCATGCGCCGGAATCTCATGGCCTGAAATCTTACGGGTCAGATCTGGCGCGGCGGAATCGTTTTGACTGCAGTGCCGAGCCCATGCGTCGCACCGGAGTAATCGCGGTGCCGCGCCGTCAGGCGCCGGGCGCCATCGTCATCAGGCTGGCTGCGGCGATGGCGAAAGCGCATGTCGTCACGGCTGGCGTTGTCCACCCTGATGCATCGGCTGCTTTTGCTGGTTTTGCTGCTGCTGGCCCTTTACCTTGCCTTTGCCCTGATCAGTGCGCGGATTGGTAGGGTTTGAATTACGGAGTTTCGAATCTGGCATGCTACGCTCCTTTCAGGTTGAGTTGCACTGTTCGGCGAGCATGGGTCGTTCCCGAGGGCCCGCGTGAATCAGCTGGTGACAGCCGCAACGGCGCCAGTGCATCGCTGCCGGCACTCCATCACCCCATGTGGTGCCTCGTCGCGCCGAGTGGATCTGCGCGCGATGGCCGAACCTATCAGCCCCGTTGCGCCTGTGAGGAAGACGACCATGATCACCCGGACAAACAAACATGAGTCCAAGCGCAACAAAGCCGTCAAGACCGATCGCTCCTCCATAAATGCGCAGATGCAGCACAACAACCTTCACGACGATCATCGCAAGTACCGAGCCGATCGCGAGCGCGCCGGGAGTGTCCCAAACAACGGCGCCAGCGAACGCCAGGCTTCCTTGAGGAGGCGAACTCCGGCGCTCGCACTAGCGCCAGGCCGAGCATGATCGAGCGGATAGGCCGCGCGGTCGTTGAGTCCGCCTTCCCGACAGCGAAAAGCGCAGCGGCTCATCCCGTCGCCTGCCTCCTTGACGCGCGGCTCGTTGGCGAGGAGCAGATCCGTGGGCGCAAGCGTTGCTGCGAGAAACAATCCGGCACCGAGCGATTGACCGCGAAACAGCAACGCGAATTCTGTCATCGACGCGATGGTCACTAGCGTCGCGGGGCCGCCCAACCGCAATGGCAGCACAGCCGGTCGCGCAGCGGTACGCGAATATGTATGCCGATCGGAAACGGGGAGACAACGAGGCCGACTTCGACAACTGCGTACGCCGGGACGTAGGGACTGACGGCGGTGCGACCGCACGCTTGCGTACACGAACCGCTCGTGAAAAATACGGCGCGACAATGAAGTGCGAATCTGCTGGTGCGACACCGGGAATGGCCCTGCCGCCGCAAAAGGGAATGCCCGCAGGACCGATCTGTTGTGCGCCAGCGCCCGCGACAAAGGCCGGTCAGAACGATGCGCATTTGTGCCTGATTTGATGCGGTTCGACCGCGGCTGACCGCGCTGCCCCCGCGTTCCCAATTGAGTGTGGCCAGGAGTTTTGCGGTTTCCGAAATTACCGGTAAAAAGCGAAAACTTTACACGGGATGCCTTGCCCTTTTGCTGGTGCCATGAACTGCGGGCAAAAACGCGGAGGCCCGCAATGCACGTGACGCAAGTGCCACACCCTCTATGAGCGGTTCCACCGGTCGCCTATGGCGCCACCGAGCGCGTCGTGCTGTGGTTGTCCGCGGTCGAGCGCGGCCATGACGTGATGCTATTTGCGAGCGGCAATCGCTCACGCGTGCGCGGCCCGTGCCCGTCGATCCGCGTCCGTTGCGCGAGGTCGAGAATACGGCGGATCCGCAGGCGTATCATTTTGCGATGCTCGAACAGGTGGTGCGCCGCTCTGATGAATTCGATATCGTGCATTTCCATCCCGATTATGCGAGCTGGCTGTCCAGCCGACGTCTCAAATGCACGCAAGTGATGTTTCTATGCATTGTGCCGCGAATTCGACGACGTTACGCTGGTGTCGATCTCCGGCGCGCAGCGCAAGCGGTTGCAGGCCTCGCATGGCAACGTACGATACACCTCGGCTTGCCGGCCGACCTGCACACGTTCAATCCGACGCCTTCCAACTAACTCGCGTTCGCGATTACGAGTGCCACATCGCGGGACTATTGCGGCAGCCCACGTGCGCTATCGGGGCGAAGACCTAGGTCGGCGCGACAAGGACCGCATCATGAACGGCGCGCGCTATTGCAGTGCGAGCGGCGCACGCGCATTGCACAAGCTGCCGCGCGCCATGCGCCTCGTGCGCCGGGCCGGGCAGTAACCGGCTGAGCGACATCGCCGAGCAGAACGTCGACAAGGTCGTGCAACGCCATCCCGATAGAACGACGCTGCACGACCATCGGCTGGCGACGCCGGCCAGCACGACGAGCCCGACGCAGCAGGCAACATCCCCGGCCCGTTGTAAGCGCGCGGCCCAGGTCGGATCCGCGACGCCTTCGTCACCGGCGAGCGTGTCGTCGCAGTCGGTCATCGGCGCCTGCCGGACGACCGCAGCAGGACGCTGCGAACCGGGTTCGCTCGCGCGCTGGTCGGGTGCATGGTGGGAAATGTACCGGCTCAGGCATCGGCGATGCTATCGGCAATACAAGCGCAGACAACCTGCGCCGACGCTTCGCGACCCGGCCCGGGCGCAGGTCCACCCACTCACGAAGCGCCAACTAACAGTCCATCCATCGAGCAAGGAGCGAACCATGGCGAGCCAGCAACAATCGAACAGTGCGCAAACGGACGAGGCCGCCAAAAGCGGAGCGGGTGAGGAAGGCACATTCGAGACGGACGTCTCGGAAACCGGTGACGACGGCACCACCGTTCGCCAGGCCGAGGTCAGGAAGGACGACTTGTCGGAAGTGAAGCCGTCTGGGGAGACGGGCGGCACGTGACCGCGCCAGCGCGACAGACGGAAAACGCTTACCGCGGAGACGCTAACCGAAGGAGCTCCGGCTCGTCGAAACTCAATTTGCGCACGCCCTGACCGTCGTGCCGCCAGCGTCGCGCGGGCTGTAGTCCGACGCCCCGAAAACGTTGCGTGATTTCCGTCACAATGTGACATGTATTAAATCGGGGTGCCTCGTGAGCCGACGAGTGACGCGTATATGCGTCGGGCGGATTGGGCGGTGAAGGCGGTGACGAAGATCCGTCCTCGGATGGACGGGGCAGAATAGGCAGCGGTGGCCAGCACAGCGGATCTGTCGGGCGGCGCGTCGAAACGCTTACGTCGGCTGCACTGCGCTGGCGGTCGCATTTACTTGTTCCTTGGGCGACTCGTTAATATCCAAGCCGCTTGCCCACTGCATTACTAGTCGTCAGTCCACGGCTCTGGTAATGCTAGTACCTGCTCGGCTGCAATCATCGCGGCGGCATTGTAAGTGGGCGGACGCGTCGCACGAGGCCGATATATCGGCTCGCCGCGCCGGATTAACTTGCCAGAAACGGCGCAGTGACCGCTGTGGCTCGCGGCACTCGAGACCCAGGTCTGTTCCACGTAATGGCAAATGCCGGGCTCGCACCAGTCAACGGTGACTGTACGCGGGGACAGTTTCTCGACCAGACGAACCTGGGCGCGACTGACGGCCGACAAAGCACTCGCTGTTTCGGGTTCGGTCCGCTCGCAGCTACGCTCGGATAACTGCCGCACGATCGTGAGCCAAGCTCTGGCCCCAGAGCCGATATTTTGAAAGCCACTCAT